>CAYMSO010000005.1:0-119551 GCA_964393185.1 uncultured Candidatus Saccharibacteria bacterium | reverse complement strand
TCGTCAGCTCGTGTCGTGAGATGTAGGGTTAAGTCCCACAACGAGCGCAACCCCTGTCCGATGTTAAAATTACTTCGGATACTGCCTTGCCACAACAAGGAGGAAGGAGGGGACGACGTCCAGTCATCATATCCCTTATGTCCAGGGCTACACAGACGCTACAATGGTTATTACAAAGGGTTGCCAAACCGCGAGGTGGAGCTAATCCCATCAAAAATAACCTCAGTTCGGATTGCAGTCTGCAACTCGACTGCATGAAGCCGGAATTGCTAGTAATCGTGTATCAGCGAGGCACGGTGAATACGTTCTCGGGTCTTGTACACACCGCCCGTCAGGGCACGGGAGTTGCTCATGCTCGAAGTTCCTACTAGATAGGGCCGAAAGTTATGGGCGGCGACTAGGCTTAAGTCGTAACAAGGTAGCCGTAGGGGAATCTGCGGCTGGATTTTTCCTAACGGAATAATTAAAATCTAGTGTTTACACTAGATCATTATTCTTTAACCCGATTCTTAGCTAATGAGGTAATTTGAGCCTTATCACTTTTTAGGATTTAATTTGAGGCTTTAGGGCTGTGCTATTGGAACTAAGCAAGCTCTATGCTCGAAGCCTCCTGCAGGCCAGTAGCTCAGGTGGTTAGAGCGCACCTCTGATAAGGGTGAGGTCCCTGGTTCGAGTCCAGGCTGGCCTACCATACTTAAGGGGCCTTAGCATAGCTGGTTTATTGCGCCTCATTTGCAATGAGGAGGTCGAGGGTTCGAATCCCTCAGGCTCCACTTTAGTACTTTGAAATTCGAAATTCGAGTTAATAAGTTCCAATTTGGGATTTTGAAATTTCGTATTTTGGATTTCTTTGTATTAACTGTACAAAGTAAAAGTTCTTTAAAAACTGAATAGAAAATAATTAAAAAGACATTTAAGGTCTTTTTGTCAAAGGTTTTAAACCAAAAAAAGCTACAAAGGGCGTATGGTGGATGCCTTGGTACAAGAAGCTGATGAAGGACGTGTTAGACTGCGATAAGCTTCGGTAAGCTGTCAAAAAGCGTTATAACCGGAGATTTCCGAATGGGAAAACCCATCCCGACTTGTCGGGATACTCTATGATGAATACATAGTCATAGCAGAAGCAAGCTGGCGAACTGAAACATCTTAGTAGCCAGAAGAAAAGAAACAGAATTGCAATTTCCTTAGTAGCGGCGAGCGAAGAGGAAAAAGCCCAAACCTTATTCAACCCGAAATTTAATGATGCCTTGACTTCGGTTATGGTTGATTTAAATTTCAACTGTTTTGGCAGGGGCAATAAGGTGTTATAGGATGCAGATATTCAGAGGCCACAAACTCTGGGAATAAGTTACAAATCTTGAATATATTAGAACTTAGCTGGAAGGCTAGACCAAAGAACGTAATAGTCGTGTATAAAAAATGTTCAAGACTTATTGATTTGCAATCCTGAGTACTACCAACTAAGTGAAACTTGGTAGGAATTATCCCAAACCACTGGGAAAGGCTAAATACTTCTTGTGACCGATAGTGAACCAGTACCGTGAGGGGAAGGTGAAAAGAACCCCTGTTAGGGGAGTGAAATAGATCCTGAAACTATACGCCTACAAGCAGTCGGAGTTCCGATTTATCGGAATGACGGCGTGCCTATTGAAGAATGAGTCTGCGAGTTATTTTGCATTGCAAGGTTAAGGGCTTATGGTCCGTAGCCGAAGGGAAACCGAGTCCTAAAAGGCGTTAAGTATTGTAAAATAGACCCGAAGCCGTGTGATCTAACCATGAGCAGGTTGAACCACGTAGAGATACGTGGGGAGGACCGAACCGTTAAGCGGGGAAAAGCTTTCGGATGACTTGTGGTTAGGGGTAACACGCCAATCGAACACGGCAATAGCTGGCTCTCCCCGAAACAACTTTCGGGTTGGCCCCAGTTTTTGAACCTTGTGGAGGTAGAGCACTGATTGAGTCGAAGGGGGACTTGTCCTTACTTCACTCTGTCAAACTACGAATACCATAAGCGGATTGCTGGGAGTTAGTCCATGGGGGATAAGCTCCATGTGGCAAGAGGGAAACATCCCAGAATAACGGATAAGGTCCCAAAATCTATACTAAGTGGAAAAGGAGGTGGAATTTCAAAGACAGCCAGGAGGTTTGCTTGGAGGCAGCCATCCTTTAACGAGTGCGTAACAGCTCACTGGTCGAGAGATTCTGCGCCTATAATGATCGGGGCTCAAGTATAGTACCGATGCCGTATCTACTTATGCTTCGCATAAGATAGGGTAGGGGAGCTTTGTATACTGCAGTGAAGTTCAATTGTGAAGTTGGATGGAGTGTATACAAGTGAGGATGCAGACATGAGTAGCGAAATCTTGGTGAAAAACCGGGACACCGAATTCTTAAGGTTTCCGCAGCTATGCTAGTCATCTGCGGGTTAGTCGGTCCTAAGCTGAGGCTGAAAAGCGTAAGTGATGGCCAACAGGTTAATATTCCTGTACTATTTATAATTCGCTATGAGTGAAGGAGGGACCAGAAAGGAGCAATTAGAGCTTCGATAAGTCGGAGTTTAAGCAGTAAAGTAGAATGATTAGGTAAATCCGGTCATTCGTTCCCCGATTTTCGGGGTGAACCTGAGCTGTTATGGGGAGTTCTACTCTACGGAGTAGGATTACTCTAATAATTCTTTTTGCTGGAAAAACTTCTAAACCAGAATTATAAATAACCGTACCGTAAACCGACACAGGTAAGATGGTAGAGTATACCAAGGTGTACGAGTTAGCCCATGTTAAGGAACTCGGCAAATTAACCCCGTAAGTTCGCAAGAAGGGGTCCCTATAGCAATATAGGGGGCACTGAAAAGGCTCAATCGACTGTTTAACAAAAACACAGGTATGTGCAAACATGCAAATGGATGTATACATACTGACGTCTGCCCAATGCCAGAATATCACGGAAGAGAGTGACTCCGATTTATCGGAGAGGCTTTTAACTTAAGTACTGGTGAATGGCGGCTGTAACCCTGACGGTCCTAAGGTGTATTGTAAAACGCTGCCTTAGTAAAATCTGACTATATGCCGGGAAGTCTGTTGGATCCTAGTCTACTATGGTAGAATATTTCCTTAGATGGAAAGTTCTATTTCAAGTAAAAATGATTTAGGTGCAGAAAATCGGCAGGAAAGGCTAGAAATTGCTTGGTGGATAGTAGGATTTGTAGATGGAGAAGGAACGTTTTCCATATCTATCTTCAAAAATCATACTACGAAATCAGGCTGGCAGGTTTTCCCAGAATTCGTTATCACTCAAGGAGAGAGAAGCGTTTCTGCTTTGAAACTTGTAAAAGAGTATTTTGAAATTGGGAATCTTTTTATTAACCGAAGACACGACAATCATAGAGAAAATCTATATCGTTACTGTGTAAGATCGGTTAAAGAATTAGATTCTACAATAATACCTTTTTTTGATAAGTATTCTCTTAAAAGTGATAAGTTGTCTGACTATAAGAAATTTAAAAAATGTATTTTGCTTATTAAGCAGAAGAAGCATTTAACAAATTCAGGGCTTAGAACAATCAGACAAATAGCTAAAACTATGAATAAAGGAAAATCCAAGAAATTTTTAGAATCCTCAGAGGCCATACGTCAGATACCATTAAGTAATTAATTGGTAAAGAGATGGTCCATACATTAATGCGAATTAATGATCATAAGAACTTTAGAGCGAAGTTCCTCGGCGCTTAATAGGCGTCCTGCACGAAAGACGTAACGAGTTGGGCACTGTCTTAACATGGGGCTCGGCGAAAATGAAATGGCTGTGAAGATGCGGCCTTCTCATACCAGGACAAAAAGACCCCGGGATCTTTACTATAGCTAGACATTGTAATAAATCTTGTATTGCAGAGTGTAGGAAGGAGGCTGTGAAGTTTCGACTCAGGTTGGAATGGAGCCATCAATGGAACACTTCCCTCTATGAGCTTTATTTCTGATTGGATCCGTAATCCGGAAACCAAGACAGTGTTTGGTGGGTAGTTTGTCTGGGGCGGACTCTTACTAAAATGTAACGTAAGATCCCTAAGGTCACCTCATCCTGTATGGAAATCAGGAGAAGAGTGTAAAGGCATAAGGTGGCTTTACTGCGAGACCTACAAGTCAAGCAGTTACGAAAGTAGGGCTTAGTGACCTTTTTGAGGCGCGTGGAAGCGCAATTGGTCAAAGGATAAAAGTTACCCCGGGGATAACAGGCTAGTCTTGCCCAAGCGTCCATAGCGACGGCAAGGTTCGGCACCTCGATGTCGTCTCGTCACATCCTGGAGCTGTACAAGGTTCCAAGGGTTGGGCTGTTCGCCCATTAAAGTGGCACGTGAGATGGGTTCAAACCGACGTAAGTCAGGTTGGTCTCTATCCGGTATGAGCGTTCGAATTTTGAGAAGACTAATCCTTAGTACGCGAGGACCAGGATTAGGTAACCTCTGGTGCACCAGTTGTCACACTAGTGGCACTGCTGGGTAGCTACGTTGCTATTTGAATAACCACTGAATGCATCTAAGTGGGAAGTCAACTTCAAGATTAAAATTCGTCATAGGTTCCTGAAAGACTAACAGGTCGATAGGCACCAGGTGTAAGTGTAGTAATACATTCAGCCGAGGTGTACTAATAAACCAAAAGCTTTTAGTTTTTACCTTGATAAAAAGACCTGATTTGGAATATGTTAGTGCCAAAGTTTTGCTAGGCACACTATATATTCCAATCTTTGAGATTATTTTTCTATTCAGTTTCTAGAGAATCATTCTCCGTAGCCTTAGCTGTGGGGAAAGCTCTTTAAAACTGGTAATTAATAATCGTCATTGGATAGAATGCGTAAGTTTTTACTCATTTATCCGGTGATGGTATCGTTCTGGAACCACCTGATCCCATCCCGAACTCAGAAGTGAAACAGAATTGAGCCGACGATACTTGTCCGCACCGCGGACCGGGAAAATAGGTAATTGCCGGTTTAAATAAAAAACTCCAGATAAAACTGGAGTTTTTTTTCGATGAAGCAATTCCCTGCGATAAGTAGAAGAAGCAAAAATGTTATTCCTGGCGGAATGGCTCTAACGATAATTGCCGGTTTAACGTAGAAACTCCAATCAAAGGTACAATTCGCATTCTGTACAATTATATTGTTGCAAAATTTGCTAATATAAAAAGAAATAGTTTTTCTAAACTCAATATGAAACCTAGAGCCAAGTACCTAGTAGCAGGATTTATTTCTCTACTCACACTATTTGCAGTACTAATTAGGATGCAAGGGGTTGATTTCAAACACCTACAGATGGATGAATATTATCACTTTTCGAGTGTTGAATCTATTGCCCAGGGGCAGTTGGGAGATATAATGCGAGATCAAAAGCATAAACCTTACAACAGGGCTTATCCCGTAACAATCCTTACTGCAATTCCTGTACTGATTCTTAGAGAATACGATCCATGGGCAGTTCTGCCAACAGCTATAGTAAATTCGTTGGTTATAGTTTTCTTGTATTTGTATTTAAGTAAATATAGTAAATTTGCGGCTATAACTGCCGGGATTATTTGGACATTCGCACCACTAATAGTAGCAATGGGCAGTTTTGTACGAGAATATTCATTCTTTTTACTTTTTAATATTATATTTACTTATTTTGTAATCAAACAGATCAAAAAAGATTATCCAGCTAGTTTTAATCTTAAAGTATCGAAGAATCTGGCTATTTGGCTAGTCTTTCCTGCTGTTTACGCAGTGATTGATTACAGAACTACATTCGGAAATATAGTAGCTTTGTATATTGGAGTATTTTTAGCAGTCCTGTTTTACAAAATGCCTAAGCTAGTCAAGCCGAAAAAGATAGCTTTAGGAGCGGTATCATTACTAATTCCTTATACAATGCTTGGAATCTTTTCGCATAAAATAGGCGAGCCTGATTTTAATATTTTGCCCAAAATATCTTCAGATTTTGTGAATTATTATCTAAAAGGATCTCACAGCTTTGCCAATGCTGTGAACGAAGATATTTTACTACCAATGTCATTTTTCTTTACTATACTTACTTTTATAGGCTTTGTTGTTAGTGCTAAAAGCAGAAAGTTCGAAATTAATGCAGTAGCAACCATAACATTTTCGTATTACGTATTTTATGGACTTTACTACAATCGCTATTTTGAAGAGCGATACTACATTTATATTACGATTTGGACTACGCTACTTATGGTCATAGCAATTAACTGGATTTTAGAAAAGCTGAAACAGCTATCGCTACTCGTACTTAAAGTTGATATAGCACCAAGATTGCTGAAGTTGTTAGCGCTGGTAGTTATTTTTATCTTGTTTGGGAATTATTATTTCTTTGCTCAAAATGGCAATTTAAAATTGAATATACGTGCACAAAAAGATTTTCATACACAAAAATTAAAGGATTATACTGTATTAGACAACCTTCCCATAAAGTACGACAGCCAAACAGCAATAATCACGCCACAGGCACATATGCTACTCTGGCATTTGACAAGGCAGGAACGATTTAATGGCCAAATCAAATTTAATGACAATAATTTTTACGATTTTGAAGATAACAAAGCCGGGAAAATAACAGAAAGATCTTATAAAGTTATGAATGAGTTTTCTAAAGGTTATTTTATTATGGACAAATACTGGTTAACTTCAGATCTTAAAAATTTAGATTTAGATATTAATATTAAGACATGTAAGATATACGAAGACGAAACATTTATTGCAATTGGGTGGGGTAGAGTTTGTAACTAGATCAGCTAGAAATTTCATCCAAGTTACTTGCCTTTTGTTGCTCTTTTAAAGTTTTATTCTTCTTTTTAATGAAGTAAATATTTCTAAGATAGATTACTGATCCTAGAGATTGCCCCATAATAAAGACAGGGTCTTGCCGCATTATTGCATAAATCAATAACATTGTTCCTCCAACGATGCTGAAATACCAAAAAGACATGGGCACAATACTTTCTTTTCGTCGCTCGCTAGCTATCCACTGAACAACAAACCTAGCGGTGAATAAAGCTTGTGCTATAAATCCAAATGCAAAAATTAAGTGGTCTTTATCTAATGTCATAATTATTAGTCAATTCTTTTTTTAAACTCGTAACTTACATAATTTTGAGTCATCCATTTTACAGCATTAAAACTTTGTCTGGCTACCTTTAGTCTGTTCCACAAACCATATTTGCTTTTGCCTGCTATCCTAGGTCTATGCGTAACTCCTATTTCGATAACTTTGAATCCTTGCATTTGCACAAGAACTGGAATAAACCTATGGAAAGTATTGTAAAATGTTAGGCTTTTTAAGCATTCTGCTCTCATCACTTTTAGTGGACAGGTAATATCGTAAAAATTATCTTTTAGAAAAAATTGATGCAGCCCTCTAGCTATTTTTGTAGTCATTCTTCTGCTGAATGGATCTTTTCTATGATATCTTGCTCCATTGATGCAGTCATAGCCTTCAAAAAGTTTGGGTATCATTTTTTTAAAATCCTCAGGATCTGTTTGCAGATCTGCATCTATAATACCTAAGACTTCATATTTAGCAACTTTTACCCCTGCAGCGATGCCGGCACTTTGTCCTTTCCGTTTTGTGAATGAATAGATTTTGATATTTTCTTTTTGATGCAGTCTTTCTGCTTTTGCCTTTTCGAGTAATTCTAAACTTTTATCTGTTGAGCAATCATCCATGCAGATTATTTCGTATTTGTTAATAAGCTTGTTACTGCTTAAGCTTCTGATGAGTGTGTCGATCAATCTCTCTATATTTTCTTCTTCGTTGAAAATAGGGATAATCAGCGAGAAATTGATTTTATTCATGCTTTAAGAGTAAGAAAGTACTAAAAATTTTAACACTAAAAGTGAATTAAGTAATCTATATAAACTGCTAGGCACGAAATTACCTGTGTTATAACTTTCTAGGCTATTTGATGATGCAATTTCCTACGATGTAGAAGAAGCATAATGATGCAACTGGATATGCTACTGTAGAAATTGATAGTGATGGAACTTATTATATTCCTAATATTATGGCTATAAATCCTGTAGTCAGACTCAATGACTATAGTGGATTAGAACTTGAAAGCTAACTGCCCAAATTGTTGTGTTTTAGTATGCTTGGCTAAGATTCTAAATGCTTCAAATCTGCCTTCTTATGTTATAATTTTCTAGGCTATTTAAGATTCCCTGGAGTTAAGACTTAACTTCTAAGAGAAAATCCAAACTTAAATAGAAATAAAATCTATGGCAACCAAAAGCCAAAATTTTCAAACACTTCTTGACGAGGTCCAAGTACCAAAGACCTTTAAGCCTGGAGAAATAGTAGAAGGTGTAATCATCGACATAAAGCCAGGGCAATTACTTGTAGACGTTGGCGGGAGAGCAGAAGGCGTTGTTCTAGGAAACGAAATGAAGCTCGAAGGCGAAAAGTTTAACAAGCAACCTGGAGACAAAGTACTTGTTTTTGTTGTTAGACCAGAAAATAAAGAAGGTCAGATAGAACTTTCTGTAAAAAGAACTGGTTTAGCTAGAAAATGGCACGAACTACAGGAAGCCAAAGAGAACGAAAAAACCATTGCTGTAAAGGTTATAGAAGCTAATACAGGTGGTGTTATTGTAGAAATCGGAGGCGGCTTGAGAGGTTTTGTACCAAGTTCTCAGCTAAGAAACAATAGAATTTATGCTGATGCATCTTTTACAAACAACAAAGACGATGCAACAAAACTGCTTCAATCTAAACTTGCAGAATTGATTGACGAAACACTGGAGGTAAAAGTGATGGAAATTAATCAAGAGCAAGGAAAAGTAATTCTTTCCGAAAAACAAGTTTACTCAGATGTAGATATGGAGCAAAGAAACGAAACCCTAGAGAATCTTAAAGTAGGAGATACTCTCAAAGGTGCAGTAACAGGTATTGCTCCATTCGGATTGTTTGTTAATGCAGGCGGACTAGAAGGATTAGTTCACTTATCCGAGATTTCTTGGGATAAAGTAACAAATCCTGCTGATTTCTATAAGATCGATGACCAGGTAGAAGTGCAGGTTATTGGCCTTAACGATAACGGCAAAAGAGTCGCTTATAGTATTAAAAGGCTAAAACCAGATCCTTGGAAGAGTATTATCAAAAACTATCAAGTCGGCCAAATCGTAGAAGGTGTGGTTCAACGAATTGCTGATTATGGTGCTTTTGTAAAAATCTCCGACGGATTAAATGGTTTAATCCATATTTCCGAACTATCTAATAAACTTGTCAAAGATCCAGCATCTGTGGTCAAGGAAGGAGAACAAGTCAAAGTTATGATTATCTCCATTTCTGATGAAGATAGACATCTTGGACTAAGTTTGAAGAGACTAAGCAAGGAAGAAGCTCCAAAGAAGGCTAAGAAAGCTTCTAAAGAAGACACTGAAGAAAAAGTTGAAAAAGAGGAAACTTCAACAGAATCTTCCAGAGAAATGGAAGGACTTCAAGAAATTCTAAAAGAAGATTAAAATGCAAGAAGTGTTATCCCGCACAAGTTCAACCTTAGTGCGGGATTTTTTGCCTAAAGTATTAGCAGAATCTCTATTAGTTTGCTAAAATAATTAGTATTCATTTTTTGATACTCAAAGTTAAAAACTATGGTAAACGAAAAGCTGCCCAAAGAAATAAAAGGATTTGCAAGATTTACTTTAAATGCAAGAAAGGTAATTAATAGAGGGTATAGCCTTGCGGTACAGTACAAGCATCAAACATACGAACCCATACATCTATTTTTAGCCCTACTCCAAGAAAAAGATGGAGTTATACAAACAGTTCTAGAGAAGCTGGGGATAGATACTGACGTTACAGCAAAACAGTTCAGTATTGAATTAATGAATAAAAAAGGTATAAATACTTTTGATAATGTAGAACCAGTGTTCGCAGAAATAACAAAGAAGATTATTAACGAAGGAATCATTGTTGCTTCAGAACTTGGACATGTATATGTTGGTTCTGAACATTTGCTAGTTGCATTTTTTAAGTTTGAAGAAATAGACTTTTTAAATACAGTTAAAAGCCTAGGTATAAGCCAGGAGGTTTTGAAAGAAACTTTGATGACGCTTAATCCTTTCCCTATAACTGTTGGAGCTAAAGATGAGCAAGATGAGCTGAAAGGCTATAAGTCATCACTTCCATATTTTTGTGTGGACATGAACGAAAAATCTTCCGAAGGAAGTTACCCAAACATAACTGGTCGAGATAAAGAAATAAAAAGACTGATTCATATACTTTCGCGCAAAACAAAAAATAACCCTATTTTGGTAGGTGATGCTGGTGTAGGCAAAACTGCGATTGTTGAAGGCTTTGTGAATATGCTTGTAGACAAAAATGTTCCTAGTTCTTTCTTTAATAAACGTGTACTAAGTTTGGATGTAGCTGGAATACTTTCTGGAGCAAGATTGCGAGGAGATGTAGAGGAGAGGATTAAATCAGTTATAGAAGAAGCAATTGCAGACGAAAATGTGATTATCTTTATAGACGAAATTCATACTATCGTAGGTGCAGGGTCGGTTGGAAACAAAGACTCACTGGACATTGCGAATATTCTGAAGCCTTACTTAACTGGTGGCGAATTAAGTATCATAGGCGCAACAACTCATGAAGAATATTCAAAATATTTTGAAGATGACGCAGCTTTGGCTAGAAGGTTTCAATCAATAATTGTTAATGAACTGGATATAGAAAGTTCCAAAAAAGTAATATTGAATATTAAAGATGATTTTGAAAACTTTCATAAAATTAAAATTTCGGCAGAGGCTGTGGATGCTGCAGTGGAACTAACAAAAAAATTTATAACAGATAGATTCTTACCAGACAAAGCCATAGACGTTTTGGATGAAGCTGCCGCAACGTTAAAAATAGGGAGGGAAATAGCAATTGAACCCGAGCTCAGCGAGCTGGGCGAAAAATTGATCAATATTCAAAAGAAAAAGAACTCAGCTATAAAAAATAAAAATTTTGAGCTTGCCGCTAAAGCAAAACAATCTGAAGACGATATAATTGTCGAAATCGAGCAAATAATAGAAGGCAAAAAGAAAGTTAGCAAAAAATATGCCAAAGTAGTATCTGAAAGTTTAGTAAGAGATATTATTTATAAAGCAACTCAAATACCAATGGTAATTTCGGATATAGGTAGCAAGGAATTGAAAGATTTGGCAAAAAATATAAAAAAGAGGATAGTCGGGCAAGATAGAGTTGTAGATAATGTAGGATTAATCATTCAAAAGTCCCATCTGGGTCTAAATGACCCCAAAAGACCCTTGGCATCATTTTTATTTATGGGACCTACTGGAGTTGGTAAGACAGAGCTTGCCAAATCTCTTGCTAAGGAGCTATTTGGATCTGTAGACTTGCTATATCAAATAAATATGAGTGAGCTAATGGAAATGCATAGCGTATCAAAGCTAATAGGATCCCCGCCAGGGTATGTAGGATATCAGGAAGGTGGTCAGCTTACAGACTACGTAAAGAGAAAGCCATATTCGGTAATACTATTCGACGAAATCGAAAAAGCTCATCCAGATACTTTAAACCTACTTCTACAAATTTTGGATGAAGGAGAGTTAACAGATAGTAAGGGTGTTAAAGTAAATTTTAGGAACTGTATTATTATCATGACTTCTAACATTGGTGCTGAAGAAGTTTCTAGCGACAATAAACTAGGCTTTGATGTACAAATAGAAGATGAAGAAGAAAAAGAAGTAACACAAGCTTACGAAGATATGAAGGATAAGATAATGGATGAATTAAGGCGAAGCTTAAGACCTGAGTTCCTTAACAGAATAGATCTGATAGATGTATTTAGAGGGCTTAACAAGAAAGACTGCTTAGGTATTACTCAGCTTGAGGTTGATGAGCTCAAGCTAAGACTTATAAAAGCAGGCATAATAATGGAAGTAAGCCCAGAAATAATAGAAAAAATAAATAATGAAGGCTATAGTAAAGAATTTGGTGGCAGGCATATAAGAAGAAAGGTACAAGAAATATTGGAAAACGGATTAGCAAAATTCCTTCTTGATTCTAATATTAAGAAAAAGAAGGATCTTATTAAAGTTGATGTCAACCTAGTTAAGGACACAGTCAAGTTCTCCATGACTAAGTAAATCCTTGCCTAGGATTTGCGCTTCAGAATTTAATGTTCAGCATGATTATTATCCTATCTGGAATATGTTGATAGTCAATAAATCCTTAAATTTTGCATTGATTCGCTTGTTTCTAATTCAGGGCCTTATAATTAGAAATTTAACTATATTTATCCCCGAGTAAAGGCAGAATGATACGTAAAAAATGTGCGTGAAACATAGTGTTTAACTTGCAAACATACTAAGGCTATCTATCTATTCAATACATAAATACGCAGAATACTCAATGCACAAGAGTTCAGAATACAGAATGCAATACAATTACTACAAAACTATAGGGCTTGACTAATAGAAAATATAGGGTATAATGATACTAGTTCTTTAAATTTAAGCTTTCTAGTCCCAGAGTCTGGTTCGCGTACGGTCATATATCGAAAGGTGTATGAGACTTACTGGACTTTAGGACTAGAAAGTTTTTGCTTTTTGATCCCAGAGTCTGGTTCGCGTACGGTCATATATCGAAAGCTATATGAGACTTACTGGACTCTAGGATTAAGGAGTAAGAAATTTATCTTCAGAAAAAATTTGACTTTATCCAAGTCTTAGATAAAAATTAAATAGTCCTCAGTTTGAATTAATTACAAAAAATATCAATTTATTATCAATTATTATTTATTATCTTTACGAAACTTAAATTATAGAAGTTTTATATCTTCAATAATCCATTTACTTCCTAATTATTTATTTATAATCCAAAATGACACAGAAAAAAGACACGATTGTTAATGCAACTAGCCTTACAGAATTAGAAGCTGTTACATTGGCTGAATTAAGAAAGATTGCAACAAAATTAAAAATTAAAGATGTGCAGGACTATCCTAAAAAGGATTTAATTCTGCAAATTCTTGCTGAACAAACCAAAAAAGGCGGCAATATCTTTGCCGAAGGTTTCTTGGAAATCGTCAAGGATTCTCATGGGGTATTGAGATCTTTGAGTATGTTACCAGGCGATAATGATGTTTATGTATCTAGTTCTCAAATAAAAAGATTTAATTTAAGGCAGGGGGATTTTATTTCCGGTCAGGCACGACCGCCAAAAGAAGGCGAAAGATATCTAAGTTTGCTTAAAATAGAAGCTATTAACGGTCAAGGACCAGAAAAAGCTATATCAAGACCTAGTTTTAACAAACTAACTCCGATTTTTCCAGATGAGCAAATTAAATTAGAAACAGAATCACATATTATAGAAACTAGGGTTATAGATTTGATAAGTCCAATAGGTAAGGGACAAAGAGGAATGATTGTCGCTCCTCCAAAAGCAGGTAAAACTTGGATACTAAAGAGTATTGCAAATGGAATCGCTGTCAATCATCCAGATATACATTTGATGGTTGTTTTGGTAGGCGAAAGACCAGAAGAAGTAACAGATCTTCAAAGATTTGTTAAAGGTGAGGTTATAGCAGCCAATTTTGATGAGCATCCCGAAAATCATACAAAAATTGCAGAGATGGCTGTAGAAAGAGCTAAGAGATTAGTTGAGTATGGAAAAGATGTTGTGATTTTAATGGATAGCATAACAAGACTTGCAAGGTCATACAATGTTACAGCACCACCATCTGGTCGAACTTTATCTGGAGGTTTTGACCCAGTAGCCATTTTTCCTCCCAAAAAGTTTTTTGGTGCAGCAAGAAATATGGAAAATGGAGGTAGCCTAACAATTATAGCTACTGCTCTTGTAGATACAGGTAGCAAAATGGACGAGGTTATCTTCGAAGAATTTAAAGGCACAGGAAATATGGAAATAAAATTGGATAGAAGACTAACAGAAAGAAGAATTTTCCCAGCAATCGATGTTACAGCTTCGCATACACGAAACGAAGATAAACTTTTAAAGCCAGAAATTCTCGCTCAAACTTGGAGAGTAATCAGAATGCTAGATACTATAAAGAGCGAAACAAATTCTGACCCTACACAAGTTTTGATTGATAGAATGAAGAGAACAAAGAGTAATGAAGAATTCTTAGCGACTCTTCACGAAAATATTTAATCAAAAATGGTGTATAATTTAGGAGTTTAGTTTAATAAAGCTCATAATGAGAGAGGTTTCTCTAACACTTGGAGAAGAAAAAAATAGAAAAAAAGGTAGATTGTCGAGATTACGGAATTCCTATGCTGCGTTTAATTCTAAAATCAAAAAAAGAATAGTATACAGATTATTTTGGGGAAGAAGTTCAAGCTATAAAAAATATCTTCACTTGGGAATACTTATCCTAACTGCGATAGTAATTATTACTGGTTTTACTAGCAGTTTTTCTCGGAGCAAGTCAAGTCGGATATTGGCTGCTGGTTCGAGCAATCCCGGCGATATAGATCTGCTGGAGCAGGGTAGCGATATACAAACTGTTCTGCAAGCAGACACGACTAGTAACTTTAAAATACTTGAATATACAGTCCAGGAAGGAGAAAATCTGGAATCTTTGGCATCAAAGTTTAACATAACTCAGGAATCTATAATTACTTCAAACTTAGACAAAATCAATTATTACGATCCAAGTGTAAAAGTAGGAGATGTTCTAAAAATTCCTCCAATTAATGGGGTGTTGATATTGGCCGATGCAGGTGAAAATGCAGATACTGTGATGAATAGGCTTGATGCAGGAAACAAAATTGATATTATAGAAATAAATAATTTGGATGGACCTGATTATGCAATCAAGGAAGGTGCATTTGTTCTAGTTCCTGATGGCAAATTAAAGCCACCACCAAAACCAGCACCAGTATATCCAAACGTTATTTATGCAGAGGCTCCTCCAATAGTTTCGCTGCCAGCTGCAAGCCAGGCTGCTCTGAACGGAATAAGCTTTATAAATCCACTTTATAGATGCGCAGGATACGGATTCTCTCGTGGATTTTCTAGTTGGCATAATGCTGTAGATTTATATGGACCTGCAGGTTGCGATACAAGTGCAGTGGCTGCAGGTACCGTTATTTTCTCGGGTTGGGAACCATACGGAGGAGGTTATGGAGTAACAGTAGACCATGGAGGCGGAGTTCATACTATTTACTATCATCACGATGCCCTATACGTGCGAACTGGCGAATATGTACAAGCTGGACAAGCTATTGGTGCCATGGGCTGCACAGGTTTATGTACCGGGCGTCATTTACATATTGGATTAAGAGTTAATTATATTTACATAGATCCAGCAGGATACATTCCATTTTAATCCTTAAACTGTTTGACAAGTGTCTGACCCTGATTTATAATTTGTCTTATGAAGACGCGAAGAATTATTACAACCAGAACTCTATTAAGAGAGTTTCCTAAAATAAAGAAGATTTTATTAGAAGATAGAATTGATTCTGTTGTTGTCCCAATTGATCAAGTTAATCAATTAGAAATAAGGCTTAGGAAGTCAAAGAATACTGCAAGAGATTTAGTTGCTGCAATAAAGAAGATGCCTAAAATAAATATAAAACCAAATCGCACTTTTGATGAATTCCCATTTAGACCCTCAAATTGATTATGTGTTAGACACTAATGTAATTATTTATCTGTTAAAGCAAGATAAATATTATATTAATTATATTAATAATCTAAATAATGCTAAACTCGGAATTAGTGTAATTACTTGGATGGAATTGATTATGGGAACTCCTGATACAAATACTATATCCTATTTAAAAGATCTTCTATCTGTAATTAATTTAAATACGCGTATAGGCGAGAAGACTTGTTATTACCTTAAACTACAGAGTTCAAAAAATCTAAAATCACCAAAATTTATGGATGTAATAATTGCTGCTACAGCACTTGAATATAATCTTCCATTACTAACTAATAATCCAGGGGACTTTAAAATCTTTAAGGAATTAAAAATTATTGTTCCTTAGTGCTATAATTTATGCGCTAATATTTGGAAAAATCTTAAAAGCTCTATAACTATTAGCCTCTATAGTTCAATCGGATAGAATAAGGCACTCCTAAGGCTTAGATCCAGGTTCGATTCCTGGTAGAGGCAAGAATTAATTCCAAGTACTCAAAAATATATTTCCAAAATTGTGATAATCATATGTAAATGGTACTATATTGATAATTTATAAGAACAAGGAATAAATTTCGCATGTAAAAAACTTATTCACTGTTTGTATTAATTATCTTTTATATCTAAATAACTTAAGTATGCATAATCCTTCAGATACTAAAGCTAAAGATTTTTCATTTCCAGAATTAGTAACGGATGAGCATGAAGAAGAATCAATTGATTCTTTAGAGAGGAGTCAGGCCTTATTTTTCAAAACATTCAAGGAAGTAGTTCAAATTGAAGAAAAGTTAACTATTTTAACCCCAGACGTAGGAAATGTTAAAGTAATTTTTTCTATACCAGTTTACTTTCAAGAATTTGCAAATGGTATGCTCATTCAAACTCTTGAATCGCTTTTTAATCAAGAGCTAGAGGAAGGAGATGCAATTGAAGTAAATCTAATTGTAAATCTTTTAAAAAGTAAAAAATATATTCAGAATATTAAACATTACCCCAGTCAGAGTGAAGATACTTTTTTCAGGCTTGGCGAAAAGCCTGTGGGTTATATCGGGAAAGATGGAGATTATCCTACTGACCTTGTTGAATCTGATCAAATGATGAGTTTTTTGACGCTATTATTTCGGATTCAAGAATTAGCTCGAGAAGATAATAAAAAGGAGGTCGTGAAAATAATTAGCGAAATTGAACAAAAGGAACTAAAAAGGCTGGCATTTCTAGCTGCAGCAGAAGCTAATAAAGTAAAATTATCTGTAATAGATACTACTAGAGCTGATTTGTCATCTACAGGAACCGGACTTGGTTACAAAACTGAGGAACTCTGCGGGCTAAAGGCCATTAGAACTATAGGGGCTGATTATGTAACTTCCAGAAAAGATAAATATCCACCTGAAGCTGTTTTTCGACTATGGGATATTGATACGACCTGTAATAAAAACTTTGCTGCAGATACAATTAATACTTATGCCCTTCATCCAGACCTATGCTACAGTAGCTCACCTTTAATTTTAATACCTGTATCTGAAGGTAAATTTGATATAGAGTATTTTGCTGGTTTTATGTCCAGATATGTTAACGGAAGTGGTTCTCCGCAGATTACTGTAAGAGTTGAAACCCTAGACCAAAAATTAGACTCTAATATAACTGGTAGAAGCATTGGCATGGCATACTATAATCATGAAGACGATGGCACTTTCGCAATGCTTAAAGATTTAGATTTTAATGAGAATAACCCAAATCTTGGAAGTTTAAACTTACGCATGTTACCTTGGGATAATATATCAATAAGTTCAATAAGGGAGGATGGTTATATGGACGGGTGTGCACATCTGGATGCATTTAATAGAGAAAAATTTGATATTTTTATTCAAACACAAAAGGGGGCAAGTCGAAGTCCAGATAATATTTTAGAAAAGATTCTTGGTGGAGTCGAGAACAGGGAAAGTATAAATCATGAGTATTTGAACTTGGTAGAGATATATTCGGATTATTTTTTTAAACAGCGATTTGTAGATAGAAATTTCTTGCCATCGCTTAATTTTGATTACGAAGCTTTAAGTATAGTTATATCGTTAATGGCTCAATATGTAGCACTTCATCGAATCATAGTTCAGTACAACCTGTGGGTTAAAACTATGTCTCCTAATATTCTAACTAATCCTAATACAGTTAACTATGGCCAAATTACAGACCAGCTTTATCCTACACAACCATTCTTAGACAAAGATGAACGTCATCGGAGATTACTTGCCGCAATGAATATCGATATATTCTCGCAGAAATCCAAAAGTCTAAGCAACATATGGGCACAAAAAAAACGACAAAAATAATTACGATCTATGTATACTTTACTTAATTTTATACGCAAATTATACTTTTGTTGTATTGACAAATATCGCTATAATCAATCATTTTACATTAGTTAAGTATATGCAGTTCCAATCCTTATCCACAATATGCCGGACTATTAAACTTCTATTTTAATTACAGTGATATAATTATCTATGGAAACAATAGACCAAATATATCAGCAATTAGGTTGGCAACATTTTGAATTTGAAGTAGCTTCCGAAGAACAGTTAAAGCATGCAGAAGATTATAATCTCAAATTAGCAACTCAACTAAGTAACGATCCTGCAATGAACTACGGAGAATCTTTAAAACGACCTGGAGGAATGTATTTAGTAGATATTTTAGATCAAGCCAGTATTTTGTATGTTGCTGAAGAAACTAAAAAAATATTTTCTAGACTAGAACAAAGCTATTATTTTTGGGCTTCAGGAGACAAACTTCAGTTAATTAGCAAACCAACAGAATATATAGTTTTTAATCAGAGGAACTACCTTTGCCAATACCCAGTTGCAGATCCAGATTACAAAGACCAACCTTATTTATTTGATTTTCCAAAACCTTCAGGTTTTCTATCTCCAATTTTTAGGCAAGTAGTACGTACAAATATTCTAAATCAAGAATCTGCTGTTTTTGTAAATCAACCGGCACTTGTACTGGGACGAGTCGAACACAAGGGCGAAGAATGGCTGTACGTACGAACTAATCAGGTAGCTGGCTGGGTCAAAAATAATAAGAACTTATTAACAGTTGGTAAGAAAATAAACGAAATAGAATTTGACTTTTTGCGACCTTACCAAACACTTCAAAATTTGAAAGATAAACAAAGAGATTTAGGAATCATAACGGTAGGGGGTCTTATAGAAGAAAATGGTGTACTTGTTCTTATTAATTCACTCAAAGGAAATGCTGGGCATTCCTACGAAAGAAATTGGGAGAATCTTTCGCCTGAAGAAAAATTAAATGTATCTCCCGAAGCCTATGGCGACGGTATATTCGAGACTGGCGAAACTTCAATACTAAGTATGGGTAATTGGGTTGAAGTGGTTGAAAAAAATATAGAAGCTAGTGGCAAAATTTATCATCAAATAAGATTACCTAGCGGTCTAGAATATTTAGTTGAAAAAGAATATATAAATATAGGATTTATTCCACAAAATCAAGTTAATATGGCAAAGCTTGTTCAACGGATAAATGGGTGGCCATATTCTTGGGGAGGTTCCAATGGCATATTTGAAGATTGTTCAGGAATTATGCAGCAGTTATTTAGTTGCTATGGTTTAATACTAGGTGGTAGGGGAGGAGATGCACAAAGATACGGGTTGGAAGCAAATACATTTCAGGTTGCAAAAAGACAAAATCTGACTGAAGATTTTAATGAATTTTTGCCAATCAAAGTTAGCGACTTAGGGGATTTAGCTAGTCAAGTCAAATGGGGATTCACAACTTTATCTTGGGGGCATCATGTTATGTTAATGTTAGGAGCTGATTCTGAAGGTTACATAGTTTATGCTCACTCGGTCGGACCAATGAAGAACATCGATAGGGAAAAACAAGCACTCAATCTTTACAGAATGGTAATTGGCCGGGGAAATAACACAGGAACTTATCGGAAATCTAAACAAGGTAATCAATTTGAGCAAATTGAAGAGCCTACGAACACCTTTAGTCCTTATTTAGATTTAACTCAAGAAAAGGTAGATAGATCTGCAATAAAAATGGTTAGAGTAGGGTAGTTATACTCCGGCGAGGATTCTAAGAAACGGTGTTCCTCGTTTTTTACGTTCTGCTCTCAAATATCTTATTTTAGCTTGTCTTTCTTTCTCGATAGCTTTGCCTAATTCTACTTTGCGCCTTAAATTTATATACTCATTCTTTTGCTCTATCGACAAATTAGCTCTACCTTCCTTTCCTAAGGATTTATATTGACTATGCAATTGTTTAAGTCTATTATAATCACGTCTTCTATATCCCTCTCCTAGCCAATGTTGGTGTTGAATCATTTTTACCTGACCCTTATTAATTAACTCTCTACCTATTTCATATACACCTAAGGCGCCGATACCTCCAGTAGCAGTTACACCAATCCCTATCACTAATGGGGTAGAACCTGCTGCAGCAAGTCCTAAGATGCCAGTTAGTAAGCCTAGTTTTACGCCTTTTCCTATTTTGACCATATCTTCATGCGTTAAGTTCGAAAACCTCTTATTGGCTTTTTGCAGCTCTTCAGAAGCCCTGGTAAAGACTTGCTTAATAAAACTCTCGTTTCTATCTTCTGGAATACTTTCTGTACTGGCCGCAGGCTGATCTGTTCTTGGATTAGAACCTCTATACATTCTTCCTACAAAATCCTCTCGATGTTCCAATGGTATTGTTGTACTTTGCAATGGAAGCTCGGGATTGCCAGTTGATGCTGAAGCTGCTGTTGACATATGCTAAAGACCTAATAAATCAATATAGCTTAAATAATACTCCCAGACTTCGTTAAATTTATTCTGATTAATTTCTTTTGTATGGTTTTTTAGTGCTTCTATTAAAGAATCTAGGATGCCTAAAAATATTTCCTGATCTTCGGGTTGCAATTTACTTTTCATGTCCTCGGAGTTTCTAAAATCCTCGAGTTGGTCTAGCAGCATATTCTTTTTGTAAATATAAGATTCAACATCTAAGTACTTATTAAAATTGGGGTATTTTTTATTAAAATATTCTAAGTTATCTACCATTGTGTCTTTGCATTCGATTATTTCTTTTGCCTTAGCTAGATCCATTGCTTCCATTTCTTTCTTTTCGATTAATGTATTAATCGTTTCTGTAGCAGCTGTCAAGTATGCTGTAACTAAGAGATTATCTACATCATCATCCGATAGATTTCCCAAGTAGATCAATTGTTCTAGCGGAGTTTCTTTTACGAATTTAATCATATTTAATTATAGCTACTAACTATACTTGTTAAAGTTACTACGTGATGGGACAAATGTCAATATTCCTTTCCCTAGGCTTTTGCAAGTTCGAAGCAGAACATCTACTTTATTCTGCTTTAACTTTTCCAAAATAACCCATAGATTTATGCTGAGCCACATTGTAATTGATTAACTCTGTGCCCTCAAACCAAAGTTGGATTTCGTATTCAGCTTCATCAGGTTCTCCAGATGCATGGACTAAATTGTAAAACGGTCTTTGTTGCTCATTTGCTAAATCAGCATTATCCCAACTAAAGTCACCTCTTATTGTGCCAGGAGCGGCCAATAATGGTACAGTATGGCCCACTAACTTTCTTCCAATCTTTATAGCTTCTGGGCCTTCCCATATCATGGCCAAAACCGGACCAGAAGTTAAATATTCAACATTCCATTGTTTAACCATTTTTCCAATCTCGACAGCATCTTCAGTACCTAATACTTCTAGTGCATTAATTCCTTTTTCTTTATATTCGGCAAGAGTTCTTTCGCCAACTTTAGAAAGCCATTCTGTTGTGTTGGGATAGTGTTTAATCCCCATATCGTCAGTTGCGGCAATTAACTCCATTGCAACTAACTTTAATCCGACTTTTTCAAACCTAGATACTATTTCGCCCATCAACCCTCTCGCTACTGCATCGTGTTTACAGATTATTAAAGTTCTTTGTACTTTCATATTATTTCTATTTAATTAATATTATCCATAATTTCGAAAGCAGCAGCATAGTCGACTCTGGTATAGTTGCCTAAATACTTATATTTATCGCCAAACCAGTGCTTAATTTCTCTTTCTGCTTCTTCTGCAGAGTCAGAGATATGAATAAGATTTTGAAACACTATTCTGCCAGATTTAACTGCAAGCATTGGAGAATCATATCCCATATCGCCTCTGATTGTTCCCATCAATGCTATATCTGGACTTGTTGCTCCTGCTAGTTTCCTAACTACATTAACAGCATGATTACCTTCCCATACCATCAACACTACAGGTCCAGACATTAAATACGTTACTAAAGCCTCGTATATTTTCCTGCCTATCTCTAAAGCATCGTGTGTTCCTAGATCAGCTTTAACTGCTTCCAAATCATGGCTATAATTATTATGAGTTTTTTCTCCCATCTTTGTAAGCCACTCTTCAGTTCCAGGATAGTTACCCTTAGCTTGCTCTTCCGAGGGTTGTATCATCCTGCATGCAACAAGCTTTAGCCCCATGCTTTCTAGCCTAGAAAAGATTTTGCCTATTAAACCTCTTTTTACGCCGTCAGGTTTAATCATAACAAAAGTCCTTTCAATACTTATTAATTTATGATTCATACTTTTAGAAAGGTTAAATTATTGCTGATATTTTACTATAGAATCTCTGTTTTTTGATCTAATTTAAATAATTTTGTGATTTTTTAATATTTGCAATATATTGTTCGTAACCTCTTGTATCGTTCCGTTTCCATCAACCTTATCCCACTTACAGTAAACATTATTTTTGTACATGTTTTCGTAAATATTGCGTAACTTATTTTGTTTGGCCAAATCTTTTTCAAAAATATCCAATCCCTCATCATGACCTTCTTCTTTTTCTTTTCTCTTCATTGCGACTTCCGGATCAGCATCTATAAAAATTGCCAGATCAGGCTTAGGAATTTCGAAATCTGAAGAGTATTCAAGTAGCTTTTCTAAAGACACCTGTTCCATTAAAAAACATTGGTAAGCAAGTGTTGTAGTAAAGTACCCATCGGCTATAAAAAGATTATCTGGGTTACCTACGTACGGATTTATTCTATCTGCTTCTAAAGTCTTGTCTAGAAGATAAGAAATTACCCAAGAAGCCTTATTTAATTTAGTTTGTTGCTGCAAAGCCGGATGGATAACCGTTTCGTAGAAAGCATTGTGCACAGGAAATTCTTCTCCATGGACCTCTTTGTTAAGACTAGTGCGAATATAGTTAGAAACTTCTATTCTCTGGAGACCTTTGCCAGCACCATCTATAGAATCTAGAACAATAAACATATGGTGGTAGTAATAAATTAGTTAATTTGTAGTATTTAGGTTAAAATTCATAATTAGTATACTATATTAATAAATAGCAATCACTTTGAGTTTACTTTTTTAAGAGAGTTAATATGAAAAAGGCTCTAATTTTTTGTAGAAAAGCTGATTCTTACTCGGTGGAAAGGTTTATAGAGGAATGTAATAAGCTAAGCATAGAAACACAGATACTAGAGTATAAACGGTTAAGTTTTTATATAGATAATGCTAAATCAGCTCTGTTGTATGAAGGTAACCCAGTCGACTTAAGTGACAGTATAGCGTATTTACGTAATCCTGTAATCACTGGCAAGTCTGCAGATATGGATTTTAGGAATCATAGAATTTTAGTAGAGATACTGCTAAATCATAAAGTAAAAGTAATAAACGGGTTGAGTGTAAAAAATTTTGAAACTTTAAACGATAAGCTACTTCAAAGCCAGTTATATTTTGCAAACGGAATAGAAACAATACCTACACTCTATTTTAGAAATACAGAAGATTTACAACTTTATATCAAAAAAAATAACACAGAGCTGCTTTTTAAGCCACGTAACGGGACAGAAGGAAAAGGTATAGGTTTGATTTCTAATCTCAAAGATGTAGATATATTTATAAATGGAGATAGAATACTAGAAAAATATATTTTTCAGCCATTTATACCCAATAATTATGATTTAAGAATTATTGCCACTAGAAATGAGATATTAGGGGTTATTAAAAGAAGCAGAAGTAGTGGATTAGTTAATAATTTTTCTGCTGGAGGTAGAGTAGAGAAATTTGATAACTTGACTGACAATATGAAAGAAACTGTAATGAAAGTTTTAGAAATATTTGATTTGGATTATGCAGGAATTGATTTGATTGTAGATTCTAGAAATAATTCGTTTAGAGTTATGGAAATTAATCGATTCTGCCAATTTCAAGGCTTTGAAAAGGTAACTGGAATAAATGTAGCAAAAAAATTAATAGAATTAATAATTAATCTATGAGAAAACACTTACTCCTATTGCAACAAACCTCAGATAACAACTATTCAATAAAAAGATTTAAGAAAGAAGCAAAATTTTTAAATATTGATTTTACTCATGCAAAATATTCCGATCTAAATTTGGAGTTTACTGCAGATTCTGTCTTGATAAGTCTGAATGGAAAAAATCTTGTTGAAGATTACGACTATTTTATTTTTAGAAGTGGTAGTGCGGATGATATTTCTTATAAATACTTATACAAACCTCTTAGGTATGTTGTTAAAGCAAATGGAAAGCCAGCTCTCAACTATGACTTTAGTATTTATCATAATCACCAAAGTACTAAAATATATACTTATTTTGTTTTGACCACGCACGGGATACCTGTTATACCAACAAAACTGTTTGTAAATCAAGAAAAATTTGAAAAACAGAGGAAGTTATTTAACTTGCCTATTATAGCTAAGTTAACAACTGGCAGCCATGGCGACGGAGTTAATTTAATCAATACTGAAGATCAATTAACCAATATTACTAATAAATATAATATTCAAGATATTCTTTTTCAAGAGTTCATAGATACAACTAGCGATGAAAGAAGCGATTTGAGGATACTTACACTTGGAGATAAAGTACTTGGTGCATTTGAAAGATATGTAGATAAATCCAAAGTTATAACAAATTATTCAGCTGGGGGAGAAATCAGAAAATACGAATTGACGTCAGAATTATCAGATTTGGCATTAAAGATTAGTAAAATTATGAACGCTGATTATTGTGGAATAGATATTATCTTTAAAGATGGCAGACCATTGGTATTAGAGGTTAATTCTGCCCCACAATTTAAAGGATTTGAGAAGGTAACAGGGATTAATGTTGCGAGAAAGCTTATTGAGTATACTATAAATTTGTAGTTCAAATTATTTTTTCGAAATCCTTGTTAACAAGGAATCTGGCTACAAAATCTGGATCATTATTATGAATGTGCACCACAACGTCAGTTAGAGTCAAAGCATATTCAAGGGCATCAATCTCTTTGCCCTGATTTACAATTTTCTTGCTTGTATTAAGGTGTTTGACTACTTGATCATTGACTTCGGACAGTGTCTTAATTTTACCCAACTTGGTATAGAAAGATTTGCCTAGATGCTCATTTTTGTTGTAAAGAACCAGATTTTTTATAAAAGTTTGCTCATTAAGAAAGTTACTAAAATCGATCTGATTGTTAGGTTGTAGCCATAACTCTAAAAATCTAAATATTAAGGTAATATCTTTTTTAAAATGTTCAAATAAAGAATTTGTTAGAAATGTTAGTGATGATATATCGTGGGCAAAGTCTATAATTACATATTGTTTAGCCTTTCGAAAAATTTGTAGTCTTCCGTAATTATCTGGAAAGCTATACTTACTTAAAAATTTACCAAGATGTTTAACATTTACTGGGTCAATTTCGTTTACATATGCAGCTAAAAATAATAAATTTTCTATTATGAAAGGTGATTTAAAAAATTTGTAATAAGGAAAACTGCTAGTATCCAAAATTTCTCTTTGGCCAAGATAGTCAATAATTTTAGTATTCTTTAAAAAATATATATTCTTAAGTTTGTACTTCTTGAGCACTTTTTGTATTTTATTTTCTTCTAGATGTTGCGTAATACCTATCTTACTAATATTATTTACTGATAGTACATCTTCAAGGAAAGATTTTTTTGTAAATTTATTATCCAAATTGGCAAAATAGTAGCCATTAGTTGCTATTTCCCTAAAAATAAATGATTTTTTATTGTACATATCAACCAAAGGATTTGAAGTGTTATATCGCAAATCAGTGTTGTAGAGATTGGTAAAAATACCTATATTGTGTTTGCGTCCTCCAATTCCAGTGCTAAAACAACCAAAAGAACACTCTAAGGTGGTAAATAATTTTGTGGGAATAGTTTTAATACAATTATCTTTTATCCACTTAGTATATCTGCCAGGTCTCACGTTCGGAGGTAAACCAAATATTTTGATAGAATCTTCAAAATTACTTTGCTGCTTCCCGTTAAAGTACGATCCTGTAGAATCAACATGAATAGAAAGATTTTTCGAGTAAACATGAAAATCAGAAATCAACCTTACTATTGAAGTTTTCCCTTTAGAACCTGTTATACATGTTTTAATTTCTACCATCAGGCTTTTTTACTTGGATCAACTAAGAATTTTGTTAAAGACTTGCGTCCTACAATTGCAGGATAATCTAACCTACTTCTATCGAAAATATTTGCCACAGTTTCGAAAACAGTATTGTCTATTCTTAAGCTAACTTTTACAGATAGTCTTAAACTGACCCCATGACTCGACTTTACTATGCTCAAATGATTTAGATATTCATATTTTTCTAGAAGTGAAGGTTCGTATTTTTTTGCTAGTTCTATGGCTTCATCCTTTTCGAGTTCGTAAGGTATTTTTAGTGTTTGAAATTCATCTATTAGCTCTCCATAACCCAGCTGATAGGCAATATTTATATCAAAAGATGTTCTATCAGCCCCTGTATCAATCTTGGCCTTACAATCGTACTGTCTGTTGTTTACACCAATTATCGAAATATTTTCGTAGATACCAATAACATCTTTTCCAGACATTAACTCGATCTCTTTCTCGATTTCTCCACCAAATAAATCTTTTGCAAGACGCATACCTTTTTCTGTTGTTTTGACTTCTATACCACTTGCTTTTTTAAGTCTTGCTCTTAATCCTGCCTCGTTGGCAAGTTGGATAGATAGACCTGGCCTTGCATTTAGTTCTACTATCATGGGTCCAAAATCTCTATCAATCAAAAAGTCTACTGCACAAAAACCAAGCTCGGTATGTTTACTGGCTTCTATCGAATATCTAAGTATTTTATTCCAATTTGGGATCTGGAATCCCGAAACCGGAAGTTTTGTATGGGGGATTTTTTCTATATAACCATATTTACCGTAGATTGCAGATGTTGTTTTGCCCACTGCCATGTCGATACCTGTACCAATAGCTCCCTGGTCAAGATTTGCTCTGCCAAGGGATTTTTCTGTTGGCAATCGCAACATTCCCATAACAGGGATGTTGTTAAATACAATAATTCTTACATCGGGTGTTCCTTTGTAAGTGTAGTATCTAAAATCTTTGTGTGGCCTTACTCTTTCTTCTATCAAAACTGTGTCTGTTTCGTTATGTAACGAAAACCTCCCATCAATTATATCTCTGCATAGTGTTTTGAGAGCATTTATGGAAATTCTGGAACCATCGTTTCTAATCCAATTACCTTCTTTATCTTTATTATAGAATATTTCCACACCTCCACCTCTAACCCCATGAACAGGTTTGATAACAAAAGATTTCGGTAATGTATCGAAATCAAACTCTTCGAGTTCTTCGTTGCTTCGAATGGCAGTAATCATTTTAGGAACAGGTATTCCTTGTTTATTTAAGATCTCTTTGGTTAATAATTTATCGTCTGCAATATTAAACGCATACGAAGAATTAAATGGACGTATATACTCCAAATATCTTTCGTTTAGTCCCAAGACTTTCTTCCTATTTTTTCTTATTAGGGATATTTTGCCTAGCATTTTTTGATGTAGGTGGTTGAAGTAATAATTCTCTGAATCTCCAGTATTCTAAAATTCTTAAGCCTACGTATTTTCCTATATATATATTCGTTAAAACAAGCACAAGTATTAAAATGATAGTATAGTTAACAACAATGTTTTCTGTCTGATTAAGCGTAATTATTGAGTACGACACTAAAGCAGTAAATAGGGTTTGTAGCCCAACAAAAAATGTATGTTTTGTGTGTTTTCGAGCCGCTAGAGATACAAATGTGTCGGATAAAGTTGCAATCATTATCACCGAGAAAATGTCTAGATATATTAATCCTTTTCTTTCGAATAGTAATGTACCTATAAATATTGCCAGTACAATAGATACCGATACTCCAATCATTACTATTGTTGTTTTTGGTACATAATGCATTCTAAAATCTCTTAGTAGCTTATACAACAGCATACTTACAATAAACACAATGGAGTAGAGGACTAGTCCAAATTTTAAACCTCTAAATATGTCTGATTTCTGGTCTGCCGCAATATAGCCTAGTTCGTAAAATGCGTAAGTAAGTACAATCGGTGCATAGACACTTAGAGATTTGAGACCAATTATATATCTAGCTATACCAGTTATTGTGGCCACTAGCGGTAATAGCATGAGTAATACAAAGGTTTCTCTTAACGCATCAATTTCGTAACTATATAAATAATTCTGGTTTGCTAAATGATTTAGTAAATATTCCATACTTTCTTTTATTATAAACTAATCTTAAAGCCATTGGCTTTACCCAATGGAAGGAGATTAGTCTTTAAAATTAAGCTTCTTCCTTAACAACATAAAACTATGGACTTCTGTCCGTGTTTTTTTATTTTTGTACCCGTAATTATAACAAAAAAGGCAATATTATACTGCATTTCGCGCTAGTTGCTATTTTATTAATACGCCTATCGATCCAATCTTTTCAGTAGCTGTATTATGAATATTTACACATAAATAATAAAAAAAGAGACAGTTAATCTGTCTCTTTTTTTATGTAGAAAATAGAATTATTTAAGTTCTACTTTTCCTCCAGCTTCTTCGATTTGCTTCTTAATATCTTCAGCTTCTTCTTTCTTAACTCCAGCCTTAACTTCTTTTGGAGCTCCATCTACTAAGTCTTTAGCTTCTTTTAGACCTAAGTTGGTGATTCCTTTTACTACTTTAATAACGTTGATTTTGTTTGATCCTCCATCTACAAGAATTACATCAAACTCATCTTTTTCTTCGACTGCTTCTGCTGCTGCACCTGCAACTGGCATTGCTGCCATAGCCATAGGAGCTGCTGCTTTAACATCGAATTCTGTTTCCAAAGCTTTCTTTAATTCAAAAGCTTCTACTACTGATAGGTCCTTAATAAGGTCTACTATCTTTTGTACTTTATCTGCTGCCATAGTATTTAAAATAAATATTATTAACTAAAATATTAATTGACCTACTCTTTAAAAGCTTGATCAATTATAGTTGCATAAGATCTTACTGGATCTTCTAGAACATTAACCACACTTGAAAGAGCCTGATCAAGAATACCTAGAATCATAGATATGCTTCCTTGTTTGTCTGGCATCTCTGCAAGTTCAGTTACCTGTTCTTTAGATAACTTAACACCGTCTAGATAACCAAAAGCTAATTCTAACTTTTGACTTCCGCTACTGTCTTTTAGCTCATCTGCAAATTTTTTGAGTGCCTTAGAGCTATTCACAATATCTTCTTTTATAAACACTGCGGCGTGTTCATAATTATCTAGGTCGGCATCTCCCTCAAGCTCTGTATTCTTTAGAGCTATTTTAAAAAGAGTGTTTTTGATCACATTGAACTTGGTATCAAAATCGTATAATGATTGTTTGATAGCTACTGCTTCAGAAGCAGTTACTCCCTTGTTTCTTACAATCACTACAGCCTTTGATTGTTTGATTCTATTTTCGTAGAGATCAATCAACACCTTTTTCTCTTTTTTGGTTCTTGCCATAGTTTATAAATAAAAAATACGCTCTACCGAGCGCATTAAATTGCATAGATTAATAATAAAAATATATTAACCTATACTTAAATTTGCTGTCTCGGTAGGTGTTTTAATCAATGTATACTTTTAGTACACATAAAAACCCACTGTCTCTGACTCTAAATTTTAACCAATCCTTGCAATTATATCATTAAGTTTCAATCTTACGCCAGGGCCCATAGTGCTTTTGATAGTGATTTTTGCAAATGGGCTTGAAGCAAATTTTCTAACTTCTTTGGTGACTGATTTTAATAATTCAATTGCGTTTTCGATTATTTGTTCTTCTGGTTGTTCAACTTTTGCAATTTTTGCTCTAACAACACCTTGTTTTTGTTCCATTTTAAATCCACTTTTTCCTCCCAAAAAGTTCTTTACTGCTTTCTCTACGTCTGTAGTTACAGTTTCGTTTTTAGGGCTAGGCATTAATCCTGTTGGTCCCAAAACTTTTCCAAGTCTTGCGATTTTTGGCATTACTGCTGGTGTTGCTATTACTACATCAAAATCTTTCCACCCATCCATCAATTTTTTCTCCAATTCTGCCAAACCTGCTTCTATTGCACCTGCCTTTTTTGCAGCATCCACATCTTTTTCCTCGCAGAGTACTATTACTCTTTTTTCTTTTCCAAATTTATGTGGAAATGAAACTGTACCTCTAATACTCTCATTTTTTTGAGATTCTTTAAGATTTAACACTATGTCGAGGTCTACTGTTTCGCCAAACTTAGCTTTAGCATTTTCTTTAAGTACTTTGACAGCTTCTTCTAAGCTTAGTTCTTCTGCTATTTTTACTTTATTATCTTTTTTCATACTTGCTTTATTATTTTACTGCTAAATATTATTCTTCTACTTCAATTCCCATGCTTTTTGCTGTACCTGCTACAATTTTCATTGCAGCTGCAACGTCTTTGGTGTTCAAATCTTGAAGCTTTCTTTCTGCGATTTCTTTCAAATCGTTAAATTTAATTTTCTTTACTTTTTCTTTGTTTGGTGTACCAGAACCTTTTTGAATATTAAACTTTTGTTTTAACATGCTTGCAACAGTAGGTTGAAAGATCCTCATTTTAAAAGTTCTATCTTTATATACATCTACTGCAACTGGTATTTCAAAATTGCCAATTTCTCTTGTTTTATTGTTAAATTCTGTACAAAATTCCTGAATTGGGATTCCATTTTGTCCCAAAATTGGACCGATTGGAGGGGCTGGAGTAGCTTTTCCTGCTGGAATCACTAGCTTTAATTTTGCAACAACTTCCTTTGCCTTTGCCATGATTTAAATTTTATTAACTTGTAAAAAATCTAATTGAACAGGTGTTTCTCTTCCGAATATTGTAAGTAATACGGTAACTTGCCCTTTACTTTCATTAACTTCTTGAACTGTTCCAACAAAATCCTTAAAAGGACCGTCAACAACTTTGACAGCATCCTTCTGACTAAATTTTGCCTGATAAGTAGGCATTTGTTTGATTTTCATAAATGCCATTATACCTTCTACTTCCTTTTCGCTAATTGGTGTTGGTCTCTTGCTTGTAGAAGAAGATCCAATAAAACCTAGCACACCTTCTGTGTTAATAATTATATGAATAGCATCATCATTAACTTTCATTTTGACTAAGATATATCCTGGAAAAATTCTTTCTTCTACAGTTTGTTTTTTTCCTCTTTTGATAACTATCTTTTCCTGAATAGGAACTATTACTTCTGTTATAACATCTTCTAGGTTATTTGCCCTTATTCGCTGTCTAAGTTGCTCTGCAATACTTTTTTCCTTTCCAGAATTGCTTCTTAGAATGTACCACCTAAAATCCTTAGAATCTACAGTAGTTTTTACGGACTCTGTTTCTGTATTCTTTTCTTGTTTTGTTTCTTTTTTCTTAGCCATGTTTGAATTTTAAACTTCTCGTAATATTATCAAATTCCTTAAAATTAAAAAAGCCTGATCAATTAATAATATAAATAATGTTACTATGACCATTAAACTGATTGTTATTAAAGATAATCTTGCTACCTCGCTCCTTTTCAACCATTCTACTAACTTTAACTCATTTAGTGTTGATATTATAAATCTTCTTATTTTCTTAAAGTTGAGTATAAATAGTATTACACTTGCAACTATAATCAGAAAAGCAGAAATATTTATTGCATAGATAATCACGCTTCCCACATTATTCCAGTCAACATTTCCTGGTTTAAGCTCATTTGATAACCAGTTTGCAAACTCTTCCATGTTGGTAGTAATAGAATTCATACTTAAATTTCTTTTAATTAATTCTCAACTCTCTACTTTAGATTAATCCTGCCGTCTGTATTTTAGCACGACCACATACTATAATACAGAGTCGAGAGGATTCGAACCTCTACGAACGGTTTTGGAGACCGTCATGCTACCATTGACATCACGACTCTCCGTAGGAGATCTGTGGGATCATAGTAATCGATACTTACGTTACTTTAGTTTCGGTTTAATAACTTTGAAATCAATATGTTTTCTAAGTTTTCTGCTGAATTTCTTTACTGAACCGTCTTTAAGTTGGTCGTAGGCGTTTCGAGACAATCTGATTGTATAATGTTCACCAGTTTCTTTCGAGTAGAATCTGTATATATTCATTTTGTTTTTCTTCTTTGCCATTTCACTTACCTAATATTTAATTTGACGTATAATTATATTATCTTAGAAAACTTTAAGCAACAGAAAAATTTAACTCAATCCTATTGAGTATTTAGTCTTCTAAATAAAGATGTTGATTTGAGTAGATAAGTTTTATATTACCATACTGATCTGTTCGATGTATCTTGCAATTTTCATCTTCTAGCCTATCGATTACTTTGTTACTCGGATGACCATAAGAATTGTCTTTTCCTGATTGAATAATACAGTGTTTAGGTTTAAGTTTACTCAGAAAGTATTGGCTTGTAGAAGTGTTGCTTCCGTGGTGACCAACTTTGAGGATAGTAACTGTCTGTGTAATGTTAGTTACTAGGCTATCTTCAATATCTGTACTGAGATCACCAGAAGTAAAAAGCGTAAAGTTTTCGTAACTAATTAATAATCCAATCGACAGATCATTCGATTCAGCAATATTAAATATATCTACACTGTTGTTTGGCCACAAAACATCAAATTTTATACCATCAATCACAAAATCCGTTTGAGAATTAAGTCCAGCATTATAAATATCGTATGATTCCACTAATTCGAGCGTCTTATCAACTATATCTGATTCCTTATAAACTTTATTTATAAATACATTGTCTACTGTATAATTTTGTAAAACCTCATTTAAACCTTCAATATGATCAGCATCCGGGTGAGTAAAAATAATGGTGTGTATTCTGTCTATATAGAAAGGTATAAACTCTTCAAGTTGGTACATAACTTCTGTTCCCCTACCTCCATCTATTAATACAAAATTGTTAGCTGGTGTTTTGATTAATATTGAATCTCCTTGCCCTACATCCAAAAAAATAATTTCTAACTCACTTGAACTGAATTGTAGGTAGTTTAAGTTGATCCAGGCACTGCTCACAAGTAGAAAGATAATTATTGTATTAACTTTATTTTTTAGTTTCATACACGACTTTTCTAATATCCAATACAAGTAATAAAATTACCATAGCCAAAAAAGTTAAAATAATAAAATATAAATCGGAGATCTTTCCAAATGGCAATTGGCTCGAAATCTGAATTACTTTTATAATAAAAGTTAGTAATAAATCGATTATACTGATCAACAAGTTTTCGAGTGGTTCAACCAAAAATGGGGCTAACAGAAGTTCTATCAGTGCACCGAAGATAATTATAGGTAATGCAGGTAATATAAGAATATTAGAGATTAAAGAATTAAAAGTAACTTCTCGGAAAGAAATATATATTATTGGTAGAGTGGTAAAACTTATAAATATTGTACAAAAATATATTTCAACAAGAGCTGCTGGTAATTTTTTGAATAAATTTAGAATTACTTTTGAATAGTTTGTATAAATTATTACTCCAACCGTGGCAGCTATAGATAGTTGGAAACTTATATTGTATAAATAACCAGGGTAGAGAAGAAGCATTATGATTATCGAAAAGTTTAGAACCAGCAAAATGTTTGTTTTTCTACCTAATATTTTTGAAATAAGAATCAATGTGAGCATTAATGCAGCTCTTAGCGCAGCAATATTATAAAAACCGATAATTGATAGATAGAAATAAATTCCAGCTATTCCTCCTAAATAAATAGTCTTTCTTTTTAATCTTCCTTCAAATCTCAAAATTAAAAGAAGTATCAATCCAACGTTAAAGCCCGATGCCGAAACTATATGTGAGACACCGGATAACCTAATCTGATCTTGGAATTCTTCCCGAAAGTCACTCTGATTCCCCAAAAGCAATCCAATAATCAAGCTCGCTTTTGTTATAGAAAAGTTACGATTAATTTGGTTACTAATTATAGTACTAAATCCATGCATATCTAATAAATTGGTGTGTACCTTGGTTTGGATTTGTTCAAATTTATCGGCATTTCCCTGTAAATGTATATTTCTTGAAGCCAAATACTTTTTATAAGCTGGTGTAAAATAATGATTATCTTCTATAGAAGAGAGTTTTGTCACTAGCTTAATGTGCTGATTCCTATAAACTGCAGGGTATTTGGGAATTTTCAGTAATATTCGACTGTAGTACTTATCTGTTTTCGCAATTATGCTTTGTGTGAAATCATCAACTTTATATATTTCCTGTACAGTAATACTCAGCTCTCTTTTATAATAATCTTGACGCTTTTCAAGATTAACCCTGCTATTAACCGAGCTAGTGTATATATTTGCAAGTACTAGTAATAACAGTGTAGTAATTAATAGATATTTGTTTTTGATATAAATAACAGTAGTTATCAAAATTGCAATATAGTTATGAATAAAACTAATCACAACTATTGAGCTAATTGTTAGCACAGGAAAATTCTGTAGTAAAGTTATATTCGTATGTATTCTTTTAATTAAGAAAAAGAAGTATAGATTTATTAATTTCATTCAATCGTGATTAATCCCCTAATCTTTTCTAATGTTTTATCTCCAATGCGTGGTACATTCAATAGGTCTTCTACAGAAGCATAGGGTCTATTATCTATTATTAATTGTGCAGTTGATTCACCTATGCCTGGTAAAGTAGCAAGTTCTTGTAAGCTAGCAGTATTGACATTAATCTTCGACTCGTTACTTGTACTCAATGCATCACCTTTTGCAGGAATAAAAATCATTGTGCCGTCACTTAATTTTTCGGATAAATTTAACTGCGCGCCTATAAAATTACTATCCGCTTCAGCGGTAAAACCTTCAGCCAGATTTATTAAGTCTAAAACACGTGTAGAGTCGGAGATTTCGTATACTCCAGGTTTATTTACAGCGCCAGAAATATAAGCAAATTTTTTAAAGACTTGATTTTGCTGGGGTTTGTTAACAAAGGTGATTTTGCCATCGCTTCGAAGCATAATGATTAACGAGAAAGATAAGCTGATTAAAGCAATAATAAATATGGCCAGTACAAATATAGTCCTGATAGCTTTCATGCTAATAAAATATCTATCAGAATTATTGCAATTAAATCCTTACAAAATCTTTACAACTTAATTATTCTACTGTTGAAGGGTTTGTCTAACTCTTTCGTACATTACAATAGCTGCTGCAACACTCATATTTAGAGAGTTGATTTTGCCGAATTGAGGAATATGAAGAGTTATATCGGAGGTATTTTGAATATTTTGACTAATAGATTTATCTTCTCCACCAATTATAAAAAGAATATTACGTTTCAAATTCGCATCATAATAGATAGCGCCGCCTCGCTCTATGGAAGCTATATCAAAATTTAGCTTATCCTTGAATATTTTAATTGTATTATAAATGGATTCACGCAATATAGGAATGTGGAATACTGCTCCTGCAGAAGTTTTCGCAACAATAGGCGAAACTTTTGCTTCTTTGGGTATGATCACGCCTTTTAATCCTGATACTTCAGCCGTTCTTATTATTGCACCAAGATTGTGCTCATATGTTACATCGGAAATATAAATAAAACTATCATGTTCAGACCAGGTATTGTTTTGAATAAATTTTAGATCTTTGTAATTAAAATCTAATTCGATGGCTACACCCTGATGTTCATTTTGGCCATTACAAATTGCTGTAAGCTCCTTTTGAGTCTTATAAAATATTTTGAGTTGTCTTTTTTGTGCCAAGGACAATATTTCGGAGATTTTTGCGTCTTCTCTAATATTTGACTCGACAAAAAGAGACTTTAAATTATGATTTGAATTTAAAGCCTCTTTTGATACATTTCTTCCAAAAAAAATCATTGGAATTGGTATTAACTATTATGCAGATACTTCTGCTAGTTTCCTTAATTTCTTGTATGCCTTCATAGAAATCTTGATTCTCTTGGACTGCCCATTGACTTCCAACTTTACCTTTCTAAGATTTGGTTTCCAAGTTCTTTTGGTTTTAGGTGCTTTGAATTTCCATACACCACCTCCTCCTGAAGAACCTCTTCTATGTTTCTTTCTATTACCGAAAGCTGTTTTTTTGCCAGTTATTTCGCACTTTCTAGCCATTTTTTGTTAAAATAAGCAATGTAATTTTAAAGCAAAAAGAATATTTTTGCAAAGATTTATAAGTGTTGTTATACTCTTTAAGTCTATTTCTTTAAAATATCTTTGCAGGTAAGCAATATGGAATACTGAAGCTTACAAGTAAATGCACAATATTTATTAGTATTGGCTACTAAGCTGGAGTAGCTCAGTTGGTAGAGCAACTGTTTTGTAAACAGTCGGTCACGAGTTCGAGTCTCGTCTCCAGCTAATTACTCTAGAACTTATATATTGCAAATAGTAATAAGAGTAGAGTAGCATATTTTACTGTAAATTCATCCGGAGATGGCGGAGCGGTCAATCGCACCTGACTGTAAATCAGGCGTCCTAAGGGCTACGGAGGTTCGAATCCTTCTCTCCGGATATTCTTTCATGCTCGTTGTCTCAATCTATTGCCGCCATAGCTCAGCTGGTAGAGCGCACCCATGGTAAGGGTGAGGTCCGCAGTTCGATCCTGCGTAGCGGCTCCACTCATTCTTAAAATTTTATTCTTAAACTAAGCCTCAATCTCTACAGATAAACAATCTAACTTAGCTAAATTTAATTCAACTCTTCAGAAGGATCCTAAACATTCACTAATTACTTTGCTTTATATGAATAGTATTCCCTCAACATAATTTGGCATTAAAGCACGAAAAGCTTTCAGGTGGTTTGATACGATACTGATAAGTATATATTTTGTTTAACAACAAGACTATTAATATTTACTTTTAAAATCATGCTAGTTAAGTTGCAATTTATACACGGCAAATTATGATAAAACTTAGGTATAGTCAGCTATAAAATTAGGACAAAATTTATATTAAGCTATAAAAATAGGGCTCTAGACTAACAAAGTCACAGGAACTATAATGGTTATTGCTCTTTTTATCTAATATAGCTAAGTTACTAACTAAGTGTAGCAATAGAGTTATTTTTCGAGATTACCTATCATATATCTAGTGTCTAACTTAGCTAAAAATCAATATTCAATTTTGAAAGGATTTTGTAAGGATGTATTGAGTATATTTTTTACATGGAAACTTATGAGAATCTTTTTTTGCATTGTTTAAAAAAACAACCAAGAGTAGGAAATATTACTATTTTGAAACTTATAGAATATTTTGGCACTATTAACTCATTAATTAATAACTATAAACTTACAAAAGATATTAATGCTGAGTTAAAAAAGTCTGTTGGTCTAGCTATTGAAGCTATTGATAAAGAAAGAATTTTAATAGAAAAACAGCAAATCAATCTAATTAATCTGCTAGATAAAGATTATCCCGACATGTTAAAACAAATCTATAATCCTCCAGCTATACTTTATTATAAAGGTATACTAAACCCCTCTAGGCTAACTAGCTCGATTAGTGTTGTGGGTACGAGAAAAGCTACCAGTTATGGTATTAAAGTAACCGAAGAGGTTTGTGCTAAACTCTCGGGAATAGGTTTGGGAATTGTTAGTGGTTTAGCAATAGGAATAGACAAAATTGCGCACGAGACGGCTATTTCTAACAATGGATACACCGTAGCGATTCTTGCAGCAGATGTAGCAAAGGCTTCTCCTGCATGCAATTATTCAACATACAAAAAAATACTGGATGGAGGAGGTTTGATCATATCTGAGTTTTTTGATTCAAGCATTTTAAATCCGGGACTTTTTGCACTCAGAAATAGAATAGTTGCAGGAATTTCGAAAGGAACTTTAGTAACAGAAGCAGATATAAATAGTGGTGCACTTATCACTGCAGATTTAGCTTTTGAAAACGGACGAGAACTTTTTGCTGTACCAGGAAGTATTTATAATAATACAAGCAGAGGTACTCATCTTTTAATTAAAGATAATAAAGCCAAATTAATTAGTTGTGCAGACGATGTATTATTCGAGTTAGGTTACATCAAGAAAAAGTCCTTGCAAGCAGTAGATAATAGCGCTGTGAAAGATTTGAGTGGAAAAGAGAGGATAATATATGATATTTTATTGAACCAAGCTTGCTTTATTGACGAAATAGTTTTAAAGTCTAGTTTGAGCTTGCAGGAAGTAGTTTCTTGCTGCACTATGTTAGAATTAAAGAAAATTATATATAAATTAGATAGTAATAAATACTCATTGGCATTTAATTAATGAAGAGTTTAGTAATTGTAGAATCACCATCCAAGGCTAAAACTATAAAAAAGTATTTAGGTCCTGGCTTTGAAGTTAAAGCTTCTAAAGGTCATGTTGTTGATTTGCCAAAATCTAAGATTGGTATCGATGTCGAGAAAGGTTTTAAACCTACATATGTTGTTACCAAGAAGAAATCGATAGACGAACTAAAGTCGGCCTATAAAGGTGTGGATAGATTAGTTTTAGCTGTGGATTTAGATAGAGAAGGAGAAGCCATTGGTTGGCATGTTGCTCAAAAGTTGGGTGCAGTTGATAACTCTGGTAAGCCAAAAGATGGGCATAAAGTAGAAAGAATCATTTTCAGTGAAATCACAAAAGATGCTATTCAAGATGCAATCAAAAAGCCAAGACTTATTAATATGGATTTGGTTAATGCTCAGCAGGCCAGAAGATTTTTAGATAGATTGGTCGGTTATAAACTATCGCCGGTTCTTTGGAAAAAAATACAATTCGGTTTATCTGCGGGTAGGGTTCAGTCGGTAGCGCTAAGATTAATAGTAGAAAGAGAGGAAGAAAGGAAAGCGTTCAAACCAGAGGAGTATTGGAGTGTGATTGCATATTGTAACGAAAATCCAAAAAATGAGGGCAAAATCAAAATATTTGAAAAAGAAGAAGAAAAGAATTTAGAGATTAAGAACTCTGATTTAATTAAGTTTGAACTTGCAAAAATAGATGGAAAGAATATCAAGCTTTCGAATAAAAAAGTTACCGAAGACATACTTCAAAAAGTTAAGGGAAAAACTTTTGTTATTTCAGATGTAAACAAAAAGTTACAGAAAAGATATTCAAAACCTCCTTTTACAACAAGTACTCTGCAACAGACTGCAGTAAATTTATTAGGGTTTTCTTCCAAAAAAACAATGTCGGTTGCTCAGAAGCTTTACGAAAATGGCTATATAACTTATATGAGAACTGATTCTGTAAGTATGTCAAATCAAGCAATCGAGCAGGCTCGAAAATATGTAAAGAAGAAATTTGGAGATAAATATCTTCCTTCGACTCCGATTTATTATAAAACTAATAGTAAGTCGTCTCAGGAAGCGCATGAATGTATACGACCTGCGGATTTTAATAAGGAATCAGATGCCTCTTTTGGAGAAGATGAAAGAAAACTCTATAACTTGATTAGAAATAGGGCTTTGGCATCACAAATGGCACCTGCGGAAGTCGAAAACATTACGGCCATTTCTGTAATCGATAACTTAGAATTTAGAGCTACAGGAACAACAATATTATTCGAAGGATATCTAAAAGTTACAAAAGATATTGTTAAAGAGACTATCCTGCCAGAAATATCAAAAGGTGATAAATTCTATGCACAAGAAATACATGCTCATCAGCATTTTACACAACCACCAGCTAGATTTTCTGAAGCTACTCTAATTAAGAAGCTTGAAGAATTAGGAATAGGAAGACCATCTACATACTCATCGATTATTTCGACTATAGTAGCTAGAAAATACGTAGAAAAAGAAAGTAAATATTTATTTCCTACAGATGTAGGAATCGTAGTAAATAGATTGCTTGTTAAATATTTTAGCAATGTTGTTGACTATGGATTTACATCCGACATGGAGGATAATTTAGATAAAATTGCAGAGGGTAAACTAGACTGGAAAAAAATGTTGAAGGACTTCTACTTTCCTTTCGAAGAAGAAATCACAAAACACGAGAAAGAAATAGGTCGCGACGAGTTTACAGTATTAGATGATGCTCCGGAGGATATCAAATGTCCTTTATGTAATTCTAAGATGATTGTAAAACTTGGTCGCTTTGGTAGATTTTACAGTTGTGCAAGATTTCCTGATTGCAAAGGAATGTTGGGAATGGATGGAAAAACAGAAGAGGAGTTAGAAAATGAAGTAAATACAGAAGAATTTAAACAAACGTATAAAGCTGCTCCAAAAACAGATGATGGTAGAGATTATTTACTAAAACGAGGAAAATTTGGAAAATTCTGGGCCCATCCCGACTATCCCAAGGTTAAGGATGCAAAACCCCTTGAATATACAGATGAGAAGATAAGGGAACTTTATGGAGAAGCTCCAAAAACGGATGATGGTAGAAATTACCTTTTAAGAACAGGGAAGTTCGGTCCATTTTGGGCTCATCCTGACTATCCTAAAACTAAAGATATTGTTAGAATAAAGCCACAGTCCAAAAATTAAAATTAATGCTTTCCAAAGAAGAAACTAAAAAACTTATACAAAGTTATAATGCGCTAAATTTACAAGATGCAGTCTTAAAGGAAGAATTTTTAATGCTACTAGATTATTCTGAAGAACCTTTCAATAGAAATACTACTCCTGGACATATCACTTGTTCTGCGTGGGTCACAAATAAAAATAGGACTCATGTCTTACTAACTCATCATCTTAAAATAGATAAGTGGTTTCAGCTAGGTGGACATGTAGAAGAAACAGATACTAGTTTAATGGATACAGCGCTTAGGGAGATTAAGGAAGAATCAGGATTAAAAAGTATCTTTTTAGTAACAAAAGAAATCTTTGATATAGATATACATCAAATACCTGCACGACCCGATATGAAAGCGCATGAACATTATGATGTTAGATTTCTAATAGAAGCTGATTGGGAAGAGCCATTGATGCCGCAAAGTTCTGAGACAAAAGAAGTTAAATGGGTTGGATTGGCCGATGTTGCCAAGTTTAATAATCAACCTAATATTCTAAGAATGATAAATAAATTAGCAGCATATCCAAGGTTATAAATTCTTCTTACAGCAATCAAAAATACCTTACAAACTATTACACAATTTTACATTTTTTAACTATAATAAACTCCTTCTGTCTTGAGTTCTGCTTAATAATATGCTATAATTAATATATGGGCATTGATCCTGATTTACTCGAAAAATACTTAACAGTTAGCTTGGCCTTATTTGAGCAGAAATTAGGTTCCGAGCAATATAACGAGTTTATAAAAATGAGAGATTTAGATCCTGATCGATTTAGTAAATTATTAGAAGAATTTATAGACCAAAATTTTGAAGAAATATTAATTCATTTTGAAGAATATATAAAAACAGTAAAACAATAATGGAAACTGACTTAAACGAAATTTACAATTCAGAAACTGGAAGATTACGAAGGACCTCAGCAGTTGAAGCGGTCAGAAGCGGTTTACTAGCTCATATTATTAATTCAGGCAAGCTGGTAGATCTATGCCTACCTTGGGAAGACACTTTTGACTCGGAAAATACTTATAGCCGATATAATGTGGGTCTGCGTCGAGAATTAATCAAGGATTATTTAAGTTGCAAATTTGCTAATACCATTGATGATGAGACCTTGGATATACTCACTGTCAAAATGGATAAAAGTTTTTTGAATTCATATAGAAAAGTAGAAAAAGATATACAGCAATTAGATATTGATGAAGCACACAAACAATTAGCCGAGCAAATATCATCAAAGATAGGCAGGACTACTTATTCACTTCTAGTTGCTACGGTTACTTTGATGATTCTATCGGGAGCATTGGCTAGTTGTGATTCAAGTGACTCAAAGGATTCTAAAAGAAAACCTAGCAGTACACCTCAAGAGATTAACTATAGTTTACCACCAGAAGAGGGGCAGTTTAGCTTACCTAATACTCCATATCCTGGCATTAATCCCGAGAATGCATCTGAAGATTTAGGAACAGAAGCTACACAAGAAGAAACTTTTCCGAACAATGCATCTTCCAGTCAAGAACCAGCTGATCAGGATTATTTAGCATTAACTCATCCTACAACAACTGGAACAGGCATAGACCTAGATGATCCACAAGATCCTGATACATCGGGACCAGAACCCCCAGATAAGGAAGAGACTAATGAAGATTCTGAAGAACCTTCCGGCACAAGTGCAGACGTAGAGAAAGAGCCAAATATTATACCTCCACAGGAGAATAAGCTAATTAGAGAGGACTGGCAACGTAATTGTGAAGAAGAACTCTCTGAATCAGAAACTGAACCACCAATTGACGATCAAGCTGCAAGGCAGATTATACAAAAGCAGTTTCAGTCAAGTGCAGAAACACTAACAATACCAGCATGTATGACTACAACAGGCGTTGAGCTCCCTATATCTATCTCTTATATAGATCGCCACTCAACAGATCATATAGATAGCCTTATTGAATTATTCCAAGAAACAAATAAGGCGCTTGGCCCATATACAAATGCGAATTATGTTTCAGTAACAGACATTCCGTATGTACAACTTCCGTATAATATCACAGTCAATTTGCCGACAGGGACTGGTGAAGTTTATAATATGGCACCATACTTAGTTAATTTGCCCGAGAATTGGGGCGCTTTCAACTTGCAAAATAACCAAGACAAATTTATAGATTTTAATTTACAACCGGAACTAGAAGATAGTAAAGTTAGCTTTACACAGGGCATTGCTTCCCAATTCGAGGCCCAAGATATAGCTGTAGGTTATAATCTTGAGCAACAAGAGTATATAGTAACCATTAGTGAGACAGGCCAAACAGTTCCACTTTCTGAATTTGTTAAAATTACAAACAGGTGGGTCGAACCGTTTATGGTAAATTTAGTGGTAGAAGGGCAAAATTATCAGTTTGAATGGGAACCAGGTCAACCGCTTTTTGTTATGCTAAGAGGAGCTGGCATACCTCAAGGAGATAATGCAGGCATTTACTGGAAGATAGCTGCTACATTTGCAGATGAGTATCCTGATCTATTCGCTTTTGACTCAGAGCAATAACCTCAGCTGGCATAGTCATTGATCATTGGCAACAAACGTGCTATAATAGTTACATATTTCTTAGTCAATCAAAATGAATCCACTAGAGTATGATGATGCATCACAACAACACGATAGGCCGTACGGCACCGATTTGAGCTCAGTACACAAGAAATTAGAATCAATTACCACAGAAATAGCTACAATAGCAAAAGAAAAAGATGATCGAGAAAAACAGCTGATAGAAATTTACAACGGGAGAGAACATAAAGATTTGACAGATGACGAGAAGCAAGAAGTGTGGCATCTGGAAAATGAAATCAGGTCCAGAACTAAAAATATAGTAGACTTAAGAAATCGTTATGCTGATTCGAATATACCTGCGCCCATTACTACAGCGCGGCTAATCATTTTAAAGCAAAGAGAGATAGAGGCGTTAAAAACAAAGATAGAAGAAGAGCTAACAAGGGAGGAGATGAAACTTGCTAAAGACGCTCTTCACAAAGCTAAATCTGATTTAGAGCTGCTGGTATCCAACAACCCGGATGTACAATCTTGTATTTCTACCCTAAGAGCTTATTCAGCAGAAATAGACAAGGAAAATGAAAGTCTTTTAGGTTTGATTGAAGCTAACATTGAATCACCCTCTAGCGCTATAAAAAGGCATAAAAAAAATATTGCACGAATAGAAAGTGATATCAGATACCAAAAAGATATACATTTTTATGTTACAGACTGGGAAGCAATTTTGCAATTTGAACCTCATTCTAATCTGGTAATTAGCTACTTCAATAGTATTCAAAGAGATGTTAGTCAAAAACTAAAACTACAAGTTCAGTTAACAACAATTTTAAACGGAAACACAATCGACGAATTGAGGGATGATGAAGCTTGGAAAACAGCTACTGCCTTAGATGAAAAGTTAAGCGAAGTTCAAAAAAGTTTGGGGCGGAATATACGATACTTTATAAGCGAATGTTCATCGACAGAACCATCCGACAAAGAATCTGAAGAGCTTAGAAATATCCACTCTATTATAATTGTTCAAGGTCAACTCCAAAGACTTCGAAGCGATGTTGTAGAATTAGAAAGAAGAACAAAATCTCGGTCAGGTTTAGATAGTAGGACTTACAGTGATTTTTTATATGATGAAAAAAGATTAGTAAAAGTAAAAGAAGAATTCGCAAGTACTAAAGTGAAGTTAATACAGCTTGTGGATAATATTCCAGAACTAAAACCTGTTGGTAGGTACAGAAGACTTGTAAATTCAGTTAGAGAATTGGATAAAGATATTAAGTTTATAGAAGATAAAATAGAAAGTGAGCCAAATGATCAGTATGCCAATAGCATGCGAACTAGTCAAATTAATATGAAGCTCGAGCAAAAGACTCAGTATCTAGCTACTATTGATAGCATTAAAATTGACAAAGACAAGTATTTCTACATTACAGAGTGGGATCTACTTCTAGGATTGCAGCCCTAGATTTAAATATCTAGATAGAAGATACTTTGTCTTTAAAACTAAAACAATTTTACCAAGTGCCTTATTCTCTGGTATAATTAGCAGATTTCAGCACACAAATAAATTCCTTCTCTCGAAATCGAGGGCATTTGTGAAAGAATCGTTAATTTTTAATTTTAATTTAAAGGAATGCATATGGAAAAGCAAAACACTCAAACTGCGGACAAGGAATCTGCAAAACCAAAGACTTCAAAAGTAGAAGTACCCTCTCTAGAAGATATGTTAAAAGCTGGAGTACAGTTTGGACACGAATCTAGAAGATGGAATCCTAAGATGAAAAAATACATCTTTGACACCCGAAAAGGTATTCATGTAATCAATCTAGAAAAAACACAAGAATGCATTAAGCAAGCACTAGATTTTCTAACAAATGCAGCCAGTAAAGGTAACATAATATTTGTTGGTACCAAGAAACAGGCTTCGGACATTATTAAAAATGAAGCTGTAAGATCAGGATCCTTTTTTGTAAATGCAAGATGGGCAGGAGGTCTGTTAACCAACTTCGGAATGATTAAGAAAAGTCTTAGAAAGCTTAATGAGCTAGAAAAGTCATTCGAAGAAGGAGTAGAGGGAAGAACAAAATTCGAAGTTTCGAGAATGAAAAAAGAATGGGCAAGATTAAGTAGACTTTATGCAGGTGTTAAAAGCATGGAAACTAGACCAACTGCAGCAATAGTAGTCGATACTAGATTCGAAAGAGGAGCTGTCAAAGAATGTAGAGCAATGGGAATTCCTGTTGTAGCACTTGTAGATACCAACTGTGATCCCGAAAGTGCTGAGTACATAATTCCAGCCAACGATGATGCTATAAAATCAATATCTCTTATTCTCAAAGCATTATCCGATGCAGTAATAGAAGGAAATGAAGGTAGAGGAATTAAGCATAATCTAAAAGATTATTCCGAACTAGAAGTAGAAATTAGAAAAGGCAAAGAGGTTGACGTTGAAGACAGAGGAGAAATGCTAAAAAGCAGCGAAGCTAGTCAATCGCCTGCAGTGGCAAATAAGGCTCAGAAACCTACTAGAACAAGAACAGGTGCGAAAGGAATTCTAGAAAGAGTACAAGAACAAAAAGAAAAATCAAAAAAGACAAAATAATTTTATTTATTACACTTAATGATCTATGGAACTTGAAAAAATAAAAAAATTAAGAGACATGACTGGAGCTGGAGTAGGAGCTATTAAGGCTGCTTTGGCTGATGCAAATGGAGATGAAGAATCTGCACTAAAAATTCTTAGACAAAAAGGAATGGCAAAAGCCGACAAAAGAAAAGATAGAAGCGCAACAAATGGAGTTTTGGGTGTTTATGTTCATGCAAATAAGAAAGTTGTTGTAGTTGTTGAAGTTAATTGCGAAACCGACTTTGCAGCAAAAAGCGCAGACATGATCAAATTTGCCAACGATATAGCATTGCAAGTTGCAGCAATGAATCCAAAATTTGTAAACATCGAAAATATCGATACAGTAACTCTAGAAGCAGAAAAGGATACATATATTAAAGAGTTAGAGGGTAAACCAGAAGAAGTAAAAGCAAAAATAATGGAAGGAAAAATGCAAAAACTTTACTCAGAAATTGTTTTAATGAATCAGAAACTATTTATTGATGATAGCAAAACAGTTAGTGACTATCTAAACGAAATGGTTTCCAAGATAGGAGAAAAAATTGAAGTTAAAGGATTTGCAAAATTCGAAGTTTCTCAACCTGCTCTAATAAGCAACATATAAAAGAGTTACTAGAGTACTTAAAACTGGCGTAACCCGCCAGTTTCTTTTTTCATTTTGCCTTATATAATGTAAAATTGATAGGAATAATATTTAATTATTTATCTAAATACTATGCTTTACTCACAAGCAAAATTAAAAGAAGAGTTAGAAAAGAGGATCGAGAAGTTTAAAAACGAAATTAAAAAGATTAGTACGGGCAAACCAAATCTAGATGCTTTGGAGAACTTGACAGTCGATGCATATGGTGTAAGCAATAAACTAAATGCTGTTGCCCAATTTATTGTTGAAGATGCAATCACTGTAAAAATAACTGTTTGGGACAAATCAATATTTCCTAATGTGGAAAAAGCTTTAAGAGAAGCAAATCTAGGCGCAAGCGTTTCGATTGATGGCGGTGCACTTAGATTAAAATACAATCCTGTAACAGAAGAGGATAGAAAGATTAGAGTAAAAGACCTTGCAAAGATGCTAGAAGAGTCTAGAGTACAAATTCGACATGTTAGACAAGAATTTCTAAAAGATGTTGACTCGCTGGAAGGAGTATCAGAGGATGAACAGAAAAGAGACAAAGAGAGTATTCAAAAAGAAATAGATCACGCAATTAAAACTGTTGAAGAAATTGCAGAAAAAAAAGAAAACGATTTAATGAGCTTTTAACACAGGATACAGAATATGAATGCATTATTAACACTATTTTTCTTTCTAGTAATCATTGGCTTTTTGGTATTTGTTCATGAACTAGGTCACTTTTTGGCTGCGAAGTTAATAAAAGTTCCAGTTCACCAGTTTGCCATTGGATTTGGACCAACTATTTTTAAAAGAAAATACAAGGAAACTGATTACCAAATTAGAATTCTACCACTTGGCGGGTTTGTAGAACTTGAGGGGGAACAAGATTTAGCTAGTCCTGTTGGCTTTAGAAAAAAAGGTTTTTTAAAGAAAACCTTTGTGCTTTCTGCTGGGGTTGCTATGAACTTTCTTGTGGCTATTATCTTTTTGATGATTAACTTAGTCAATCAAAATTACATTATTGCATTACCAGATGTAGCAGATTATAAGTTTAATTCTGTCGAAGAACAAATAAAAGCCTTTCCTATATTAGTTACTAAAGTAATTGAAGGAGGACCTTCGGATGGCCAACTTGTGGAAGGAGATATCATAATTGCCATAGAAGATAAAAAATTCGAGAATGTGACAGATTACACAGATGCTCTTCAAAAATATCAGGGAACTGAAGTGGAGTTTACATTCTTGAATATAGATGAAGATAACATTTACGTATCTAGTAGAAATATTAAACTTGCAAAAGCTGATAAAGATGGAAAGATCCTTCAAGTTTACTATGATTACGAAAAGGACTTGGGTAAACAAACATATTTTCTTGAATATAAAAGGTCTCCAATTTCGGCCGTAGCTCAAGCGTTCGACATTTCAATTTACCAAATCAAGGCTCTGGGAAATATTTTAACAGAGGCAGTAGAAGAAGGTGATTATTCAGAAGTTTCGAAAACAGTAGGTGGACCTGTTGCTTTGGGTGGTAGCATAAATCAGGCAGTTGAGCTAGAAGTATTAACTGCATTATTCTTTTTAGCTGGGCTGATAAGCCTGTCTTTGGCTATATTCAATATTCTACCAATCCCTGCACTGGATGGAGGTCAGATAGCAATTGCAGCAGTAGAATCAGTAATAAGGAGACCAATTCCCGATAAAATAGTTAACCGAATAAATATGACTGGATTTGTATTCTTAATGTCTCTAGGATTTTTAGTCATGATAAAAGATCTAATTCAGTTTAATGTAATTGGCGGTATAGTGGATGTTGTTAAATCAGCACTGGGGAGATAAAGAAAAATTTAATTTGTATTTAGATATTTGATCTTGAACAAGTTTATGATAAAATTCTTTGCGTATTTAATAATTAATAGTAAACAGCATGTCCGTAATAGTAAATGATGAAATGCCACTAGATCTTGCACTAAGATTATTGTGGAGAGAAGCGACAAGGGAAGGTATTATAGAAAAATTGCAAGAAAAAAGGTACTATGTAAAACCTACAGCAACTAGACACGCTCAAAAGAAGATCTTTGCAAAGTCAAAGAAATTGAGACGAAAAAGAGCTAGAAGAGCAAGGAATTCGTAACCTAATTAAAAAATTCAACATGCCCCTGGCAAACGCTGGGGGTATTTTTGTGTCTTAATTTTAAATCAATCGTGTATAATAGAAGCTATGAATGAAGTACTTTACAGAAAATACAGACCTTCGAAGTTCGAGGATTTAATCGGTCAAGACTATATCAAGACCATACTGACATCAGCAATAGATACAAATTCAATATCACATGCATATCTTTTTTGCGGTCCGCGAGGAACAGGGAAAACAAGCATGGCTCGATTATTTGCTAAAGCAGTCAATTGTCTTAATTTTCATGACAAAAAAGATGTGTGCAATGAGTGTATTAATTGCCAACAAATTATAAATGGTAGTAATATCGATATTATAGAAATGGATGCAGCTTCCAACAGAGGAATAGAAGAAATAAGAATTATAAGAGAAAATATAAATTATCTTCCTTCAGTACTTAAATATAAAATATACATTATCGACGAAGCACATATGCTTACAAAAGAAGCATTTAATGCGCTTTTAAAAACTCTAGAAGAACCGCCTAATCACGTAATCTTTATACTTGCTACAACAGAGCCTCACAAAATTCCCGTAACAATTCTGTCTCGAGTACAACGTTTTGATTTTAGCCTTGCTTCTAAGGACCAGCTTATAGCAAAGCTAAATAAAATTGTAGAGGCTGAAGGTGTAAAAGTGCAAGAATCAATTTTGGATCTTATCTTTGAGAGATCGGGCGGTAGTTATAGAGATTCCGAGAGTTTGCTTGGTAAGTTACTTTCTAACTCAAAAAATGAAATCATTCTGGAGGATGTAAAGCAAGTTTTAGGAGTTGTTCCCGAAGAATCATTTAACCAACTTACAGAAAACTTTTTTAATGAAGATTTTAATTTGGCCATAAAAAATCTGGAAGATCTATATAGCCAATATCCAGATGTGGGCGTGATCATAGACCAATATTTAGATTATTTACGAAATAAAATTTTTAAAGAAATTTCCCAACTTGAAGCAAAGAAAATAATAAAAATAAACAAAATCATTAATAAGTTTATTGAAGTAAAAAGAAACTTAAGGGATTTTGAAAACAGAAAGGTTCTTTTGGAGATTTCGATCATTCAACTTTTTGATTCTTTAATAACTGACCAGAATTCGATCCAACCACAAATAAAGAATCAGCCGGAAAGAAGTGATCTAATAGAAAAGCAAATCCCAATTAAACAAATACCAAAAAATACCGAAAGTTCTGCAACGGGTAAAGTTGAACATGCAGATTTGCTGAGCTACATGAAATCAGACGTGGGAGATGCAAGAGCTGCTGCTATTTTAGAAACATCCAGCATCATTTTTCAAAATGATGAGCTAAAAATAAAAAATAAATACCAATTTAATTTGAAATATCTTCAGAAAGACAATGTGCAAACCAATTTAAAAAATTATTTACAGTCCAAAAATTTAAATAATGCTATTATTAAAGTTGAGCTCGATGCTGACGACACTATTCACTTAGCAGTCAAACCAGTAGAGGGTATACAAAAGGAAAGTTATGCCGATCACAAACCAAGTTCTGAGACTTCGAGTAGTAAAAATATTCAGATTGATAATTCAGAATTGGTGGAAGAATTGCTAACTTAGCTAAAATAATTAATTTATATGTTATTTTTTTAAGAATGGGAGTTTTTGATGTAGCAAAAGCAATGAATAATGCTAGAAAAATGAAAAATCAAATGAGCAAAATCCAGGCAGCTGGCAAAGGAGGGATGATAAGCATGCTATTAAACGGTGTTAACGACTTAGATGAAGTTGAGGTAAATAGAGATGAGCTATATGCTTATCTTGAACCCTTGGGAGTAAGCAGAGATACCTCTGATAAATTAGCAAAACGGCTAGAAGATAATATTAAAGAAGCGTATGGTAATACAAAGAAGAATTTAGAAAAGGAAATGGTCAAATCTGCAAATATGGATGATTTAAAAAGTATGTTAGGAATGTAACTAGGATGAGCTTACCTAAAAATATAAAGCATCTAAGCGATTTGCTGTCTTCTATGCCGGGAATAGGACCTAAGCTTTCAAACAGGTTAGCTCTATTTTTAGCGCTGGATGGAAAAGGCTTATCAACTGCTCTAAGCAAGGTCCTTCTGGATGTAGTAGAAAACACAAAGCAATGCATTGTGTGTGGAAATGTTACAACAGAAGATCTGTGCTATATATGCAAAGATTCCACTAGAAATAGATCACAAATAGTACTTGTAGAAGATGCAATAGATTTGGAAAATATTAACTCGACTGGAGAATATAGGGGAGTTTTTCATGTGTTAAATGGTTTGATTTCTCCTGTTAACGGTGTAGGTCCAGAAGATATTAATATTTCTGGGCTTCTAAAAAGAATCAGCGAAAATAATGTGGAAGAGTTAATTTTTGCGCTTAACCCTAACATAGAGGGTGAGGCTACAAGTCTGTATGTTAAACACCAAATAGAGAATCTAAACAGCACAGTAAAGCTTTCAAGGCTGGCAAAAGGCATACCTTCTGGGAGCGATATAGAGTTTGCATCTCAGCAAACGTTACTAGATTCTTTGAAGAGTAGAATAAATTTTTAATAAGGTATTATCAAATACGCAAATTTATTATATAATTTGGCGTTTTAATTTAATTTCTTAATTTAGTATTTAACATGCAAAAGTACGAGGTAATGATTGTCTATAAGCCTTTGCTATTTGAAGACATAAAAAACAACACTCTAAAGAAAATACAGGCACAAGTAGAAAAGCTTGAAGGCAAGCTGAAAGAGGTTGATAACATGGGTAAAAAACTTCTTGCATATCCAATAAAGAAATTTAAAGAAGGTTACTATGTTGAATATGAACTTCATATGGACTCAGGTAATTTATTAAAGTTTCAAAGGCAGCTTAATTTAATGCCCGATATTCTAAGATACTTAGTTATTAAAAAATAGACTTAACTTTAATTATTAATTTGTTACACATGGCAAAAGCAAGATCTTTAAATAAAGTAATGTTAATAGGAAACTTGACTAGAGATCCAATGTTAAGAAAATCTTCAAACGAAGTATTAGTCTGTACATTTGGGATCGCTACAAACACAAGCTGGAAGGATGCATCAGGAAATACACAAGAAAGAGCAGAATTCCACAACATTGTAGCATTTAATAAATTAGCAGAGATCTGTGCGCAAGTATTATCTACAGGCATGTTGGTTTTCTTAGAAGGTGAGATTAGAACAAGAATAAAAGAAACTACAGATGGAATGAAGTACTACAAAACAGAAATTAAACTTAACGATATGGTTTTATTAAACACTAACGATAGAACACCAATCGGAGTAGATACCGCTTTAAAATCGGGCGATGAGGTATCTAGGAAAACCGGAGGCAAGACACCTGCAGATGATTATGCAGATGCAAGTGTATCTAACGCAGCTTCCGACGAAGAATTTAATAGTGAAGATTTATTCTAAGATAAACTATGGCAAGACAACAAAAAAAACAAACAACTCATATCTCTCAGAAACAGATTGATGAGTGCCCTTTGAAAGGCAAGGAAGACCAAATAACCTACAAAAATGTACAATTGCTAAAAAAGTACATTTCGACCAGAGGTAGAATCCTTCCATCTTCAAAGACAGGAGTATGTCCCAAGAATCAAAGAGCTTTAACATTGGCTGTAAAAAGAGCTAGATATTTGGCATTACTTCCATATACACAATACGTGTAAAAAAATTTGCATTATCTAAAAGGTTCCTAGAATAAGGAACCTTTTTTTCTTTTTTAATAAGGCACAAACATGTATAATTTTAGAATTGTTTTGTTTGTAGTGTTAATTACAAAAAGTCTAGTAGTGTATTAAAATAATTAGCTAAAATAGTTATAATTGTTTTATGGAAGAAAATAAAGAAATAGAAAGAAAAAGAAAAATTATCGAAAATTATAATGGTAGAGTAGCCTTGCCTTATGTAATTATAGTTACATTTTTGGTTGCTTTTGGGCTTGGCCTGCTAAGTTACTATACTTTTTACAAACTGGACAAAAGATTTGACAATCCAAATGTTGAAGCTGCAACTGATTTGAATTCATCAGATGAATCAACAAAAAATTCAACTGGAAGCTTCGATGTTACTTACCTAGAATCTATTGTCGATATACTAGAAGCTAAATACATGGGAGATTTTCCTGGAAAGAACGAGGCTAATTATGAAATTGTTAAGGGATATATAGAGGCTTTAAATGATCCATATACTAGTTTTCTAGATCCGGAAGAAGCAAAGGCTTATCTGGAAAATAGAAGTGAATCCTTTGAGGGAATAGGTGTTACCCTAGGTTTTAACGAATCTAATACACAAGTAGAATCAGTCTTAAAAAATTATCCAGCCGAAAAAGCAGGTATATTGCCCAAAGATTACATAATAAAAGTAGATGAAGAAGATGTTCAAGGCAAGCAACCTGCAGAAGTTGCAAAGCTAATTAGAGGAGAAAAAGGCACAGAAGTTAAGTTGACTATACTTAGACCTAAGCCTGATGGCACTTACGAAGAGGTGGTCTTTGAAGTAGTTAGAGAAACTATAGAAGTAGATAATATTATGTGGAAGGAAGTCGAAGATGGTATTGTGGAGATCGATATTACTCAATTTATTGATGATTCAGTTGCTGATTTTAAAAATAACTGGGATGAAGTTGTTGTCGATATAACAGAAGAAGTACCTGAGTTAAATGGAATAATCATGGATTTAAGAAACAACCCAGGTGGTTATGTTCTTGGTGTTAGGTATGTAGCAGAAGAATTTTTAGATCAAGGAGATTTAATAATGCAGGAAGAGTCTAAAGAAAAATCTGTAGTTAAGTATAAGGATCAAAGAAAGGGACTGTTCGAAGATGTGCCTTTAGTGGTAATAGTGAATGAAGGAAGTGCATCGGCCTCGGAAATTTTTGCAGCAGCAGTTCAAGAAAATAATAGAGGAGAAGTTGTGGGAATGCCTACTGTGGGAAAGGGTGTAGAGCAAGAATTAATCACGCTCAAAGATGGAAGCATTCTAATTGTAGTATTTCAAAAATGGCTTACTCCAAATGGAAACGAAATAACTAAAGAAGATCCAGTCAAACCAGATTACGAGGTCGAAATTAGCTTAGAGGAAATTCAGAAAGGAGTAGATAAGCAAATTGATAAAGCCTTATCTTTACTATAAACAAAGCAACTGGGTATAAGCTTTACTTCAACTCAAGCAAAGTAGCAATGGCAGGCTTATACCCTCCTAGACCATTCAAATAACTAGAAAGTCTATTTTTGAGTACAAAGTTTATGTCTGCTATTTCGCTATCGTGATTTGTTCGGAAGAGCTGTCTTACTTGTTCAGCAGTAACATTAAGTTTGGTGAATGTAACTATTATAATATCGGTTGTGTAAGATCTAACTAGTCCTATGACTTTAGTATTTTGAACCATGCTCTTATCTATATTCGCTTCTTCATTTAATTCCTGATAGTTCATGTTTACTATTCCAATACCAGATAATGGCTCAAGTTTTTCTAATACTCCTCCAATAATATCAGTTTTAGTGTCTGAAGCAGATTTATTAGATTTAGTTATAAATAAGTACTGATCATCTAGAGTTTGCACAATGCCACCGACAGATAGGCCGTGAGAGAAATATGCTTCTCCTAGTTTAGCTAAATCCGGAAGTTTTTTTAGTGTGCTTCTAACACTAAATTTGATTGGCGAAACGACTATTTTTAGACTTTCATTATCAATGCTAAATTTTTCCAATCTAAAAGATGTACCATCATAAAGTGTGATGTCTTTTCTTTTTGCTTCATTTAATTTTTTATTCCAATTATCCTCTAGAAGTGACTCTATTTGCGAATTTGTAACTCGGTTAGATTGAGTTTCATTAATTAATTCAATAGTTATCTTTTCTGGCTCAATTTCTTTAGCCAAAAGGATTTTGGGCGGAATTAGTGCTGATGGTTCTTCTGGTGTTTGTAAATTCATTATTAATATTTAGCTAAATTAGCTAACTAATTCTTTTCTAAGTTCGGTATTGACAGTTTTTACAATATCTTCAATTTCACCATTCATAATTGCATCAAGGTTAAACCAGCTTTGACCAATCCTGTGATCCGTTACCCTTGATTGTTGAAAGTTGTAAGTTCTAATCTTAGCTGATCTATCACCGTCTTTAATTGAAGCAGTTCTTGTCTTTTTTTCTTCACTCATTCTTTTGTCATCCTCAATTTCTTGCAATTTACTTAACAAAATAGACATAGCCATTTCTTTATTCTTATGTTGTGATTTGCCATTCTGGCAACTTACAACTATTCCGGTCGGTAAGTGAGTAATTCTTACTGCAGAATCAGTAGTATTGACTGATTGACCACCTGGACCACTAGATCTGTAAACATCTATTCTGAGCTCATCTTGGTTAATTTCTACCGAAGTAGTATCAAATTTAGGCATAACAACCAGTGACGCAGTGGATGTGTGAATTCTACCTGAAGATTCAGTTGAAGGTATTCTCTGGACTCTATGTACACCAGATTCGAATCTTAAATTACCAAAAGCTCCTGTGTTATTAACTAACATGATTGCTTCTTTTATTCCTTGTTCATCATATTCAAGAGAAATCATTTCTACCGAAAAACCCTGTGTATTGCAGTATCTTAAATAAATTCTCATCAAATCTTCTGCGAACAAGGATGCTTCCACACCTCCAACTCCAGGTCTAAACTCTATAATTGCTTTCAGTTCGTCATTTGGGAGTTTGGGCAGCGTAAGTTCTATAAATTCTTTATAAAGTTTATCTAAATCTAAATTTACTGATTTGATTTCGTCTTCTGCAATTTGTGCTAAGTCAGCATCGTTTTGTAGTTCTTTTGCCTGTTCTAGTTGATTTAGAAGATTTGTATACCTAATTACGTCCTCGAGCAATTTATTCTTTTTTGCAAGTTGCTGATTTAAGTCTATATATTCCGGATCGCTGAATTTATTTTGAGAGATAAGCACGTTTAATCTTTCATTCAAATGTTTTATCTCTGATTGAATACGTTCAATACTGAACCTTTCATCTTTTAGTATTAGTGAAAACATACTAAGCTAAGCAGCTAATTACTTAATGTTGTTCAACATGTCTTTAAGCGTGACAGCTTGACCTGCTGACTCTGATTGTTTTCTTCTGTTTCTTTTTTCTCTTTTATTACGTGCGGAAACTTTTAACTTTTTGGAGCTTTCTAATTTTTGATTAAACTTTTCGACCAAGTTATCTGTGTCTACTAGCATTTCTTGCCCTGTATAGAAAGGATGGTTACCAGACCAAATTTCTACGGTCAATTCTTCTTTGGTGGACCCAGCAGTCATTATAACTTTTCCATTGGAAGTAATCTTTGCATTATTGTGCCACATTGGATGAATTCCTTTTTTCATAATGATTTTTTTCTTAATTCAATTTATCAGATGTAATTATAGCTGTTTAGCTGGCTGGAGTAAAGCGAAAAAGTAATTCCAACTAGCTACATTAAATTTGAACTTCTTCCTACAAAATGTACTTTTAATGTTAGAATATTAATGCATTTTTTATCTAAATATTTAGATTCTTGACCGTTTAGAGAACTAATTAGACTTAGCAATATCACCAGCTTTTGGTTGGCACTACCAAACAGAAGTGTATTATACTTAGTTATTAAGAATTATTCATGAATATCAAAAAACAATCAGATACAAAAGTTATAGTAAATAGAGACAAGACAAAAATTGAATTAGATTTTTCTAATTCTAAGTCTATCATTATAAATGTAAGTGCAAAAAATACTTATACAATAGATAAACCAGGTGAATATGAATACGAAGGAGTGAGTTTTATTGCTGAAGAAATTAAGGAAGATGCGTATCAAATGCATATCAACACTGCTGTTGTAGGTTTTAAAAATAATATTAATTTATTGGCAGTAGACAAGGTAGTAGAAGTAAGCAAAGAATTTACAGATAAGATTGGCTCAATAAATTTAATAATTCTTCCTTTTATAAATGCTAGCTTTATATCTAGTTTAATAAAGAAATTTGACCCAGAAGTAGTTATAATCATTAATAATAACGACGAGAAAGAGAACTTAGAATTAAAAAAAGAGGGGAATATAGAAGAAATAACGGGTGATTTGAAATTAGAAGAAGAAACATTCAACGTCGAAGAAGATGTTTTAACTAGATTAATAATTCTACATTAGCAATGGATTTGCGAGTCCCGCCTCAAAATCTTGAAGCCGAGAAGGCTGTTATAGGATCTATTTTGATAGATCCGGACTCTCTAAGCAAAGTTCATGACATACTCAGAGCTGACTATTTTTACGATCCCAGACACTCTTTAATTTACTCAACAATAGATAAATTATTTGTTGAAAATAGAGCAATAGATGTACTAACAATTACAGATGAGTTAAAGAAAAACAAAAAAATTAAGCAATCGGGTGGTGCTGCCTATCTTTCCGAAATAGTTGCGGAAGTTCCTACTTCAGCTAACATTTATGATTATGCTGTCATTGTTAAAGAAAAAGCAACTCGAAGAAGTTTAATTTCTTACGGATCTAAACTAGATGAGTCCGCAAGAGAAGAAAATCGAGAAATAGAAGATATTCTGGATGAATTAGAATCAAACTTGTTAGGTTTATCTACCGACAGCGCAACAAGAGATTTTTTTGATTCTGCGACACTTTTGGAAATGCAAATGGAAAGAGCCGATGAGTATGCTAAAAACCCAAATGCATTAAGGGGCCTATCTACTGGTCTTAAAAATATCGATAATATTTTGGGAGGTTTACACAAATCTGACTTAATAATTCTTGCTGCAAGGCCAAGTGTTGGTAAATCTGCGTTTGCAGTGCACATGGCAAGAGAAGCGGCTGTTTCTGAACATAAATCTGTAGCTTATTTTTCGCTAGAAATGCCCGCAGTTCAAGTTATGGAAAGAATGATGGCTCAACAGATGCATGCAAATTTGTGGAGGTTAAGAATGGGAAATTTAAATGAAAGTGAATTTAAAAGAATACCCGAAGCTACAGGTAAACTTGGCGAAGCTAAGATATTTATAAATGATACACCTGGTATCTCTATGATGCAGCTTCGAAGCAAAGCAAGAAAATTGGCTATGGAAAATGGATTGGATTTGATAATAATTGACTACTTGCAGTTAATGACAACCCGAGACATAGATAACAGAGCGCAGGCAGTTGGAGAAATATCTCGATCTCTCAAAATTCTCGCAAGAGAACTAAACATCCCTATAATTGCGCTTTCTCAGTTGAATCGTGCGGTCGAAAACAGGCAGGATCGGATGCCGCAACTATCAGATTTGAGGGAATCTGGATCTATAGAGCAAGATGCAGATTTGGTAATATTTTTAAGCCGAGAAATTATTACCGACGAAGAAGAAAATTCTGATGACAAAAAAATAGATGTAATTATTGCTAAACATAGAAATGGTGGTGTTGGCAAAGTAAATTTAAAATTTATTGCTCCAGAACAGAGATTCGAGGATATTTAATGCAGTCATAGAATTATTAGATGGTACCAGATTATGGAACTTGAGCTGTTTTTGTGAGATAATCCTTGGTATCAAAAAAGCTAGAGAGTCTTCACATCAGCTAAAATAATTGATAAGCTGGAATGGTGGAACTGGTAGACACGCCGGACTCAAAATCCGGTGAGGGTAAACCTTGTGTGGGTTCGAGTCCCACTTCCAGTATTTTTTAAATGGATATTTTATCTATTAGATTTTTGAAAGTGGATACATTAATAGATTTACTAGATTCAGGATTTAAAATTGAAAAAGTATGGCCGTTTGTTATAGGTTATATTTTTATTGTCTGGTTTATGTTTGCTGTGTGGTTATTGATAGACGCCTACAGGCGATACGAAAATCCATTTATCGCAGGAGCTTTCTTTCTATTAGTATTACCTTTAAATTTTCCAGCACTAGTTTTCTATTTGATCATAAGACCAGAAACAGAAGAAGAAATCATTGCACATTTTGGACACATGGACACATCGCCAATAGAAGGTGGTGTAAATGTTCCTCTAGTTAATTTTGTAGGTAGAAAAGGTGTAGAAATGGGAATAACTCTTAAGATTAGCAATAATATGCTTCAATCTACTGCAAATAACATGAATATTAACGTAGATTGGAAATCGAAGGATGCAAATTTTAAGACTGTGAACAGTAAAGAAACTCGAGTTGCTCAGATTCAACCTCAAAAACAGATAAAAACCATTGCTAACGAAGACTTGAGTAAGAAAGCAATGGATAAAGCTGGCGATTTGTTTTCCAAGGTAAAAAATAAGCTTAGCAGCATAAGAATTAAATCAGAGGCACCAAAACCTGAGGTATCTAATCAAAAAGGAGAGGAGCCTAATATTACTAAAGAAAGAAAGGAAGAGATCAAGCCAGATATACAAAAAGAAGTCGAAAAAGAATTAGAAAAAATAGAAAAAGATGTTAAGAAACCAGTGAATAAAAAAGAAGATGAGAAAGTCGAAAAGATTGTAGTAGTCGCAGAATCAGAATCTAAATAGCAATACACCATTATCATCAACATAAAATATGCTAAATTAGTAGTAGGTTTGTTACTTGCCATAACTATGCGTTCTCAAATTAATTACTTATTCAGAAAGAGCTTTATTTCGAAATGGTGGGTTGATAGAAAAAGAAAAAAAGCTTTAGCTTCTGGTGCTTCAAAAAAATATAAAACTACTCCAAATCAATCAGTACGCGAATTGTTTGCTGGTCTATACCTAAAGAAAAATATTATGTTCCTGTTAACTTCTTGCGTATTGGTGATTATTATTCTTGCACATGTAAACCAGTATTTTAACATTGCTGTACAGCCTTATTTTGAAAACGACAGGCAGCAAAGGCTAATTGTAGATCCTCAAAAAATTAATATTCTAATGATTGGCATTAAGCAACGTGATGAATATAGATTTATCGAGTCTATGCAAGTATTGAGAGTTGATATGAAGAACGACGAAGCTCAACTATTTGCTATTCCTACCATGTATATAGTTGCCACAGATACAGGCTCCTATCCCCTTAGGAACTTTTTTAATAACATAGATACCACGCAAGATCGAATGGATCAATTGCTAACTTCTGTGGAATCACTTCTTGGAATATCCTTAGACCGATATATAGCATTTGATGTTGATGAGTTTAAAGATTATTTAAAGGCTAGCGGTTTTAAATACAGACTTCCGCTAAATCTATCGTTGGAATCAAGAGATTTTAAGATTGGTGATGAGGTATCTGGCAGCTATTTATATAGTTACTTATTTGATACGAAAACTACCAAAGACGTGGTTATCGAAGAGAGACAGAATGATTTTTGGAAGTATTATTTTAGAAAAAATTTTGGAAATTTAAGAGTTTATAGATTATTTTGGTCGCCAGAAACACTGACCGATTTATTTAAAACGAATTTAACCATCTCTGAAGCTCTTAATCTAGTAAGAGATTTTAATAATCTAAAAATCTCTTCAAGCGTTCCAGGTGGAAGCAGTAATCAATTCTGGCAGGAAGAGGAGATAGGTATTAAACCAGATTATCTGCAAATAGATGAAGATATTCAACAATTAAGTGATAATGTGGCTGTAATCAAAGAGCAGGCTGAAGTAGAAGTCTACAACGCAACAGGAAAAGCAGGACAGGCATATTATAAAACTAGGGAGCTTCAGAATTTAGGCATCAATGTAGTAAAATATAATAACTACTTTGAAGATTCTAAAGAAAACTTATTATACATAATTGATCCGGATAGAGCTGCGGAATTTAATAGTACTATTACGGCCATTAGAAGTAGTTTGAGAGATGATCTAAAAATCAAAATAGGAGGTTATAAATATAATAATAGCGGTGATTTAATCCTAATTTTAGGTAAATAATATATAGTAATAATTATAAATATTTAATAAATATGTCAGGGCATTCTAAATGGGCCACTATAAAACGAACAAAAGGCGCGAATGACGCAAAAAAAGGGGCTTTGTTCGGTAGACTTTCTAAAGATATAACAATAGCAACCAAACTTGGCCAAAGTGGAGACCTTGGTTTTAATCCACTACTAAGAATAGCTGTCGATAAAGCAAAAGCAGCTAATATGACAAATGACAAAATAGAGAATGCTATAAATAAAGGGTTAGGTGTAAATTCAGGGAATGAGCAACTGGTCGAAAATACCTACGAAATTAATAGTCCAGAGGGTATACCTATTCTTGTTGATTGCGAAACAGATAATCCCAATAGAAGTATTACAGATATAAAAATATTTATTAATAAAAATGGAGGCAAATTAATGTCGGAAGGATCTGTTTCTTGGCAGTTTAGACAGGTAGGCTGTATTGTAGCTAAAATAGCTAATTTAGCTAAGTTAGACGATTTGGCTTTAGGTATTATGGATGTTGATGGAGTAGAAGATTTGATAGAATTCGAAGATGAGGCAGAAAAGTTTTTAAGAATCATTATAGCTAAAGAAAAATTTTCTGAAGCAAGTGCTAAGATCGCTAACTTACAGAGTGAAGACGAATTTGGAATAGTAAATGCATCCTTAATAATGAAAGCAGAGAGTAATCAAGAGTATTCTAAAGAACAGATAAACACTACTGAAGAGTATATCGAGAAATTAGAAGAATTAGATGATGTGACAAACGTATGGACAGTTTACAATCGAACATAGTTTTGGAAAGAGTATTAGGGATTGATGTTGGAATTGCCACATGTGGATGGGCTGTTCTAGAAAAAAGTACGATTGCTAATAAGATTAAAGTAATTGATTATGGAGCAGCTATTACTATACCTACTGAATTAACTCATCACAGGCTTAATAACTTATTTACTCAAATTGATAGTATAATAGTCAAGTATCAGCCAACAATAGTTGCTGTCGAAAGTCTATTCTTTTTTAAGAACCAGAAAACCGTTATAGGGGTGGCTCAAGCAAGAGGAGTAGTTTTGCTTGCGGCTAGTCGCAATACATTAAATGTGGTTGACTATACACCGTTACAGGTTAAAACAGCTGTAACTGGTTATGGCAGAGCAGATAAAGCGCAGATACAAAAAATGGTTAAGCTTATACTAGGATTACAAGAAACACCCAAACCCGACGATGTTGCGGATGCTGTTGCAATTGCCATTTGTCATTTAAATACTAATAAAAATATTTATTAATACTAGAGTTAATGATTGGTTATTTGAAAGGAAAAATTACTAATAAAGTAGGAGATGAATTTATTTTAGTAACTTTAGATGGTGTTGGCTGGGCTGTTCATTTGCAAGATGGTGTATTTTTAGAAACAGAAGATATTGTAGAGATTTATGTTCATACTCAGTTTAAAGAGAACGAGATTACTCTTTGGGGGTTTAAAGAAGTGGATCAATTAAGAATGTTTAGGTTGTTAATTACAGTCTCTGGCGTAGGACCTAAGTCTGCATTCAATATTCTTTCAGAAAAAGGTATCAAAAATATAACAGATGCAATTTTACTTAACGATGAATCTAAAGTTAGAGCAAGCGGAGTAGGAAAGAAAACTGCACAGAAAATCATTTTGGAGCTTAAAGACAGACTAGATTCTTTTGCCAATTATTCTAATACTTCAACTTCAAATACTTTGTTCAACACAATGAGTAAGAATTCTGAAGTGATTGAAGCTCTAGAGTCACTGGGATACAAACAGTACGACATTCAGAAAGCATTTAATTATATAAAAGAGCACAATATAGCTTATAATGAAACTGATAAATTGGAGGACAAAATAAAAATATTACTAAAGTACTTATAAAATGGGCGATCTTACCAATCTGAATATAAAAACTGATACCGACGAAAATATAGAAAGATCTTTAAGACCAGGCAGTTTTGCCGAAGTTATAGGTAGAGAAAAAGAGAAAGAAAACTTATTGATGATGATCCATTCAGCCAAAAAGCGAAGTAGGGCATTGGATCATATACTTTTCCATGGACCACCAGGTTTGGGAAAAACTACCTTGGCAGTTACTGCAGCACGGGAAATGGGAGTGCCATTCCACATTACTACTGGTTCAGCGATTGATAAAGCTGGCGATTTAGCTGCAATACTTACATCTTTAGAACCGTACTCCATACTTTTTATTGACGAAATTCACAGATTAAAAAGATCAGTAGAAGAAATTTTGTATCCTGCAATGGAGGACTGTGTTTTAGATATAGTTATTGGCAAGGGTCCTAATGCCAAGACTCTAAGAATAGATCTTCCGCAATTTACGATAGTAGGTGCCACAACCAAGTTATCGATGATAAGTTCACCACTTAGAGATAGATTTGGGTTAAATATACGATTGGATTTTTACAACGACGATGAGCTAACTTTGCTTGTAAATCAGGCATCAAAGCATTTGGGTATTAATATTTTGGAAGAAGCTAGCTTCGAAGTTGCAAAGAGATCGCGGATGACTGCTAGAATTGCCTTAAGAATCCTTAAACGGGTAAGAGATTTAGCAGTTGTGCGGAATTTGTCAAAAATTGACTTAGCAGCAGTAAACGAAACTTTAGAGTTGCTTGGCATAGATGAAAATGGTCTTAATGATATAGATAGAAGTATTTTATATAATCTGGTAGTAAATTTTGATTCTAAACCTACAGGGCTAACAACACTTGCCGCAGCAGTTTCGGAAGAACCAGATACCATAGAATCTGTTTACGAACCTTTTTTGCTAAAAAGAGGGTTTATTAAACGAACTGCGAAGGGAAGAATACCTACTCAAAAAACGATTAATATTTATAATAAGCTTTTTTAGTTAGTGTTTAGAAATAAAAATTAATATAATGTTAAATATTTTCAATATTAGTTAATAAACCAATGGAGAAGAGGAGAATCAATGTAAGAAAGAGAATAATAGTAGCTACAATAGCATGTACAACAGTATTTGCGGCATTAACAGGACCGTTTATACCTTGGAGTAGGGACTTTATCTCAAAACCAGCTGATTTGAATAATGTACGAATAATAAAGGAAGAAAGTAGAGTATTGCTTAATTGGGATTTGAGCCAAGAATTTGATATTAAGAATTACATAATAATCGTAAATGACCAAGATACGATTTTGAGTAGCTCTGTGGATAACTTTGAGATAAATCGTGCTGATGTTGGTGTGGATAACTTCAAGATAAAAGTTTACGCACAAGATCTATTTGGCTCTAAATCTCAAGGCTTAGAAGCTAAAATAGATTTTAATAATAATGTATCAAGAGAAGAAAGATTGCTAAATGCATCCTCTATCGAAACGAGTAAAAATTATCAGGCACTTGGTTTAAGCGTTTATGCGCAAACATTGCTGGTTGGGTCTCTGGTCTTAGGATTTACATATTGGATATTGTTGCTAGGACGTGAAATTAAAAGACTAAAAGATGTACGGTTGTTAAGCCTATTAGTTTATCCTGCGATTACTACATCTCCAATACTATTATTATCTTTATCTTTTATACAATCCGAATCAGAAAACTTTAGTAAGTTAATTATTTTTATTGTAAGTACCATTATCTTTTATGTATTAGTATACTTAATGTATTTAACAGTAAATATACTAAATAATTCCTTATATTATGAATTGCCTTTGGAGCAGGCAGCAAAAGCATCTCAATTTGTATTTTCATTAATATCTTCTTATATAGTTTTAGTTGTTTTCTTGGGCACCGATTTAAGCATTATTTATAAGATAATTATGGTTACACCGTTTATATTTTATTTTTCTTTTTCGTCAATCTGTTTACTAAAAGATGTAAGCACAAGAGTGGCATTTATAAGAACATTGAGTATAACTTTGGCAGTAACTTTCTCTATGCTAGTGCTATCAATGTGGCCAGTAAGTTATGTATATCTAATGCTTGCAGTTGCAGTCATATATTATATTTTGTTGAGTATAAGCCTGGAAGCCAAGACCAAACTAAAGAACTATGTGATAGTAGAGTACTCTCTCCTAGTCTTTCTAATTTCCATAATCCTAATTATCTTTAGTAATTGGGGAATTATGGGAAATCTCTTGTAAGAGAAATCAAACTGTGTAAACTACACAAGTATTTGAGTGTTTAATAACCAACCATTAATAGTGCCTACAAGTTGCGTTTAACAAGTTTGAACAATAAATTTTATACTTTAGTAAATATAAGGATGATTATACTCAGTAAATATAGCAACCTGAATAGTGGTTAAATTGCTATTTTACTCTACCCTGTAATGCAATTAGAGTTTTTAATTTTATATATGATTCTTTGTTGATTTAACTATTATTCTCTTTAATAATTTCTATAATTCAAATCTAGTAAATGTTTATTGCACATGTTCAATGCTGATTTGATTGGTTAAGGCTTATATCTAGCTAAGATGCTTAATATGCCTTACTGTACGACATATTGTCGATTCTAATCACTCATAAAGTAATAAGTTTGTTATATTCTTAAACTTCAATTTAAAGTCCATAAAGCTCAGCTATCAATAATATTTGGCATAGTTTGCTACAAAACTAAATCTTTGGATAATATTGAGTTAAGTTTTGATGAGTCAATAACTTCTTTATATTAAGAGGTTAGATGTTAATATTGTAAGTTTAAAACTTAGCTTAAAAAATCTGAGTAGTAAAAAATTTAAGGTTCTTAATAAAATATAAAAATAAGAAACAAAGTTTCTCCAAATTAAGGAAAATATGGCTATATGTATCTGTAGGTAAGGTTTATAGGCTGTAAGGAAGTATTAAGCGTTTAAAGAGGAACTATTTTGAGAGACGATCAAAATATCATCAAAAAAGTTTAAAACGAAATTAGAGCCTTTCAGACTCTAATTTGTTGATATGTTTATTCGTTGTACCTTTTGCTCAGTTTTGCTAATAATTTGCTTAGACTATAGCTACAGCTGCCACTTTATCGGTATCTTTTACTTTCATAAGTCTTACACCCGAAGTTTGTCGACCTAGAATAGGTAATTCATCTGTAATAATTCTTACTGCTTGGCCCTGGTTACTAATTATAAGTAGTTCTTTATGCGGATGATCTAGGGTTCTTGCAGATTTGAGTTTGCCTGTTTTGGCGTTGACTTTGGCTGCGAATATTCCAGTTCCGCCACGTTTCTGGATACCAAAATGCTTTAATTCAGTAATTTTGCCATATCCGTTTTCAGATATAGTAAGCATAAAGACTTCCTTGCTTCTTACAACGTCCATTGATATTACATAATCATCAGATTTTAGCCTTATACCTCTTACACCTCTAGATGGCCTTCCTGTAGGACTAACATCTGCTTCAGAAAATCTGATTGATTTTGCGTTTCTACTTACTACAATTACTTCGTCGTCTCCGTGTGTGGGCTTTACCCATATCAATTCATCACCTTCATCTAGTTTAATTGCAATAAGACCATTGTTTCTAATATTATTAAACTCTTCTAATGTTGTTTTCTTTACAACACCTTTTTTAGTAGCCATAAATAAAAATTTGAACGCTTTGCTAGTCTCGGCTTTTAATTCTTCTTCTTGCAATATATCCTCATCTATAATGCTTCCGTCTGAATGCCTGGTTAATACGCTTGTTACCAACTCACCTTGTGCAATTTGAATTAGGTTTACTAGGGGCATTCCTTTTGCAGTTCTGGAATATTCCGGAATTTCATATACCTTTAAGGCATATACTTTTCCAAGGTTAGTAAAGAACAAAACCTGATCGTGGGTAGTGCAATTAAATACATGTCTAACTGCATCATCTTCTTTTGTGGTCATAGCTTTTTTTCCAACACCACCTCGTTTTTGCATTTGATAAGTATCTTCTTTAACTCGTTTGATATAACCTTGTTCGCTAATTGTTACGAATGTTTCTTCGTTGGCTATAAGATCTTCCTCACTAAATTCTCCGACTTTTCCTTTAAATACCTTTGTTTTTCTGTCGTCACCCAATTTTTCTCTAAGCTGTAATAATTCATCTTTTATTATGTGGATAACTTTTTCTGGCGTCTGTAATACGGACAGTGTATATTTAATATTTTCGATAACTTGCTTATATTCCTCTTCAATTTTCTGTCTTTCAAGTGCAGCTAGCTTTCTAAGTTGCATATCTAGAATTGCCTGAGCTTGAATTTCGCTTAGTTTGAATCTTTCCATTAAAGCATTCTTTGCTACTTCTGCATCAGCGGATTTTCTAATTATTGCAATAATCTCATCAATATGATCAAGGGCAATTAATAATCCTTCTAATATGTGCTCTCTTTCTCTTAGTTTTCCAAGTTCAAATTCATGTCTTCTGATTGTAATTTCTTGTCTGTGGGTTACAAATAATTCAAGTATTCTTTTTAATGGTAGCAGCTTGGGCTCACCATCTACTAGAGCTAACATATTTGCATTAAAAGTTTTCTGTAGCTCTGTAAACTTATATAACTGATTCTGTACAGTTTTTGGCAATGTATCTCTCTTGAGTTCTATAACAATTCTTATTCCCTGTCGGTTGGATTCGTCTCTCAAATCCGATATTCCGTCTATTTTTTTATCTTTATACAGGCTAGCTATTTTTGCAATTAAAGCTGCTTTATTAACTTGATAGGGAAGCTGGCTGATTACAATTCTATACTTACCTCCTTTCATTTCTTCTATTTCTGAAACACCTCTCATCAAGATTCGTCCTCTACCTGTTTCGTAAACTAAATTCATCTCCTGTGCATCGTAGATTTCTCCAGCTGTTGGGAAGTCAGGTCCCTTAACATGTTTTAGTAGATCTTTTGTTTCAAGATTGGTCAAGAATTCATCAAATCTGTTTTTTGGAAGTTTTTTTATATCTTCTGTTGTTTTAATATCACTCTCGTAATTTACTGTTGCTTTTTGACTAACTTCTCTATCCCATACATTGCCTGCATCAAACATTGCGATAATTGCATCTACAACTTCTCTTAAATTATGAGGAGGAATTTTAGTAGCCATGCCAACAGCAATTCCTTCGGTACCGTTAACTAATAAATTAGGAATCCCTGCTGGTAAAACTGCTGGTTCAACTTCATTACCATCATAATTTTCTCCAAAATCCACAGTTGCTTTGTCTATATCCTCTAGCATTTGCGCTCCATGTTTATGTAGTCTTGCTTCGATATACCTCATTGCTGCAGGAGGGTCACCATCTATAGATCCATAGTTACCCTGACCATCTACTAATAAATACCGCATATTAAAATCCTGCCCCATTCTGACTAATGCATCAGAAATAGATGAGTCTCCATGAGGATGGTACTTACCCATAACCTCTCCCACTACTCTAGCAACCTTTTTGTATTGGCTGCCTGGCTGAATATTCATTCTATGCATTGTATATAGAATTCTCCTTTGAACTGGTTTTAGTCCATCTCTTACATCCGGCAGTGCTCTGGCTACGATTACGCTCATCGCATAATTGATGTAGCTTCTTTTCATTTCTTCTACTATTGGTTGGGTTTTTATTTCGTTAATGTCCGAAAATGTTTGCTGTTCTTTGTTTTCTGTCATAGAAGTTACGTTAATCTAAAGTGACCTAAATAGTATAACACTATCAGGATGCTAGAACCAAGCAGGAAAAGTTTAGTTTTAAGTACTTGGTAATTGTATAAAAGTATGGGTTATTAGCTAACTTAGTTACAATCCCAAAGTAGTATTTATGAAGATGTAGCTATTTTTGTAATCCACCCTGCCAAAAATACTCTGGATGATTTTCTAGCAAAGGTATAAGTTGCATCCATAGTTTTGCTATATCTTGCGAAAAAGCTATTTTCTCATCCTTATGTCTAACCATTTCGTATGTGATCTGGTCTGCTTTCCAGCTACGTCCTTTGTCTAGATAAATATTAATAACAGGTAGTAATTTGTCTAGAGCATAAACTAATCTACTCTCCTCGTCTGCTTTTTTTTCGTAGTTCTCAATAGTCTTATGTAGTTGTGTAAATTCGGGAAATTCAGATTTCATCCTTTTTGCAGCGGCAGCTTCATTCTGTACCTTTGATTTGTTAATCTCCTTTGTTCTATGATGAAAGTTTACATCTCCTGCATATGTTTCTACCAGATCATGCGCTAATGCGTAGGAAATTATTTTTTCTTTGTTTAAATTTAGTTTAAGTGAATCGACCAAATACCATGCAGTTAAGGCTAACTGAAAGCTGTGTTCCATATCATTTTCGTTTCTATCCTCACCAGTAACATAGATTACTCTTTTGATTTGCTGGAATTTATGTGTAAATTCAACAAATTTTAATAAATCTTTTATATGCGAAGTATTTTTGTGCATATCAGATTATACAATAATAGAAAACTACAGACTGAAGCCCATAGTTTTGTGTTATTAAGGAAGAAGCTTAATTTAAAGACTAATCTATATCTATTGGCTAAAGCAACGGTTTTAAGATTAGTTTACAATAAACTGTTATATTAAGCTTTAATCTTCGAAATGTTTTATTAATTTTAATATTGCAGCCTTTCTATATGTCTCCTCAGTATTAAGCTCTATTGGATTTACTGATGTTGATTTTCTGGCTAAAAATACGTCTAGATCGGGTGCGCTGTATCCAATCCAGTTCCCGTTAAGTTTAAGTGGAGTATCTTCTGTGTTCCAATCACCTCCATCTCTGAATGCTATTTCTCTTTTAAGATCTAAAAGAGAACTACCAACAATAACAAGCTCTAATGGGTTATATCCCTGTACTTTATAATTTGCTGGTGAAAGTGCATAAAATTGTCCTGAATACCCTTTTAATGCTACATAAGTATGGTATATCCAACTTGTATTCTTGAACGGAGAAAAACCGTTCAATCTGTAAACTTCTTCAAATAGATTTGGACTAGTAATACGAATATAATCTATTATTAATGAGGTAGCATAAACACACATATTTTGTGTAGCTAATTCAACAATACTGTCTAAATTATTATTTGTGCATTTGAGTAAATCTTTAATAGCACTGACTTGAACCCTAAACAAACTGCTATCGATTAAATTAAATGCTACATATTTTCTAGCTGAGGTTATTACTTCCAACTCATTAACTTTTTTTTCCTCAAGATTTACTTCTAAAGTATCCATAATTGGTAATTACATGTTATGTTATTATAACATGGCAGCTTAATCCTTGCGCCTGTAAACATAGACTAATGATCAATATGCTTAAATTTAGCTATCTTGCCTAAGTTTGAGGTGTTTCGGATTAAATATCGAGTTCAGCTTCTTGGCTATTTGTCTGTATATACTTTTTCCTTGGTGGAACTTCTGATCCCATCAAAATATCGAAGATTCTATCAGCTTCTTCAGCATCATCTACTAAGACTTGCTTTATGATTCTACTTTGCGGATCCATGGTCGTTTCTGATAGCTGATCTGCATTCATTTCTCCCAAACCTTTAAATCTCTGAATTATTGGAGATTTCTTAGGTTGTCTCTCTACTAGTAGCTTATTAAGTGCTTCGTCATCTCTTACCCATACAGTATCGTTAGGAGAAAAGCTTACCTTATATAAAGGTGGTTGCGAAATATATAGGTATCCATTTTCTACAAGTGGCCTTAGATGTCTGTAAAACAAAGTCAGCATTAAAGTATTAATATGAGCTCCGTCTACATCTGCATCTGCCATTAAAATGATTTTGTGGTATCTTAGTTTAGAAATGTCCATAGAATCACCTATACCACAACCCAGTGCTTTTACTAGGTCGGCAATTTCTGCATTCGCAAGAACTTTGTCTAGCCTATATTTTTCGGAATTGATAGGCTTACCTCTTAGTGGAAAGATTGCTTGATTATGTCTATTTCTACCCTGCTTTGCTGGCCCGGCTGCAGAGTCTCCCTCTACAATAAATAATTCTGATTCTTCAGGATTTTTTGATGAACAATCTGCAAGCTTACCTGGCAGTCCACCGACTTCAAGCGCACCCTTTCTAACTACTGCGTCTCTGGCTGCTTTTGCAGCAGTTCTTGCTTTGTTGGCAAGTAGCACTCTATTAATTATTTCTTTCGCATCTTTTGGATTTTCTATCAAGTAAGTTTTGAACTGCTCCTCTACTATGTTTCGAACAACTTGTGTTACTTCGGTGTTGTTAAGTTTGATTTTTGTTTGCCCTTCGAATTGCGGATCTACGATTTTTACCGAAATAGCTGCTGTAAGCCCTTCTCGCACATCTTCCCCGGTAAGCTTAAGAGCTTTGTCTTTCTCCGTACCAAATTCATTAATATAGTTATTTATAGAACGCGTGATTGCTGTTCTAAGTCCTGTAAGATGAGTTCCGCCCTCAGGATTAAGGACATTATTTGCAAATGCATATTCTCTGATTTGCAAATCATCTGTATATTGTAATGCTACTTCTACATCTATATCTTCTGAGTCGTCTCTGCCTTTAATATGTAAAATATTTGGGTGAATACTTTTTAAATGCCTGTTTATATGCTTTATATAAGATTTTAATCCGCCTTCAAAGTAGAAAGCGTAGTAATTTTTGCCTTCATCTCTGGAATCTATAATCTCAAATTTGATGCCTCCATTTAAATAAGCATCCTGTCTAAGCCTATCTTTAATTGTTTTTAGATTGAATTCGGTGATTGGAAAGATTGTGTGGTCGGGCCTAAAGGTAATTTCTGACCCAGTTCTATCTGTCTTGCCAATTACTTTTACTGGGGCTTTAGGTACACCAATCTCGTATTCCTGCATATGGATTTGCCCATCTCTGTGAACTTCTATCCTACACCATTCGGATACAGCATTGACTACCGAAAGTCCAACACCATGTAAACCTGAACTTACTTTGTAACTTGCACTATCAAATTTTCCTCCTGCATGAAGTACTGTTGCGGCAATTTCTAAAGCGCTGACTTTTTCAGTAGGATGAATATCAACTGGAATACCTCTACCATTATCTTTTACAGTAACAGAGCCATCTTTGTTAAGTTCAATTTGTACAGTATCTGCAAACCCTGCTAAAGCTTCGTCGATTGCATTATCTTTGATTTCCCAAATTAAATGGTGAAGACCTGATAAATCAGTTCCTCCTATATACATTGCTGGTCTCTTTCTAACGGCTTCTAAACCTTTTAATATTGTAATACTTGCAGCTGAATATTCTTTTGAACTCATAAACAATAATTAATCACTAAGTTGAATTATACTTCTCGCAAAACACATATTCTAATCATAGAATTTATGTTTTGTCTTTGTCTACATAATGGAATCCAGAAAGTGCTGGCTGGAATACAGTCACAAATTCTTTTTAAGCTTCTTTCTTATTAATATGTAGACACATATTTAATTTTAGACTCTAAAAGTTTACCACAAAAGTAGAAAATTAGTAGTGGAGATATCCTATACCTTGTTATATTTTAAATTAATAGAAGTATGGAACTTAATTCAATTATGTGCCGGAACTAGTAAGTTATATGCAAGCCAAGATGATTGCCAGTACTTATTTCTTGTTTCCTTCTTTAAACCAATGTTTGATCGCAATTTCCAATTCTCCAATAACTGGAACGGAGTAAACTATTATAGATGTGAGTAAAATTGACATAGTGCTTACCAAAACATCCTGCAATTCAGAAGTTTTTAAGCTTACAATATTAGTGCTTTGTATCCATTCTGCAATCATCGAAATTATCACACATGCAAAAGCAACAACAACTACGATTAAAGTTTCGATAATTAGAACAAATTCAGCGTCTTCAATTTTTTCTTTTTTTGATCTGTATTGAGAAAGTCTAGTAATGCTTTGTTTAAGAGTGATAATAATTGATCTATAAATAAAGATGTAAAGCAAAGCATAAATCCCCATTCGGAATATTGTTTTTATTATTGCATCACTAGCGGAAGTATTATTAATTTCGAACTCCGGAATTGTTGCAAGCCAGAAAATCAATACAGTTAGTAATATTGAGCTACCCCATGAGTATATTATAAAAGCAAGGTTTTTCATCTAAACTCTTCTATAATAAAATTAATATTATCCAACACTAACTTGGCATTGACGTTTCTATTGACAGCCAAATAGGTCTTCTTCAACAATTCTATCATATTAGAATTTGGTTGCATCTTTTTTTCTGAAACTTGATTCGTATAATATTTCATAAGGTTCTCTATTAGTTTCTTTATTTCGATTTTGAAATCTTGTTTTTCTCTTAAAGTGTCTAATACTGCTTTTCTTTCTATAAAATTTAAATTGATTAATTCCCTTATATTTTCGGAAGAATACTCTTCTCTATCTATCAAGATAATTTTCTTACATCTGGAATTAACTGTGTTTAGAAGATATCTATCGTTTGTAGTAATCAATATTATTAGATTATTAGTGTTTGGTTCCTCTAATACTTTTAAAAGCGAATTTTGGGCTTCTGTAGTCAGTAATTCAGACTCGTACACTATACAAATCTTTAGTTTGCTACTTTTGTGAGAGTTCCACTCAATTATTTTTTGAACTTCTCTAATACCTATAGATTTTTTGTCTGATTCTAGAACGATTTCTAAAATAAGATCTGAATCTAGGCTCTCGCTTTTTAAATTTATAGATTCGAAAATCTCGGAAAAGTTTAATACTTTATTTCTATTTTTTACTATAATAATTGGTTGAAAGTACATGAGAGTCTAGCTAAATTAAGTAACTTGATTAAGAAACAAAAGTAATTGATAATGTATTAGTAATTTCTAGAAATATTATAACTTATTCCCGGATGAATAACCCTTTAATGCAAAATAAAAGTACAGGGAATCTTAATACTACGTTAGTAGATTCTGCTAGTGGTTCTCAGTCGCAACCTTTGCAAACAACATCAATAAGAGGTTTGACAAATATACTTGATGCGTTTTTGGCCAGGGGTTTGGTAAGTAACGATCAATATAATCAAATAAAATTTGAGGCTGTAAATACTTCTAAAAGCATAGAACAAATTTTGCTAGATAGAAATATTACTACAAAAACTGATATTGCAAAAACTTATGCCGAGATGCGCAATGTAGGGTATGTGGATTTAGGTAATGTTTTTATCCCAATAGAAACTCTTAACCTAATACCAGCTGTAATTGCAAGAGACAATTTAGCCATTGCATTTGAAAATCTAAAAACCAAGGTCAAGGTTGCTATGAAAGATCCTCTGGATTTGCAAAGGATAAAATACCTTGAATCTATTGTTAAAAATAAAATAGAAGCTTATTACGCTTCAGAGGACCAGATAGTGGATGTTATACAAACAAAGTACGGAGCTCAGGTAGGTGGAGAAGTAGATAAGGCTCTTCAAGAGGTTACTGGAACTACAACAATTAAACTTAATAAAGATAATTCTACTGTAAAAGATGAAGAACTTAGAGATGAAGGTTCCGCTCCTATTATCAAAATTGTAAATATGATGCTTGAGTATGGAATAAAAAATGGAGCCTCTGATATTCATGTTGAGCCAAGAGAGGGAAAAGTAGGAGTCAGATTCAGAATTAGAGGTGTACTTACAGAAAAGCTTTCTTTGCCAAAAAAACTATTACCAGCAATTGTTACTAGAATCAAAATTCTTTCTAATTTAAAAATAGATGAACATAGGATTCCTCAGGATGGCCGATTTCAAGTTAATGATGGAACTACAAATACAGATATTCGTGTGTCTATAATGCCCGGTGTTTTTGGAGAGAAAGTGGTTATGAGGCTTTTAGAAAAATCAAAAGGAATAATGGATTTAGAGAAAACAGGAATTAGGGGCTCAAGCTATCAGAGGGTGAAAGAAGCCCTGAACAAGACTCAGGGAATAATCCTGGTGACTGGGCCAACTGGTTCAGGTAAATCGCAAACATTAGCTAGCTGCCTTAAAATAGTGAATTCTACAGATGTAAATATAATTACTCTTGAAGATCCAGTTGAATTAAAGATAGATGGTGTGAATCAGACTCAGGTAAATGCAGAAGTTGGATTAAGTTTTGCCGAAGGACTAAGGGCTATTCTAAGACAAGACCCAGACATAATAATGGTTGGAGAAATTCGAGATGCCGAAACTGCAACTTTGGCTGTACAAGCTGCATTAGTAGGAAGGCTTGTTCTCTCTACAATCCACACCAATAGTGCAGCAGGTGCTTTTATCAGATTGGTAGACATGGGAATTGAACCTTTTTTGTTAGCTTCAACAGTAAATGTAGTAGCTGCCCAGAGATTACTTAGAGTACTCTGCAACAACTGTAAACAACCTTATCAAGCCGATGCAAATGTGGTAGATCAACTCCATGAAGAGCTTGATCCTCTAAACGGAATTAATATTTATACCGAAGATAAAAAGTTAAAGCTACATTTTGATCGAGAAACTCAAAATGTTACTTTATATAAGGCTGTAGGTTGTATAAAATGTAATCATACAGGGTATACAAGTAGAAGTGGTATATTCGAAGTGCTAAAAATGTCGGAGTCTATTGCCGGTTTAGTAATGCAAAAAAAATCAATTTCGGAAATTCACGATAAAGCTGTAGAAGAAGGTATGATTACTATGATCCAAGATGGTTTTATAAAAGCACTTGAAGGAATTACAACAATCGAAGAAGTTCTTAGAGTTAGAAATGAATAATTTAGCTAATATAGTTATTTTTATAAAATGCCTTTAATAAGTACAAATAATCCAAATCAACCTAATCTTCCTGCTGGCATAAACTTAACAGCAGGTATGGAAATAGTTAATAATGATTCTGGAGTTAAAGAATACAGAAATGTTCAAGACTCATCACTTACGCAACAAGTTATGCCTGCATTACCAGATATTTCTAATACTTTAGATGCTAAGCTTAATACAAGTCCTTTGATACAGAACCAGGTCTTGCCTAATCCAAATAGCCAGAAGCAGTATACTTTAAGTCAAATTCTTTCCGAAGCTGTAAAGCAGAAAGCATCAGATGTGCATCTTACTGTAGGTTATAGAGCAATTTTAAGAGTTGATGGGGCGCTCAAAACACTACCTACTCCTCTATTGCAGCCTGAAGAACTTAAAGCATTCGCACGGGAGTTGATAAGTCAAAGAAAAGATTTAAATTTAGATACTGTAAATGAAATAGATCTTGGATATGCATTTGAAAACAGAAGATTTAGAATTAATATCTTTAAACAAATGGGGACTTTTGCTATTGTAGGAAGGATGATTCCAGATAGGATAGCTACGCTCGACGAATTGAATATGCCTCCACTATTTAAAGAATTTGCACACATATCTAATGGTCTTGTACTAGTCACTGGGCCAACTGGTTCGGGTAAGTCAACAACTATTGCTGCTGTACTAAATCATATAAATACCACGCAGGCAAAACACATAGTCACGCTTGAAGATCCAATAGAGTTTGTTTTTCCTAAAGGTATATCTTTAGTGGATCAAAGAGAATTTGGAGTAGATTTTGCCTCGTGGGAAAATGCTCTTAAATCATTGCTTAGACAAGATCCAAATGTTGTGCTTGTAGGAGAAATGAGAGATACAAAAACAATTGCCGCTACAATAACTGTATCAGAAACTGGACATTTGGTATTTGCTACATTGCATACTAATTCGGCTTCACAATCAATTGATCGTATAATAGATGTCTTTCCCGAGAGTCAACAGGCTCAGATTAGAACCCAACTTGCCAATGTGATTACTGCAGTTATATCCCAAAGATTGATACCTCTAAAAAACGGCGGTAGAAAAGCAGCATTGGAAATAATGATTGCCAATTCTGCTATAAAAAACGCCATAAGAGAATCAAAAACATATTTGATTGACAACATGATTCAAACAGGTCAAGATATGGGAATGATATCTATGGAAAAAAGTCTTGTGCAAATGATCAAAATGGGAGAAATCAGTGTTGCTACTGCAAAAACTTATAGCATCAAACCAAACGAAATTGATATTTTACTAAAAGGATAAAACAAAAAAATATATTTAAATAAACAAATGGCAGTATTTAGCTTTGTTGCACTAACAAAAGAAGGCAAAAAAATAGAAGGCAGGAAGGAAGTACCCGACAAAGATACGCTTGTTGATCAATTAATGGGCCAGGGCTTGACTATTATAAGTGTAAGCGAAGATTTAGGCGCAAACTTGTCTAAATTATTGAAAATGGATATTGGCGGAATACCTTTGAACGATAAAGTACTTTTAGCCAAGCAACTTTCTACAATGATTACAGCGGGAATTCCAGTTATTCAAGCTATAGATATTCTTCGACAGCAAAGCGAGAAAGCAACCCTTAGAGAAAAGCTTGATATAGTATACAAAGGAATAGAAAGTGGTAATGCTCTTTCCGCATCTTTTGATAAAGCCGGGGGTATTTTTTCTGAAGTACAAATCAACCTTATAGCAGCTGGAGAAAAAAGCGGTAACCTTAACGAGATGTTGATTCAAGTAGCTATAGATATGGAAAAAAGCAAAAATCTTAGAGGTAAGATTGTAGGTGCTTTAATATATCCTGCTGTAATTTTGGCAGTTTTGGTGCTAATAATGGCTGTAATGTTAATCTTCATGATTCCGCAAGTCAAAGACCTTTATCAAAGTTTGGGACAAAATCAATTACCAATGGTTACTCGTATATTAGTCAAAATTGGCGAAGCATTCAGCAATCCTTTTACTTTATTAATAATTATTGTGGTGTTAATTGCGCTGGTTTTTACTTATAGGTATTATAATTCTCAACCAGAAACAAAGATTATTCTAGATAAATTTAAGCTAAAAATTCCTGTTTTTGGTAATTTAATAAGCAAAGTACAGCTAGTACAATTTGCCAGAACAGTTTCGATGTTGATTAGAAGTGGTGTTCCGATTATTGAAGCTATAGATGTAACCCAAAGAGCTCTAGGTAGTGAGGTATATAAAAAGGTTCTGAGAGGTGCCAGAGATGAATTAACTAAGGGGTCTCCCCTATCTCTTGCAATCGCAAAAAATAATATAAATGATGCATTCCCGCCGATGCTTATAAAAATAATTGCTACTGGTGAAGAAGCAGGAAAAGTTGAAAAAGTGCTTGAAGATATGTCAAACTACTACGAAGAAGAAGTAAACCAGATTTCAGCTAATTTAACCAAGTTAATGGAGCCATTCATATTAGTTGTGGTAGGGGGAATGGTTGCATTTTTGGCAATAGCTATTTATTATCCAATTTATAATGTTGGAAAGTTCTTCTCGTGATGATTTTCAATAAGTTTCACACAAAGCCATTGAAAATTTTTCTGAGAAACTATAATATTTAAAAAGTTATACAATATTTTTTCATGAAAACAAAGAAAGCATTTACGCTTATCGAATTAATGGTAGCAATGGGAATCATTGCTGTTCTTGCAACTATGTCCATTGTGGCAATTAGAATAGTACAACAAAATGTTAGAAATACTCAAAGAAGAGATGCTCTTAATTCAATTAATTTGTCTGTGAGCTCATTTCAGATTGACTATGGGAGATATCCTGTTCTTGGAACAGAGTTGATTTTCAACCCAAACGATGTGCAACTTAGATATGGAGGTGTCACAATTAATACTATACAGCTAAGTGGACCTGCAGCTAAAGGTACAGGAAATGACAAATCTGCTTACTGTTATACTACAACTGGAGGATACGGACTGGGAGTACAATTGGAAGGGGGAAAGTGGCATCAACTTGGTGAAGTAGCTTGCACGACTGCTCTACCTTAAAGTAAACAATGAAAGTAAAATCAGGTTTTACAATGATAGAATTAGTGGTTGCTATGGCTGTAATAGCAGCCATTTTTGTTGTAGCTCTTCAAGGAATTTTTTACTTGCAACTTAGATCCAGAGATACTCAAAGAGTTAATAAGGCAAGAGAAATTGTTGATTTGGTTAGTAAATATAGAATCTCACACTTAAGCTACCCTGATCTTCGAACAAGTGCTGCATTAACAGAGACAGGTATTTATTTTATAGATCCAACTAAAGTCTTTATTGTTGTGGATCCAAATAAATATAAAGCAACCGGTAACTCGGATCTAGAGGTTAAATTAAACGATTTTCTTGTGTCGGGTAGTTCTACTAATAAAAGTCAGACAAGATATTATTACTCAGCTGCACGAGGTGGCTTTATGTTTTGTGTAAAGCAAGAAAGTGGAAAGACTTTTAACTTAGGCACAATCCCTTGCAACGTAACTTTATGATAGTTTTTAATTTCTTGCAATGTTAGCTATTGCATTACCCATATTAATTTATTTATCTAGTGTTTGTTCAAAATACTTCCTGCTTGTTCTTACTAACTATAGGATTTTAAAATCTATTAATCACCAAAATATATTTATTTTAGTACCAATTTTAGGTACAAGATTAGCTACCAACGTCAAATATCGAAGAGAAAGAATTAAATGTTATATTACCGAGTTTCTAAGTTTAATTAGTATGATAATTCTGAGCCTAAGTATACTTAAGCTTAACTCTAATTTAGAAAGTAAACTAACTGCAGATAAAACAATATACTTTTTATTATCTATAGTATTTTTTGTATCCCTTCTCTACCTTGCAGTGTACGATTTGTTGAACTATTCGATTCCAACAGATACAGTAAAGAAGATCCTATTTCTAGTTATATTAGCTAATTTAGCAATATCGTCGGTCTCGTTTTTATATTATAGGTCAACAGGTAAAGAGATCTTTGTTAATTTAGATTTTGGAACACTTAGCAATGTTGCCGGAGGATTTTTTTTGTGGGCTATTTATTATGCAATTGTCAAAATAACTAAAGAGGAGGGGTTAGGTTCTGGGGATATAGACTTAAATTTAATGATAGGCTTTTTCTTGGGCTTAAAAGCATCTATAATATTTTTATTAAGTACTCTATTTATAGGAAGTATTGTGGGTATTATTTATGCATTTGTGCTAAAGAAATATAAAGGTGTTGTCATTCCATTGGTACCAATTATGTTAATAGCATTTGCATTTTCTCTTGGTTTTGGCAAAAATATGTATGAAATCTTATTCTTATAAATGATCATAACAAAACACACACAAGCATTTACTTTACTAGAGGCCATTATCGCTTTGGCTGTTATAACTATGGTATTTGCGGCAGGTGTTTCCGGTGTTATGCGAATAAGATATTCGATAGAGCTGCAAAATGCCTATTCAGAAACAATCTCTTATATTGAAGACTTACAAAATAAGGCACAAAATGGAGCAGCATCTTCTGCTTTTATGTCGGCTACACCAGATCTGTTTGATAGACAATTGGAAAAAACTCCTGACTTTCATGCAATTTATTTTTATACTTTTAACTTTATGTATAGAGTGTGCAAAAAAACAGGAGCTAATCTTGATCAAGTATTGTGTTATACAGAAGTTAATCCTGGACTTAAAATAGATGGTACTTCTCCACTCAGATTTACTGTACAAAGCAACACAGGCGTTAATTGTGGCTTAATAGGCTTTGAACGTCGTACAGCGGATATAAAAGTATTACCGTATTTGTCGGGAACTACTATTGCCGATGCAACTCCTGGTAATAATATAATATGTACTATTACTGTGACGCATAGCAAATTAAGTGGTGTATCTAAAAAAATAGAAATTGATCTAGAAGCTAATACTATAGATTTTGAATGAAAATTATAAATAAACCAAAAAAAGCAGCAACATTAACAGAAGTACTAATAGTGTTAGGAATAATATCTACCACGTTGGTGGCTTCCTTGGCATTGATAGTTAATTCAATGATTAAAATTAAACAGAACGAGATTCAAGATACTGCAAATGGAGTTATGATTAAAGGGCTAGAGCTGGCCAAGTCTCCGAAAAATATTGCTATCAGTGAACTTCCTAGAAACGGTGGAAGTACAGAGGTAAATACTTTTTATAGAATAACTAGTTCTTCTGTAGGGGCAAGTGTACTTCTGGAAAAGGTAGAGGAAGGTACATCGTCACTTAATCAGGGGTGTACATCAACTAGCCCATATAACATTAAAACAAGTCCAGTACTCTCTCAACTTAATGCAGGGTACGATATCTGTTTACAGCTTAACATTGTTTACTTAAGTAGTAATACATACAAAATTACGAGTCAAGCAGTTTATACCTTTTTAAACAGAAGCCAAACAAGCTTTATAACTGGAGTTAGATATGCATCATTCAATTAAAACCAAAAAAGCATTTACACTTATAGAAATATTGGTAAGCCTGGGTATTACATCTATAGTTATGGTTATCTTTTTTAATATATTAATATTAACATTTAAGTTAACGTTTATTTCTGTAGGCAGAAGTTTCGTTAGAGAAAATATTTCCAATCTATCTAGCCTGATAAGTACTGATGTTAGAAATGCAGACGCGATAATAAGCTGTAGAGAAAAAATATGCGAAATAGTAATTAGAAACCAATCTGTAACTTGGAAAATGTGTGATGGATCTGGACAAAGTAACCGTGTTTGCAGAACGACTAAAAGTGCGCAAGGGGTCGAAACTACTACATATAAATCACCTTCAGAAATAAATATAGGAACTTTTGTATTTGAAGAGACGGCTGTTTCTAGTGAGGTTACTAGCAAACAAGGAAATGTTACAATAACAATAGTTGGATCACATAATGATCCTAAGGTAAATGTAAAGAATATAATTAATCAAGTATCTGTATCTACGCGTAACTATGAGTTCTAAAAATCACAAAGAAGAAAAAAAAGCACAAATAATGTTAATAACTCTATTAGTTCTGATGATTGTGGCGATTGTGATTGTTAGTTTGATTATGATTATTAATAGGGATATTGGTCAAGTTAGTACAAATCAAAAATTTGATCAAATATACAATGCTGCTGAATCAGACTTGCAAAGATTGGTTACTGAGCTTGGGACTGGTCAAATTACAATGGCTAATATAGCTACTGGTAAATATGCAGGAAAATGTACCACTCCCAATACCGCTATAGACTCATACACCTTATTAGAAGCAAGATGCAATTTCTCTGATGATCAGTATTCATCTATTGCAGTAGATAGAAGAATTGACTTTAGACGAGTCAAGAAAATTGAAGCCTTGCAACTACGGAAAGATGAAAGCTATACAGTAAACTTGAATGGATATAATAGTACACTCAAAATAGAGTGGAACGGCAATTTTGCTATGGATATGGGATTAATTTATCAGGATGGTACTGAGCTTAAGATGATTAGAGATGTTTTCGATACTCAGTTGGTCTATACTTCTCTAGCTGGTGACAATCCATATTTAGATACAAATAATATTCATGCATTTAGTTTTACCCAATTAGCAACATCTTCACCCTACTCTAACGCATTTGAGATGAATATTGCGGCTACAAATGGACTTGGAGGGCTTGCTCCAAAATATCTAGTTATTACTCCTAGGAGCAGTGCATCTGGTGTTGTGGAAATTCATGTTACTCCTACTAATACTGCAAGTCTTAGTTCTTACCCATACCAATTAAGAGAAATTATTTCTACAGGCACAGATCTTCTGGATTCTACATCCCCTGTAGCAAAACTTAAAACTACCATTCCTTTAATAAGTCAAGCTGATTCAATATTTGATTATGCGTTTATAACAAATGACTCTTTAGATTTCTCTAACTAATTGTTAGTTATAAACACTTTGATTATCTTCAATAAGTTGTTTATTATGTATTAGACGAAATTTTTCTGAATAGACATAATTAAAATTATTAGAATAAAAATATGAGCATTGATTTTTTTAGTGTTGACTTAGGATCAGATACAATAAAGATAGCTCGTGCTAGGCAAGATGGGGATGATATTTCGATTGAGGACTTGGCAATGGTTAAATCTTCGTTAGAGCTCCTTACTAATGAATCAGTTGAAGGAACTAAGCAACTTGCAGATACTATTAAAGATGTTTATAAAAGAGCTAATTTGAAAACCAGAAATTGCGTTGCCTCTCTTACGGAAAATGTTATTTTCTCTAGAATGCTTACTTTGCCTAAGGTAGAAGATTCCCAGGTTCCTGAAGCAGTTCACTGGGCGTTAAAGCCAGTTGTGCCTACTCCATTAGATAATGTTAATATTTCTTTTTTGGAAATAAACGAAGTACAAATAGATGGAAAACCATTTGTAAACTGGTATGCAGTTGCCGCTCCTAAGGAATTAATTAATAGATTAGTGAATATTTTTGAGAGTGCAGGGCTTAATCTATTGGCAGTTGAAACTGAAACATTAGCTATATCTAGAATGGTTGCTTACAACTATGGTAGCATTAACTCAGATCTGATGATTTTAGATATAGGGGCAGATGATAGTAATGTTATTCTTGCAAGAAATGGCGTGACTATGTTTTCTCAATCAGTGAGTACGGGCTCTTCAGCTTTTGACAAAATGTTATCTGCAGATTTTGGCATGGATATGGCTCAGGCTGAGCAACTTAAAAGGAATTATTCAATGCAATCAGAAGAAAATAAAGCCAAGATAGCTAAATCTTTAGACCCAATTCTACAGGCGCTGATTAGTGAGGTATCTAGAACTATTGTTTATTATAAAGAGAAACTTGGATCAACGCCTCTTAACAAGTTATATTTAACAGGTGGTGGAAGTAAGTTAACATTACTGCCACTGTATTTTAATCAGAAGCTTGGAATAGAAGTTGAGATAGTAAATCCTCTGATGAAATTGAAGGCATCGGACAGAGTTAGAAAAATTTCGGATAAAATTAACTTATCAAGTTTTAATGTGGCAATAGGATTAGCTTTAAAAGGAGCAGCTTAAAATGAATAATAAGGAATATGCAAAATTTTTTAGATTTAACTTAATTCCTCCTAAATCCAAGGAAGAATTGATGGTATTGGAGGAAAGAGATAACTCGATTGTGTATTCACTTTTCCTTATTTTTAGCGCTGTATTTATATTTTTTGCACTAAACTTGATAGAGGCAATAGCCATCAGACCACAGATATTGGAGGCTGAGCAAGATCTTACTAATTTGCAAAACAAAATTCTACAAAACGATCCCATTGTCAAATCGAATGGAGAGCTTATTCTGAAATCGAACTTACTTAAGCCTGTTATAAACGACGATATTAAAGTAGCAGAAATTATCGATGTATCTAACGAAATAGCTGTAAATGGCGATATTATGACCTATATACGTGAACAAACAGGAGAAATAGTTCTTACAATCAAGATAAGTAATGTTGGTAATGTGACCAATATAATCAAATCTGCACAAGAAAATGAGAAAATTGAAGATGTTTTTTTGAGAAGTGTAACCATACAACAAGGAAGTGTGCCCGAGATATTTAATATGACCATGTCTTTTCGAATTAAAACTTAGTTTATGAATAATTCTGTTCAGCAGATAGATGGAGTAACCAAGCCAGTAATAGAAATTACTACTAAAGAAAGGCTGCAAAAATACAAAAAATTAATAAGATTATACGTAATTCCACTTTTTGCTCTTGGAATTTTTCTGGGAGTTTTAGTTTTTGTTGTAGTACCTAAGATAGGTTCTATTATGGACAGGCTAGGCGAACTATCAGATACCAGGGATAAGCTCTCCGAGTCTAATACAAAAATTCAAAATATCAATTCCTTAGTTACCAATATTAATGAAGTATTATCTTATCTCCAGCAAATTAATAATATAGCTCCAACGGGAGATATAGAATTGGTACGATTTAGATCTAGAGTTTTTGAAATTGCGGAGAGCTCTGGACTAGTAGTAGATACACAAGGGTTTAGAGAAAGCGACATAGTGCAAGATCCCAATTTACCTTCATCATCTACTCTACTAATCAAGGAGGTACCTGTCGAAATAGAAGTTATTGGGACTTTAGACAATATTTATACATTCCTAGACGAAATTACCAAGCTTGAAGATTTTGTAATAATCAAAGATTTTGAACTCGCTCGAAATGCAGACAATGTTGAATGGGTATTTACTCTTAGGTTTATAAAATATCAGTTTGCACAGGATACTGAAGGGCAATTTGACCAGCTTTATCTGAATGTTCCAGTGTCCAGCAAGATCGATCAAGAAGTTAAGAACTACTTAGACAAAAGAAACCCTAATCAAGCACAGTCTGAAGACACTGGGGATAGATTTGACTTAAGATAAAACAACAGATTAGCGTATCCTTTTTACAGTTAATTTTTTGTGGTTATTCTTGAGCTTTTGGTGCTCTAGCTTGCTTCTTTTTACCTGGTTTCTTGTTAAATTTTCTCTCAGATTTTTCAGCTTTGATTACGTCTTTTTTAACTAGTAATCTTTTTACTGTTTCTGATGGTTGTGCGCCAACGCTTAGCCAGTACTGAACTCTTTCGCCGTTAACTTCTAATTGTTTTGAGTGTGGATTATAGAATCCTACATGTTCTATTACCTTTGAATCTCTAGCTTTTGTATGAGGTGTCACAACTATTTTGTAGTTAGCGTAGTTCTTTCTTCCAGTTCTTGTTAATCTAATCTTGACCATTTTTCTAATAATCTTTAATAATATAAAACTATTGAGGACGTGATAATTTTAACAGATAAATTTAAAAAATTATAGCAAGAAACACGATAAAATCTATATATTAGGCTAAGATTATAGCAACTTGTCGGGATAATTCTGTTTCAATAACTTATCCCATTGTTCTAAAGTCTTTTGCGCAGCTTTTTGTTCACCCTCCTGTTTACTCTTGCCTGTTCCTACAGCGAATGGCTTTTCTCCAATATAAACTTCCATTTCGAAAACCTTATTATGGTCCGGCCCACTAGCTTTTTTAAGATGGTACGTTGGTGTAAACCTTAATACATCTTGAGCTAGTTCTTGCAATTTTGATTTTGGATCAATATCTAGCCTATTATTAACAATATCTTCGATTTTGTAGCATACATGATTATGGATAAATTTTTGGCATGTAGCATAATCATGTTCTATATAAATTGCACCTATCAGTGCTTCAAATGCGTTAGCAAGTATATACTCACGATCTCTTCCACCTGTGCTCTCTTCTCCGTAACTCATTTGTAGGTATTCTCCAAGCATGATTTTTCTAGCTTCAAATGCCAAGCTTTCGGTTCGAACGAGGGCTGCTCGAAAACTAGTTAGCTCCCCCTCGGGCTTGTCTGGATATTTATGGTAAAGATACTCAGTTGTTACGAGTTCTAATACAGCATCACCCATAAATTCCAATCTTTCGTTATGCTTAGCTATTTTGCCGTTTGCTTTTATTTCGTTTGATAAAGATCTATGTGTTAAAGCTTCTGCAAGCAATTCCAGATTCTTGAACTTGATTTCTATAAGTTCGAAAAACTTTTTTAGATTTTCCTTATTAATTACCAAATTAGCCATTTGTAAACTCGTTTTCTAATTCTTTATATAAACTTCCCAATACTCCATTTACAAACGCTCCATTTTCTTTATTACCAAACGATTTTGCTAGTTCTATGCATTCATTAATGACTACTTTAGGCGGCGTTATTTTGCCAATAAATCCTTCCCAAACCCCTACTCGTAAGATTATCAAATCAATTATATTCATTTCTGCAAGAGGGCGTAAGGAAGCATGTTTCTGGATAATCTCATCTATTTGGGCAAGCTCCTGATCTACTCCTTCAATAATGTCTTCGTAAAGTTTATGGTCAAATTTTTTTGCCTCTACAATGCTTAGTAAAGCATTAGGCTCGAAAATAACAAGATCTTTGTCTATTGATTTTGCTCGTAGATTTGTAAAAAAGTATTGAACTGCTAAAAAGCGCGCCAAATGTCTTGTAAAGTTTGTTCCCATTGATTGTAATTTACTGATTACAATATACTACTTTTCGGAAATTACTTTAACTCCCTTGTAACTAGGAGATTCTGGAGTAACTCTATGGGAGGGAACTAAAGCTGATGAGCTTTTTGATCTGGTTAGAGGACTTCCTCCACTTTTTTTTATTCTCTTCACTTTCTTGAGTAACACATCGTATCTATCAGCTCCTCTAGTAGTTTTCTTTCTTCTAGAAGATCTTCTGTGCTTCATTGTTGCTGCCATTCGATCAAAAACTAACTTATTTAATATCTCGGAAAATTTTAGCATAAGAAGGTAGAAATGAATAGAAAAATGTTATTAAAAATCGTTTTGAGTAAAGAAATTTTAGGGGAAATTGCTTTAGCCCTCCTGTGATATTTGGAAGTCGACTGTATCTAGTTGATCACCTTTGAGAGAACTTACTCCAACACGGCATGGCACACCTATCGAATCTACGATGCTTTGCGTAGTTATTTGCCAGTTTGTGTAATGGGCTGGAATTATAACATTATCACCTCTTGTACCAAAAAGTCTTCCGTGTCCATGCCCATTGCCTGTAAGCACACGGATGTCTTCACAAGTAAAGTCTCTATTTGGTAATACAATAACTGCTCCATCAGGTTCGACCCTAACTGTTCCGGGATCAGTGCTAAAAGCTATATTATTTGCATCTAATGCATCTATTAATTTACTTATTGCAATGACTTCAGGTACAACCTGAACAACTTCTTGGGTCTTACTAGTTTCATTATCACAGCTAGCGGCACTAAATGTCAGTACAGTTAAGCCTATTACTAATTTTTGCCCTAAACTCATAAGAAAAATTAATGAAATATTAGCATTTAAAAAATTTCATAGGAAGAAGTATTTTTTGTTTTCGAAACTTTTATACACACTGACTAATAGTAGTAGTGTATAGAGTAACCAATTATATTTAGTGTAATTAATAATGAATTTCCATTTCTAATCTTGTCTTACCTGCTTTTTCGACTAGTACAATCTCCGTAGCTAGATAAAGGATTAAAGTAGCTACATAGGTAAACTCTTCACTTAAACCCAATATCGAAGATTGTTCAATTACAGTGTTAAAATCTAAATTGAATGCCTGATAGCCATCTTTATTAGCCGAAGCTGAATCAAAGGTAGTATTCTTTTTGATATTTAGAAAGGCTAGTTCTTCTTTATGATTGCCCTCTAGTTCGACTACTTGCGCATTTTCCTGTTCAAAAACTTTAATTAAATTTTCTCCAGTCAATTTAATTTTTTCTGGAGAGTAATTTTCTATAGCTACATACGTTTGGCTAAGCAATTCAATAAAGTGCTCCAGGGAATACTTTAGAATTGGAGCTTGCTTTTTATAAAAACTAGTTAATCTATTAGAAATTTCATTTCTTTCCTCGACTGCAGTAGCTAGTATGATTTTTAATTTATCTGCAAAACCACAATCACATAAACCTTGCTGTATGTTTTTGTGAGCTCCCCTATGTACTCCTATGTTAACTTGAGATTTTTTGAGAGTGTGAATACTTTTTTTAATAAACTTAGCATTCAAGCTCTCATTCTTAAAAATAGCTAGTAATACTATTGGATGTAATGACCCACCCAACATTTGTGGGCCTTTTTGATGTGAAAAATCAGGTCTACCGTCTACGCACCATGGTGCTTCAGTACCATTCAAAATTATTTCTTTAAAATCACACAGATGTTTGTTAATCTCTTTGTGCGCTGATTTATTTTTCATATATTTAGGGAATGAAGATTATATGCAGATTGTAGCATAGATTCTCTGCTTGATTAATAAGCTGATATCAGTAGTATTTTGTTTATTCCTGAAGTAATATTCTGTTATAATTTCGGAGTTCTTTAGAGTAATTATTTATGGAGAGATGGCAGAGTGGTCGAATGTACCCGTCTTGAAAACGGGCGTCTCGCAAGGGACCGTGGGTTCGAATCCCACTCTCTCCGAATTTCAGTACGAACAGCTTCAACAAGCTCCGATTGCATTGGTTTTTCGATGGTTATGAGCGGTTCGAAAATATTTTTCCTTAACTTTAGCTTTCAATCACTTTCTAACTTTCATTTGTAGCATCACTTTGTTTAGAACCTTAAATGGTTCAGTATATTTATACAGGCGAGGTTAACAACGCAAGTCTCAACATGGCAGGCAAGTTATCTAGTATTGATTCAAAATTAAAATAAACATTCAACAAATATGGATAAAAAATACGAAGTTAAAACAATAAAGTACAGTAACGAGCGTGCAATGACACAAGGTAAGAAGAATATGATTAGCAAAGGTTGGGAGGTAGTAGAAACCGTAACAATAAATGGGAGGTACGGCTGTTTCAATACAGCCTGTTTGGGTTGTTTATTCTTACCATTAGCATTGCTGGGTAAATCTAGCGATAGTTATCAAGTGACATACAGAAGAGAGAAATAAACAAAGTACAAAATAGTTTACTTTGGAAGTATAATTGGTTAGATATTTCTTACTTATTAAATATGAGTGCAGATAATCTGCTATCAGAAGGCTTGCAAAAAGGTTTTGGTGGTTCAACAAACATTGAAAAAACTTCCAGAGGTAGCTTTCAACTCACTTCAAGTCATTATGAAGGAGGTAGCGGAGTTTATCACGATGAATGGGTGACTGGCGGCGGACAAGAACTTGTAAGAACACAAGATGGGGAATCAATGACTCGAACTTATGTTGGTAATGTTATTGCGCCCGAAAAATTGGAAGAATTGGGTATAACAGAAAAAGATGTAATGACTGTACTTAAAAGAGTAATAACTGAACATGGTGACCAGATTAGATTAGGAGATGATTTCGAAATAACATTGGACGACTGGCAGTACACCTATAAAGTAACTTACAGGCGTGATGACCCTTATATTATTAACGGAATTGAAGAAATCCTTTATAAAGACCAGACAGTCTTTGTTCATACTTTTGGAATTAGCAAGGTAGTCGAAAGCTAATCTTATTTATTATTAGTTAGCCCATGTACCATGCAATCATAATTAACAAACAGTTTGTAGACAGCAATTATCCTAATACAAAAGATGTATTTGCGAAGAAAGTTGATGGAGATTGGGAGATTTTTGGAGTAAAAGTGGAAGATAGTGAACTGGATGACTTTATTGCAGAAATCCAACAAAATATGAGGCCAAATGAAACTTGGTATGCGCATGTCTACAACGATACTGAAATGCTTGTTATCTTCAAAGATAAAGTAATCAAAGTCACTCCTCACCAGTCAACTTGGACTCCAATCTTTGAGTATGGGAAATCACTTGGTATTCCTGAAAAACAATTAGATTTCTGGCCAAATAGATTTCAGGATGAGAAGCATTATTTTGAGGAGAAATAGTGAAGCGGGGTGGAGGGTAATTCTTAAATCTGAACATTCACTACAGAAAGTAGTTGAACTCCTTGCTGTATAAAAGATTCAGGGTATTTGATAATATTAACCCAGTTGGAAGTTCGAAAATCGTCCCAAGCTTCCCGAGCCTCATTTAATAATTGAACCTTTTTCAATTTCCACAAAAATATCTACGAGTCTTCTTGAATCTAGCCTTGTATCTAGCATAAATTCTTATAAAATCCTCCTTTGTAATAATTTCAAAAAATCTTTCTTTTTCGACTTTTTACATCTTCTTTTGAATCTTATCTGAGGAAAACATTAAAAGGACTGAAGGTCGCTGACATTGTGAGTTATCAATGCCCAACTAAACAAGCTATTCTTATGAAGATTGTAGAAATTGAATGAAAAATGTGAAATTTGTATTGCAATACAATGTATTTTGATGCAAGTCATGCTATAAATACAAAGTGATGCTATTAAATAATAACTATATTTTATTTATTTAGAAAATGAACAATATATACGAATCAAGATTCTATCCACCAGATGTAGGACAAGACGTTCTTAGATCTGGATTGATTATAGAAGTAAATGAAATGCCTCACGAAATGGTAGATAGAGTTGTAAGCACTGCTACTCCATTAGGTGGTGCAGTACTTGGTGCAAAATGCGGGGAAACAGTAAAATATGAGACAGGTAGAGAATCTTTAAGAGCTAAAGTAGTTAGCATTGAAGTATCACCATTATTCCAAGAGTCTTAATTATTATAATTATTACTATGAAAGATCAGGAAATAGAAATAAGAGTCTTAATAAAGGGTAGAGATAAAAATTCAATTAGAGAGAAGATTATAAAATCAGGTGCTATTTCAAAAGGTATTAGATCTATCCATGATGTTTATTATTGTGATAATTCTTGTCAGAAGGTTGAAGATGCCGAAATGAATAAAGTAGGTTCTTATTCTGTCAGAATCAGAAAAGAGGTTAAAAATGGGATTACCTCTATTTCTTATAACAAAAAGACTATTACAACAGAAGGGGATCATAATTCATGGAAGGAAGAAGAAGAACCAAGAGAAAATTTTGAGGAAGCTAATCAGGAAATGATAGACAGTGGATATAAATTTTTCTTTGATTTGGACAAAGATAGAGAAAAGTTTGTTTTAGATGATATGGAAATTTGTTTAGAAGATATTAAAGAATTTGGCTTAGGTATTGAAGTAGAAGTCATGGCAACTCAAGAAGAATCTGACGAAGTAAAACAAAAAATTAAAACCTTTTTGAAATCAATTGATGTGCAGGAAGAAGATATTGTACCTAAAAGTATTACAAATATCATAATGCACCAAAGAGCGTTTAAAAGCTAAACAATTTATTTAATTGTAAAGAAAGTCCAAGTAACCGACGCTTCGACTTTCTAAACTATCGGACAGAATTTTATGGATATAAAAAATAAGATTAATAAAGAAGGTAAGAAGGAAGTTAGAGAGATAACATTCATTGTAAACTGTACCCTTTGTCTAGACATTTTTCTGAGATTTTTTAGATATATTTTTGACAGATAAAATATTAGTTCCAAAGTACACTTCTGCCGGCGTTTGGTACTCTAAACTTGAATGCTCCTCTCAATTATTGTAAAAGTTCATGTATGCGATACTAAATGCTTCTTCAACTTCAGTTAACTACATTTCTTTTATATAGCTTATAACCAAAACTTTTTAGTTTACAAGGAAGATATGTAGCACTTACCCTTAGAATTAAAGGGTATCTCTGCAATCAGATAACTTCTCTTGTTCTTGATGCAGTACTATTTGTTTATAAAAATCTGCTGCCTCTTTATTAATTGTAAAATCACAGTAGCTTGCTTGTATATCTGGATCTGTAGAAGTCCCAATTAATAATCCTGAATAACCTTGGGATAATAACTGCTGTGCTACTTCTGAACCTAGTAATCCTCCTTCAGCATAGTGATCTAAGAATGCAATATCTATTTGATTAGGTTCAAATGCTGAGTCTGAAAAAAGTGCTGTTAAATCATTCGTATTCTTAGCTACTACCAAGTTAAATTGATAATCAAATTTTTTTTGCATTCTTTTGAGCATGAGAATTGTAACAGGGTCATCTTCTAATACAAAAACATTCATATATAAAATTTAAACTTGGTGATTTTATCATAAGGTTATTTAATTTTTTACAAATTTTCTAAATATATAATTATGAAACGCAAATGTTACCAAAGCTAAGCGGCGGAGAGTTGGTTAAGCTTAATGTCTCACAGGGTCTGACACTTCATCCTACTTTGTTATTGTTAGACGAACTACTAACCAGTTAGATATATTTTTGATACAAAAGCTAATTACTGTTTTAGAGAATTATCAAGATTATTTATGGTTATACTCACACAGTAGGTCATATCCATTTACTTATACTAGATGAGCCAACAAAAAAATTTGGATATTCAGTCAGTAGAAGAGTTAAAACAATCCCTTAATTATTTACGGGAAGTTTGCTTTTGATATCACATGATTTAGATTTTATTGAAGGCTGTGAAATCGAAGAAAAAATTTTACTCGATCAGCCATTTATCTGATTTGAATTCCGCTAAAATATGAGTTTAAATATCCTTGTAGCTCAGCCGTCTTCATCTGATAGTATCTTCCTTTAGGACCGATCATTACATCTCCAGGAGCTGGTTCTCTACCGCTTATTATCCAATCTTGTGCAATACCTCTACAATAGCCGTTGTAACACTCTCCTCCACCCCAATAAACACCTTCTGGTGGAGTAAATGGAGTTTTAGCAGAAAAGTAACCAGTATTTCCAATTTCGGCCATGTAACCACGTAGCCAAGGAGCAACTACAAAAGCAGGCCAACCATAATTCTGGTCTAAGATTTCGTTATTATTATTACCTGCCCACCCAATCGTCACAAAATCAGGTGAGTAAACAACCAAAAGCGAGTCTTTATTGTTCTCTGTAGTACCAGTTTTTCCCGAAATTTCTCGGTCGTCCCAACCTATGGTTTCTCCTATTCCTGTATCTAACCTTAATAATGTTTGATTCAAAAGGAAGACAGCTGCCGGATCGGCGACCCTTTCTTTAGTAGGATTAGCTTGGTATACGATTTTGCCATTGCTATCTTCTATTCTTAAAATAGGATTGACTTTTACTAAATCTCCTCCGTTGGCAAATACTCCATAAGCTTGCGCATGTTCGATTGGATAAACATCTGCACCACCAAGAATGACTGAAGGACCGTAAGTTGAATTATCTCCATAGGTAGTATATCCAAAAGTTCTTGCTGTATTTAAGTAATTATCGACTCCAACCAGACTGACTACAATTAAAGCTGGTATATTTCTTGAATTTCTTAACATATTTCTAGCTGTTGCATTATAGACTCCCTGAAACTTACCATCCCAGTTTTTTGGCACATAGTCACCAAATTTAATAGGTATGTCTGGCAAAAAGCTACCTGGATACAATATAGAATCTTTGTAAGCAAGATAGTAGCCTAAAGGTTTATTGGTAGATCCAGGAGATTGTAAGCTTGTGAGCACATTTACTTCTGGATCATATTTGCAATTTCTACCTGTTATGTCGCAGCCTTCGCTCTGCCCTATAAATGATTTCGAACCTGCCATGGTAAGAATCTCGCCAGTTGAAGGTTTAATAGTCATTAATGCGGCATTATATACATTCCAATAATTGTAAGCATTACCTGCATGCAAGGCATATCTCTCAGCTACTAACTGCAAGTTATAGTCTAAGCTTGTATAAATTCTATAACCACCAGTCTGTAAATCTCTAAGATCGAAAGGTTCTATACCGTATTTATATGGCCTTTTTTGCAGTTCATTTAAAGTATAATTTACAAAATGCCCAGCTTTTATTTCCGAAAAAATAGGAGATTTAAAATTATGCTCTACAGACCTTGCTACTGTTATCATGTCAGGCGTGATCAAATCGTCCCCATATTCTCTGAGTTGTTCATTAATGATTTCAAGTTTAAGAGAAAGTTGATTGTATACATACTCTTCTCGCTCTTTCAATTTTTTCTTTGCTGTTTCTGGATCAGAACTAATAGTAGGAGCTAAATCAACTGGATCATTAATAATTGATGCTAATGTTACAGCTTGCGCAAGTGTTAGCGCTTTCGGATCAGTAATTCCAAAGTAAAATCTGGCAGCTGTTTTAATACCAGTAATATTCGACCCATAAGGAGTAACATTTAAATACTTTTGGAGTATTTCTTCTTTTGTGTAAGTTTCTTCTAATTTGTAAGCAGTAACTATTTCTTCGACTTTTCTATCTACACTTCTTTGACTTTTTTGCGTGATTATTTTAACTACCTGCTGTGTTATTGTGCTACCACCGCATACCTTTTCCGAAGATAATGTGTTCACTGTACATCTTGCAATAGCTTCCGTATTAATACCCCCATGTTGATAAAAATGACTGTCTTCTGCTGCAAGATAAGCAGCTCTAATCATATTTGTAATTTCGGATTGGTCAATATTGTCTCTATTACTATCATCTGCGTAAAGACGATAAAGCTTTGTACCATTCCTATCATAAATCTCTGTTGCTAAACGAACTTCAGAAAAAATATCTACAGCTGCAGGTGTAGATTTTATTCTTTTCTGCATATAGTCAATAAAAGCTAAGGCTATAATAGACGAAACACTAAAACAGATTATCAAACCTATTGATAATAAAGATCGAACTTGCTTTTGGAATTTTTTCTTTTTCAGTACTTTATAAGCTCTCTTCTTGTGAATGATAGGGCTTACTAATTTTACTTTTTTTATTCTTTTGTACCTAGATTTCATAAAGTATGTAGCAATTGGATTATATCACCATAAGGATATATAACCAAGCTATTTAGTATATAGTCTTACAAACAAGTATTATTACGTTATGTTATACTAAATTGGTAAAATATTACATAATGTTATAGTGAAAAAAGTTAGATTAATTTCACCAGCTCAAATGGCTAAGCTTTGTCTTACTACTGTAAGAACTATTCATTTATATGACTATGTTGGGATTTTAAAACCAATTATGGAGAACCCTAGAGGTCATAGATTCTACAGCATAGATCAGGTTGCTGATTTAAGATTGATTCTTCTTATGAAAGATTTAGGTTATAACTTATCTCAGATCAAAGAAATTGTAAACTCGTCATTAAAGCTATCAGATTTTCTAGCGCACACTAAAATAGAACTCCAAAATAAAATAAATTCTTTTCAGCAGAGATTTGAAGCTGTCTCTAAAAACTATTCTACTCTACAAAAGCATGGAACACTTTACGACTTTAAAAAAGATAAAATCGCAGAAATGATTGTTTGGGTTAAACAATTTCGATTATCCTCGAAAACTGATATAGATTTTTGCATTAATTTTATTAGAAGCAACACAAGATCTTCAAAAATTAACCCTGGGCTTGTATGTATATGTAAATTCACAAATAAAGGACTTAGCAAAGAAGTTTTGGTTGGAATAAATCACAAGTATCTAACTCTAGTTAACAAAAGTTTAAAAAATGACTTAAAAAAGATGTATATTCCCAAAGCAAAAACAATTTCTACGTCAATCAACACCTTAACATCAGCTGAACTTATCATTATTCACAACGATTTAGTTAATCTAGATCTTTATGAGCAAAGAAGTGATTTTACATATCTTGTGCTGTTTCACGAAGATCAAGTTAAATTGCATTATTTAACTAAGGAAAGATCTTATCTATAGCCTGCTGCAGTGAATACCTAAGTTCAAGTTTTTTTATTTGTTCAGTAGTCATAAATGCATAACTGTCGTGTTCTTCTGGAGCTGTAATTATGGTCGATTCAGTAAGCATTTGACCAAAGTATATAATATTAATTACAAGTTCATTAGATTTCTCTACATTTAAGAATGAATCTATAAATACTTTATTAAAATCTATGTCTACATCTACTTTAGTTAACCCCGTTTCTTCTTGCAACTCACGAAGTAAACCCGTAGTTAGATTTTCATTAGGATCTAAATTTCCACCAGGTATTTCCCAAAAGCCAGGATAAGTATTATTACTTGATCTTCTTAAAAATAAATAATTTTCATATTTATCTTTTATTAATGCTTTCACGATTATTTTCATAATGAAGTTTAGTAATGTTGGGCTAAGAATATAACTAATCTGTTATTATATAGTAGTTAATTTTACACCATATTCAATGAGAATCTTAGGGAAAAAAGTAAAGATTGATGCAAATAAAGCTTTTCAATGGTTTATTACAGGACTAATAGTACTAGGCTTGATAGCTTCTCCATTATTAATAGTAGTACAAATACTATTTAATTAATTATGGTTGATATAAACAGTTCAATCACACAATTAAAACAAATTAGCGAGCATTATTCAAAAAAACTGAATAAGCTTGGTATATTTACTATTAGGGATTTTATAACGTACTTCCCTAGAGATTATGTAGATTCCTCGGAAATTATTACAATTAAAGATTTACTGTTAGAGCAAGATACCGAAAAAAAATATACAATTAGTGTAAAAATAGAATCTTTCCAAAATATCTTTACAAGGAACAGAAAAACTTTTCAAAAAGTTGTAATTTCGGATCAAACTGGTCATATAGAAGCTAACTTTTTCAATCAAAAGTACCTAGATAAGGTATTTGTTAAGGGGGCTCAATTTTACTTTCATGGAAAAATAAAGAAAAAGGGCAACAAAATATTTTTTTCTGTTCTAAATTACGAACAAATCTTGGCAAACCGTGAAAACACTCACCTTGCACGAATCGCGCCAGAGTATCATTTGACAGCTGGAGTTCACAAAAAATGGTTTAGAAACAGAATGAAAAATTTAATGGATAATGTTATTTCTGATAGCTTTATACTTCCTAACGAACTAGATTTTTTGGCAAGTACTCAGAAACTTAAGGGAAGTATTCTTACAGTTCATTTCCCCAATAACTATAAGGAATTAACAAGTTCTCAACAACTTCTCTCTTTGTACGAACTAGTTAATATTTTTTTGAAAGTAATACATAAAAATAAAAATCAGATTAAGCACCATGCACCACCAATACTAAAGACTGAACCAAAATTATCAGAATTTTTAGCAATGCTACCGTTTGATCTTACAAATGATCAGTTAACAATAATAAAAAAACTTGAATATGAATTGCATTCAGGTAGGATTTTAAACGAGTTGATTCAGGGGGATGTAGGTACCGGTAAAACTGTTATAGCCTTATATCTTTCCTACTTTATTGCTAAACAAGGTTACCAGACAGTTATTCTGGCGCCAACTACAGTTTTAGCGAAACAGCATTACAATACATTCTTAAAAACTTTTTCCAAAACAAGTCTGACTGTAGAATTGGTCTCTTCCGAAAATAAGAAATCGGTTTCTACGGATATTTTGATTGGAACATCAGCTGTGCTAGCAAGAAAAAAGAAGTTGATCAAGAAATTGGGGCTAATAATTGTAGATGAACAACATAGATTCGGCGTGCAGCAAAGAGAAGAACTATTGAAACCTGTAGAATCTGTAATTTCTCAATATAATTATGTTCCACATTTTGTAAATATGACGGCTACACCTATTCCAAGAACAATTGCGGAAACTTTCTTTTCAGATTTAAGTGTTCGTACTATTAAAAGTAAACCTAAAGGTAGAAAAGAAATAAAGTCGTTTATTGTACCAGAAGAAAAGCGTGAAAACTCCTATGAATGGATAAGAGACCAAATACTTAATGAAGGTATTCAAGTGTACTGGCTAGCTCCTCTAGTAGAGGAATCTGATGTACTTCAAGCTAGATCTGCAAAGGAAACATATGAACAACTTAAGAAAATTTACAAGGGATTTAAGATAGGGCTTTTACATGGCAAAATGTCAACAAAAGATAAGCAGGATGTTATGGATAAATTTTCGCAAAACAAGATCCATATTTTAGTCTCGACAAGTGTTATTGAAGTAGGAATTGATGTACCCAATGCTACAATAATGGTTGTGGAGAATGCAGAAAGATTTGGTCTGGCACAACTACATCAAATTAGAGGTCGTGTAGGTAGAGGTGATAAACAAAGCTATTTTTTTATGTTCTCTGGTAGCGATATAAGTATTAAGTCAAAATCAAGATTAGAGTTTATTGCTAGCAATAACGATGGCTTGGAAGTTGCAAAATTTGATTTAGCACAACGTGGGCCTGGAGAAGTTTACGGTATACAACAATCGGGAATTCCAAATTTAAAAATTGCAAAATTAAACAATCTAGATTCATTAAAAGAAGCAAAAGTAATTGCACTTAAAGCTTACGGTGCTGGAATTAGAAATATTACGCTTTTTAATTAATTTATCAAAAATGCAGATTAATGCTTTATGTTATTATAATTCTACTAGTATAGGAATTGAGGATATTAAATTTATATAATTTAGATTAACTAGTATTAACATATTGTTTTATTAACTATATGATGTTTCACATGTTCATAATATGGCAAATATAATAGTAGTGCTAGATAATATAAGATCTGCTCTAAACGTTGGAGCAATTATGAGAACTTGTGATGGTGCAGGGGTACAAAAGATATATTTATGCGGTATTACTCCTTACCCTCCTCATCCAAAAGTAAAAAAAACTGCTCTCGGCGCAGATGAATATGTACAATTCGAACATTCGCAAGATATTTTGAGTATTATTACTAAGTATAAAGATAAGCACTACTTAATTATGAGTGTAGAACAAACCAAAAAATCTAAATCAATATTCGAGGTGAAGTTAATAGAAAGCAAACAGGATGTTGTACTAATTTTTGGTAACGAGATTACAGGGGTCAGTCCTGAAGTAATTAGTGAATCAGACATATGTGTAGATATACCAATGTATGGAAAGAAAAACTCTTTAAATGTAGCTACAAGTGTAGGAATTGTTTTGTATCATATTAAATATTTACAAACAGAAAATGCAAAAAAGGATTTCGTCTAAATTAAAACCCAGGATTATTGCAGGTAAGTATAAGGGATATAAATTGGATGTTCCAAGCACAGCCAGACCAATAACAGATCGGGTTAAGAAGGCTATGTTCGATACGTTAACGCCTTACTTACAAAATGCCTACTGTCTTGATGCATTTGCTGGTTCGGGAAGTGTTGGTATAGAAGCGTTGAGCCAGGGAGTGGCAAATGTGGATTTTGTTGAAAGTAATAGAAAAACTACAGAAACTCTTAAGTCAAATTTAAAAAACATAAAGGGCGTATCTAATAAAGACTACTCTATTTATAATATGTTTATTTTTACTTTTTTAAATAATTTTAAAGAGAAAAAATATGATTTGATATTTATAGATCCTCCATTTAGATATGTTAAAGAATTGCGTTTTCATAAATTCTTAAATGTATGTAAAGACTCCACAATTCTAATTTTAAAATTAAATCACAAAGACGTTTTGGCAGATGATTATTTAAAAGGTTTTGATATTTTGTTTACAAAGAAGTATGGTATTAACAAATTAATTTATCTCAAAAAAAGTGTATAATAAAATCTAGAAAAATTACCAAAGAAATATGGCAACAAGATTAAAACTAAATAATAAAGAAACTCGAAGTGGTAAGGTAAAAAGCAGAATGCAAATAGTGGAAGAAAATAGAAAAAAGAAAAAATTAACATCTGTACAAGCGGCTGCAAGTACAAATGCTAGAAAAGCTGTGAGTGCACTTCGAAAAAAAAGAGTTTTGAAGAAACTTGCAAAAGTTGGCTTAGTTATAGCATCTATATTGTTTGTGATGATGTTTGCAGTTGGTATTTATGCATTTAGCTATCTTCAGAAATTAAATGATGAGCTTCCATCTCCGGATGAACCGTTTGGAGAGCCGCCAGTTGCGAGCATAATTTACGATCGTAATGCAATAAATGGCGAAGGACAAGGTACCCAATTGTACAAGATCATAGGTGATTTTAACAGTGATCCAGTAGATATAGACGAAATTCCTGAGTTAGTCAAATGGACATTCCTAGCAGCCGAAGATATTGATTTCTATAATCATAATGGCTTTGATACTAAGGGAATTATAAGATGTGCAATAAAAAACTTGAGTAGCGAATCGGTTTGTGGAGGTAGTACTATCACTCAACAGCTATTGAAGATTACTGCTTTGAAAGATGAAAAATCAAAGGTAGAAAGAAAAATCAAAGAACTTTTGATGGCTACAAAAGTTGAGCAATTGTATACAAAAGACGAAATCTTGCAAATGTATCTTTCTGTAACACCTTACGGATCAAATATAGTAGGTATAGAAACAGCATCTAAATTTTATTTTGGAAAGGAGCCGAAAGATTTGAAATTGGAAGAAGCAGCAATTTTAGCTTCCATAGTTCAGAATCCATCTTATTTATCGCCTACCAAACCTATCGATGGAGATACAACTGTATCCCAAGCTGCAGTTAAAGAACGACAGGAAATATCTGTACTTAATCAAATGATTAAATACAAAGATAAGATTAATGATCAACATAGAAAAAATATTGATGATAAGGAGGCCGAAGACTTAATAACCGAAGAAATGATCGAAGAGGCCAAGGAGGCAGAGCTTAAATATGTACCACCTATAGCAACCGATATTAAGGCTGGGCATTTTGTTGATTATGTACAAGATTTATTAACCACAAGAAATTATAAAAATGGAGAAGAACCATTTACCCTTTCTGAACTACAAAACAATGGTTATAAAATATATACAACTCTTGATTATGAACAGCAAAAAATTGCAGAAGAATATGCTGCGAGAGGAGGAAGCCTTTATCCTCATTGGAATGCATACAATGCTGCCATAATGACTTTGGATCCCAGAAACGGTCAGATTCTAACAATGGCAGGATCTAAGAGCTATTTTGGCCAAAGTGAAGGTTGTAATGCAGAAGGTATCGAATGTAAGTATGATCCACAGGTGAATGTTTTGAACTCTCTAAATGAGCCAGGATCTACAGCTAAAGTATTAGCTTACACCTTGGCATTTGATGAAGGAAAGCTTTTTGGTGGAAGTAATCTACCCGATATACCAATTACCTATGGAGAAATAGGTTATACTCCAAAAAACTGGGATGGAAGCTATATTGGTCCCACATTGACTGCAAGAAATGCTTTGGTCCAATCTAGGAATATTCCTGCGCTCGAAGTAATAGAACTAATTGGAGTTGAAAAATATATTGCAACTGCTGAACAATTAGGCTATACATCTTTTGATAGAAGTCAGGTTGGTCCTTCTGTTGTACTTGGAGGAGCTTCTGTAAGATATATTGAACATGTAGGTGCATTTGCTTCTTTTGCTAATGGTGGTAACTACATACCTGTAAATCCGATCTTGAAGATAGAGGACAGAAATGGAAAGGTAATATACGAAGCAACTGTAAATAAAACTCAGGTAATTAGTCCACAAGCTGTGCACATGACTAACGAAATTCTATATAATTTGCAAAATATTGCCAATGCGGCAGGTGTACCACTAGTTTCGAAAACAGGAACTACAGAAGGCAATACAGAAGCTCTGCAATTAGCATGGAATAGCAATCAAGTTACTATTGGATGGGTAGGGAACAATAATAATGATCCATTAGATCCGTATTACGGCTACCCTATTTATATGGTACAACCTTGGTTGGCTGAATACATATCTAGAATATCCTCGGTTAATTATTACAAAGATAAAAATCCAGGATTTGAACGACCAGGATTTGTATATGTTGGTGGCGGATCTTGTAACGAAAAGGGTGAATGTTTGGGGTTAGAACCCGATTGGTTAATTCAAGGTAAAAATCCACCAGGGAACAAGAAAATGGAGAAAGCTAAAGTATGTGTTGATCAACAAAATAAATTAGCTAGAGAGATAGATATATTGACCGGCAATGCTGTAGATAAAGAATTCACAAGGCTTACCATGCCGGTAGAAAGATGGCAAAGTATTTTAGATACGGCCATGGGTGGAAATAACGGCGCTCCAAAAGAATACTGCACTATTGATAGAACTGGTGGTGCAACAGGTCCTTTCTTCAATATTACTGCGCCAAAGCAAAGTTCAACAGTAGGAAATACATTTAATGTAGCAGGAGGGGTATTTACTACAAATGGAAATATAACAAGCGCTTCTATACTATTTGACGATCAAGTTGTAGGTTCTATTTCGCAATTTAATAGTTTTAATCAGAGTGTTGATGTATCAAGCCTAGGTCTTCCAGATGGAACATACCAGCTCAAAATTAGAGCAACTGATTCTAATGGAATCACAAATGATAGTAATCCAATTACAGTAGTTCTAGGTTCGGCAGTGAATTCTAACTTTACCTTTGTGTTACCGCCTTCGCCAAGTGATTATAGTGGATTTATAAATATAACCGTAAACACTACGATAGGAATGACTAATGTGAGATTAAAAGCTATAAAAAACGGTGGAGCAACTATAGACTTAGGTACTATGAATTCTGTACCTGGTGGCTATCAAAAAAATATTGGTCCAGTAATAAACAACGAGAATGCAACTTACGTTTTCTATGTGACTGGTAATGCTGGTAATACTGGATCTATTCAATCGATACAATCTGGTCAACTACAGATAAATCAGAAATAAATCAGAAACAATAAAAAAAATCAGAAGCAAAAAAGAAATCTCCACCTAAAGGTGGAGATTTTAAATGTATTCGTAAATTGATTATTTTGAAACTTCTTTAACCAACATACTAAAGTGCTCAGGATGATCTATTGCCATATCTGCAATTAGTTTTCTGTCAAGTTCAATTTTGTTAGCCTTGAGTTTAGCAATAAATTTACTATAGCTAATATTCTCAGTAGCTAAAGCAGCAGAGATAGATTTAATCCATTCTGTTCTCTTTTGCCCCTTTTTATGCTTTCTGTGAATATAGTTATAAACACCCGCATGTTTTACTGCTTCAAGTGCTCTTCTATATAATTTGCTATAAGATAATCTATATCCTTTAGCAAGTTTAAGCACTTTTTTGTGCTTTCGATTCTTATTTTGTCCTCTTTTTATTCTCATAATTAAGCAATTAATTTCTTAACTTTTTTAGATTCTACTTTGGAAAGCTGTAAGCTTTTTTTGTCTACATTGTCCAATCTTACATGAACCCTGTTTCTTCTAGTATTTCTAGTAACTTTTCCTGTACCTGTAAGCTTTAATCTCTTTACAGTACCTTTATGAGTTTTTTGCTTTACTTTTTTCATAGTAATTACTTTTTTAATTTAACATAAGTACATAGGTTTCGGCCTTCTTTCTTGACCTCGCTTACAAGTTCTAAAGAATTGTTAGCAAGTGCTAAAATCCGATCCATTGTATTCTTCATATCAATATCCTCTGCTCGTCTCTGATATTTCACTGTAATTTTAGCCTTTCCTCCTTTTTTAAGGAATTTGTTAACTTGAGTAAGCTTGACAAGTATATCATTATCTTCAATATTTGTCCCGAACCACCATTCTTTTGTCTTGCTAGAGCTAGTATTGGATTTGTTTTTCTTCTCAAGACTATATTTAAATTTGGACCACTCTATTATTCTTGCTACAGGAACTTCTTGATTCGGTGATATCAATACTAAATCTAATTCCCTTTCCCTAGCTAAATTTAATGCTTCGTTCCGTGTTAAAACACCTAAGTTCTCTCCATTTGCATCTATTACTCTCATTTGTTGAGCTTTGATGTACTCATTTCTGTCGTAGAAAATCTTTGGGCCTGTAAAAACCTTTTGAACAGCCCTTTTTCTTCTAATAATTTTTATTCTATTAAAGCTAATAAGTTAATACACAAAAGATAATACCAAATTATGCTAATTTACTCAAATAGCTAATTCCTGTTTTATATGATTAATTGCATCTTCCATATTCAATAATCCTATTTCCTGTCCCTTTTTTCTTACAGAGATTGCCTTATTCGACATTTCTTTGTTTCCGACAACGAATATAAAAGGTACACTTTGTTTTTCGGCATTTTTAATTTTGTGAGTAAATTTTTTAGCTGATGTATCTACTTCACAAATAATACCATGGGCATTCATTGTATTTTTTATATCGAAAGCATAGTCAACATATTTATTATTTATAGGAATACACTTAGTTGTGATTGGGTGTAGTTTTATAGGTAGCTTAGTTCTATACTCTTCCAATAAATAGACCATCATCATAAAGCTATTAATATTACATTCAATTGTTATTGCTGTTTCTTTATGATTCACAGCATTCATAAATTTATCGGCAGAATTCTTTTTTAAAGCTAACGAGATTATTTTTGTAACTGAATTATTTGAATTTGTAAGTTTAAAATCTAGTTGCAGATGAGTATCCTGTGGCAGGCTAGTTATTACTTTATTGTGAGATACTATCTTTTTTTGCAAATAGTTAGAGATTGTTGCCACATATTGATCTTCGATATTTGTACTTAGCAAATCAACTGTTACACTTGAAGAAACCTCGAGTGAAAGATCTATAAGAGCTTCGACATATTTTATTAATGTACTAACGATTTCCTGATCTTGTAGGAAAGTTTTAAAATTCTGCGTACTAAAAATCACATTTCTTTGATTAACTTCATATTTAGTTAAACACTCAGAAGTATAAGTTAATGGTAATCTTTTGTAGCTAGTTATCTGTCTGTTAAATATATTACTAATTTCTTCGAAATTAGCTTGTACATCTTCTAAACTTTTCGAAATTATCAAAGGAATAGCTCTGAATTCTCTAAGTTTGTTGTAAACTAATTGTTGAATCTTTCTGATTAAAATAGTTCCTCTTGGAGATAATGTTAAGTTAGGACTTGAATAATGAGAAATTATGTTTGATCGTGTGCCTATAGTTATAAAATTATTTTCTTTAAGATTCTTTTTTGCTTCTACGTATTTATTAAATTCTGTAACATTTTTAAAGAGTAATCCGTAGATTCTTGTTAACTTGGCTCTGTCGGGATTATCTTTCCAGTGTACCTTTTCCGTGTTCGAAACTGTTATGATTCCAAGTTGTCCGGTAGATGAAACATGTGGCCCCCTGCATAAGTCTATAAACTCATTGCCTACCTTATAAAAGCTGATATTGTCGTCCGGAATGGAATTGATCAATTCTGCCTTGTAAATCTCTCCTATTTGTAAAAGCATATTCTGTCCTGATTCCCTTGAATACATTACTTGCTGAAAATTTAGATTTTCTTTGATTATTTCATTTGCAGTTGTTTCTATTTTTTTTAGATCAACTTGAGATAGTTCATGATCTCCTAAGTCAAAATCATAATAAAATCCTGTTTTTGTGACTGGACCTATACCAACTTTTGCAAAAGGAAAAAGTCTTTTGACTGCAGTAGCCAACACATGTGCTGCTGAATGCTTTTCTTCATCTGAAGCTGAAAAATTAAAATTCATAATATTATTTCTAAAAATGAATGAGCATGACAGGGTTCGAACCTGTGACCTTTCCCACGTCAAGGGAATGCTCTAGCCAGCTGAGCTACATGCTCATTTTCAAATTAATAATTTTACTACAAAAATCTTTTATTGCAATAATTCAGTAGTAAAAGCTTTTGATCTCTTTGGACCCTCCCTCTCTATTCTATTCCAAAATGCATAATTTGTACAAAATATACATAATTTTGTTAAAAGTTGGTAATCTAGTTGTAGGTTTACTGATTCAAGTCTAATACTATTTTTTCTTGTCAATTATTTTATCAATAAATCCATATTTCATAGCTTGCTCAGCTGTCATATGAACATCTCTGTCAAAATCTTTTATAATTGTTTCTTTTGTTTGTCCAGTATTATCGGCCAGCATTTGAGCAAGTAAATCTTTTAATCTAAGTATTTCTTTTGCTTGTATGTCTACATCGCTTGCTTGCGCTGCTCCACCCTCCGACATTTGAATAGGTTGATGCATATGGATCATGCTATGTTTTAATGCAAATCTTTTGCCTTTTGCCCCAGATGACAGAATTAATCCTCCCATAGAAGCAGAAACCCCAGTGGAAACTGTGATAACGTCTGGCTTGATATAGTTCATTGTATCGATTATTGCCAACCCTGAGTAAACTGAACCACCTGGTGAATTAACATACATAGTTATATCTTTTTCGGGATTTTCTTTTTCTAAGAATAATAATTGGGCAATAACTGCATTGGCAACATTACTATCAATGCCTGTTCCTATAAATATTATTCTTTCCAATAATAATCTTGAATAAATATCATAAGCTCTTTCGCCTGATCGTGACTTCTCTATTACTGTTGGTACTAAATAACTCATAAGTACAAATTGTTTAAGAATTATTACTAATTTTGAGTAAATAAATAGCTCAGATTAAATTATAGCAGAAAGAACTGGTTAATTAAGTCTGATAAGTCTAATTTATCTTAGTAAAAACTTGTCTCCAATTGCTAAGCCTTGGTTGGCTGCCCATCCACTGTTAACTTCTATTACATATTTAGCTGGCACATTAGATGGATAAAGCTCTGCCGTCTGGTCAACTTTCGTATTTTCGTAAAATTGCACAACTTCAAGCTCATTATTTAAGTAAATGATATCTAACGGAATGTAGGTATTTAGCATCCAAAATGTAAGTTCTTTGGGTTTTTCGTAAATAAATATCATGCCTTTATTATTTTCTAATTCAGTTTTGTACATTAATCCTTTTTCGTGCGCTTTATCGGTGACTGCCGCTTCTAAAACTAAATATGTATTTTTGTAATCTAAGGTAATTAGTTGGCCATCTTTTTGCTGTGTTAAGTATAGATGCAGCTTCTCCGAATAATTAGTGTCGTTGTTTGATAACTGCGGTATTTTCCAATAGATAACGCCAAGGCCTATTGTTAGTAGCAGGATGCACAAAATTATAACTGTTGTTTTTAGGTTATCTCTGCTCATAGTTATTATAGATTACGCACAAAATTCTTTTCCATTTCGGTTTTTGATATTTTCCACATTGTTGGTCTTCCATGCGGGCAATTACCTGGCTCATCTAATAATAATAGCTCTTTTATAATATTTAACATCTCATTTTCTTCGAGCTTTTGTCCTGCTCTAATAGAACTGTGGCACGCAGCTGAGGCAATAAACAAGTAAAGCTCTTTAGAAACTTTGTATTTAGAATTGTAGGTGCTTAGAATCTCAGGGTTATCAGTCAAAATATCGTTTACGGTATCTTGTATATTCAAAGTGGTTAATATTTCGGGTATTTCTGTAACTTGAACAGATTTATCTGTAAATTCAGAAATTATTATACCAATCTTAGCTAACTCATCTATTTTTAAAACTATCTCATTTTTGTCGGCTGTTGATTTGAAATTGATAATTTCCGGTACCAGCAAAGGTTTGGTACTAGGATTATTAACTGTTTTGATGAGTTTTTCGAATGTAATTTTTTCGGCTGCTGCGTGCTGATCTATAAATATTAATTCATTTTTCTCATTTTCAAAACAAATGTATGTACTAAATACCTGAAAAGGTTTGTAGCCAATAAAATCAGTAGGCGTTTCGGGCGCATTCCCAAGCCCTAAATCATTGAGTGCAAAGAGCTGCCTTGTGAAACTCATAGCTTCTTTTATACGCGTACCTTTAAAGGTATTAGTTGTAAAAGTATGGTTTATTTTTTGATTATTAGAGTTAGTTTGATAAGGTTTCTGATTTTGTTCTTGTAGGAAGGTAGGGTCGGTTACTCTATCTTCATCTTTTTTAAATGCATTAGCTAACTTAGCTTTAGTATGTTTTTCCAGAGCATATTTGGTAAAACTATGCACTTTGTTAAATATAAACTGATCATTCGAAAATTTGGCTTCCAACTTTCTTGGATGAACATTAATATCAACTTCCTTGGGATTTAGTTTTAGAAAAAGTATAAAGTTGGGTTTTAAATCTCTATGTATGTATCCATTGTATGCTTGCCTAACAGCAGCATTAATTAAGTTGCTTTTGATGTATCTATTATTAATGAAACTAAATTGTATAGGTGCCTTCTGTTGGGCGGTTTCGGGAATCTGAAGGAGCCCATGTATGTCAGAATCTTGTAATTCGATATTCAAGAAATCCTGAGCAACTTTCTTTCCCCAAATTTCGTAAATTCTAGTTTTGATATCGGAAGTTTTTGTTAATCTGTATATCAACTTTGAGTTATGATATAGCTCGAAATGAATATTAGTATAAGGCAGGGCAACTTCTATAAAAGTATTGATAATATGTTTTAGCTCAGTATTTGGAGATTTTAAGAACTTTTTTCTTGCTGGAATATTATTAAAAAGTCCATAGATCTTTACTTCTGTCCCGCAAGTACTAAGATTTAACTGATTTACGGATATATTTTTGGAAACGGCTTCTACTCTTACTCCGTCTGCATTTTCGGCTTTAGTTAAGATTATAGTTTTTTCGGAAACTGAAGATATGCTGGCTAAAGCTTCGCCTCTAAAGCCTAAAGTTAGAATATTTTCTAGATCAGTTTTATCTTTAATTTTGGAGGTTGCATGCTGTACAAGAGCCATTTTGGCATCATCTTGATTCATTCCGACACCGTTATCCTTGATATGTATTAAGTCTTCGCCGGAATTCTCTATGTAAACAAAGATTTCTGTTGATTGCGCATCAACTGAGTTTTCTATAAGTTCCTTTACAACTGAAGATGGGCGTTCAACCACCTCTCCTGCTGCAATCATATTGATTAATTCTTGTGATAATACTTTAATTTTGCCCATTGAAAGTATGCGATGTTACGAATTAAAATTTTTAAATCAATATTTTAAATTTATCAAGCAACTCTTTGCATAACATTATATTGTATATATTACATTATCAAATAATTACTTGCATTTATTCAAGTAATTTGATTGAATAATAATAGTACTCTAATAGTATACTTCTTATAAGCAATTCACACAAATGATCATATTTTTTGATCAATTATAGTTATCTGCTTAAATAGTTGTCAATTTCGACTGACAGAATATATCCCCAATAGATGGTTAGATTTTAGAGTTTTGTTATCAAAGATCTTATTAATTGTATATTTTAATACTAGATTCTACTCTAAATAGCCCAATTCCATACGAAATTCTCTACTTTAAATAGAAATTATACTACTATTTTTACAATAGATAAAATATCTATTGACAATTGATAAAATATCACGAAACATGATAATCACAAATTGTCAATGAAAGCTGGTAAGTAGGACGGAATTGTTAATATATATTAATTTTTAGCGATACGTAAGTGTTATTATTACACAATATTTACTTCTGAAAGCAGATCTATTCCAGTTGCATCTTTTACACTCTTTTTCATCATGTTTGTATATTTAAGTACGTCTTCACCAGAGACTGGGCCTGTTGTAATAACGCATAGAGCTTGCTTATCGAATGTGCTTACGTTACCTATTGCCTTTCCTTTCCATCCAAGCTCATCGAGAAGCCATCCGGCTGGAATTTTAACTATTTCGCTTGTCTTTAGTATTTCTTCATCAAGGTTTGGATACTGCATCTTGTCTACTGGGTAATATTGTAGCCCTGGAAATACTTTTTGCAACTTCTCTAGTTTGGTTTTGGTTACAAACGGATTGAGAAAAAAGCTTCCCAAAGTCCCTACTATAGATGGATCTGGTAACTTTTTCTTCCTAATGCTTACTACTGCATTAAAAACATCTTTTAGAGTGTATGGTGGTTTGGCTATTTGCTCTAACTCACCTAGTAATGATTCGTATCTTGAGTGGTACGATGTATCCGGGATGTATTGTAGAGCCTTTCTCAGTTTATAGCTTACATTAATAACACAGTACTCACCTGGATATTTTGTCTTAAATACACTTGTTCTATAAGCAAATTGGCACTCCTCTTTTGTGAATGTCTTTATTTCTAGTGTCTTCATATGGATTGCCTCGAGACTTACAAACGTATCTTCTTGTACCTGACCATATGCAGCAATATTTTGTACTGGAGCTGCTCCCACTGTTCCAGGAATATAAGCTAGATTTTCCATTCCTGCATAATTATTATTAACACAATACTCTACAAGTTTATGCCAGTTTTCTCCTGCTCCGACTTTTAACTCTATGTAATTTTCATCTTCAAACGTTGAATGAATACCTTTAATGCAGTTTTTAATAACTAATCCATCATAATCTCCTGTAAATAATGTATTACTACCATCTCCCAGTATAAGTACTTTTACTTTTTCTTGATTTGCTAGTTCTAAAATATCTCGCAGTCTCTCTGTGTTTTTCAGCTCTATAAAATATTTCGCTTTGCCACCTACCCTCATTGTTGAATGATTGTTTAAATCTTCGTTTGAATTAATGTTAATGCCAAGGGTCTTAATGGAGTCAAAGAAGTTAGATTTCATAATTTTTAAGTTGATATATATATTTTTTTGAAGACGCATCTGTGATATCTTCCGGTTTTATTTTACATCTACTAAAGATTTGGTGCTCGATTTTTAATAGAAAATCTTTGTGTTTAATGAAACTTTCTTCCGATTTTTTAGTAACTACATTTTTATTTGCTGCATATCGAGCTTTACCTTCTTCTAAACGAGTAGTTAGGCTTACTATACCATGTATAGATACTCTTTGATCTGAATAGGTTGCTATCTTAAAGTTATAATCTGAAGAGTTGAAATTATCTTCCGATTTTCCGAAGCCTATGGCTTTGAGTATTTCATATGCCTTTGGATTCAGATCTAGTTCTTTTGTTATTTGGTAGGTTGCTAGGTCCTCCTGGTTGCCATATTTTGCAATAAAATTAGCTTTAACTTTTTGCCAGTATTCCTTTCCTTCAGGTACTAATAATTCAAGCATAAAATCTAGCTTAAATTTAATTATATTTCCCATGTCGTGAAGTAAACAGGCTTTAACTGTATTATCCAAATCCACTCTTAAATTCATATTTTCGCATATTTGCCATGCAACTGCTGCCACTCTAAGCATATGGAGCTGTAGATTTGGCATTACTTGATACTTTGAATAAATTTGTAGAATGGTCATTAAGGGTATTATACATCAGATTATCGGTTGTCGGTTATCAGTTATCAGTCATCAGTTGTGGGGTATCAGTTATCGGTTATTGGTTATGAGTTATCAGTTGTCAGTTGTCGGTAGACTGGGGGAGGTTTCTGAATATTGTTTCTTTATAATATTTTAGCTGGTCTATTGATTCTTTTATATCGTCGTAAGCCAAGTGAGTTGCATTTTTTTCGAAGGGTAATTCATTTGGATACCATCTTTTATATAACTCCGAAATGCTTGATACATCAATCATTCTGTAATGTAAATAATCAGCTAATTTGGGAAGGTACTTGTATATAAATCTTTTGTCCTGATGTATAGAATTGCCACAGAGTACTCCTTTCTTTTCCGGTACATATTTGGAAACAAATTCCACCAAAATTCTATCTGCATCTGCGAGTTTTATCTTTGAATTTTTAACTCTGGCTATTAATCCTGATGCAGTATGCGTTTCTATGTTCCATTCATCCATAGTGTTTAGAGCTTTGGTTGTTTGGTGGATTGCCATAGATGGTCCTTCTTCTAGAATGTTTAAGTCTTTGTCACTTACAATACAAGCTACCTCTAGTATTGTGTGAATTTCCGGATCTAATCCGGTCATTTCTAAATCCAGCCAAACTAAATTTTGTTCATCTTGAAGGTTTAAATTCTCTTCCATTAGATAATTTCCCAGTTACTATTATTTATAACAATTCCCTGATGATTTTCAAGAGGAATAACTAAATCTTCTGGTTTTTCTAAGTGTTTCACTATTTTTTCGAATGCTTTGGTATATTTAATCTTATTACTGTAGTGTGGAACAATAAAGTGAGGAAATAAATTTAATCCATCATCAAGAACTTTAAAGCCTTCTTCGGAAATGTCCATGTGTTTATAATATCTTAAGTGGGGACTACAGATCATGCTGCCAGCGCTAAATCCAATATGAATTAAGCTTTTCTCCAGGATTCTTTTATAGATTTTAAACAGACCGGTTTTTTCGAACATATGTCTTAGATAGAATACATTGCCTCCAGTAAAGAAAGCTGCATGATATTTTGCCAGTTCTTTCTCCAAATTTTCTGAGTTATTAATATAGTTTTCTAAATCCAAGTTTTCTGGATTTAACCCAAAGCTTTGTAACTCTTTTTTGGAAAGCTCGATATACTCTTTGCTGGCTTCTAGATCACCTGCGTTTGCTATAAATGCGATTCTAACTTTTTCTGGTTTTAAGCTAGTTGTACTCAACAGCTCTTTGCAAATGTTTTCAGTAAAATGCTTAGATAATAATATAAGCTTCATATGTTCTATTACACCTATTAATGCAATGCCGAATTAAAATTTCTCTAATCTTGCTCCAAGACTTCTAAATGTTTCTATAAGTTCTGGGAATCTTCTATAAATTATATCTGCATTTTCTACCACCGTTACTCCATTTGCTGCTAATCCTGCAAGTACTAACGCATGTGTACATTGTAGAATAGTAGAAGCGTTGACTTTAGTTCCTTTAAACATGGTTGGTCCAAAAGTTATTATCTGGTTTGGATTAGTTAGAACCATTTTGGAATTCATTTTGAATAATTCTGCAAATAATTCAATCAACTGAACTTCGTACATATTCGAATAAACTCTTATGTTGCCCTCGGCTTTTAAAGCAAGAATTAAAGCTTGAGGAATTAGATCTACAGGAAATCCTGGCCATACTTCATCTTTAATTTTGTCCATGTCGCCTTTAAAATTAGGATGTGCTTTTAATTTCTGATTGGCAGGTACGAAAATATCTTCACCTTGTCTTTCTACCTTCAGGTTAAGTTTTCTAAAGTTGTTAATCACTTGTGTCATGTGGCTTGGAATCGCTTTTTTGATTAAAATTTCTCCGTTAGTAACTGCTGCAGCTACTATTAATCCTCCTATATCGATATGATCCGAAATCACAGTCCATTCTCCCCCCTCGAGGTGCTCTACTCCCTCAATAGTAAGTTTATTGGTTCCAATACCCTGGATTTTAGCTCCAATGGATACCAAGAAGTTGCATAAATCTTGGGTGTGAGGTTCGCAGGCAGCATTATAAATTACTGTTGTTCCTTTTGCTTTTACAGCTGCAAGAACTAAATTTTCGGTACCTGTAACTGATGCTTCCAGTAACCAAATGTTATCGCCTTTTAGACCGCTTTTTTGAGCGTGTAGTTTGTAACCATCTTTTTTGTCTACTTCTACGCCGAGACCCTGTAAGCCTTGAAACATAGCATCTAAAGGCCTATTTCCTAGTTTACACCCTCCGCCATCTTTTATTGATGCTGAACCAAATCTAGCGAGTAATGGTCCTAAGAATACAAAAGTAGCTCTTTCTTTTTGAGCCAGGTCTTCGTTTATTGCAGATGTACTCATCGAAGCGGAACTTAGCTTTACTGTGTTTCCTTTAAGATAAGTAACCTTGCCCCCAAGTTGTTTAAATACCTGTAGCATTATTCTTACCGAAGTACTTTTAGGAACATTGTGAAGTACCACTGGCCCATCGGCTAGAACGGCAGCAGGAATAAGTTTTAGAATAGAATTTTTGTTAGGCATGGCAGTAACTTCTCCTTTGAGTGGGTAACCTCCATAAATTCTTATTGAGCTCATTGATTGGTTTTAATAGTTATTACTGGAATTTTATCTAGAAGATATTATAGCGTGAAAGATTAAAGAAAAGGTAGTTATATGGGATCAGTAGTAAGCAACAGTGGTATCAACATTGCTGTTAAAGCTGTTAAATAAGTATTGAGGTCTTCAAATCTGTGGCTCTGTCTAGAAAGTATTTATGCCAATTTTTACCTATTGGCTAGTTGGTAGCTCTTTCATTTGAGTATGAATTCGATAAATTTCCTTTTGTCCTTATCTATCGTAAGTTGTGAAAGATATTTTTTAAGATCAGTACGAGAAAGTTTTGATTTTATTATGCCGTAGTTAATTTTTTGTTCAAGTTCCCAGATTTTTTGCCTTTGTTTAGTTTTAAATTTTGGTATGTCTGTATTCCAGTTATGCATGCATAATTATACCATGCTGAATAATATTAAATTCAATTTCTGTGTTTAAATTTCAAAGAAATTGATTCTCATCACATGTCTTATTTAATGTTAATTGAAATGCAATAGATTTGGTGGTAAGTTTTAGTTTATACTTAATAATTTATACAAAATGAAATGGTCATTTCTAAAAAGCTTTTTTGCGGGTTAATAATTCTAGTACTCGTACTTCAATTGATTGGTATCGGTATTGTTTATTACATAATCTCTAGCAAATTTGAAAATTATGCAACTGCAGAAGAAGTAAAACTATTAGAAAATAAACTATCTAACTTACAGACCAATGAAGAGTCTAATACAAACAAAGACGATTTAAGTGAAACTGACGATACTGAGTCAAATGAAGGATCGAATCCAGATACTGATGATATTAACGAGTCAATTGGGTATGCACCTTCGGTAGAGATTAGTGCTACTGGGGAGGAATCAAATTCTACCCAATTAAAACAATGCGATAATTTTTATATAAGCTGGAGCGGAAAGGATTTAGTAGAAAATACATGTGTTGTTGTTCATAGTAATGATAATAATCCTGGGGGTTATGATTTGGACCAAGCCTTTTCTGAAATATATAGTCCTACAAAAAGGCAGGGTTTTTCGGTATGCAATTTAACCGGTGATCAATCGTTTGCGATTACTTGCAAGGGAAAAGACGGTAATCAATATTCTGACAATGTAACTTTAAACTTTTCAAAAGAATATAATTTTTGATCAAATAGTATATGCAAGATGACGAAATTGTTATTAACAGAATTAGAACTAGAGAATGGGTGCCTATTAATCACCTGTTAAAAATCTCAGATCAAGAAGATGGTCTAAAAATTGAAGTGGGTAATACTGACCTAAGACTTCAATACAATAAAAGTAAACAGACATTTATTGCAGATTTTACACCAGAAAATAAATGGAGTATTGAAGAAATTGAACGGAAAGATCAGCAAAGTTGGGCCTATAGGCAGTCTAGTGTGTTTTTGTATGCAATGCACCATCTGATTGAGGAAATTAAAATAAACCATTCGAAATTGGTTGAGAATATCGATACTGACTTTATAATTCACCATACAAATGAGTATTTCGCAAATTTTCTAAATGAGCTTTTTAGTCGTTTTGACCATAGTGATTTGATAACAGTTGAAAAGAAGCATGATGAGCTTAGTGAATACTCTGCTGTTTCTCTAAATTATAGAGAGTTATTAAAACTAGAATCAGAGGATAAATTAATAAAGTTTATAAAAAAAGTTGCTAAGAAAAATGAAGGTTTAGTTGTTTGGGGTTTGGTAGATAATTAATGGTGCCGAGGGGCGGGCTCGAACCGCCGACACTGCGCTCTTCAGGCGCATGCTCTACCAGCTGAGCTACCTCGGCAAAATTGAATTTATTTAAAGAATGGTGAGCGCTGAGGGATTCCCTGTCTACCGACAGGTAGAGAACCCCCGACCCTTTCAGTGTAAACGAAATGATCTAGCCTGCCTTCCTTATCTTATTGCTAATGTGCTCAAAGATTTTAACAATTATGAATATAAAGTTAAAGTATTTTTTGATCAATGCTGTACTGAGCGACCAAAGTTTGTATTAATTTTCGGAACTTCTGTTTTTTGATAAATCTTTCCCTTCGGATTGCTGAAGATAGATTATCAAATAACAGTAATGAAGCTTAATGAATTAATTTAACATAGAAAAAGTTTTAGACAAAGAAAGAATGGTGAGCGCTGAGGGATTCGAACCCCCGACCCTTTCGGTGTAAACGAAATGCTCTAGCCAGCTGAGCTAAGCGCTCTTAGAAACAATGAATTACAAATGTGCTGAATGATTTTAGCAAGTATATAGGTAAAATAAAAGTCTTTTTTGGAATGTGTGATAGATAAGATAAATGAATCATCCTTTCGGTGCAAATCCTGATAAATCGGGACTCTAGCCAGCTGAGCTAATCTTTTGTCAAATGTAAGAATTATAATTGTTTTATTTCTAAACTATTAACGATTTCTTGAAAAACATCTATAGTTAATCTTTCAGGCAAGGTGTTTAAAACAAAAATATATGCTTTGGAGTTATTATCTTTATTTACTATATAATACTGAATTTGATGAAATTCAACTTCGCCGGCTTTTCCTACAAATTCGATTATACAAGTGGGATTATCTTTGATGTTGGCAAGAGTTGTGCCAGTAAAATTGAATTCTGTAAAACTCGCCTTGAGTTGTTCGGCAATTTTGTTTGCCAAATCATTGCATTTCTCTAAAGAAACTTCTTTAAACTGATTCTCAGAAACAATACTAATTACTATGTTATCTTTTATCTCGGACTTAGTACTTAATTCTGGAGCCAGCAATCTAATTACATTGTTCTCATCCTTTAAAGTCCAGTCCAGTGGATAAAAAAATGAAATATCCTGACTGCTGTATTCGTTTTGATTTATTGAAACCTCATCTACAATTTCTTGCTCTACTCCTACCTTTGCTAACGACTTACACCTAAAATCTTTATCTACTAAAGGACCTCTATAGGTACAATCCTCTAAATTCGAACTCGGTATTATTCCAAAAAGCACAAAGCCTATTAAGGGTAAGGTAACTATAAATAGTAAGGTCGTTAAAAATACTTTCATTTTGATTTAAGACATGATAATAATTATTAAATTCATCTTAATAATAACAAAACTAAGCAAAATTTGTTGAAGCCGCATAATGAGTGAAATTATCGAAAAGAATTTTAAACTGATTGTACTCTGCCTATCACTCCTGTCCATCGTGGGTTTTTCATTCTCAGCTTTTATCTTCTTCCGACCAGTAGAAAAAACAACCAAGTACAATCTTGAGGTATCTGAGTTTAGCAACATTTCTTACTGTTTAGATCTGAATTCTCAAAATAAGGTTGAGTGCTTAGATGAATTTATACAAGCATATTCAGATAGAAAATCAATACAAGAAATGTTGAATGCTTTGGAGAATGCACGTTCGGAAAATAGTTTTATTGAGGATCAGTGTCATCCAATCTCTCATGCAATTGGTCGATATACTTTGGATGTATACAATAATAATGTGGGAGATGCTTTTGAAGCTTGCGATTTTACTTGCCACTCAGGGTGTTACCACGGTGTAATGGAGAGATTATTTTTTAAAGACGAACTCGAAGATGGCAACTTACGACATCTAGACTACGAAACAATGCAGGAAAAAATACCTGGTATTTGTAGCGAAGATAAGTTTGAAAACTCAGATCAATCAGTTATTTTTCAATGTTTGCACGGAGTTGGACATGCAATTATGTATTCTACAGATTATGATTTAGAGCTTTCGTTAAGTGGATGTTTACTACTGAACCCAGGTTTTGAACAAACATCTTGTTTTGGAGGAGTCTTTATGGAAAATATTACTGCATTTGATAAATCTAAAAGAGATTTAAAACCAGGTGAACCACATTATCCTTGCTCAAAATTGAGTAATATTTTTGTACACGAGTGTTATTTAATGCAGACAAGCATTATGAAAGAACAGGGATTAACGATTGAAGAAATAGTAGCGGAATGTAAGAAAGCTGATGATGTAGAGGCATGCTTTGTAAGTCTAGGCAGAGATGTAAGTAACTATGTGAGGAATGGCTCAATTGAATATGCATTAGATGTATGCGAAACAAATAGCGTAGGATTTGAACGACCTTGCATAGAAGGTGTTGTATACGCATTGGTAGATAATACATGGGATGCTCAATTCGCCTTTCCATTCTGTAAAACATTCAGTAAACAAGAAAATATTAATATATGTTTTAAGTATTCACTTAGTTATCTAAAATCTTCTTATGGATTTACCGATAGCGATATTGAAACTGAATGTAATAAACATGCGAAAGAATCCTTGAATATGTGTCTTAAGTATTTAGAATAGCTAATCCCTATGCGCATTATCAAAATAGTCTTTGCAAATCTTTCTTGCAGATGTCATTAGTTTTACATATTGAGAGTTGTAGGTAGGATCATCATGCCCTTTGATGTCTACAAATACTATAAAATCAGCGTATTTGCATGCACCTAGAATTATTCTCGGCCATTTTTCACCTTGGAGCTTAGAAGAATGACCATCTTGTTTACTTAAAAACTTATTAGCTTTTTCGAGATTAATAATTATAATTTGAACTACGCTATCCGAATGCTTTTCCTTAGTCTCCAAAAAATTGCTAGCTATGAGTGCTTGCTTTAATCCTTTTTCTACATAAATTGCATTGAAGATAATATTAATGAGATATCTTAATCGTGATTCTATATTATCCAGAACCCACTCATTAGTATATTCATTTTTATATAATAGGCCTAGCGAAAAGTTCTTAGAAATCAGCCTATTCCATCTTTTAGCAAAAGATTTATGAAAAACTACATTAAAGTTTCTTCCTTTAAGACTAAATTCCATATCTTTATTAATTAGGAAGATCTTTAAATTCGGGCAGTAAATAGGCGGTTACGATAGGTATGGGCTCATTTAGGTCTACAGAGTTCCAAGGAGCTTGTGAATGAGTAAGCTCTTCCATGTATTTACCGTTTTTTAGTTTATACTTGTTAAAGAACTTATCTGCAAACTCGGATTCTTGAGCATCTAATTTTGTAGACATTGGCTTTAAAATTTTGAAGGTATCATATCTATAGGGGACCCCTCTCTTATTCTTTAATGTTTCTTGCTTAACTTCTATGATTTCCTTACTAACCATTTCGTCAACTGTAGTAAAAAAACCTTTAGGTACTGGTCCCATCTTTTGTGCTATGTATTCATCTGTGCCTATTACAGTTCCGCGGTCTCTATAAGAATAAAAATCTATTAAATACAGTAGTTTTACCAGCTTTTTTTTAGATTGATATTGTGTGGAAAGCGTACTGATTTTTGATGACAAGTAGTAAATTAAATCCTTTAATTTATTTTCCATACTTAAATTATATTAAATTGCTAAGTAAATTGCATTACATATTGTATGCTATAGAACCTTTCGAAATCTTTACAAAATAGCAATTTTTAGCTGACGTGATTTTTGTCGTCAAATAAATATCTGCAATACCTTACCGTACTAGCTTTTGGGTGATATAATTAAAGCAATGGTAATTTTTACATCACAAATATGGATATACAAAATATTTTCGAATTACTCAATCTTAAGGATGAACACCTAAAAGTTTATCTTGCAAACCTGGAATGGGGCGAAACAATCATTACCAATATTGCTAGAAAGTCTAAATTACCACGTACGACTGTTTACATTTTAATAAAAGATTTACTTGATATTGGGTTAGTAACCCAGACAATGAAGGACGGTAAAGCATTGTATATAGCTGCTGATCCTGAGTTCATTCGAACTTTGCTAGAGCAAAGACAGATTGAACTTAAAAATTCTATTTCTTATATAACTAAAAATATGGCAGAACTAAAAGCTAAGCAAAATGCCAATCCGAAAAAGCCAAAGGTGGAGTTTTTGGAAGGCGCAGAAGGAATTAAACAGGCTTACAATAGAACATTCGAAGCAAAAGAGATGTTAATTCAGTGTTTGTCGGAAGATTATGAACAAGTTGTTTCTGAAAAATTTATGAATGAATATTTCAATAGATTTTTTAAGCAAACTAATATTAAATCTAAAGAACTTTTGAGAGAAGCAGATGATGAATACATTAAGAAGTATGGTTCTGAAAAGAATCTTCAACTAAAAGTGCAGGTTAAGGGTAAAGTAGAAACAGACTTTTGGATTTACGAAGATAAAGTTGTATTTGTATCGTTTAATAAAGATAGGCCATACGCCCTTTCTATTGAAGATGTAGATATTGCCAAAGCCATGAAGAATCTCTACGAGCTCGCATGGAAGCAGGCACAATCGGATAGTTCTAAAAGTAGAAGGTAGACTCCTGGCATTTTAATTGCTTGTAGAAAGCAGGAGATTCTAAAGTAACGTGCAGAATCTCCTGTTTTTAATTATACATCACAAAGGAAGCAATTGAGACTTTGAAGTAAAGCCTGACCTTATAGAGGTAGAACAAAAAACTAACTATCAAGA
>CAYMSO010000004.1:51656-139008 GCA_964393185.1 uncultured Candidatus Saccharibacteria bacterium | reverse complement strand
GTGATGGTGATACGGGGAGTATTACATATGATACAAATGATCAATGGAATTTTGCAGGTGGGGATATATTAACCGACGGAACAATTTACTCAACTAGAAGTATAGATGTAAGTGGAAGAGGAATTTCGTCAACTATTACCAATACTTCCACAGGAGTATTGAATGATCAGATACTATATTATGGATCTTTAAATAATAGCACCACTGGTACATTAGCTCAGGCTATAGGTGTTAATATTTTTATTAATAATGGTAGCAGCGGTACTATTGTAGGTCTAATAGGTGGAAGATATATAATAGCCGCTACCGGTGTAGGAGGAACTATAAATACTGCTAAAGGCATTGAAGTAAGTGTTTCTAACTCTTTTAATTCTACAGTTGATAATTTTTATGGTTTATATATTACTGATATTAACGTAGGAACCAACGACTATGGCATTTATATTCAAGGCGCAGATACTTATGCTCTTTGGGTGGATAACGATATATCAAGGTTTGATGGAGGAATACAGTTAGGTGCAGATACAGATGATTTAATAGCACAAGTATCAAGTGGTACTGGTGCATCAGCAGATTTATATTATGGAAATGATCTACTTTGCGATGTGAGCGAAACTAATTGCGGATGGCTGGCTGCTTCGTCTAATCTGTTTACAGATTCAGGAACAATAACTTACTTAACAAGTACAACAGATGATTTTGCAATTGGAGGAACAACACTAGCAAGTGCTTTTAGTGTAGACGTAAGTGCTAATACAGTAAGAATTGGTACTAGTGCTACTGCTAATGCGGTTTTAGAAATGTATGCAAGCAATAGTGCAACTGGTTATTTAACCTATACAGAAAACGATAATTTTGTATTTGCTGGAGGTAGTGTATCGATAGGTTCGGCAAACGCGCGAGGCGCATTACTTGTTACTGGTGAACAATTTATTGACTATGCAGGTGGCGCAACTAATGGTGGTGGTGCACTGCGATTCGCAACAAACGCAAATCAGGCATTTTTTGGTTCAAATCAATACTATGATGCTTTAGGATCAGCATCTGTTGAATATGCAAGAACAGGAGGTTCAGGATATATAAATTTTGATACTACCACCAGCGCAACAGCTGGTGATATAAACTTCTTTACAGCAGCAAGTGGAACAGCAGATACAACAATTACATTTACAGAACGATTTACGATAAAACAAGCTGGAAATGTCGGCATAGGCACCAATGATCCTCAAGATAAACTACATATTCGAGGTACAACTATTACTGCTGGCGATTATCAATTGATTCTACAAGGAGCAGATAGTTTTTATGGAGCTGGAATAAGTTTCCAATCAATTGTAAACGGTGGAGGTTTGAAGGAAGGTGCTCGTATAACAGCAGATGGAGAAGCAGCGTGGAATACAACAGTATCAACACAAGATGCAGGATTAAGATTCTATACGACTTTAGACGGAACAACATCTGAAACATTACGATTAAGTTCTGATGGAGAGCTGGGTATTGGAATAACCGCACCAGATGCATGGTTAGACATACAAGCAGCATCAACACTTAGAGCACAAATAAACTTAACTAGCTCAGCTGGAACAAACCCATCAAGCCCAGTTAATGGAGATTTATGGTGGAATGGGACAGCCTTAAATTTTTATAATGGGTCTACTACCATTAATTTATTGGCAAGTGGTGGAATAACTTCGTTGAACGGTCTAACTGGCACTTCACAAACTTTTGTTAATGATACTAATGTAACCATAACATCTGCAGGTACAACACACACCCTGGGCTGGAGTGGTCAACTGTCTTTAGCAAGAGGTGGAACTGGAGCCAATCTGACAGATCCCAATGCAGATAGAATTGTTTTTTGGGATGACTCTGCAGGTGGAGTTACCTGGCTTGCACCAGGTACAGGTTTAAGCATTTCTGGAACTACTCTTAGCTCGACAGTAACAAATTTATTTACAGATGCGGGAACTGTAACTTACTTAACAAGTACAACAGATGACTTTGCAATTGGAGGGACTACTTTAGCTGCATCATTCAGCGTGGATGAATCTGCCAATACTGTAAGAATAGGGGAGGGCAGTGGTTCAAATGCAGTTTTGAGTATGTATGCATCAGATGCAGATACTGGAAGTATTACTTATAGCACAAACGATTATTTTCAAGTGACTGGAGGAGGTTTTAGAGTAGATAACGGATTGGCAGTAAACACAGATCCTGATTTAGCTAATTACTCTGTATATGTTGCGCGAAGTGGACAATCAGGAACAATAAATGACGGTATTAGGGTTACAAACTCAATATCTACTGCAAATGCTTCAAATCCAGGAGTTACAGGAATCTATTCCTCAGTATCCAACAGTATAGCTACAGGAACAACTGCCAATATACAATCTTTTTATGCAGAAGCACGAAATGATGGAGGTAGCGTCACTTATTTAAGTGGTTTAGCAACCATAGCTAGAATAACCGGTAGCGCAGATGCCACACATGTGAGTGGTGTTAGAATTATATCAAACATCGATTCAAGCACAGGATCAATAATAAACAGTTATGGATTACTTATCGAAGATCAAACAGCTGGTAGCAATGATTATGGATTATATATACAAGGTTCAGATACATATGCACTTTGGGTTGATAATGATGACGCAAAATTCGATAATAATGTGATAATAGGAGGCAACACATCTTCAGCCGAAACTTTATCTAATGCTAGCTTCGTTGTTGATGGTAATGATTTATTTGTTGCAGGAACAGCAGGAATAGAGGGAGATATTTTTACAGATGCTGGAATAGTTGTAGGCAATAGTGCGCTAACAGCTGTAGGTACTATTGAATCTGATGGTACAGATGTTTTCGCTTACAGATCGGATAAAGCTGTAAGTTTGACAGAAGGATTTCTTTACGACAAACATAGACAAGATATAAACACCAATAATACAAAGCAAGATCAAGTTGTTCGAAAGGGTTGGGGATATAGCTTAGGAACTTTGAGTGGAACAACTACAGTTAGCTTTGGTATAACATTTGAGGAAGTACCTATTATGTCCTTTGATCCAGTAGGTACTGCAGCAAGTGCTCCTTCTACACTCGATCAATGTACTGGAGATGGTAACTTTTCTATGAGCCTTTCTGGAATTACAGCAAGTAACTTTGACTACCATCGTAATGTAGGTAGTACCACTACAGCATATTGTTATTCGTGGATTGCTATAGGAGAATACACAACTGATTATGGTGCAGACCTTGCAGAAAATTACTTAACATTTGATCGTGAATTAGTGCCAGGTAGTGTAATAGCTATAGATGAAGAGAATGATATTGCTGTCAAGAGGAGTGGTGGAAAAGGAGATAAGAAAATATTTGGAGTAGCCACAACTGCACCAGGAATAGTATTAGGTAACGAGGATGGTACATCGAATGATTATGGTACCTATGCAAGCATATTATCTAAAGAGGAAAATAAAAAATTGATTGAAAATAAAGAAGCAACAGTAGTGGCGGTTGCGCTGGAAGGTAGAGTACCAGTTAAAGTGACGTTAGAAAATGGACCAATCAAGAAAGGAGATTATTTAACAGCATCTTCAAAACCCGGTTATGCAATGAAAGCTACAGAACCTGGAAATATTATTGGTAGGGCATTAGAAGATTTTAACGAAATCACACCCGGACTTATTACTGTTGGAGATGAGGAGTTTGATATTATTATGAATGCGGTTAAAGAAGGAAAAACAGAAAAATTAAAAGACTTAGTAAAGTATGATGGAAATAATGGAGAAGGTCAGATTATGGTTTTAGTAGAAAAAGGATTTTTCGAAGGAGAAGCTGACAATGCTTTATCTGTCAGGACTAGCAGGTTAGAGACTCTTAAAAGCAATGTTAATATAATATATATACTTCTTACAATAACTCTTATATTAATTGGGCTTATAGTAAATATTCACACGAATAAAAAAATTAAAGAAGTTCAATCAACAGCGTTTAGATATATAATCAAATCTCAAGATAACCTTACTAGTAAATAGTTGTGCTAGCTATTTAGCATTCGATTCAAATATCTGCTAAAATATATTAGGTTAATTATTAATAATTAAATCATGGCATTCGATCCATTATATTTCTTATTTATTCTACCGGGATTATTAATAGGTATAGTTGCTCAAATATTACTTAAGTTTTCGTACTCACAATACTCAAAAGTAAATGCGCAGAGTGGACTAACAGGTATGCAAGCAGCAGAACTTATTAATCAGAAAGAAGGTTTTGGAGTCAAGTTTATGAGCACCGAGGGACAATTAAACGATTATTTTGACCCAGTAAATCACGTGGTAAATATTTCTTCCGACAATGCAGTTAATCAGTCTGTAGCAAATATAGCAGTTGTTGCACATGAATTTGGGCATGTACAGCAAAAACAAGTTGGACAAAGCTTATTCAAAATTAGAACGGCATTAGTACCAGCAGTAAATTTTGGATCAGGAATCGGTTATTTTTTAATAATATTAGGATTAGTACTTTCTATAGTAAATCTAAGTTATATTGGCATTGCATTATTTTCTTTAACAACTATATTTTCTCTTGTGACATTGCCAATAGAAATAGATGCAAGCAGGAGAGGCCTTAAGCTTATTCAGAAGCATAACTTGGTGGCTACTAGTCAGATAGGTGGTGCAAAAATGGTTCTTATGGCAGCTGCACTTACATATTTTGCAGGACTGGTACAATCACTTGGGCAACTTTTATACTTTATAATGCTTACCCAAAGGAGAGATTAAGAACATTAAGCTTTTGTAAAGGAGACGCAGTAACTGCGTCTCTTAATTTTCAACTTTAAGTTAGTTTATAAATAATATATATTGTGGTAAATTTAATTTTTTATTTCTAATTATGAATAGAAGCTTAAAAATTCTGATGGTGATCCTGGTACTGTTAATTGCTATTGGAGGAGCCATCTACTATTACAGCCTAGTCACGCAAGATAAAAATCTCCTAAAGATAACAATAGAGAGCTTGGCTAATCAAGGTAGCACGGAATATTCCAGATTTAAATCAACTTCAAATTCTACCCTAGAGATAGAAATGCCATTGCTAACAGGTACAGAGGTGACTACTTCTGAATCTCCCGAGGAGGAAATAATTGAGATTGATAAAAAGAACAATAAAGTTACAATTACAAATGAAGAAGGCACTGAGGAACTGACCTTGAAGGAATACAATAAGGAAAATAATCCAATACAAACTCAGGAATTATGGAAAGAAGCAATCGATAATGGAGATTTCGAAAAAGATGAAGAAACAGAATACAATGGGGAGAAGGCAAAAAAATATACACTAAAATCGGATAAAGTTTCCGAAGAATTAAAGAAATTTCTCAATGATTCTATGGAGGAAAACTTTGGTGAAACGCAAGTTGCAGAAGGATTATTCTTAGATAATTTCGAGATGATTTTTGATGGTGATTTACTTGTAGATGTGTACTTTAACAAAAAAAATGAATTACTAGCAGCAAATATTTATACAAATGACGTAATTACTCTGAATTTTGAGTTTACAGGAGAAACAGTAGAGCTTCTACTTGGAGCTTACGAAACAATATTAGGTATTCCTAATTGGGAAAAACTAGATGAGAATACTCTTACAGAGGAAGAATTACAATACGTAAATATATTAAATTCGCTCGATGGCGAATTGCCCGATACCAAAGGTAAATTTATACTGAAAAACTTAGAAGTTACCTACGAATGGGAAGAAATCAAGTTAGAAGGCGATAAAAAAGTTCCTACCAATCCATTATTACTTTTGCTAGCTAATAGTATGTAATTACTAATAAGGTAACACTTAAAGAGCGCCTTTGGGCGCTCTTTGTTGTATAATCATCAAATGAATAAAGAAGAGCTGTTTTTGCAAAAATTACAATCTATCTATCCGAAAGATTTTAAGTCGATCATCGCTACACACAAAATAAATAAGTTTAAAACGTTTAGAGTCAATAGACTTAAATGCGAAGTAAGTACTGTTGTTGAAGAATTAGATAATCTCGATATCGAAATACAAAAAACTACTATACCCAACGCCTTCGTATGGACCGAAAATCGCATGCAGCTTTCGAAAATACCGTTAAATATTGAAGGCAAAATTTATATTCAAAATTTATCTAGCATGCTTGCTCCGATTGTACTAAATCCACAAGCAGGAGAAAATATTTTGGACATGTGTGCAGCGCCTGGAAGTAAGACCAGTCTAATAGCAGATATGACTCAAAATAAAGCTCACATTTATGCTGTAGAGAAGAGTAGAGCTAGATTTTTTAAAATGAAACATATCTTGGAAAAACTCGGCTGTACTATAGAAGAATTTATTACAGTTGATGCAAAATTCCTTCCGCGAATCAAACCCCATTTTCTTAACAAAGTAGATAAAGTGCTACTAGACGCTCCTTGCACTAATGAGGCAGGTATAAATTTGAATGAGCCAACTAGCCTGGCTACATGGAACATAAAAAAGTCTAAAGGATTGTCAAAACTACAAAAAGGGCTTTTGCATACTGCCTATAAACTGCTTAAACCTGGGGGTGACCTTGTGTACTCTACGTGCACGTATAGTATAGAAGAGAATGAAGGTGTGATAGATTGGTTCTTGAAAAAGAACTGTGGAGCAAAGCTCCTAGATTTAGAGCTTCCAATTGCAAATGTGATGGACGGATTTACCAGCTTTAACAATAAGCATTTTGACAAGCAGTTGCGCAAAACAAAGCGAATAATACCAACAGACATATTTGATGCCTTTTTCATTGCAAAAATTAGAAAACCCAAAACTTAGGGCTTTCGAAGCCAACACATTACTCTTTAATTAAACGATATTTCTTTCTGAACGTTCAGATTTGTAAAGAAAAAAATTTAGAGTACTTATTTCCTCTTTGCAGTCTTCTTTTTTACAACCTTTTTTGCTACCTTCTTTACAGGTTTCTTGACTGCCTTCCTTACAGCTTTCTTTGCTGCAGGCTTTTTTTTGGCTACTGCCATTAAAAAATAAATAAAAAATAATGGTTAATTTTATTGTGCGTTACTTTTAAACGTTTGTCAATATTTTATTAATTCTTAAAATGTAGATCCCAACGCCATATTCGTGATATAATGATTTTATGAATATAAGAATAGCTTTGAGAAAATTACTTCATCAACACCCTCAATAAGAGGGAAGACATCTAGACCTAAAATTTTCCCTCCATCTAATTCATTAATCTTCACTTGGAATTAATTTAGTATGGAGGATTTTTATTTTAAAATGAACTAAATTATTTTTTGATAAAATTAAATTATGAAAAAAATATCAAATCTACCTCCTAAAGGAACTTATGACTGGTTTCCACAAGAGTACAAAATTCGAAAGTATATTTTCGATAAATGGCGCGAAGTATGCACTCGATTTGGCTATGAAGAATATATGACTCCTATTGTTGAATCAGCAGATATTTATCGTGCTAAATCAGGTGAAGATATTGGTGGCAAGGAGCTAATGACTGTTGTTGATAGAGCAGGCAGAGAGCTTGCTTTGCGTCCGGAGATGACGCCATCTGTGACTAGAATGGTAACAAGATATTATGATAATGTTACAAAGCCGTTAAAACTATTTTCTATAGGTAATTTTATTAGAAATGAAAAACCACAAAGAGGTAGAAATAGAGAATTTTGGCAGCTTAACTTTGATGTATTCGGTTCGAACTCAATCGCAGCAGATATCGAGATATTACAAATGGCGTTAGAAATAATGCTTTCGTTTAATCCCCCAGCTAATTCCTTTAAAATGTACATTAACAATAGAAAGCTTATCGATTCAGTCTTTAAAATTGCAGCTTTAAGCGAAAATGCAAAAGTCGAGGCCCTAAGAATAATGGATAAATACGAGAAACTTTCGCAGACTGAATTTCTCGAAAGACTTAAAAGTATAACTACAAATAATGAGCAAGCACAAAAATTATTGTTGTTTATGCAAGCAGAAGGTAAAGATGATTTAGTAGATAAACTCCCAGAATTTAAAAACGAAGAGAGTATTGAGCAAACAATCAATCTGATGCAAACATTGAGTGAGCTAGGTTATGCAGATTTAATAGAATTTAAACCCAACATCATTAGAGGTTTTGATTATTACGATGGAATGGTTTTTGAAGTTTTTGATAAGAATCCCGAAAACACTAGAGCAATGTTTGGAGGCGGTAGATACAATGGGCTAGCAGGGATCTATGGTTCCGATGCTTTTCCAGCTGTCGGTTGTGCACCCGGGGACGAAACCACAAAACTATTTTTAGAATCCTGGAACCTGCTTGATCGAGCATGTGACAGAAAAGTAGATAGAATATATTTTCCATTATTAGAAAATATTCAAAAAGAGCTACAACTAAAGCTTGCAAATAAATTACGAAAACAAGATAAGATTGTAGAAACAGGATACGAGATTCAAAAAATTGGCAAAGCCATTGAATACGCCAATAAGAAAGATTTTGATTTTGTAGTAATTCTCGGTGAAGAAGAAATTAAGAACAAAAATTATAAGATGAAAAATCTTACCTCCAGAGAAGAAATTAATTACCCATTAACATTCTGACAAGTAGTATAGAAACTTAAAAGGCGCCACTGGCGCCTTTTTGGTTAAATTTATTGGCTAATTCTATTGCCCAGAAGTGGTAGTGCTATTGTTTTTTAAATTTCCCAAAATTATTACTACATCGGTTCCTTCTGCTGCTCCTGCTTCTCCTGATGGTAATTCTTCTATAACATTCGTTGTCCCTGCATGAGCCACTATGTTTTGAGACATTTTAGGCTTAGCTTTTTTATTTAACAATACAACTGTAATGCCTTCGTATGTTTGAGTTGTAGGATTAGCGTTGATAAAGTTATAGTTTGAGCTGGCCTTGGTAAGTAAATCTTTTACCTGGTTAACTGTTTCCAGAGAAACAGAACTAGAATATCTAAGCTCTATGTTTAAAGGCTTTTCGCTAGCGTCTATTTCCTCTTCAGGAATTAACTCCACTTGAATAGTATATGAAGAAAAGTTAATTATCTTTGTATTTTCTTTGTCATAAATCATAACTCTCTGTGTTTCTGGAAACACGATTAAATAATGACCATTAACAACGTCTTTATAGAACACTGGGTTCTCTTTTTTTAAATCTTCAGAATTATCAATTTTGGCAATATTGACCCTTTCGTTGTCGGCCACATTCACTAAACTTTTGACTGCTGTTAAGATTTCTTGGTACTCCTTGGAAGACTGGCCAGCCACGCTACCTTTTAATTCTTCGTTTTCTTGTTTTGAATCATAGTACAAAAACCCTAATATCGAACAAACCATAATCAATGCTAATACAATCCCCTTCATCGAAAAAACGAAATTAAAAATGTTGGCAGCTCTATTCTTTTTATTTAAAGATGTATTTCCACCCATTCCCTGTGCCGAAAAAGAACTATACGTAGAACCGGCATTTTGTTGTCCTAATACCATATTAAAATGAATAACACTAATGTAACTTTTAGACATTTTAGTCTATTACAATATTTATATCAATAGTGTTAGATTTACAAGAAACTTGTATAATTTAATTAATTAGAACTTTTTGTATGTCAGAAAAAACCAAGTTATTTATTACTTTTATTTTTTTCATTATTCTTTGTGGGCTTGTTGCAACTACGTATCTAGTAATCTCAATAGGAAACACAAATGATTCGAAGTCAGATTTACTTCCTCAGGATCAAGTTGACCCGGAAGACGAAGAGGTAATTAATCGTATCGAAATAGATGGTGTGGCAAGCGGACAATTTATGTATGCAACAATATCCCCGGAAGACACAGTAGTAGCTTACGATCAATTAGGAAAGAGTTTGATAATTAATCTCGAAAAAAACTCTTGGCAAGATATAAGCTGGTCTAACGATGGAGAATTGATTGCAATACTAAGCCAAAAAAAGGAAGCAGATGTTAGAGATATTAATATTTATGATTTCTACGAAAAGGAATGGAAAAAAGCTACAGATTATTTTACTGGAATACTAGGTGTAGAAAGCTATCGGTGGTTCGAAAAAAGAAATATTGTTTTTGCTCAAGGTGATGGACTCGAGAGATGGTTACACAGATTGAGATACGATTCTGGAAACGAAATCATTAAACTTACACGAATTGAGGGAGATGTTTATGCTGTCTCTAAAGATCACAGAAAAATAATTGTCATGCCTAGATCTAAAGATAAGGTTGGTAAATGGAAAATATTTTTTAAAGATGGAACGGAAGCATGGGATCTAGATGAGCTTAATTTTGATAATTACTTTTCTTTGCCTGTGGCCTCGAATGAATTAACCGACACAATTAGCGAAGAAGAAAGCGTGGAAGCAACACTTGCAGATGCAAACACTCAAATTAAAAACATATGGTTTAATGCGAACTCTAATTTTCTTATTTTTGAAGTAACTGCAAATAATATAGTCAAACTGTTTAGGCTTGAATTCAAGAATAATGGAAGTATTGAGGAAATTACAGAGGATCCTAGCTTTAAGCCCATTTGTGGCGCTACAGATCAGTTGTTTATGGGATACAAATTCAACGAAGAAACCCGCGAAGTAGAATTTATGACATTGAATATAAATTCACTAAAGTTTGCTTCTTTTTCTAAGATAAAGCTAGCAAATACTCAAGATATAGTACCTACAGGCTTTCAATGCTATGGGGATTTAAATCTGTTAATAAGAATTGACTCTGGGTTAGAATCAACATGGCATAGTTTTAATTCCAAAAAAGAGATGATCGAAATTCCTTTTCTAAAAGGCGCAAGAGAAGTTAAAATTAATCCAGTTTTTAAATAAAATGAAAAAATCAAAATCTGCAGAAGAAATGTTAGAAACAATATCTATGATTTTAGAAGAGGAAGGTAATCCTATTAACCAAAAAAATTTAGCAGGTGTAGAGTTGATAGAATCGTACATTCTACCTGGATTAGAAAATTCGAAGAATACTTTGTCTAGTCTGTATAAATTCCAACCTGCTTCAAAAAAAGGATTTCTAGGGAAGATTAAATATGCCATATTGATACGGCTTAGAAACATTGTATTCAATGTTGTTGAAAAGCAAAGCATGCGACAACAGAAATTTAATGAACTGACTTTTAAAGCAATTCAAGAATTGGTTCGAGAAAATAAGGAACTCAAAACTAAATTAACAAAATGAAAGACAATCATTGGGGAATTCCAAACAGATTAAAAGTTCATGAAGCTTTAAGCGTATTGGCAGACAATAGGATTGAAGTTAGCGACAACACAGCAAAAGTCTATTCTTCTACACGAAATAAATTTTACCAGGTTAGCTACGATTCAGAAACTTCTTCAATAATGTCGAATGACAACTCGGCTTACTGGGTAAATCAAATAAGTTATCCTATGATTGCTTTTCTGTTGACTAAAGGTGTAATCAGTACAGAATTAGATAATCTAGATGTTTTCAAAAATATCTTCTCTTGGAAGGATATAAATCAGCAATGCAAAAATGACTATGCTCTGGCAGAAGCAGAATTTAAAAAGATAATAGAAGAGCGAGGCTTTAATATTGATGAAATAAATCTACACATTGATCAAATTTACTCCCAGGTCAAGAATTTAAAACTCTCGAAATTAGGCAAAAAAATTCATCCTCCTGTTGGTTACTAGGAATAATTTTGTGTCTTCCGGACCTTGCCAGACAATGAACTCTCCGCGGCTAGATGTGAATTTTCTGTATTCAAAGTTCTGCAGAGATCTTGTTAAGGAATATTTAGGCAGAAAATCATGCCCAATTATATTTTGATGGATTTTTCTTAATACTTTCTATTTCGCGATAAACATCTTGAAGTAGAAGTGATGTAAGAATAATAGTAACGCCTAAGCACATTATTCCAATCCAAATATATGTTACTCCTGTGATAGTATTGGTAAGAATAAGTAAGCTTCCTACCCAAAGAAATATTAAATTAGTAGCTGCCGAATGGTAAATTTCGTAGGAGTTCTGAATCAGATTTATTAAATTTTTGTTTGCAAGTTTAGCAACAAACGTGGGTTTTATATGAGTATTATGCAAAAATATTGCTCTAAAAAGGCTTATAGAAAAATATGTTGCAACAAAAATATACATTACTAAATCCGAAAATGATGTTACTATCTCTAAATCTTCGGGCATCAAACCTGTTCCAGAATCTAAGAGACCATTGGTATAATCTTTAAAACTCCATGGTAAATCCTCCATCCAAATTACGGCAAAGACACCTAGTACTTTTCCTAGGATCATTATGGCCGCAGGAAGAATAGAATTATCGAATACTTTTACCAGTGAATTGGACATAGTTCGTTAAATACACACCTATAATATTAGTGTATTATACTTAAAATGTACATGAAAATGAATGTTTAGATAGAGTTAACTTTTGTTGCCAGTCTAGATTTGTATCTGGATGCTGCGTTCTTTGCTATTACTTTTGTTTTAGCTGCTTTGTCTATGGCTTTGTAAGCTACTGGTAATAAAGAATCTGCAGCCTTCTTGTCCTTTGATACAACTGCTTTAAGTACTGCTTTTCTTGCGTCTTTGTATGTTTTTTTTGCTCTTATATTGTTAACAGCCTTTTTAGCTGATGATCTTATTGCTTTCTTTGCCGATGATGTATTTGCCATTTACAAAATATTAATTAACACATGTGATTTTAGCAGAAATGTTAACAAACTCCAAATATTTACTATGTTTATGATATGATTAGAAAATATAAATAATTTGATGATCTAGCAAAAACTTAAGCTAGATTAAATCTTGATCCAACATCTAGTTAATGAAATCAAGTAAATTACCGATTTTTCTAAACAAGTTAATAGACACGCATGCACATTTAAACGCCTCTGTGTACGATAATGATCTTAAAGAAGTTATCCAATCAGCCAGCCAAAGTGGAGTAGAACAAATTTGGGATGTCTCGGTTGATTTAGAATCTTCAAGAAAATCTTGCGAAATAGCTAAAAAGTATTCAAATGTTAAAAGCTTTATAGGCATAGTTGCAGAAGTCTTTATACCAGGATCTGATTTGTTTGCAGACTTAAATACAAAACTAAGTTGGTTTGATCAAGCAAAAAAAGATTTGAAAGAACTTTTTGTTAACAACAAAGAAAATATTGTGGGTATTGGAGAAACTGGAATGGATTACTATTGGATAGAAAAAGACAAATCTGTTAGCTTCGAAAGCAAAAAACGGTCAAAATTCTTACAGGAAAAACTGTTTCGTATGCAGTTGGAGCTTGCGGAAGAGTTACAGTTACCTTTAACAATTCATTCACGCGCTGCAGAGCTTGACTGCCTAAAAATTGCAAGCGAATACCAAGTTACAGGAATTTTTCACTCTTTTACTGGCGATTATCAAGCAGCAAAAGGTATTTTAGATAAGGGTTTTGCTTTAGGCATTAATGGCATAATTACTTTTAAAAATGCAGACAGCTTAAGAGAGGTTTACAAAAAGATAGTAGGAAGAATTAAACCTGATTTACCAATAACTGATTTATACTCCAAAGGCATTTTCTTCGAAACTGATGCTCCTTTTTTAAGTCCGGAAGGTAAACGAGGCAGTCGTAATGAACCTTCAAATTTAAGAGATATATTTGAATTTTTTGTTAAATTTTATTCGGGAAGATAAAAATTAACTTCTGGAAAAAACCTATTAGTTAGCTTTAATGGCATAGCTTCTGCATGTACTATTTGCTGAAGTTGTTTGCTAATATCTATTCTACATACAACTTGTTTAATATATCCATTTGTAGATCGTTTAGTTAGCTCTATGTTTCCATTTGTAAGTTTGCAGCAGTACTCTTCTGATCCTTTTTGAGATCTGAATTTTTTAAAAAAAGGTTCGTAAACAGAGACTTCTCTATAATCTAGAATATCCCCGTTAGTGGTAGATTCTATTTGAATAAAATAACTTCCGTGTTCCTCGAAAATCAGCCATTCGCTAATCTGACTTTCATAATAGTTTTTAGAGGTCAGCGGAAGATCTATTGGCGAATTCACTTCTTGTAGGCGGCCAAACGCATTATATGTACATTTTATAGTACTTAAATCGTCCTTAAATTCGAATGCTTCGATTAAATTCAATTCTTCAACAGTTTGCACAACATAAGCTAAGTTATTACTTAAACAGCTATAAATCTGGAATCCCTTAACATGATTTTCCTGATCAATTTTTAATCTTACTACTTCTCCGAGAACGTTTAGTTTGTAAACATCGTTAAATCTTGTGTTTAAAGTATCGAGCAATTCCTCTAAAGAAAGTTCGCTTTGCACTATTTCTGCTCTGGATTTAATAAGAGTATAAGGTAGTCCAAGTCTCTCACTAGAAGTTAAGTGAAGTATATAATGGTGTTGGCCGAATGCCTCCATATTGTGTTTAATATGATTGATACTGCAAGTGATGATTGCTTCATTTCTTTGCGGCTTAAAGTCAAGTATACCATGCAAATTAAATAAGCTAAATCGTGATAGTTTGTATAGAATCATAATTATATTGATATAATAATTCAAATCATTTAGTCTTAAACTATGAATAAAGTCAGTATTACTTATATTGCTCCACGGTTTTATCCCTTTAAAGCTGGTGCCGAAGGAAATCTACTTGCAATGGCCGAGAGAATGGCTGCGGAAGGACACGAAGTAAATGTTCTGACTACAGATTTTAAATTTAGAGATCATAAGCCACCGAACTTTGAGGTATATAAAGGTATAAAAATTTACAGGCATAAATCATTTATCGAAAGACCCATTTATTTAGCATTTTTTCCAGGACTGTTAAAAAGCATTTTCACAACAGATTCTGAAGTAATACATGTATCTGGTTTTGGGTTTATATGGATTGAATTCTGCCTTTTACTTAAAAAGATTTGTCATCCAAAAACCAAGTTTGTAAATACACCTCATGGACCTTTTATGGCATCCGACAAATTAGGCAAGGGCAAAAGAGGAATTTTAAAAAGCCTTTACACTAAATATCTAAGCATACTCATTCCTTGGCTTTACGATCGAATAATTTCTGTAGTGCCTCCTCAAAAAGAATGGATGGCAAATTTATATAGAATAAAAGAAGATCAGATAATCATGATTCCAAATGGTATAGATGAAGATTACTTGGAAAAAAACATAGTTAAACATAGCAAAGATGACAAAGTAGTAATTACATATCTAAATAGAATGGAGTGGTATAAAGGAATACAAGATGTTGTAAAAGCTCTTGATAAAATAAACAAGATAGAAATTAATAAGATTAGACGTGGCGAAAAAACAAACTTGCCCGACTTTGAATTTTATATTATGGGCAAGCCATCAGGTTTTACTGAAACACTTAAGGAACTAGTAGCAAAATTTGATATAGAAAATAAGGTTAGATTTGTTTTTTCGCCAACCGACAACGAAAGAGATGATATTTACAAAAATCTTTCACAAATAAATATATTACCTAGTAAATGGGAAGCATTTGGAATAGCACTTTTGGAGGCAATGGCTAAGGGTAATGTTGCAATAACCACTTTTCAAAATCAAGGAGTTGATTTATTAATTAAAGAAGGTAAAACAGGATTTGCATTTGACTTTGGGGATGTAGACCGTTTAGCCGAGATTTTGAGAGAACTGCTAGAAAACTATAAACTTCGTCAACAAATAAGAGAGCATAATATTTCTTATGCAAAAAATTTTACTTGGGAAGCTGTGTTTCCTAAATATCAGGAAATGATAGTTTCGCTTAAGTACCAAAATTAATGAACTATTCACTAGAAATAATTCCTGGCACAAAAAGATTTGTTTTGGCAGAATTACTACAAAAGTTCCCAGAGGTAGAAATAATTTTAGAGCGATCAAATAGAATTAATTTCAGTTCTAAATTAGAAGATATAGACGATTTTAGAACTTTACTTTCTCCGCTTAGAATTACTAAAGAAAATGGATTGACCAGAAACCTATTTAGGAGAGATTGGAAAGTAGCTAGCTCGCCTGCGGGAATTAATCCTGCACTTGCATATATTCTTTGCCAAATGTGCAAGATAGAGGAAGGTACTATTTTGTATGATCCTTTTTGTGGAGCAGGTACAATTCCTATAACTGCAGGGCTTTATTTTAAACCTAAAAAAGTATTGGCTTCTGATGTTAGTGGTAAAGCTATCGATTTGTGTATAAAAAATTTCAAAGCAGCTAAATTGTCAAAATTCAAATATTCAATTTTCAGGAGTAATATTTCTCAAATTAGCTTTGCCCCTGAAACAATTGATTATATTATAACTAATTTACCCTTTGGAATTAGAGTAGGAAACCATACCGAAAACATTAAATCCTATCAAATGCTCAAAAATAAAGCGGCTAAAATTTTAAAAAAGGGAGGTAAACTCATTTTATATACACAAGAAAAAAATTTAATTAAAGAAATTTTTGAAGATAAAAGATTCGAACTGTCGGGTAACTTTGACATCGCAATTGGTGGTCTTATACCCTCTGTATACTCATTTATGCGAAGTGACTAGCTACCACTTTCCAGGAACAACTGACACTCAATGTGAGCATTTGCTGTAAATATTTTTAAAAACCACTTGCAATTTGTTTTGTTTTGCCTCCATAATAGGTAAACATTTAAAATGTTGCCATGACGAGAAAACATATATTTTCTTTTCTTATCCTTAACAACATAATTAGCATTCTGCTATTTATTGCGTTTCAGTTTTATATGCCTATTTCATATAACAGCGAAGCAGTAAGTTACGACACGGGAAATGTTCTAGGAGAAGCAACTTTTAGCAAATCTACAATTACTCAAAGCAATGGTATTGAAATTAGCAGTGAAGTAAAGGATGTGGTTCATTTGGCAGATGAAGGTAGCTATACATTAACATATGTATATACAATTACAAATCCTACTCAGTACAATATAAGAAATGTTACAGCTACAACAAATTTAGCAGAGACTTTTAGCGGTTACCCTTTTGAAATACTTGGCTTTTCTAATAATGGATTACTAAAGAATAACGGATTTAATGGTGGTAGTGATACTAATCTGATTATGCCTGGACAAACTATGATACCAGGATCAACAACTACTTTAACATTAAACTTAAAATTTATTCCTGGTCAAGATGAAGGTCCTTTCGAAAATTATGTAGATGTTAATGGCGATATTGAAGGACCTACAGATGCTAACCAAGGTCAAGAGGAAGAGAATAATCAAAGTAACGGAGAAATTCCAGAAGACGATCAGAATAATACTCCCAACAATCCAGATTCTAATAGCGAACCTAGCGAAGAAGAAACAAGCAATGCAGATAACTCGAGTGATGACAGTGATGGCGATGGATATCCTGACTGGTGGTGGAATTACGAGACTAATTTAGAGCCAAGAGAAATAATTCTTTACTTAGTTAATGCACAGAATAATAGAGTGTTATTCGAAATAACCGAGGGAATGGTTATAGACATTACCCAGCTTCCAACTGATAGTGTAAGAATTAGGGCAGAAATATCTCCTTTTGCTGATGGTAGTGTCAAGTTTGAAATGAATCCTAGCACTGATCCTTTGGTTAGAGTTGAAAATCAGTACACATTTGATTTTGCATTTGAGGGAGAAGATGGTAATTTTGACTGGGATTATACAAATGGACAGCATACATTAAGTGTAACTGCATACACACATAAAGGCGCCAACGGTCAAATTATTGGTTCGAACACTATAAATTTTACTATTGTCAATGCAGAAGAGGAGGTAAGTGAAGAAACAGACTCAGTCACACTAACTCAAACTGCAGATTCTTCAAATACTTTTTTCAACATTGTTCAAAACACTTCTACAGATACTAATACTACGGAGGGAAACCAAAATAATCTTAAAAAACCTACAGTTATAGTCGAGGGGTTACCACAAAAAGATATTGCTCCAAAGCCGGAGGTAATAGAAAATACTATTTCTTCAGGGCAAAATGAAGCAGAATCTAATTCACCAAAAGTATTAGGTGTATCTGCTAACTTGGCAGATACTGGTGTTAAGCTAGTTTCATCAACCATTATTGGATTTGCATTGGTACTTATAGTTTTTGAATTAAATCTACTAAGTAAGCAATATAACTACATAAAATCTTTGCTAAAAAAGTAATGCATTTTATAAAAGTGATAAGAAAAGTAAATTTAGTACTTTCGGCAGTTATTGTTATGTTGAGTTTAGTTATTGTTGGGTATCCATTTATACCAGAAATTAGCTACGCCTACTCAAAAAATCTGATACATGATGATGGGTTGGTTTATTTAACTTCTACTGCTGCAAATCAAGATCTTAAAAAGATTCCTAAAGAAAACCGAATAGTAATTCCTAAAATACTAGTTGATTCGGAAATATTTGAAGGTGAAGATAAAGCAACTTTGGATAAAGGTATGTGGAGGCGGCCAAACACGAGTACACCCGATAAAGGCGGAAATACCGTAATAGTGGCCCATAGATTTCTATATACAAATGGTCCAAATACATTTTACCACTTAGACAAGATGCAAACAGGCGACTTGATCAGTGTTTACTGGGAGCAAAAAGAGTATGTATACAAAGTAGAGGATGTATTTGAAGTGTTACCAAATAAAGTAGAGATAGAAGCCTCGTCCAATGAATCCATGCTAACTTTATATACATGTACTCCGATTTTTACTGCCGAAAAAAGATTGGTTGTTAGAGCCAAGCTTGTATGAACTCTAACGATAAATTTGAGTTATTAAAATTCATAATCTTAATAATACTTTTAGGTTTTGCTGTTTACTACATTTTGTGGTTGAATAATCAGGCTGCATTTCCAGAAATTTAATAATGGGTTATCTCGCGTTGGCTTATCTTTTTTGATAGTGTTATGCTTATATATTTAAAATTGACCACATGATTAAAAATAAAGCGTTAGTTGTAGGTTCAGTGGCCTACGACATAATTTTTTCTGTTCATAATAAGTTTTCTGAAGAAGTATTAATTAAAGATGGCAAGATCGGAAGTGTAAGTATGATGTTAACCGCTCAAAACAAGTTTCAATATTTTGGAGGTACAGGCGGAAATATTGCTTATGGATTAGGATTACAAGGCGAAAATCCTTTGCTATTCTCTGTTGTTGGAGATGACTTTGAAAAAGATTATAAATCCCATCTAGAAAGTGTAGGTGTAGATCTAAGATTAATAGTAAAACAGGATGAATTTACTGCAACTTTTTATGGAATTTCTGATTCCGTTAAGGATCAGATTGGAATTTTTCAACCAAATACACATGGAGATTACATGCAACATATAAAACTAGCAGATACCTTAAACCAAACTGACCTGGAAAGTATAAAGGTAGCCATATTTTCGCCAGGCACAGGTGAAAGTATAGAAAATCATATGGTTGAACTACGCAGTAGTGCTGGCACAGAGCCAGTAATAATTTTCGATCCAAGTCAGATACTTTCGATTTTCTTTGATGAAAGAAGACTTAAAGCTTGCCTTGAAATGTCCGATATTTTTATAGGTAACGAAACAGAAATTAAACAGCTTAAAGATATGCTTAAAATGAATGAGGAAGAAATAATGGGATTAGGGCTTAAATATATTATAGAAACTAAAGGTGCCGAAGGCTCGCTTGTACATTACCAAAATGGAGATATTCATAAAGTAGAAGCTGTAAAACCAAAAATATTTGTAGAGCAGACAGGAGCCGGAGATGCTTTTAGAGCAGGTCTAATCAAAGGCCTGTTGCAGGATTTAGCTATAGAAGACTGTTGCAAAATTGGATCTATAATGGGTTCAAAAAATGTCGAAGCTCATGGTGGTCAAAAGTATTCTTTATAAACTATCCTTCTCGTCTTACATGGTATGCCTTTTATAATATGCGAAGCAATAAACATAAATATCGACTATTTTTGGCAACTTTTTAACCATGTGTTAAAATCGACATAATTAATAACTATATATGGTTAAAACTACATTAGCCGGAACATATCCCAAACCAGATTATTTGTTTATAGGTGATGCTCGATCATTAATAGACCAATCAGGTAATAATTTTTATGAACTTGCAAATAGTATTGGCCAGGAGGAATTTAACAATAGAGTAGAAAGAGCAGTTGAAGATGTAGTCAATGATTTAAACGAGGCAGACTTAGATGTAATCACAGACGGCGAAGTTGGCAGGGATCATTACATTCACTACCATCTAAGACATTGGGCAGGTTTTGACTACGTGAGTATGGGCACCAAGAAGTTAAGATCCGGTGGTGATTGGGATGAGAGACCTGTTCCAAGAGTAACTGACAAAATAGCCGCTACTACTGAATACATAGTAAATGATTATAAGAGAGTAGCTCGATTAGCTAAGAATAGTGTAAAAGTAACACTGCCAGGTACCAGCACTTTAATCAACTTTACTCAAAATGAATTCTATAAATCCAAAATTGAATTCGCAGAAGATATTTCCAAAGCTTTAAGACAGATTGTAGAAGCACTTTACAACGAAGGATGCAGAAACTTTCAATTTGATGATCCGGTGTTAATGAGAGATTCCAAAGATATGAATGACTGGGGTATTGCATCTTTAGAGAAAGCAATTGAAGGTTTTAGAAACATTACAACAGGAGTACATGTGTGCCTTGGATATCCAAATAAAAAACTTGAAGCCAGTGGAATTCCATATAAAGCTGATGAACGCAATTATGCTTTTCTACTAAAATCACTTCAAAATTCTAAAATAGATCAGGTTTCTATAGAAGCAGAACAAAGCAAGTTAGATTTAGATATTCTTGAATACCTTGGTGACAAATCAATATTATTAGGTGTTATAGATGTAGGGAACGAGGAAGTTGAAAGTGTGGATTATATAGTTTATAGGGCTCAGGAAGCTCTAAAATATGTTTCTAAAGAGCAACTTTGGCTTTGCACTGATTGCGGTATGTTAATGCTATCAAGAGAATCTGCAAAACAAAAATTAATTAATATGTCTAAGGCAAGGGATATTTTGAATGAGCGTTAATATATCACAAGTTACAGAAGTAGCTGAACAAAATGCATGTTTAGATGGACAGTTTAGCAGATCTCATTTTCATGACAAAGATTTTAATATTGTTTGTGCTGAAGTAATACGCGAAATAATGGCATATTCTAATAATTGTTTTATTATTGACAATGGTGGAGCTAGTGGAGATATGTTTGGTATGTTATCTGAGTTAACTGGATCTAATAAACTTGTAGTTGTTGACATTGATTCAAGTAAGTTAGAGCTTGGACGGCAATTATATCCAAATGTATCGTTTGTACAAGCAGGGCTTATGCATCAACTGCCAATAGCAAGAAATATGCCATGTATTCTTACTCAAAGAGCACTTGCACAGTACTTTGTATACAGTGGTTTTGATATTGCGAATCCACCTAGCTTGCCTATCGAGGGATACACTCCAGAACAACTTGCTTTATTCCAATACTACACAACTTTCCCAACTGGCACTAAAATTATTGATATTCAAAGCAGCGGAGATGACAGAACTGGGTTACTTAGATTTTCTTACATTCTTAACCAAGTAGCCAATGGAAAGCAGCTTAATTACTTAACTTTGGATAATTTAAACTCTTTATTGGATAATATAAACTATGCGAGTAATCGTGTGCAATTAAGGGCAGCTGATCAATTTTGGCTTGACGAAACGAACAATAATCCAAATTTTGGTTATAGGAATATTTCTAATTTATATGAAAGGTATGGAAATGGGCAAGAATTTGATACTTTTAAACACAGTGTTTTAGAAGCCTATAAACAAAGTTGCTACCTGTATCCTGGTAATACTCAAGTTATTCAAGAGATAGTAGATGAGGATTATGGTGGCCAAGATCTAGGTATAAATTTGCGCTATCTGGTAACTGTTCTGGAAGTTGAATAAAAATCTGCTTAGATTTTTATAAATTGCAGTATAATACTTTATTACTCTACTATTAAATTTAATTTTCTTAACAACTTCTTGTATGGACTATAAAGTAAAAGATATTTCTCTAGCTGATTGGGGTAGAAAGGAAATAACGCTTGCCGAGCAAGAAATGCCTGGGTTGATGGCACTGAGAGCAAAATACGGAAAGCAAAAACCATTAAAGGGAGCTAAAATTGCGGGATCTTTGCATATGACTATACAGACAGCCGTTTTAATAGAAACACTTCAGGAACTTGGTGCAGAAGTTAGATGGGTAAGCTGTAATATTTTTTCAACTCAAGATCATGCTGCAGCAGCGATTGCAGCCAAAGGTACTGCTGTGTTTGCTTACAAGGGAGAATCTCTGCAGGAATATTGGGAGTACACCGATAAAATTTTTGAGTGGGGAGATAGCGAGGGTCCTAACATGATTTTAGATGATGGAGGTGATGCAACACTTTATCTACATTTAGGATTTAGAGCAGAGGAGGATCCAAAAATTTTAGATAAAAAAGCTGGTTCGGAAGATGAAAGATTGCTATATGCTCAGTTAAAGAAATCTATTGCAAAAGATAATAAAAGGTTTCATAGAATCATTAAGAATATTAAAGGCGTGAGTGAAGAAACAACTACAGGAGTTCACAGACTTTATCAAATGTTCGAAAGAGGAGAATTAATGTTCCCTGCAATAAACGTGAACGACTCAGTTACCAAATCAAAATTTGATAATTTATATGGATGTAGACATTCTTTGGTAGACTCAATTATGAGAGCCACCGATGTGATGATTTCTGGAAAAGTTGCTGTAATAGCAGGTTATGGAGATGTGGGAAAAGGAAGTGTGCAATCCTTAAAAGGACAAGGAGCAAGAATAATTGTTACAGAGATTGATCCAATCTGCGCTCTACAAGCTGCAATGGAAGGTTACGAAGTTATGACAATGGATGAAGCTGTAAAAATAGGAGATATTTTTGTAACAGCTACTGGCTGCAAAGATGTAATCACCGAAAAACACATGTTACAAATGAAAGATAAGGCAATTGTTTGTAATATTGGTCACTTCGACAGCGAAATTCAAGTTGATTCGATGCGAAAATACGAATGGAAAAATATTAAACCTCAAGTAGACTTAATTAATCTTCCAGGAAACAAAAGTATTATTCTGCTGGCAGAAGGAAGACTTGTTAATCTTGGCTGTGCAACAGGCCACCCAAGCTTTGTTATGTCGAACAGCTTTACCAATCAGGTACTTGCACAGATAGAGTTATATACTAATACAAAACAATATCCTATTGGAGTTTATAGATTACCTAAAAAACTTGACGAGGAAGTAGCTAGGTTGCATCTTGCAAAAGTGGGAGCCAAACTTGATAAACTAACCAAAGAACAGGCAGAGTATTTGGGAGTTTCAACTGATGGTCCATTTAAGCCTGAGCATTATAAATATTGATACTATGCGAAAGCGAGATTTGCATATCTCGCTTTCGCATCCACTTTCCAATATAATTAGTTTATGAATAAATTAGCCATTGTTGGAACACCTATTGGTAATATAGAAGATATTACAATAAGAGCTATAAAAACAATTTTTGAAGCTGATGTAGTTTTGGCAGAAGATACTCGAGTATTTCGAAAACTGCAAGCCATTATTAAAGTTAGATTCGAAAAGATTTTTGATGAATTACATATTAATGCAAATAAGAATCAGGAAGTTCGATCGTATAGAGATCAAAACCATTCAGCCATAATGCCTTGGATTGTATCCAAGATAGGGCAAGAAGCTAAAGTAATTTTAGTATCTGATAGTGGAATGCCTGCAATTTCCGATCCGGGATTTAAGTTAATAAGAGACTTGATAAATTTAGGACAAGAGATAGAAGTTATTCCTGGTCCTACGGCTGTAAGTTCGGCTTTGCTATTATCCGGATTAGCAACAGATAGATACATATTTTTAGGATTCATGCCTAGAAAAACGGGTAAAATTACCGAGCTTGTAGGCAAATACTTAAATTCGGAAGTTACCATAATCATTTATGAATCACCTTTTAGAGTAGAGAAAACGTTAAGAGCAGTTGCTGAATATTGTAATAAAAACAACTTAGACAATATTGTAGTGAGCCTTAGCAACGACATTACAAAGCTTTACGAGAAAACCTATAGAGGCAAAATCAATCAGGTACTTTATCAGATTCAAAAGTTAAAGCTTAGAGGCGAATGGGTTATGTGTATACGAAACGTGAACTAGTTAATGTTATAATCAAATTATACTAGAAGTTATACATCTAGCATGCGCAACGATACCAAAAACGAATGGATTACTATAGTTCTGATTTCCGCAATAGCCATATTAATCTTAAGTATATTGTTTTACCTTGTTTTCTCCAAAGCACTGGGCCAAGATAAGCTCGACAACAAATCATATGTAGAAGAAACAGGTTTCGATATTGATCCAGAAATAGAAGAGTTAGATGAAACAAAATCGGACGGGCCTATAATAATAGAAGTATATGATTCCAAAGATAGCAGAGAAGGGTATTACGATCTATGCAAAAATGGAATAATTTATAATCCTGATAAATTTGAGTTTGAATTAGTTAAGAATCACAGAAATTTACTTGTAGATAATTCAATAGGAAGCAGAGTATACAATAATGATTCTGAACTTGTAATCGAGTGTATCAAAATAGCCGATAAGGATAACAATGACTCTTTATTTCAGAAATTAGTTGATCAGTGGAACAAAGGTCCTAACTATGAATATGAGATTACAAATAACTCAGTAAGCGTTTCGCAGTACAAGGGCTACCAAATAAAGTATAGAACTCAAGATGGATCAAGAAATGAGATTATTTACATTGTTGCAGCTTCAGAAGAGAACTTAGGGTACGCAATTTATTTGAAAGATCCAAAGAAAAACTTTCCAGAGAACTTTCTGCAGAATATAAATCTCGGCAAAGAACTGGATTAACAAATTACCACTTGATCCACTCTTCCCAGGCTAATTTCGGTGTTCCGTCGTATTTTTTTAAACCGATGGAATCAAAAAGCTCAAATTTCTCCGGGTCATCTCCATTTTGCCAATTAGTTAAGTCGTTTAGCGGAAACCACGTTATAAACACTACGTTGTAATTCTCAACTAAAGAAACTAGCCTTTTAATATAATTAACTTGCTCTTCTTCTGATCCTGTATATCCTTCGTCGCCCAATGTCGCAAGGTCGCCACCATATGTTTCTCTACTCATCCACCCGGTTTCTGTAATCGCTATTGGTTTTTGAGAAATCGAGGTTAATCCCGAAAGATAGTCATCGGGTATAAAACTTGGTGATGTGTAATCAAAATATGGATAAAGCGTTAATCCAATAATATCTAGCTTAGACTCCAGTTCAGCGACTAAATTATAATCAGGTTCTCTAGTGTCTTTCTTGCCAGTCAAGTAACCGTTGCCAGCCAAAGCTTCGAACTGAAATGTTGTGTAAATAGTCACTTCGGGATAGTCGACCTTTAGTGAATCGTAAATTGCTTTGTAGGCCGAGATAAAATTCGGGAATTCAGCAGGATAGGTTTCTTTGAGCAAATTAACTTCATTGCCAATTGCTAAATATTTTATTTGTGGGTACTTTTGCAATAGGCTTTTGGCAACCTCGATATAATTTGCTTGGCTATTTAACCATTCTTCCGGGTTCTGAAACCCTAAAACAACATTCAGATCTAGATCGAGTTGGTCAACAGCCAGATTTATTAATTGAGTATCCTTCCAATCTGTATGAATTCCATAATAATCTGCATTTGCTTCAATCTCCCTCCAGAAATTTAGAACATCTTCGACCTTAGGTTCGTTCAAATTAGCAGGAGTGTAACCAGCTATTCCTATTTTATAATTTCTTAAAGTTTCTTGACTACTTTCTTGTGTTTCTGAATCTTGAGTGTTGGGCTGTTCATCTTTAATAACGATAATTACAAGCAGAAGAGCTATTGTGCAAAGCAATAATACAATAATTAGTTTCTTAGTCATACTAAATAGTAATTATCAAATACTACCAAAGTTAAGCACCTATCTCAACTCTATATCCCAATGCCTCCTGAATGTGCTGTAGCATTACTTTTTCGGAATTTTCTAGATCAGCTATTGTTCTTGCTACTTTCAAAATTCTAAAATAAGAACGAGCAGAGAGATTTAGATTTTTTACAGCAATTTCTAGAATCTCTTTAGAATCGTCTTCCAGTACAATAAACTTGTTAATTTCTGACTGTTTAAGATCAGAGTTGCATATATTACTTAACCCCTTATATCTTTCTAGCTGCATGTTGCGTGCTTTTTGAACTCTAGCTCTTATTATATGCGATGATTCAGCTGCTGTTTCGGAAAACAATTTATCTCTTTCCACCTTGGGAACGTTTATTAGTAAATCAATTCTATCCAGTATCGGTCCCGAAATCTTTTTCTGATATCTTATAATTTCCTGAACAGTGCAAGTACATTGCTTTAAAGGATCGCCTTTATACCCGCACTTACATGGGTTCATAGCTGCAACTAGTGTAAAATTTGCAGGAAAAGTAAGAGTTCCGGATGCCCTAGAAATAGTAACTATTCGATCCTCGAGAGGCTGACGTAAAGATTCCAGGGATTGCGTTGAAAATTCAGGGAATTCATCTAAAAACAGTACTCCTCTATGTGCAAGAGATATTTCTCCCGGTTTTATTTGTCCACCACCACCAACTAGAGCAACCTGAGAACTTGTGTGATGAGGTGATCTAAATGGCCTAGTAGATATTAATGGTTGCTTGTTTGTAAGTAACCCAGCAACTGAATAAATCCGAGTTACTTCGAGACTTTCTTCAAGTGTCATCTCGGGCAATATACTTGGAAAACAGCGTGAGAGTAACGTCTTGCCCGATCCGGGCACGCCAGACATTAATACATTGTGCCCACCGGCTGCAGCTATTTCTAAAGCTCGTTTTACAAATTCCTGTCCACGGACTGTGGAAAAATCAAAATCAAAATCTGTTTTAGTATTTACCATTGGTTGCGAAATATAAGGTTCGATTGTATTAATACCAGAAATATGATCTATCAATTGTTTTAAAGAGCTGACTGGGTAAATATTTATTCCCTTTACTAAGGCCGCCTCATCGACGTTTTCTTCTGGTAAGTATATTTCTTTAAAACCCATTTTTTTACAAGAATCAGTAATCGGCAAAATACCGCTTATTGGTCTTAACCTCCCATCTAAAGCTAGTTCACCAATAAAAAGTTTATTCTTGGGATCTATAGTAAGTTGATCAGATGCCAGAAGATAACCTAGTGCAAGTGGCAAATCGTAGCTGGGTCCAGATTTTATCAGTTCGGCAGGAGCAAGACTCATAACTATTTTCATTGGCACAAATTCTGCTCCTGAATTTTTAATTGCAGCAGGTATTCTATCTTTTGCTTCTTGAATAGATTTATCTGCCAATCCAACTATCGAAAAATATGTGTTGCCTCTTCTATAATCTACTTCCACTTCAACAATCTTGCAATCTAGGCCTACAAGAGCAGCAGTATATAATTTTGAAGACATTTAAATTAGAGTAAACTTCTTGATTTTAAGGTTTGAAGTTAGCTATGAATAGCAAATTCAAAATCATTTGAAAGAATTTTGAAAGGATTAATATTTTGTGTCTTCTAAACTTAACGTTGGATCCCTGTCTATCTTGTCGAAGCTATGACTATAAATCCCTTTATCGTCTGTATTATTATGTTTAATGCCAAGCTTTTTTAATCTGACAATGGCAGCTAAACCTATCATTGCTGCGTTGTCTGTGTTTAATTTTTGATTGTCTGGGAATTTGTAGTCAACTGCATATTCTTTGCAAAGTTTTCTGACTTTTTGCCTTAAGTTTGTGTTTGCCGAGACGCCACCTCCAAGCCAAATTTCTTTTGGACGATATAGTTCTACAGCCTTTTTTAGCTTAATTTCTATCGGCCTAAAAGCCGCTTCTTCGAACACCACACATAAATCTAAAATATCCTGTTTTTTTAATTGAGGCAGATTGTTGTTTGCTTGATCTTGCGAGGTAATATGTTCACCGGATAATTTTTCTATAAGTTGTTTGAATGCTGTTTTTAATCCAGAATAACTAAAGTTTAAATCTTTTGAATTTGCCATAGCTACAGGTAGTTCAAAAAGTTTGCCACTTACATTTGATGTTCCTGTAATTAAGTAACTAAGATTTTTTCTAGTATCCTTTATTTTTATATTTTTTCTATTCTCTTTTGCGAATTTAGCTAGAATCGGACCCGCCGGATAACCAAGTCCTAACATTCTGCCGCATTTATCAAATGCTTCACCGCAAGCATCATCCTGCGTTTCGCCAATAATTTTATAATCTCCAAAAGCTTTCATTAATACTAATTCTGTATGTTTTCCAGACACAAGTACTCCTAAAACGGGAAATTGAATGTTGTTTCTACTATATATTGTCTTGCTCTTACGCTGTGCTAATACAGATAGTAAGTGACCTTCCATGTGATTAACAGTAATCAAAGGTTTTTTGTATTTACGCGCAAGCTGCTTTGCTTTATTAATTCCTACTTCAAGCGCTATAGCCAATCCGGGACCTATTGTTACAGCTACAAAATCAATTTGTTCTATATCTTTTTTTGCAATTTGTAATGCTTCGTTGACCACACCATCAATTCTTTGCTGATGCGCAAGTCTTGCTACACTGGGAACAACTCCGCCATATTTTTTATGAAACTCAATTTGGGAAGGTAATACATTGGAAAGTACAGTATATCCCTCAACAACTGCACAAGATGTTTCGTCGCAGGAAGTATCTATAGCTAAAACAGTTATATCTTTCATACTAAAAAGTTTCTAAGTTCTTGTATAGAATCTACTATTAATAAATTTTTATATTCCTTCTGAAATGTTTCTTTACTGTGAAAGCCCCAAGATACCGCAATCACATCTAGATGGACTTGCATAGCCTCTTTTATGTCTCCCAAAGTGTCGGTGACAAAAACAGCCTGAGATAAATTACTATCTATTCTGGCAAATTTCTCCACCTTACTTTTTGCTATATCACTACCAAGAATAGTAGAAAAATATTGGTCTAGATTTTCATTCCTGAGCGCTTTTTCTATGATGCTAGAGAGAGTAGAAGATACAATATGTAGTTCATGATTTTTAGCTAATAAGGCTATTAACTCAGTAATACCTGGAATAAGTTTAATTTTTGATATGTTCTTGGCATAGTGATCAAAAAACTTAAATTGTGAGTTTTCAAAATCCTTTAGATCTGTAAACAATGTTGCAACCTTCGAATATACATTATCAGTAAATAAATCTCTATAGTAATCTTCTTGCATTTGAGGAAAAATAGTTTGCATACTTTCGAAGCATAGGTCAAAAGAATCAACTATTACACCATCAAAATCAAATATTATTCTTTCTTTTCTATTTGTAAATTTCATCCTCGAATTATATCATTTAGGGCTTTTATTGTTGATGTTATAATGGTTGGATGTTTAAGCTACTTGTCCTTTACGGAACACTTACCTACAATAGCGAGATTGTTGCTCATCGGATTGGAAAGGCGGCAGAGGCTTCCAAGTTATTTGATCTAGTTGATGTTTTAAATGTTGTAGAAATTCTGAATACAGAAGTCCTTCTTGATTATCATTTTATCATCGCGGGTACATCCACATGGAGCGAAGGAAATTATCCTCCAGACGTGGAAGAATTTGTTGAGCGTTCAAACACGCCTGTAAATTTACAAAATAAAGTTGCAGCCTTTTTTGCATTGGGAGAAAAAGTTTACGAAAATTTCTGTGGTGGGGGAATAAAATTTAGAGATTTTTTTATAAACAATTTAAATGCAAAACCTGTAGGTACATTTCTTAAAATTGATGGTCCTCCCGAAGAAGAAGTATTAACAAAAGTTGATCAATGGTGTAAAAAAATATTTCAAGAATTAGCTAAAGATAAAATTTTTGATTAACTGATCCACTGTTTAACCAATTCGTAAGCTTCATTCGAATAGCTGTACAAATGGTTATTTCCTTCTTTAAGAACTTCTTGATAATTAATATTGGTTAATAACTCTTGAACATCTTCTAGAGGGCCAAACGGATCTCCTTCATTTTGTATAACAAAAAGATTTGTATTGGCTCTTTCGAGTGCTGGTTCATAAATATCTAGTTGTTCGCGCGATAATCCAGTAGGTACTCCCATTAATACAATATATTTTGGTTGAATTGGTAATCTACTTATAAGCTCGCAGCTAAAGTATGTTCCAATCGATTTTGCCATAATTCCGTAATCATGAACACCTTTCAGTCTCATTAGATGCTTCATTACCGTATCGAGTTCTTTTTCAAGCTTAAAATCATGATCATCTTCTTTCCAATGTGTCCATTCGTGTGCATAGTATTCAACATCATTATGCTTGTACATTTGTACAAATTCATCCAGTTCATTTTTATTTAGAGGAGAATTGCCAGGAAAATATAAATTAAGCATCATACAGTATGATTAATGATTATAAATTAATAATAAAATACCTTAAGCTAGAAGTCCAAAATATTTTACCTTAGCAGTGCTCAAAAAAAAGTTTTTATCTATTCTTCTGTTATGTTATCATTTGTTGGTAACATATATTAATTATGAATGATCTTGTAACTGCTGTTCATCAAATCGGACTTAAACCTTACCTTGAAGTAGTTAGAAAGTTAGTAGACCAAGGTTTTAGCTTGAAAGAAATCGGAGCTAACAAGGACGCTATTATAGGCTTACTTACATTGCTTGAAGTGGATAGGTTAGATCCTATTCAAACAGAAAACCGTTCTAATTTTGTGGAAAGTGAGTTATTGGAACAGTAATTCGTTTTTGACAATGTCTATTTTCTTGCCAACAAAAACATTTCGTTAGCTTTTTCCCAGTTAATAATGTCCCAAAAAGCTGCTACATATTCTGGCCTTTTATTTTGATATTTTAGGTAATACGCATGTTCCCAAACATCTAGTCCTAAGATTGGATGGTGATTATGCATGTATGGATTGTCTTGGTTTTGATGCCCGTGAATATGCAAGTTCTTGCCGTTTTCGTCAGATGCTAACCATGCCCATCCAGATCCAAAAACTGCTATTGCGCAGGTAGAAAATTCTTCCTTGAATTTTTCGAAAGATCCAAATGTTTTATTTATTTCTTCTGCTAATTCACCCATGGGTTTTCCACTTTCATTTAACTTAAGCCCTGCAAAAAATATATTGTGATTAACAAAACCACCCGCATTGTTTCTAACTGCAGTTCTAATATCCTCCGGTATTGTGTCTAAATTTCTAAGCAAATCCTCCGCAGACTTTGTTTGTAGTTCCGGATATTTTTCCAAAGCTGCATTTAATTTATCTGTATATGTTTGGTGATGTTTACCATAATGAATCTCCATTGTTTGTTGATCAATGTACGGTTCTAACGCTGCAAATGAGTAAGGAAGAATAATTTTCTGAAATGTCATAGGCATTTTTTAAAAAATTAGCTTTGTTTATCTCCTGTATTATTCTACCAGATAGACTACTACATATATAGTATACTGATTTATATGAGACTGATTGAAAGACAAAAAAACTTCATGAGCACTACTATTACAATTAAAGTAGTACAAATCGCTGAACCCACAGTAAAGATAAATTCAGCTATAGAAGAAGCTTTTGGAGAATTTGATCGAATTGTGAAGCAGTATACTAGATTTAACGAAAATAGTGAGCTTTCTAATCTAAATCGGCAAGCAGGAAGCTGGGTTAAAGTTTCAGAAGAATTCTGTACGCTAGTAAATAAAATGTTAAAACTATCGCGAGCATCTGATGGGGCATTCGATCCTACTGTAATAGATTTTTTGGAGATTTACGGATACGATCCGAATTATGATTTTTCCAAATTAAATAATCCCAAACTGAATGAAATTATCGCAGATAGGGTTAAAAAGAGAAGTAGCTGGCAGGAGATTAAGGTAGACTTAAAACGTAATCGAATAAAATTAGCACAAGACCAACGAATCGATCTTGGCGGTATTGGAAAAGGCTATGCTATCGATTGCGCTGCTAATAAGTTACTGGCTGTTTCTAGTAATTTTTTGATTGATGGAGGAGGAGACATTTGTGCTCATGGCCTTAATATTGAAGGAATGTTATGGAGAGCGGCGCTTAAAGTAAAAAAAAATAATATTGAAGAAATAATAGGAGAAGTAGAATTAAATAATTCTTCTATAGCCAGTTCGGGATCTTGGGCCAGAAAATTCAAACAATTTCATCATCTAATCAATCCTCGAACTGGTAAACCACATACTGTGGATTATTCCACTGTGTTCGTCCAAGCTGTAAATTCAACGGAGTCAGATGGCTGGGCCACTGCCTTGTTTATCGGAGGTAGAGAATTAGCAGAAAAGCTACCCATGGAGCTAAAGGTTTTATTTGTTTAATCGCTAGGTTAAGTTTTCTTAGATAGGTCTGTTAAAATTTCTAGTTTGTTTTGGATTCCTTAAGTTTTTTCATTTTTCTAAGTATTGTAGGCCTAATACCTACAAAGAAACCTACTTCGAGTGCCAATGCAACAACCGGAATAGCTAAGAGGGTATAAATATCTAACAAATATAATTTTCCGTAAATTAACAAAATTATAATTAAGCAACAAATAATTCCCCTTCTTACTGCATCCATTAGTAAAGGATTCTCGTAGAATTTTTTAAAAAATAATTTATCTATTGCTAAATGAATTCCAACAAAATAAAAGAAAAGAGAGCTGAGCATAAGAACAAAGACTAAGTAGGCGTTAGATGAAAGATAATCAAAAATTAAACCTTGCTCAACCAAATTTGAGAGTTCTTCGTTTAATAGTTCCCAGTCATTTTTATCTATCTGTTTTTCTTCTATCAAATCCATAACTTTATCTGCTTTAAATGGAGAGAGTTTAGTCAGCATGTAGAAGCTTAAGATGCTTAAGCTCGTTCCAATAATTAAACATATAATAAATCTCTGCAATGTATTCATTTAGATAGTTTATCATATATCAATGGTACAAACGGCCATGTCTTTTTGTTAATTTTGTTATACTTAATTACTTAGCAATTTAAAGTATGGATGAAGAGAAAATTTCCACAGATCAGAATACAAAACAAACTAAACGAGGGATTGGTTGCTCATGTAAATCTATTACATTGGGCGGTTGCTTATTTATTATTATTTTTGTTGTGCTAGTTATATTAACCATTATTCAGCGTCCAAGATTTCTATGGAAACCTTTTGTAGACTGGAACAATAATGGCCTTGTTACTTACGAATTTGAACCCGAAGATTACTCAACAGAAGATATTAAGAAAAATATAGATTCGCAAATCAATAATCTCCAAGAGAGTAAAGTTGAAATTTCCGAAAAAGAATTGACTGCACTTGCTAGAGAAAATTTTAACGGTTTGCGAGATTTAAGATTAGATATAAAGGAAGATACCATAATTATGTATTGGATTTTGGAGGATTCTATAAAAGATAACCCTTTATTGGGTGTCGTCAAACTCAAAGTTCAGAAAGGAGATGAGATTGTAGTGGAGCATATCGGAACAAATAGAATTGGAATACCCGAAATTGTTAGTAAAGCCGTGATACGTAGCACGTTAAAATTGTTAAGGCTCGGTGACAAGGAACGTAGTGATGAACTCATCTTGGAAATTATTAATGCTTCGAATTCCTTTACTATTAATGCTATCGATTTAAGTGAAGATAAAATTGTATTAACAGTTAACACAAATATAAGTTTTATAAGATGATAAAAATTTTTTGTGGAGAGGATACTTTCGAAAGTTATCACAGAGCTTTCCAGGAGGTATTAAAATTAAAAAAAGACGTTATTGATGTAGTAAAAATTATAAATGCAGACGAGATCACTTCTGTAGATACTTTTCTAAGTAATTTTGAAAGTATTGACATGTTTGGTGGAGGAAATATCATTTTTGCAAAAAGGTTATTCGAAAATAGAAAATTAGTAGATTTGCTGCAAACTAATTTTGATAGAGTAGATCAGTACGACATTATCATCTGGGAAAATGGCAAGATAGACGGTAGAAGTAAATTGTATAAGGACTTAAAGAAAAAAGGGAGAATCTTCGAATTTACATCTCTAAAACCTTGGCAAATAAATACTTGGATCAAAGAGTTTTGTTTAGAAAAAGGTATTAAACTTTCCGAGATTCAATTAAATACCTTGGTTGAATCTTTAGGCACAGACAAATGGCTATTGAGCAGAGAACTAGAAAAAATTTATTTATACCTTTCTGCAGTAGGTCAAACCGAGATTGAAGATAAAATGCTTTTTTCAATTCTAGGTTTTGATGCAAGAGGAAATATATGGAACTTTTTAGATTTTGTAGGAAATAGAGATTATAAAAATGCAATCAAGGAGCTAGAAAAGATTGCCACTTACGAAAGTAGTATGCAACCTTTAATTGCTTTGCTTGCGAGAGAGTTTGATTTAATTTCGAAAGTGATTTATTCACAAAGAAATAATATTAATACTCGTGACCTAGGTATCCATCCGTTTGTATTACAAAAAACAAAAATTAAAGCTCAAAAATTTACCTTTGATAAAATAAAACAACTTAGCACCAATTTACTTAGACTTGATTTATCGATAAAGAATGGCGAAATAGACGATCTATTAGGCATGACAATTTTCTTACTAGGAATTTAATTTCAATATTCGCATTACTTATAATCAAACTTGTAAAGTTAAAAAAGCGACATTTTATTATGAGATTACTATATAATAATAGTGATTTAAAAGTATGAAGCAAAGTAAAATTACCACAAAAATACTTATTGTACTCACAACTGCTCTTATTTTCATAATGAGTGCGGGTAATGTTAATGCTTTAACTATCCTTTCAACTGATGAACTTAAAATAGATAAAAGCCTAATTAAAGACGACGTAAACTATACGCTGCCTCAAAAAATAGTAATTGCACCAGTTTATATTCCTACATCCAATTTTGAGACGGAATCAAGTGAATGGTACAGAGGATTACACTACTTTACAGTCGATAAACTAGGATTTAGCGATATTCCCTTTCACTATGTAGTAGACGAAGATGGCAATGTTTACGAAGGTAATAAAGGTCGTGACGAAAGACAGATAAGTGTTTCGGGTATTGGAAATAATATGATTTTGATAGCTTATCTTACAGAAAAGTCCGCAAGCAAATTTGATCCTAGATCAATCAATAGTCTTTCAGAGTTGTTATTAAAGCTTTGCAACCAAAATGCAATTAATCCAAATAATATAGAAGTTAAGGGTGTAAAGTTTGTAAGAAATCAAGCCACAAGAAGTGTAACTATGGCTGCAAATGACATATTTGGTATCTGGAATAGTAGCTTAGATTCAATAAAAAATACTATAAAACCCAAATATCAGCCTGTGGAAAAATCATATAATTTAAGAGTGGATGAGGTTATAGTGCCTTCCGAACCAGTAAAGCCAGGAAGCACTTTTATTGTTTCTATTAGATTAAATAATCTGAGCGAATACGGAGTGTACGGAGGAACAAGTTCCGAATTAATTGCCACTAAATCAGATGGAGGTGCAAGTACATTTTTTCTAAATAATGTGTGGCTAAGCACCTCACAATTTAGTATCTTAGGCGATGAATTAGCCCTTAGAAGATTCGAAGAAGGAACGTTCGATGTACAGCTAAGAGCACCTCTTTACGTTGGGGAAATAAGTGAAACATTCACTCTAAGCACACCTGATGGTAAAAACATAAACGCAAATCCATTTTCCATCAAGGTAAACCTAAGTGCTCCAGATAGACCCATAATAGAAATTGGCAATACCGAAACTGGAATACTAAGAGTTAGACAAACTCCTTCCAGCGTTGGTACTGTTATATCTCAAGTATCGCCAGGAGAAAGGTACTTCAAAACAAACGATGCAGGTAACGGATGGATAGAAATTGAGCTGCAGGATGGACAAAAAGGATGGGTAGCCAATTGGTATACAAGGCAAGTATATCCTTAGTTCTAACCAGAAAAGCGGTTGTAATTAAAGCTGAATTGTGTTTGAATATAAATACAGTTTTAGCCCTTACTCGCGATTGATGAAAAAAAGACTAATCCACATAGAACACTATTTTGAACACATATTATTTGTATGCTTACTCTCGCTTGTGCTTTTTATGTCGATAGTTACATTTGTTTTGGCAGATGGTAAAGGAAGATTTATAAATGCCGCTGTGCCTTGCAATGACGATCCAGAAACTTGCTCCTTAGATCAAACTGCACCTAGCATTACACTTTTACAAACTACAGACGTAAGTCAAACAGAGAAACTGATAACTTTCAGTGCAGAGGATTTTGAAAGTGGTATTAGTTACGCCCAGATTAGAGTGGAGGTTCAAGGCAATAATTCAAATTTTTTTGAAACTGATACTGGACTTACCCGTATTGTGGGAGGAGATTTAGAAGATTACACAGAATATGAATTTAGTACAGATATTAGCAGTTATTATAATCAACTTGGACAAGATGGAACTTACGAAATCTATGCTTATGCAGTGAATGGGAATTCCCTGCAAGCCGAGAAAGTTTTACTAGCCAGCTATAGTTATGAATTTATAGATCCAAATCAACTATCAGTATCTTTATCTAATACCAAAATTGCATATACAGATCCTAATTTTAATTTGGTTATAGATTCTGCTACAGATGTTTGTACAGCACCAATAACAGAACTTTATGTAGAAATAGGAAGCGAAATAAGTTCCGAAACTTATCCTATCTATCAATCCAGATGTGAGTTTGATCAAGATATGTACTTTGATCTTACAAATGAAGTGGTGGAAAATGGAAAAATTGCTAAGGTAAGACTAAAAGATTCAGATAATAACTATTGGCCTGGACCAACAGATTCCGATTTCTTTAATGTAAGTTTTGATTTAGGTAATCCAATTTATGCAGAAAAGATACAGGACTTTCCGACATCAGATACACAGGAAATTAGATTCAATATTATAAATGATTCTTTGCAATATTTTGGACAAGAAAGAGTAGTGGATACTTTTGCTTTTGAAATACCAGGGCATGCCCCTGCTAATTCAATTAATACGCGTGATGGTTATTACTATCTTGATATATCAGATTTAAATCTTGATCAAAATCAACAATACGAATTTAAAATCAGAATTACAGATTCTTATGCAGTCGAATATCCAAGAACGGGCGAGTTCTTTACCTTTAATTTTGATTATGGCAATTTCCCACAACCTGTTCTAGACTTAAATGCTAGCGACAATAGTGACTCTCAAGTTGATATAACATACACAGTTCCTAACGATGCACTGAATATAATTCGTGTTCAAAGAGTGGATGGAGCATGTACCGATTCTAATTATCCTCTTAATCACGAAAGTGGATTGACTGTTAATGAAACAATTGATCCAGTTGCTAACGATTCTATCGCATTTTCAGATTTAGATGTAACAGTTGGACAAGCATATTGTTATGCTGCTTTTACTTTTAAAAATGATATTTGGAATGATGCAATAACTTTTGGCTCCACTGGTAATTACAACACAGGTTTTGTTGGCGGCGACAACGAGCCTCCAACTTTAGAAATTTTGGTTAATCCTGGTGTAGTAAACAAAGCTTTGACTAGCGAAGTAGAAGTATTATTTAGAATTTCGGATCAATTTTCTAACATTGTATCAGGAAATTATACAGTGCTTTATAGTGATCTAGGATCTCCGTCCACCAATAGTTTAACTCCTCTAGATGAAGCATTTGATAGCACTTCAGAAGAATTTAGAATAATTGTTGGTCAACCTGCATCTCCAGGATCTACTATAACTATATCTTTTGAAGCTACAGATGCATCCGGAAATTTAATGAATTTAGATAACTACTTAATTTTAAATGTTATTGATAATGCAAATCCACCAACAGTAACCTTAGATACATATACCCCAGATCCTACAGATAATGTACGACCAACTATTACAGGACAAGCATATGATCCGGATAACGATACAATTGCATCAGTTGAGTTTCTAATCAATGATGCAGGATTTGTAAATTGGACACAGGCTATCCCAGCCGATGGTGCATTTGATGAAGTAGAAGAAAATTTTATTATAGAAACTCCAATAGATCTGCCTGATGGCAACATGGTATATCATGTTCGAGCTTTTGATTCAGCAGGAAACGTCTTGCACGATGGTGCCTACGCCAGAGAATTAATTACAATTCAAGCAGAAGATAGCACTCCTCCATTAATAAATGTTTTTGATATCCCAGACATAATATACGAAACTAGCCCTGAAGTAGAAATTGAAGTAGAAGATGACGAAACAGACATAGTAAACAATATCCAAAGTGTTGATTATTCTTTAGATAATAATACATGGATCACAGCAACCCCGACAGATGGAGCTTATAATTCATCCAAGGAATTGTTCCAAATACAATTAGAAAATCTACCATTAGGTCAGAATACCGTTTACTTTAGAGCAACAGATGTTGCTAATAATTCTACAACACAAAACTATTCTTTAACTTTTACAATAGCAGAGCAAAATCCTAATCTCGAGGCAGTTAAAGTTACATTAACAGAGGATTTTTCGGATACAAGCAATAGTGCAATACAATTAACAACAGCTATTTGGGGTAATGGTATAGCGCGTCTTGCAGTTGATAATACCTTAACAAGAACCACTCTAAGCAATACTTATCTTGCTCCAAGATACGGAACATATAGCGGTGCCTCCATTGTGGAGAGAAGTACTAACGGCGGTTTCTGGGTAAATACAACACCCCTTGGCCAAAGTCATCAATTTATTTTTGTTTCGGATGGCGGAGTAACGACCATGTACGATATTGCTGCACTTCATGGATTGAATGTCGTTAATCAAGGTAATGAAGATTTACAATCAATCACTGTAGGTGGAAGAGAATATCTTGTAGTACTAACAGGTGTAGGATTTGTTATTTTAGATACAAATAATACTCCTTCTAATCCAAATGATGACACGGTTGCAAATTATATAGATCAAAATATTTTTTCTGGACGTTCACAATTTAACATGGCTGAAGTTATCGATAATGGAGATGGAACTTTTGGCGTTTTGATTCATAATGTGGTTCCAACGCCTAGCATAAGCTATGTTGAACCGCTCAATGACTTCGCAGACATTAATGACGGAGACATAATATACCAAACAACTGCACCAGCCTTGAATGCACCAGGTGGAGTTAGACTAAAACAACAACCTGGTACAAACAATATATGGTTTTTAAGAGACAGTGACGACGATATAATTAAATGGAATTATGGCGCAAGCGTTGAAGATGAGGGCGATGATGCAATTACAGCATATGGTGTTCAGAGAGTTCGTGACATAGATTGGGATAGTCAAGGAAATATGTTTGTTGCCACAAGTGGCAATGGTATAGCATGGATAGAATCTAATGGCACAGTGCACAATAATTTTATTACTCGTGCACAAGTAGGAGATTTTGGCCTTGCAAGGATTTACTACATGGAAGGGCAGTACCCAGAAGGCGACCAGCTATTTGCTGTAGCTATAGGATCAGGATTTATCTATCATATTTACTACAATAATACTCTTACCAATAGGTTCGATGATCAAATAATTCAATATGATCCTTTTCTAGGAAATTACCCCGCAGATGAACCTCATTTGTATATAGAAAACTACAACACCTTTTTTGCAAACATGCCAAGATATGGATTTTTTAAGTATGATATTGACAGAGACTTCGATAATACAAATGTAGCTGTATCTGTAACTTCTGTGAATGAACATTTATACGCAGATTACATAAAACTGGAATCAGCAAATGTGGTTGGGTATAACTACGACGTGCAAAAACAAGAAAAGACTAAAAATAAAAATATTTTTGCTAATTTGATTCCTAATGCAAAAGCTCAAACCATACCAGCAAATGTTCAAGTGCAAGTAACTAACAATGGAGTTGATTGGTACGATATTGATGTTGGCGAAATAGTTAATTTTCCGCAGGAAGATTATAGAATCAGATTTAGATTAATTTTGCAAAAAGCTGCAGAAGGGCAAACGCCTATTATAGACAATTTACAACTAACTTACTCTGCATATAAAGATGCTTCTTCTGTCGAAACAAATGGTGTCAACGTTACTTTCAATCCTGACTCTATTTGTAAAAATAGTAATAATGCTTTTAGTATTAGTATAAATACAGTTGATATTCTAGGCAATCCAACTTCGGAAAATGGTAATTTTAGTATTGCTATGAGAAAAGTCGGAAGTGCAACCAATGCTTCGGGACTTTCTGTAACTGGTGGAACATTTGTTAATGGTTCTGCTACTTTAAATGGAGTAACATTCAATACACCTACAGAAGGTGTATATCAGCTTTATGTCAATTATAATTCAGAAGAATATCTGTCGGATAGCGGCTTATTAGTCTCTAATTGCAATAACAATGTTGAGGAAGGTGGTAACAATACAAATGTAAATAATCCTAAACCATCAATAGAGTTTACAGCAGACGATTACCAGATAGCTAAAGGAGAAAAAACAAACATTAACTGGAAGAGTGCTAATGTAACCAAAGTAACCATTGCAGGAATTGGCCAAGTAAACTTAAATGGGAAATTGGAGGTATCTCCGCAAAAAACTACTAAGTATAAAATAATTGGAGAAGGACCATACGGATCAGTTGAGGCAGAACTAACTATTATTGTTGAAGGAACGATTGCAGATCTGGTGGCAGAGGTTGATACAAACCAAACACTTGTAGGAAACAAAGTAAAAGTAAGCTGGAATGCTGAAGGTGCAGATTATGTTAGGATCGTGGATGTTGAAGGTAATCTTTCTCCGATAGGAACTCATGATGTATTCTTCACATCACCAGGAACCTTTGTAATTGAAGTTATAGCTTATTATCCAGATGGAACAACGCAGAGTAAGATATTTAGTATAACCGTACTCGACTCTATTGCAACGACTGAAGAGGCTGGGGATGTATTTAGTTATTTTAATACTTTGGGAACAAGCGTAACTACATTAACAGCAGCAACCTTAGCCACAATTATTGTATTAAACAGGTTTGGTATTATTGGTCTGTTACTGCCAAGAAGGAAAAAATACTGGGGAATAGTTTACGATTCAGAAGAAAACAGGCCTATATCTTTTGCTACTTTAAGAGTGTTTAATAGCAGTGGTAACATGGTTTCACAAACTGTATCCGATATAGATGGTAAGTATGGTTTGCTGGTAGAGGAACCTGGTAATTATAAGTTAGAAGCTCGTGCTGTAGGATTTGCAAACTTTGAGAGAGAAATAGTGATATCCGAGGAAAATGATGAACTGGAAGTTGTAGAGGATGTACCTATGCAAAAAATAGATGAATCGTCACGAAATTTCCTAGTTAATCTGTCTTATAGCAGAAGTTCGATTTACAATGCATTTAGGAAGCTACTATTCATTTTAACAATTGTAGGATTTATTTATTCTATGTATGCAGCATTGGTTAGTCCATTGACTACAAACATTATGATCCTCGTGTTCTATTTTGTGCTTTTTGCCGCTCATATTTATGTATTTACAAAAAAGACTGTAAAGGGCAGGGTAGTAGATCAGAAAACAGGAGAGAGTGTAGGTGGTGCAAGTGTAAGGATTTATCAGGATAACCGACAAATTTCGATCGCTTTAACAAATAATAATGGAGAGCTTAAACTTAAATTAAAGCCAGGAAAATATCAGGCGCTAGCCTCGAAACAGGGTTATCAAATGTATTCAAAGGACGGAGAATCTTCGCAATACTTACTGGTAGACATAGAAATAAATAACTATGGGTATATAACTGAAGATATTTTGATAACTAAGTTAGGTGGTAAAAACACAAGAGATTCTAATCCATTTAGTTAATTTTAATTCACTGAGATTCATAACCTCCTTGTAGCTTATGCTTTGAATATTATACTCATGTAATTCTTACGAGTGCATAGCCTGGGTAGCGTGTTTACCCAAAATATACACATATGCTTATTTTCAATTATTCAATAACCTGTCTAATTCGTTTACCAATTTAACTGCTTTGTGTTTTGGCATGTTTATACTGGTAGGTAGATTAAGCACTGTTTTGCATTTTTTTACTGTTGTAGGAGTGTTTGCTGGAATAAAACATAATTTTTCAAAAGCTTCCTTTGTTACATATGTTGCATAAAGAGGCGACTTAAACCATGCTCCCAATGTTATTTTTAAATTTTTTGCAGTTTCCCATGTATCTGATTTTTCTTCTTCTGATCTAAGCAAAATAGGGTATCTTAAGTAAACTCTATTCTGATTAAATTCTTTTTCGTCGCTCAAGAAGCCTAATTTTTCGTGATAAATTTGGGCAAGTTCAGATCTGTGCCGATTATAAGTATCTAATTTTTTAAGTTGATTGATACCAAGTCTGCATAAAGCAGGACTGATTTTGACTGGGTACCAGTCCGGTTTCTGGCTTTTATTTTCCAGCTTTTCTATCATAATGCCTAAGAAGCCGAGTTTTCTCCAAATAATTCTTACGGCGGCTCCAAGTGTGTATCTTTTGTAGCCAACTTTATGCAAAGGCACATCTATCCACCAAAACAACGGATTTAGTAATCCAATAATCGTTCTCTTAATAGGAAAGTCTCTCCAATCATTAACAATTTGAGATACGGCATCTGCTATTTGTTGATTATTGGTTACAGCGGCACCTCCTCTAATGGTAGAAATTAATTTTTCTATTCCAAAAGTTAAAAATGCAACATCCCCTTTTAACTCTTGGCCTCTCTTCATTGTATGGGCCCAGTCTTCAATTATTACAATATCCTCTCTAGCTTTAAATTTACATATTGCTCTTACTTTATCAACATCAACCATTTTGCCAAATGTGTGTTGTACAAGAATTGCCTTGGTATTCGAAGTTATTAGTTTATCCAAATTGCCAAAATCAGCGTTAAAATCATTTTCTGAAGTATCTAGGTAGATTGGCTTAGCTCCAGTCCAACGAACAGCATTAGCCACTACTAAGCACGTAAAAGAAGGTAAAATTACTTCATCTCCTGATTTAATATTTATTGCTTTTAGAATCACGTTTAATGCTGTTCGTCCCGAATCAGTAAGAATTATATGTTCTAGTCCTGTATATTTTGCTAAATCTTGTCTGAATTCTTCAGAGTAATTAATATTTTTCCAAGACCATGGGGTTAACAAGGTCTTTATAACCATCCAGATATCATCCCACTGCATATTTGGAGATGTTTCTGTATAAACAGACAAGGTAAATATGCTTTTTAAGTTCATAAAAGTTGAATTAAAAGAGTTTCTTAATTAAAGCTATTTTTTCTCTTAAGTATCTTGCTACAGATAATATTTTATACATTTTATAATCTAGCACTAAATCTACAGAATCAGCGTAAACTACAAATTCTCCACCAAACTTTTTCTTAAAACTACTAAAACCTTTATTTTTTTCAAAACCCATCCAATCAAAATATTTAAAACCCTTGTTTTTAGCAAGTAAAAGACTCTCCCAAGCTAAAAGATAGGTAGCTCCTAGTTGCGGATATTTTACGCTTGAGCCTCCATAAGGGTAGTACATAGTATCTTGGTAACCTAAAAGTAGCCAACTTGCTATATCTTCACCTTGATAGTTTGCAGTTCCAATGTATATTTGAACCGCTGAATCTTCCTTTGAAGCATCTGTAAATGTTTTCCACACTTCAGTAAGATATTTTCCGCTACGGCCATGGTAATTCTGACGAGTTTTAGTCTCCAAAAATAATTTTAGAAAATTCTGAAATGATTCCTCTGTTTGTTCAAATCTGACTTTAACACCTTTCTTTTCTGCATTTCTAATATAATATCTATCTTTCTTATTAATTCGAGACAACAATTCAGTTTCCGAGTATTGAAGATTATTAATAACATTCTGTTTAAGTCTTATACTTTTAGTTTTTTTTAGGAAAGAGAACTGATTAAGAGGATCAAAGTTAGTCGTTTCATCAAAATCAATTGTTACGTAAGCGCAATTAGCTTTTTTCGCTTTAAGTATAAGATCGTTCCAGTCAATTTTTTGGCTTTTGATGGGTGGCACATAGCCTATTTTTACATCAAGGGGCAGAGTTGTGATTTGTGCCCATCCATTCTTAAAATCAAAAGTCGCGTTACCTACTTTTTGTTTTAAATTCTTCCAATATTTTGATTGCTGAAAATGCATATTGAATTCTTAATTCCTAGTTATTATAGCAATAACCAAATGATTCAACACGAATGAATCATAACTTTTGTAAGAATAATTAAATTACACGATTCTTGCCGCAACTTTATAATTACGTTATTAACTGTATCATTATGCATTATATTCAAGAATTTATTCTGCAGAAATTACGATCCGGTGACTTAAAATTTACAGACATCAATGATAATGAATTCCGCACGGATTTATTAATTATTTTAATACCTCTCTTTTCGATAAAACCACCAGTCTGCAGCTCTTTGAAGATTAAACTTTAAAGAATTTGACCCAATCTCGTAAGGTCCTACATATGAAGTAATTTTGCCTGGGAATTTCATTTTAAAATCAGAGAAACCTCGACCGTAATGATCCTGAACTTCTTTAGGTATAACTCCCCAAAAATTATACGTGTTGCAACCTTTTTTTATAGCATCTTTCATGATTTCAAAATGCAGAAGGTAAGGAGAACTTAATTTGCTTAGTTCGTAATTTGAAGTTGATGCACCATGGGAGTAGTAAGCCTTGCCTTTATAAAAATTAAAAAGAGCCCCAGAAATATAGTGACTTTTGTATTTTGCTAAATATACCTCTGTCATTCCTAAAGGTTTTAAATATTCCCATTGCTTTATAAAATAATTTTTTGAATGATTAGAGAATCCCTTTCTGCTTTCTGTTTGCATCATAAGATCAGCAAACCTTGCAACCATGTTTCTATTCTCTGCTTTGATAATATTAACACCTGCTTTTCTAGCTCGATTTACATAATACCGAGTATCTTTTTTGAATGTTGCAAGTAGTTCATCTTCTGTCATGAGCTCCTGTTGTGCATTCACAAGAGGCATTTCCCATACATCGATGGCTTGAGCTGGAGAGAAAGATTTGCGATAGCCTAATTCCTCTAGTATCTCTCTGAATTCTTCGTTAATTAAAGGATCGAATCTAAATAGGTTTAAATTTTTTTCCTTCAAATAATTTTTGAAAAAAGAACTTAGTTGACTAAAAACTTCCCTAAAAAAAGCCATTTTGTCTGTAATCTCAAATTCTTTAGAAATATTTCTTAGACTGATTACCGGTCCATACGGTGTATAAGCATACTTGGCTATTTTTCTTTTAAATATTTGAATAAAAATATTGCCAATTAATATCTCTCTATTATCTATTAGCATGTAAATAAAATATTGATCAGTCTTCTGCTTCAATTCTCTCTGAAAAAAAATCCAGTCAATGGAGGAAAGAAAGGATGTATTTTCGGCGTTAAAGTTAATTTCTTCCCAAAGTTTGTTCTGGTTTGCCAAGTATTTTTTTAAAACAATTTTCATGCTTTCGAGTTGATAATATATCCCAGAAAGTATTGTATTAAATATCTCTCCTCATCGGCATTATCAGATGTAAAAATTTTGAATCACTTTTATCTTTAAACACAGATGCGGCTAATGGTCCTTTAGTTTCGAAAATTATATCCTGCCCCTTTATATGATTAACTAAATCCTGAAGATATCTAAGGGTGTAGGCAGTATTCAAATCACTTTCGCCATCAACATTGGATACAAAAAACTCTGTTGTTCCTTCCCCAACTTCAGCTACAGTGGATGCTAAAGTTACTCTCGATTTTTCTATGTCAAAATCGAAAAGAGTTTTATTTCCTAAGTTTCCCCTTGCAAAAGTATTCACAATTTTTATAGCATTTTCGAAATCTGTCTTCTTTACTTCGAATGTAAAGCTGTGCGAGTCCGGCATTATCCTTTTATAATCAGGATACGGTCCTTCTAATAATCTTATACTAAATTCAATATCTTCGAATTTAAAAATTATTTGAGAGCTACTTTCGCTTAAAAAAACTTCTACTTCATCTACATCCGAATAATCTTGCATAATTTTTGTTACTTCGGAAAGCAGTTTGCCTGGAACAATAATTTCCTCTTTAGTAATTTCTTCAGCTAAATTAGAAATAGAAGATTCTCTTTTGGATAATCTAAACCCATCCAGTCCAACAAAATTAACTGATTTTTTAGATTCTTTGTCAATATCGAATAATATACCAGATTGTTGAATCCTCCCTGCAGACAAGTCGGTTGAACATGCAAATAGTACTTTGTCTAAAGATTTTATTAGTTCCTCTCTATCAATTTTGAATAAAGGTGCCCCTTTTACTTCTGGTAACACCGGAAATTCGTCTGCAGACATAGTAGTAAAAGATGCATTTGATCCTTCGCTAGTAACTTTTAGATTGTTTCCATCTAAATCAAGTTGAACATTTTCTCCACTAACAGCAGAAACAAAATCAGATACATATTTTCCGTTTACTGTTGTTTTTCCTTCCACATCCGACTGCCCAGGTATCCACATATTAATTCCCATGTCTAAATTCGTTGCTGAAAGTTTTAAAAATCCTTTTGCTACTTCAAGTTTTACATTCGAAAGTATGGGAATATTTGGTTTGATACTTACGGCTCTACTTGTATATCCAAGAGCTTTTGAAAGTTTGGAATGATTTAAGGTTATCTTCATGTAAAAAACTATTTAATAAATATTTTATTAGAAATATATAGTTATAGGGCTTGTAGATTTGTGTATAACTTTTCAATTAATTAAATTATAGCAGCTTAATTACCATTTTTTGTAGTGTGGAAATTATTGTTGATAAATTTTGTGTAATTGCAGAAAAAACATTTACAGCAAAAAAATATTTCAGAACTAGAGTGTGTTTAATTATTGGATAAAAAAAAGAATCCAAAAATTTAAGCATGAATATTTATTGCAGCAGACAACATTCATAATAGGTCAAATATAATTTGTATAAAATATAGGAAAATAACTTTAATTAGCATATCTATTTAATTTAGTTAATTTTTAAACAGAGTTTAGTATTCACTCTTCCTAATTGTGCCGCCAATGTTCTATACTTAGAAATAGTTCTTAAAAATAGATAGATGAAAATTTTAAAAGTACAAGCTCTGGAAGTTTTTGATTCTTCTGGAACACCCACAGTTGAAGTTCATATGGAACTGGGGAATGAGTTTAAGCAGTATAAGGGAAGCTCCGTGGTTCCAAGTGGGTATTTTAATAGTAAAAATAGTGCAAAAGAACTTAGGGACAAAGATAGAAAAATTTTTGAAGGCAAGGGTGTTGCTAAAGCTGTGAACAACATTAATACTTTTATAGCAAAAGCTTTATTCAATCAGAATTTTAAAGATATTTCCGAACTGGATAATTATTTAATCATGCTTGATGGTACACAAGATAAGTCTAATCTTGGATCCAATGCATTACTCGGAATATCTATAGCATATCTTAAGGCAATTTCTAATTATGAAGAATTAAAACCTTATCAATATATTGCAAAAAAATTTAAAACAAATATTTCTATGCCACGAGCAGTTTTAACTTTACATCAATCAAGTGAATCAAAATTTATTAAAGAATTAGCAGTTACTTGTCTAAAATCAGACAGGGATTTTAGAACAGAAACTAATTGTGTAATAGAAATTTACCATAGATTTAAACATGTTGTTCAAGACTTAGACCTGCTTCTTAATTTTGAAGAAAAAATATTTGATACTCTCAAAAACATTTGCACTGAATTAAAATATGATTACCAGGAACTTGGAATAATACTAACCGTACCCGAGTATAACGAGGAAACTGCAAAATATTTAGAGGGTAAAAATATTTATGCCGCCAAATTTGAAAATAAAAAGCCCAATAGAAGCAAGATTTCTAATATTAAATATATACTTGGGGAGTATTCGGCAGAGGAAGATTACGCAACAGATGGAGAATTAATAGAAATTAATAAAATTGGTACAGTAACAGAAATTATTGAGCTAATAAAGAAGTTTAAGGCAGAGGGAAAATTAAGTATAGCTACACATTCTCAGGCAGATACAGAAGAAACAATTGTGTCTGATATTTCAGTTGGCGCAGGCTGCGAATTTATGAAGTTTAATAGTCTTAATGGGGCAGAAGTTACTTCCAACCTAAATCAACTGTTGAGAATAGAAAGAACTTTAATTGATCCCGACAGCATTTATTTATAATGGATTTTAAGTACTATTTAAAATATTTAATAAGTAATCCAACTCTTGGGAAACAAATCAGTACAGAAAAGCTCGATTCAATCTTCGATATTGATTTGCAAGATCTAAAATCCAAGGGAATTAAATTACTGGTTTTTGATTTTGATGATACTCTCGCTGATTTTCATGCATTGGAATTATCGCCTAATGTTAGGAATTGGCTACTGGAAGTAAAAAAACAAGGATTCTTAATTGCTGTTTTTTCTAATTGTAGTTCAAAACGAAATCGCATTTTGCAAGGCATGTTTACAGAAATAGATTTTTACAATGTTCCCAGAAGTGATAAGCCCAACCCAGCCGGTTATTTGGAAATTCTTAACTATTACGGATTAAAACCAGGCAATGCTGCAATGATAGGAGATAGAGTAGCTACAGATTTATGGGGAGCCTATTTGGCAGGTTTTAAAGAAAGAATCCTTGTCAAACCATTTTCTCGAGTATTTGGAGGCAAAAAGGCAAGATTTATGGATAGATTATTAAAGAAAGTAGAACAATATTTATAATATTTAATTTACACCTATGAAACTACAAAATATTAGATATAGTGACCTGATTACAACATCTAGAGTTTTTTTAGTTGCTATTTTTGCAGGAATACTTTCTTTTGAGCCTGAGGTTTTTAAGTTTATACCAGGAATTTTGCTAATCGCGTTTATATTTTTTACTGATACTTTGGACGGAATAGTAGCAAGAAAGTGGAAGGAGAATTCAAAATTCGGTGCATTTTACGATATTGTCGGAGATAGAATCACCGAAGTTACTTTATTAATACCATTTACATATTTAAATATAGCAAGTCCGCTAATTTTAATTTACTTTGTTGTAAAAAATTTTTTGATTGATTATATAAGATTCAAAAAATTCGTACAGTCAGACTCTGTCCCTTTTAAACAACTTAATAATAAAATAAATAGCTTTCTAGTATCTTCTAGATTCATGCGAGCTTCTTATGGAACTTCTAAAATGGCAATGATATTTGTATTTTACTCACAAATTTTTTATGCACAAGACTGGCTAAACGAGTTCTCTACTGTAGTAGCAATATTTACTGTAGCAATCTCATTTCTAAGAAGCGCCCCATCATTTATAGAGTATGGAATCAATACTTACATAGCTCCCACAAATAAGAATAAGTTTTAACTTCAAAAGGGTTTGAATTACTCGTAATTAAAATATTTTAAGTTTTCCAATCTGTTTGCCAGCAAAGGTTAATTTATAACTTTGAAATTTTCTCTAATTTTCTTTACAAGTGTCTCCAGCATTTGATTACAGCTTCTGGAAACAGGTTATCCACTGAACTTATAGACATAATCATAAACCGCAAAAATGCAGCTATATTAGCCTTAAAAACATTTATGCAGGAGTTTATCCACGTGAAGTGGATAAAAGATAGCTATGTTGACTAACTTAGATAACTATTTTATACTCCGAGTGTAGTCAATTTTTGACAACACAAAATGTACTTTAAAAATACAATAAATTTTTATTACTTATTAAGTTGTTACTATGAGATTTAGAGATATAGTGACAAAGCTTAACGATGCTGATATCGACTTTTTTGTCACGGGTAGCTTTGCAGTCTATTTGTATACAGGTAAGCGCGATTATCATGACATTGATTTTGTAGTGAAGGAGTCTGATTTATTTCGGATTGAATTGCTATTTAATGCAAGGAGGGTAGTGAATATAAGTCATTTTAATCAGGATTATGCATCAATAAGAGTTGGTGATGTAGAGTTTTGTACCTACGATGTTAAAAAGGGTTCAGAAAAATATTTTTTTGGACTTGATCAAAACTACAAAACGTACGACAAAGTCTATTTTGACGGTGTTGAATTTAGAATAATAGATGTTGAAGAACTAATTATTTTTAAATTATTTAAGTTAAGAAATACTAATGGCAAGCAAGATTTGAAAGATGCAAAACTTCTTATTAAGCATTGCCAAATAGACTGGTTAAAACTCATTGTGCTAAGCCACAAATACAAAATATCGAGTCGTTTACTGCTATTGATGAACGATAGAGACCTAAGACAAATTAAAGTAAATCCGCAATTAAGTTTTGTTACAGCCTAATTATGAATCAAATGGAATTAAAAGCAATTCCTAAGGTTGAACATCATGTGCATATAGAAGCAATAGTTTCTCAAAGTACTTTAAAAGAGCTTATTAATAAGTATAAACTTTCTTATTTTCATATGGAGTCTTTCCAGAGATCTGTAAGAAAAGGATATACAGACATTACTAAGCTTTTCGAAAACTGGCACTTTTTAAACTCATTACTTAAAAAGCCGGAAGATTTTGAATTAATTACTTTTGAATACTTAAAAGAAGTATCCGAGTTTAATACAAAATATGTAGAGCTAAATATTAACGTAATGAGGCAAATACAAAAAGGCCTAGATATTTCCAAAGTATTGGAGGCAATTTATTCTGCACAGGTTCAAGCCCAGGAAGAATTTGCAATTACATCTAGAACAATTCTTTCTTATAGTAGGGATTTTGATATTGAAGATGGAAAAATGATAGTGGACATGGCAAATAGATTTAGAAATTTCAACGTGGTTGGAATAGACATTGCCGGTAACGAAAAAGCAAAACCAAATGGCCAGTTTATTGAGGTATTTGAGTATGCTAGACAGAAGAATGTAAATAGAGTAGCACATGCCGGCGAGGGAGCAAGTCAAAATTCTGTAAGAGATGCTGTACAAAAAATGAAAGTCAAAAGAATTGGACATGGTGTGGATGCAGCCAAAGACGATCAACTTTTAAAACTGATCAAACAAAATGATGTGTGTGTAGAATTATGTGTTACCAGCAATAAAGAAATAGGGATAGTTGATTCTTTAGAGAATCATCCTGGAAGAATTTTTTTGGATAGAGGTATAGATGTAACTTTAAACACAGATGATCCATCTTTGTTTGGAGTAAGTTTGCTAGATGAGTACGAAAGAGTTGCCGATGCGTGGAACTTAAGTAGGAAAGATCTTTTACGTATATACCAAAATGGTATTAAACATGCTCTTTGCGAGCAGGAGGTTAAAGAACAATTACTAAATTTTATATTTTAAAATTAAGAAAGTGGATACAAACTCAATTGTGGAAACATCAAGGGGTAGCATTTTTAGAGAAATAGGCTTAGATACAACAGTACCAGCATATAATTTAGTTGGTATAGAAAGGGATGCTGCCTTTAGACAATTAACCGTATTAAATAGAAAAGTGGATAAGTTACCACAGGATTCGGATGAATATGTAGAAATACAAAAACAAATTAAATGGCTTGAGCTTCGTGTAAATCCTCAAGAAAACTAAAAAAAAGCCGGAGTATCTCCGGCTTTTTGCTTTTAATGTGGCTTTGATTATTTTAAAATTATTTATATACAAAAATACTATGGCGTCTTATGGTGCGCACGATGTGATTTATCCTTCAGAACAGTATTCTAATTTGAGTCCACCAAGGTTTATTTATCCCCAAGATGGTGAGTATGCAAGTTCATTCCAAAGACAGCAAAAAATATTCTGTTTGGTTTGGGACTTAATTCCTGCTTGTCTAGAAGGAAGCCTTGAAGCTATAACAAAGGCAACACAGCTTTTAAAAAATAATGGCGTTCTTCTAAAATACTTCCCCACAGAATTTCAAGTTCTTGTTAACACTGAAAACTCAATTGATCAACCCGAACCTACTGAATCATAAATTATTCTATATCTTCTGTTACTACAGCGCTTTCCTGGATATTTGTAATTATAGACCCAACTTGAACATTGAATGCATCCTGAATCATCATTTTGCTTTTGATTTTGTCTATAGCATGAATAACCGTGGTGTGATCCTGTCTGTTAAGAATATTTGCCACATCTTCCAGCTTGTAATTGAATTCCTCGCGCAAAATATACATTGCCACTTGCCTTGCCAGTGCCACATCCTTTGTTCTTCGTGGACCTTTCAAATCTTTTACGCTAATACCAAAAGATTTTGCTACTTCTTTAAGAACCTTAGGTACTTTTATTTGTTCACGTTTAGTTTTGGCATCTCTACCTAACATATGAGCTACTTCTTCGAGTGTAAGATCGCCATTAGGCTTCATTTGATTAAACAAGGCTACTTTTTGCAATGCACCTTCAAGTTCCCGAACGTTATCAGAGATAGCTCTAGCTATGTATTCAAGAATTTTTTGACTTAAGTTAATACCAGAGGCATCTGCCTTCTTCTGTACAATTGCTAACCTCATTTCGTAATCTGGTTGGGCAATATCTACCACCATCCCTCCCATCATTCGGGATTTCAGCCTGCTTTCCAAGTCTTTAATATCTTCAGGCCTTCTATCTGCAATCATAATAACTTGTTTCTGATTGTTGTAAAGCTCGTTAAATGTATTAAAAAACTCATCTTGAGTATGGACCCATTTAGAAATTAATTGCATGTCGTCGATGATTAACAAGTCTACATCTCTATATTTTGCTCTATATTTGTGCATTTGATTAGTTCTTAAACCTTGTACCATTTCGTTTAAAAAGTTTTCGGAGGTTGTATAAATGATTTTTCTTCTTATATTTCTTTCTAAAATTCCTCGACCTATTGCTTGAGCAAGGTGAGTTTTACCTACTCCGGTTTTTCCATGAATAAATAATGGATTATAAACTTCTCCTGGCCTATCTATAACAGCTAGTGCTGCAGCATGCGAAATTCGGTTAGCATTACCAATAATCAAGTTTGACATTGAGTATTTAGGATTTAGTCCGGCATTGGTAATAGCTTCTATAACACTACTCATAATTCCATTTTCGGCACTCAATAGAGGAGAGGATTCTGCCTTAGTTCTTATATCTTCTTTAGTCTCTCTTGTATTTACATATACTTGAAATTCGGGATTAAGGACCTCTCCATAGATATATGTAATTGTATCTTTAATAAGTTTTGTATATCTTGATTTAAGCCAGTCTGCAGTGTAAGGATTTGGTACCCCTATCAAAGCTTTGTTTTTGGAAATTTCCAGCATTTGTGTATCGGCAAAGAATGCTTTAAACTGGGCAGGTGCGTCAATTTTTATTTCAAGTTGAGCTAGTGCAGTTTTCCAGAGCTGTTTGGGATCTTTAATTTTCATTGACATATTTGTACGGTAACTAATATATACCCGTCTTACACAACGAGTTAATCTTTAAACCAAAAACTTGGCAAAAAAAAGAAAAAATTTAGTTTTCAAAAGCATTGAAGTTAAATGTTTTTGATGACTATCTACAATATATATCCACGTGGATAAGTTTGTAAAGAGAAAAATCTAAAAGAGTAGAAAACCTTGCTGTATTAGTTATTAACAATATAGCTAGCAGCAATAGAATAAATAATTCAGTTCAAGTGGTATAATGAATCTCGATGAATTTTACTTTAAATATACCAAAAGAAAGTGCCAAACTGCTAATCAGATTTTATCAGTTGGCCTTTTCGTTAGACAGTTCTCCTTTGTGGAAGCATTTAGGAGTTAGAGTGTGCATTTATCATCCTACCTGTTCTCAGTATACTTACGAAGCAATAGATAGGTTTGGAATTTTTAAAGGAGCATACTTAGGATTTAAAAGAATATTGAGATGCACGCCTTTGCATAAGGGAGGACATGATCCTGTACCGGAAAATTTTTAAACAGATATAATTATGGAAGACTTCAGCAAACCAAAAGATCAATCAATAGAAATAATAGATCTGCATGCTAATCCAGGACAAACTCACATATCTCTAGACAGTACACAAAGAGTTATTAAAAATAAAACGCAAGGTTCGATAACAGAAGAAGATTTTGACAACATATTCGGGCATGATATTTTTAAAGACTGCACTTTAAACCTTGTAATTCATTCAGGCAAGACTGTTGGTTTCGTTCCCGATATACATCTTCATCAATGGAGTGGAAGTACTGCAGTTGAAGAGATACTCCAGATCATACAAAATAATGATGTAGTATTTTTTATGGGTGATTTGTGGGACTTTTTTACAGGTAGAATGGAGGGAACTTATGCGCATGAGGCATTGTCTGAGAAAGTTCGACAAGGTATTTTGGAGGGAAAGAAAATTTATTGCTTGGAGGGTAACCACGACCCACTTAAGGGCGGACACAAATCTTTGGGAGGTAGGAAACCTACGCAGTTCTGGAGGAAAATAAGAGGATGGAAAGCCGGAATAAAAAATGAAGAATTTGTCAAAAATCACCCAGATATTTATCCTCCAGAATCACCCTTTGTCGAGCCCAGCTGGCCTGTAAACGCTATAGCACGTAGTTTTAATGTATTGTATGGAAATGAAACTGAGGGATGGGTGCCACTCAAGCTTTTTCATGGCACTGAATATTCGGTAGGAAGCGCAGATAGTCAACTCACTCAATTCCAGGACTGGCTTGGAAATTTTTCTCTGGTTTCGTGGTTGAGTGTACAAATTGGCGAGGCAATAAATAATATTGACACGTTCAAAAAATCATTTGGGAGCTTAATAACATCACTAGAACAACATTTTGAGTGTATTACAAAAGGAATAAATGAAAAAGATAGAGTAGTTCCCAAAATTCCAGAACATATAATTAGCATTACTGCACATATACATAGATCAGGTTATTTATTACAGGATGGGGTTTTAAGGTGCATTAACGTGGGATGCCATTTAGAAAATCTTGACTTACTAATACATGTTGCAAAAAAATATGGCAAGACCTTGCATAATACATCTACACAACTAACACATGAAGGATTTAAGATCAGTGTCAGGGAAAGACATTTAGAAGCACCAATCGCAAAGCACAGGGAATGGCTTTCCAACTCTATTGAAGCAGTGTTGAATTCTCAACTAGGTGAATGGTTAAGACAGAGGGTTGCGAATAGTCCAGTTGTAGACTTAGAACCTGCTATGGCTAATATTCAAGTCAATTCACCAAAACAAACACCACTTTCTTACGAGTCTTTATTTACTGGGCTTAAAAATCCTGTCAGAGCACTGGCACTGTTATTTATTATTAATTATATTTTTAACCCATTTGATATTAATTTAGTTGATCGTTCTGATTTAGAACAATAGCAATCTAATTGCTACTTTTTAAGAGGTTTAAAAGTGTGAACTTTATCTTCCTTATCTATTATTTTAAATCCTACTTTCCATTCTTCGGAAATGAATTTGTACTCACTCTCAAGCGAAAAACTGTGTAAATAATACGAAAGCAGTTTATTTTCGATTAAGTTTTTATTCTTACTAATAGATTGTTTTGCAATTAGCTCTTTATCAGCCACATTTTTAAATGAGGTTTTTTTCTTTTTGATTCCTGCATAATATGTGTTGAAATTCATTGCTACAGCTTGATCCATTACAGACTCTGAGATTTTTTGCTCATTCTCTAAAGTGAACGTGAATTCTCTAGGTTGCCCATAACTTACATACATATCTTTGAAACTTACGGTGAAGTTGCTATTTCCTGCTTGTTTTATGGTTTCCACAATTATGTCCAAGATATATGGATGTCTAAGATATGTTGTATCAAAAACCAGTTCCCTGTTCTTTACAATGAATTGTTCATCTACATCAATTTGTAAAAAATTGTCGATATTGTCAATTTTTTCTTGTGCAAAAAAGGGTTTAAAAAATGGAGCATTGTCTATGCAATTTTGGAAGTTAAGTTCAACAAAATAAATAAATTCTAAACTAGTTTTTAGTGGAACTCCTGGCCTAAGTTCGTTAAATAAATAAGCGGAAGAGTTCATTATTTTATGATTCAAATCGGTTGAATTTGTAGAAACTATATCGACTATTTCGTCTACATAGGATTCTAGAATTCTTTTTTTTGTCTCAATTGTTATAATTTCGGTTCCGTAGGGAATTTTGTATTTAACCATACAATTTTAATACATAGCTAATTCTAATATAATTTGCTAATCAATCAAAATAAAAAACTATGGATTAAAAGTCCATAGTTTTACGTTATTAAGGAATAAGCCTATTTTTACAATAAAAACTTGCAACATTTGGTTCTCGGAATGATTTACTTTACAAATGCTCTAATGCTCTTTAGACTATAGTTGTGGCAAAGGCAAATAATAAACCAAAAGTAAAAAGAATATTCAACCTACTTAGACCAATAGATCCGCCCAAAACAGCCTGGGATAAAGTATATGAATGGCTACTGGGTAAGGCAAAAATTGTTATTATTGTGTCTCAAGTAATTATTGCTTTAGCATTCTTCGCTAAAATAGTAGTAGATACCACAGCTAAAAGAAAAGAAAAAGAAATAGCAGAACTAGAAAACCAATTACTTTTTTATCAAGCACAATACGAACCAGGATTTAGAAAATTACAACTTAAAGATACAGAGTATGCAAAACTCTGGAATCAATCATCAAGCTATGCTTCTATAGTGCAGGAAGTTTATAGTTATTTAGAAAATCCCAATGCAGAAATCACTGTAACTATTCGAGGTAACGAAGTCCGCATTTTTGGAAATGATGATCTTGGCTACTTGGACAGTTTGGAACTTTCGATGAAGAGTTCTCAAAGCTTCGTTACTGCAAAAGTTAGAGAGTTATCGCAGGAACAAAGAGATATTATTGAAAATAGGGCCAGGTACGATGTGGTAGGTGTAATAAATCTGGAAAAATTTAAGAGATCCTTTTTATAATGGCTTTACAAAAACAGGAACAAAAAATAACAACTCGCTTAGATAAATACTTCGAAGACACCAAGAGAAGAAGTTATTTTGTTGCTGCTGCAACTACAATATTTGTATTAATAATATTTCTTTTTGGTGTTCGACCTGCAGTCAGTTCGGTATTGAAGCAAAATAAAGCAAACAAAGTTAGAGACGAAGCGATCGATGCACTAGAATTAAAGCTAAATACACTTCGTAGTCTTGTTCAAGAAAGTGAGCAAGATAAAGATTTAATAAGCTATTTTAATCAACTTTTTCCAGAAAACTCATCTGATCAGGATTATGTACTAGGCGAGCTAGTAGATTTGGTACAGGGAAGTAACTTGAAGATAGTAAGTCTTAACTTTGTTGAGGAAAGTAATTTTTCGACAGTTCAGATTGATTTTGGAGCTGCTCCCCAAGTCAAATCTTTGGCAGTGAGTGTAAGTATAGACGGTCAGTACGGAGATATAATTAATTTTTTGAAAGAGATGGAAACGTCTAGAAGAGTTTACCATCTGAATACAATCAGTATTACAAAAAAAATTCAGCAAGACGGACAGGATTCTATACTTGACCTGCCTTTAAGGCTGTCGTTGGAAATGGATTTATTTTATTGGGAAGACGAAATTCCTACTGTTTAAAATAATTGTATGAATAATTTTAATAAATCATGGTTGGCTTTAATAATATTTGGTGTAGTTTTTCTTATCTTCACTATAATTTGGGATATTTTACAAATTACTTCTCTAGGTGCAGAGGAGTTCAGTTATTCTGTTAATCAAATGCCACGAAGTATATTGCTATCTCCAACAGTTAAAGAGCACCTGCAATCCGATACTGGATTTGATAGGTTTTTATCTTCTCAACAGGAATCAGAGTCATTATAGGTTAGTTCAATTAACTCTCTTTGTCTTCAAAAGTATGTAGCTGTTGTAAGTAATTTTCTGGGTATTTTTCTAAAATGGCCTCTTTAAAATCTGAGTCAATTTGCTGAATATATTTAAATAATATAAATGGTGATAATCTTCCTGTAGAGGCAAGTGCGTATTTTTCATCTGGTGTTAGATGGGAAAAGCCTGCAACATGAATACCTGTTAATGAGTCGGAAAAATCACATTCTTGAGCAATCATATCCCATTCTGTTTCATTGTAATTGAAAGTTAAGGTTTCCCCAAGTGCTATGTTTATCGAAGCAACTAAAAATACTTTCCCTTCCTTAAAATACATGTAACAGTTTGGGTTAAATGAGTGATTAAGATTATCATCAATATTATTTGGCATGGTGCTTTGCAGAAACGTATTTTCTGCTACTTGCAGAGCTTTAACACCTGCTTTGATTAATTGTCCGCTTTGGTCAAATTCTGGATCTCCGCTTGGTTGGGTAGTTAGTGGAAGGAGTTTACCTTGCAGTTCCATAATCACAGTTCCCGAAGGAACGTCGCGCTTAATTTTTAGTTCGTTTCCCATGTCGTGGGTTGCGCAGATTTCTAAATCATCGGATGTAAGTGTATTAGTTTGAATTTCCATTATAAAAATATATACTAGGAATATAACATATCAGGTAAATATTTAACATAAATTAATCACTACTAATATATGTATAGTATAGAAAGATAAATGTCTATACAAGGCGCAAACACCTAATTTATGATATAATAGTTAAATATGGAAAGTCTGGATGATTCGCTAAAACCTAATAGTATTTATAGCAAAATGGCTCTTGAGCCTTCTTATTTACCTTCCTATGATGAGCTAATACTTTTGGTTCGGGATCATTATAATAAATTTAACGTTTCGTTTAGAAAATTGGAGCAATCATTCGATGTGTTGGAAGAGTTTAGACAGGCTAAACAATTTTTTATTTCGTGGTGTAAAACGAATGACATTTCTGATAGTTTTATAAAGCTATTTGAAGCTACGTTGTTGGACTCTAACTTTAATTATGTTGAAACAGCCACTCCACAGTATTATTCCGCAAGAGTAAGAGAAAATATGCATGATAAGCGAAAAGTAGATTTGTCTGTTACAAATAACATAACGCGTCATGCAGATGCAGTAAAGACTTATGTACAGGAATTATTAAATTTGCAAAACTATGGCGGAAATCAAACAGAAGCTATACTTCCAGATAGCAAGTTAACTCTTCTTTTAGACAGATTTATGTTTAATTTTATTTGTTTTCATGAATTTGGTCATGTAGTACAACGTATAATTAATAGAGTTCATCCAGATTATCTAGATATTGTTAATGCTAGTATGAAATTAGAATATAGACAGCCTAAGCCTGGATTTAATTTTTTTAAATCTTTGCGTATCTATAAGGCCAGAAAACAATTTGGAAAATTTTTGGCTGATTATAATACATATATATCGCTAAATGGTGAATTATGGTCAGAATGGCAGGCAAATTCCTTTGCGAGTATTCTGATTGAAGATTGGTTTAGGCAAATGAAGTTACCCAATTTATTAATTGCAAGGGAATTGTTATTAGAAAATCAATTTCCAGAAAGACATTATCTATTTTCTAAGATGATACAAACTGGACAGCACTTGTATAATCTGGCAGATTCCATCGAAAACAGAATTATAATTGCTGCAGGTATGCATAATGTTGAATTACCACAAAATTTCTTTTTGTTTAACATAATAGGGGACATGTTAAAGTATTCATTTACTTATACTGATTGTGGAAGACTTCTTGTAAATAGTATGCGTAGTCTTTGTTATGATAGATCAAAATAATAAGAAAAGTAATATTTAGTTACTTCAAACTTGCTATGAATTCATCTGCATCGGAAATTAAGACTTCTCTAGGTTTGCTACCAATTTGAGGACCAACAACACCAACTTCTTCCAACTCCTCCAGTAACCTGGCAGCTCTATTGAATCCAATATTTAATCTTCTTTGAAGATAAGAAGAAGATCCTTTTCTAGATTGTACAACTATTCTAATTGCTTGCTCAATCAAGCTATCGCCAGAAATATCCCCTAGTACTTCTTGATTTACTTCTTCTTCCGTAAGCTGTTTTTCTAGAATTTCGGGAATATATTCAACCTCAGGTGCCTGATCTTTAATAAAGTCAACAACTCTTGTTATTTCCTCCTGTTCTATATTGGATCCCTGCAAGCGAATAGCTTTTGTTTTATCTGGGGCTTTATACAACATATCACCGCGTCCCATAAGACTTTCTGCTCCAATTCTATCCAGTATAACTCTGGAATCGGTACTACTTGTAACGCTCATACCAACTCTTCCTGGAATATTTGCCTTGATTAAGCCAGTAATTACATTTACCGAAGGTCTCTGAGTAGCAAGTATTAGGTGAATTCCAACAGCTCTAGCTTTTTGTGCAAGTCTTACTATAGCAGTTTCTGCTTCAACTCTGTTTGCGGTCATCATCATATCTGCCATTTCGTCAATCACTACAACTACATAAGGCATTGCAGCAAATCCTTTTTTCTGATTGTACTGTTCAATATTTCTTACCTGTTGATGAGCGAGAGTAGTGTATCTAGTTTCCATTTCGTTAACAAGCCATTTTAGGGCATTGATTACCTTGTCCATGTCGGTAATAACTGGAGTAAGCAAATGAGGAATTCCGTTGTAGTCAATTAATTCAACTTGCTTAGGATCTACCAGGATTAATCTTAATTCATCCGGAGATTTTGTCATAATTAGAGAAGTAATGAAACTGTTGGTTAAAACAGATTTGCCAGAACCGGTTGCTCCTGCTATTAGCAGGTGTGGCATTTTTTCTATTGCTCCAACAAGGCTGTTTCCGTTGATGTCTTTTCCTATTGTAACTGGAAGAATTCGTTTGCCATTTTGCATTTCGTCGCTTGTAAATATTTCTTTAAATCTAACCATATCTCTTTGTGTTCTTGGAACTTCAATTCCAAGATAGGTTGTTTCTGGAATTGATTCAATACGTACTGCGTGGGAATCTACTCCTAGTGCTAAGGCAATATTCTCGCTTAAGTTAGCTATTTTTTTTACGTTGATTCCCATGGGAATATTCAACGCATACTGCACAACCGAAGGCCCAATAAATGCTTCTTCAACCTTAGCCTCAATTCCAAAACTTTCCAACATTTGTTCAATAATACTTGCATTTGCATCGATTGCTGCTTCTTTGGGCTGAGATTTTTTGAATGGAATCAATAGGCTGGCTGGGGGTAGTTTCCAATTAGGATATTTAAGCTCTTCGTGCACTAGCCCAGATTCACCAACACTTCCTTCTTTTACGCTTGCTACATCAACATTTTCCTGTCTTGTCAATTGTGGTTTAACAAGTATTTCTTCATCCTTTGAGTCATATTTGTCATTTGTATGATCTTCCTTGTGCTTGTTAATTTCCAGCTTTCTTTGTTCGAGTATTTTGTTAAAATCTCCTAGACGTTCAGCCTTAGGTAGTGAACCGCTGTTCTGTACAATATTCTTTTGCTCGGTTTCTTCTTCATCGTTTCCTTCAAAAAACAATACTTTTATTAAATCGTTTAGCCAGTTACCAAATTTTTTTAGGTATTCAACTATTTCTTTTAAAGACATAGACAATACTAGAGGTAAAAGTATTACTGCAAACATAATTAGCATAAATTTTGTTGCAGGCTGGGTGGGAATAGTATCTCCAAGAAAGTCTATTACAATATAAGATCCTACACTTCCACCATTTGTTTTTTCAAGTTTAGGAAGTTCGTTGGGATTCGCGGTAAAGGAAGTGAATAGTCCTGCTAGCACAAAAATCAACACAGATTGAGCTATAAGACTTTTGGTTCTAGTTAATGGGAATTTTATTCCTAAAAATCTTAATCCAAATAATAACAAGAATATAGAGGTAAAAATTGTTGAATCACCAAAGGTAGACTTTACCTGCGAAAATATATTATTTTGAGTATCTGTAGACGTAAAGATCGAAATCAAAAAGAATGATCCAATAATTAAACTAACCAAACCAACCACTGTCTGAGTTTCCTTGCTATCGTATGTAATTGTATTCTTTTTTTTTCTTCTTGCCACAGTTCTTTCTGTTAAAATAGTTCATAACTATTCTATCATATAACAAAAATGCATTTTGATCTAAAAAAAGATAATCCAGTCAGTAACTTAATAGAAAAATAGTAAATTGTATATATGAAAAAACTATCGAAAGATACAAAATTTGCACACCTGGGAAAACCCGGCACTGCCTTTTCTAAGGGATTTCGGAGAAGATTAAACATTTTTTCTAAGTTGGTAAATCTAAAGGATAAGGTCATTCTTGATCAGGCATGTGGGGAGGGAGTATGGCTAAACAAGTTTGCAGAGCTAACACATCCTTCAAACGTTTATGGATTTGATATTGATCCGGATTCTGTAAATAAGTTCAAAAAAGATACTCAAACGAAAATCCCACATACAAATATAAAGGTGTGTTCTGCTGAGGAACTTGATTTCGGTGATAATTTTTTTGACATAGTTTTTTCGAACGAGGTACTGGAACATGTTAACGACGACAAAAAATCTGTCGAAGAGGCTCTAAGAGTTCTAAAACCTGGGGGTAAGTTTATAATTTTTACACCGAATAGAGGCTGGCCCTTCGAAACGCATGGTATGTTCTTTAGAGGTAAGTACTACTGGGGAAACATCCCATTGCTGCCCTGGATGCCTAAATTCATAAGAAAGAAGTTTTCACCTCATGTTCGTAATTATTCAAATGGAGATATAAAAAAGCTATTCAGAAATACTAGCGGCCGAATTGCTTATCATAAACATGTTTTTCCTGCTTTTGACAATCTCGAAAGTCGTTTCGGAATTGTAGGTAAGGTTGCTCAAAAGTTTTTCCATACATTGGAAAAAACGCCACTCCACTGGTTTGGAATAAGTCACTTGGTTATTGTAGAGAAGAGTAGTGACTATTAAAGAAGCTGTATTGTCGCATATATAGATAAATCATATACTATTACCATGAATTATAGAAATTTATTGGTTGGGATAGCTGTAGGTACGCGAATTGCTACAAGTATAGTCACAATTTTTCAACCACTAATTGGTCAATTCTTAAGTTTTTGTTCAGATATTTTGGACTATCCGCTTATTTATCTGTCTGGTCTTACTTTTAAGAAATACCATCAGATTGATAAGTTATTAGATTTTGCTCATTATATTTTTATCTGGATTACTGTTATTTTTGTAGTTAAGCCAAATAGCACAGTTCTGCAGGTTTTACTATTTTTGTTTATCTTTAGAGCAGTTGGCCAGCTGCTGTATTTAAAAAAACACAACCGCAGATACTTTATTATCTTCCCAAATTTTTTTGAATACTATTTCTTCTTCTATCTTGTAGAAGATTTATTCGAATTTGGAATTAATATAAATGGTTTGTCGTTTTGGGTTGTATTAATCGTATTTAAAATGCTTCAAGAAATTACAAATAATTATATATTCGAGAAAGACTATAACTTTGTACTTAAGTTTATTGTTCGTCCACTCGAGAGATTCAAGGTTAGGTCTATGCCTGCTAATGACAATAAGAATAAATAGATCTATAATATTCGAGTTTATGCGTAGTTTATGAATCCAGAAGTTATAGCCGAAAAATTACCTGTAAAAGAGACTGTAATTCCAAAAACTCAGCTCGAAATTATTGAGAAAGCTTTTGAAAAAGAGCCCACATCATTAGTGATTTTGCATAGAGGAGGAGGTGGGATCGGAAAGGAAAGCTGTACAATTTCTAAGGCAATCGAAAATTTATTTAATAATGAAGTGCATGGTCTGGAAATAGATATTCGAACTGCCGCCGATGGAACAATATTTGTAGAACACGATGGAGTAGTCTCTAAACTAAATTTAGATCAAATTCAGAATCCGGATATAGGAAAAGAGGATATAGGAAAAGACAGAGGTACTCTAGAATTTTGGCTTGATATGATGGAATTTTTTCCGAATAAAGTTCTTTATTTGGATATCAAAGATAAAAGCATTGACCCATTCATATTGATGCAGCTTTTTTTTGATAGGCCTGCATTGTGGGGAAGAGTGATAATAGGTGCTGGAAGTAAGCTTAATGAATTTCCAGGTGTAGGAAAGGATTATGTTCATAGATTATATGCAGCAAGAAAAGCTTTGGAGTTAAATAAGCTGGTAGTCGGTACGAACGAAGAAAATGCAATAAAGAAAGTAGACGATAAATTTTTCCCTGCAGTTCATATATGTCATCAAATTCCCGATCCAGTATTCTTTAGAGGTGTTCAAAATTTGTGGAAGGCGTTTATAAATAAAGATGCGTTACACCAGGTAGAGAATGCAAACTACTTTAACAAAATATCTAATATTTACAATAGTATTCAAGGTACAGGGCCTTTTCGAAATATTTTGAATGCTTTAAGACAAAAGGCAGGCGATTTAGGCCTACCGAACACATTCTTGGTAGATGAGGTGAAAGAATTTAAACACTTCTTCTATCCCGAAGATTTTCTTAACGAAGTCTTATCATTTCTTGGAAAAGCCGGAAGTTTAGCTATGCTGCAGAAATTTCAGAGAAGTAGTTTTAATATTTTTCACGTGTTTCAGCAAAGAAGGCTTAGGGCATTTACTCGTGGAGCAACTCTGAGAGGGCATAGAGTTATTGCTGGATCAACAGATAATATTGAGTTAAATCAAAAAATGATACTTAAGTGGGGAGTGCGAGTAATAATGCCTAATTTTCCTAAGCTGAATTCAAACCAGCAAGAAATTCCAGAGACCATCTTGGATAGTATTTCTAACCTTAATCGTTATAAAGCAAAGTTTGGCGATTCTAGAAAAAAGTTGGTTGGCGAAGAAATAGATCATATGGAATTTTTACTGAATAAGTATGAGCAAGGTAGTGAATTGACGGCTGAGGAGCAGGGAAGATTATTGTACTATAATTATATTTATCTTGCAGTTAGAGGGGAGGAAGGGTAGCATCATCCTTCTACAATATATTTTATATTCATCAGCATTTGCTCTTGTGCTTTAAAGTAAGCAAGAATCTCGTTTAGGTTATTTGCCTCGTAGCCGGTATGCCTTCTTCTATCTCTAGTGCCTTTAATAATTACATTATTGTTTGGAACGTTCTGCATTGCAATACTTAATAAGGTTTGAAAATTGTGTGATTGCGTCTGAAGATAAGGCTCCTGAGGATGTGAAATAGTATATTGTAGTGCTGGCAAAATAAGCTCATCGATGTCAGCTAGATTGTTAAAAGCCCATTGCCATACTAAAGCTAGTCGGTTTATTAACTCTTTGTTAATGGAACCTATAAAAAGTGGATTTTGGCTTGGCTCTGTTTGTGAAATGTTGACATAGTCAAAAATGTTTTTTGTTGACTTTATCATTCGTATGACTCCCCAGCTTTTCAAGCTATTCAATGCATTTGCAATCGATAAATATACCTGACTTTCAAATTTAACATAATCGATATCCCCTTCCGGAATATTTAATCCACCTACTGCTAAAATAAGCTCACTATTATTAGTTATTGTATAAATAGAAATATCTTGATCAAAATTAAATTTAACTGTATGCTCAAGTTTGCTAATTTCATCAGTGCTCAAAGGAAATTGTGATTCAAGTATATATTCAATTGAAGATCCTATTCTATTAGATATCCCTATTCTTCCCAAAGGTTCCTCATCGAATTGTATTGGGCTCTGAATTTTTTTGACAACATCTAGACTACCGTAAGAACCTCTAATTTCCTCATCCGAACTTAATCCTATCAAAATGGGACATTCTTTGAGCCCTTTATGTTTAAGACTGTATAGATTTGTAATCAAAATAGCAAGATGAATTAGGGTATCGTTGGTACCTCTACCAAGAATCCATTCAGGGTTATTACCATTTTGAATAAAAGTATTTTTCGTTCCATAAGGTTGAACATAAGGTGCAACATCTGTGTGTATATGCATAAATGGAATTCCTACATCTATAGCTTGAGTTGAACAGCTTAGTAATTCGTCTATAGTTTTTTGCTGAGCGGGAGGAAAAATACAAGAAAAAACTCTGTGTCCATACATAGTTTGTGTTTGCATGTTACAAAATCCTGCATTTATTAGAGGTGCCAAAATATCGGCTATGCTCTGATGTTGCTGTAAAAATTCAGGTTTGCTTTTATGTGTTAAGATATCGAATTGCTTAAGGTGATCAGTTATATTTAGTATATGTTCTGCTATTTTGCTTGGATCGTCTAGCCAAGAAGGATCATCCAAGGAGGCAGCTAGCTGTTCGGCTGTATGGTTGCATTTGTAGACATCCAATTGTATTATGTTGCCATTTTCGGTAGTCAAATTGCTCATCCAGTGATTATACCACGTCACAATAAAAAACTATGCAAAAAGCAGTGTACTAGGTGTAATTCTTAATCAAATGAGAGAATATAATCAAAGAAAGAAAAACTACGTACACAAGCCCATAGTTTTATCCTGTTAAGGAAGAAGCTTAGGAAAAGTTCCTTAAAATGATCATGATGGCTACCTCTTGCTTTTATCCTTTGCTAGTAAATCTCTTATTTCCCTCAAAACTATCAGTTCTTCGGGATCTTTACCCTTTGCCTTCTTGGCCTCTACTTGTTCTTTTTTTCTGTTAATTCTATTAATAGCTTTGATAGATAGAAATATTACCAAAGAAATAATTAGGAAATTAAATAGTATTTGAAAAAAATTTCCATACTTTATTGCTACTTCAGGAATAGTTTTGCCTTCGGCATTAGTAGTTGCATCCTGAATAACAATCTTAAGATCTGTAAAATTAACACCTCCTAGAATAACACCTATGGGTGGCATAACTATGTCTTCGACTAAAGATGTCACTATCTTTCCAAATGCACCCCCAATTATTACACCAACGGCTAGATCTATTACATTGCCGCGAGAAATAAACTCTTTAAATTCTTTAACTATTTTCATAAATATCTTTAAACAATAAAAATGATAACATTGTGCAGAAAAATAAAAAACTACGAACTGAAGTTCATAGTTTTATGTTGTTAATGAAGAAGCTTAATTAAAAGACTAATCTCCATCCATTGGCTAAAGCCAATGGTTTTAAGATTAGTTTACAATAAAAAACTACTGACAGAAGTCCATATTTAAAAACTAATCTCCATCCCTAGGCTAAAGCCAATGATTTTAAGATTAGTTTACAATAAAATACCCCAGCTAATCGTTCAGTGCTATTTTTGAATGTATCAATATCAAAAAATGGCTCCGTTGTCGGAGCCAGTGTTATAACATAATTCAATTAGTTAAAGAGGTTGAGCACAAAAAGTAGCACTACTGCTCCAAGAACTGCTGTGAATAGTTCGGCAAAAAAGCCGTTCCTGTCTTTGGCACCAGCAGATCTCATTATAAAACCACCTATAAATGCTCCAATAATACCCACAATAATATTTCCCAGTAATCCAAATCCATCACCATAAACCAACTCTCCAGAAATCCATCCTGCCAAAGCACCTATAATTAAGAAAGCAATTGCGTCCATAAAAATTAGTTAATAAATAAAATTAAGGTCTTCTTCTATAGGTATTACTACCTGTATATACGATGTAAGCTATCAATTCTGTTAACAACCATGCGGCTAAAAAGTACATAGCTATTGCAAATAAAGTTGTAAATTCAAAGACATTCCCAGGCTCTATTACGTATGGCTTAAATAATCCATCAAAAGGTTCCAGTAACGGTGAAGTGGAATTATAAATAAACTCAGTAAAGTCTGATGCCGGATTAGCCCCAAATAATCTTAAAAAGAATCTTATACCTAATCCTAGGATTATTAGTCCGAAAATTAAGTCTATAAAACTAGTAAGTACGTTGTGCAATCTATATCCGTACATGACAATAATTTAACAATTAAATTAGTGCATAACAGGTAACAAGTTCAAATTTAGAACTGTGTTAGTTATTTATAAAATAGTATAAGTAATTGATACATAAGTCAATAAAAGCATGTACTATTTTACATAATCAATACAAAATTTTAAGAAATTTTTTATAATTTTGCTTAAAATCTCTAGAGTAGTACAGTGATAGTTTACAAATCAAAATCTGGAATGTCTGAAGTATCGTCTAATATTAATAAGAGTGTAATAGAAGTATTTAAGAAGTGAAAAATATTCCCAAACACATCATCTATTGCCTCGCCAAAATTTTGTTGGGCATATTCTGTAAGAATTTGAAAATATTGACTGCAACTCTCTAAAATTTCTGACAAATGTTGTTCGATCTGGCTATCGGGAACATAGTGTTCTTTAAGTTTTGATTCAACTATTGATCGGTAGTTTTGGGACGGATCTTTAAAACACAATAGATAAGAGCCAATAACTAAATCCCCTAGTTGTGACTTGGAGATTTTTAGTTTTTCTTCCAATGATTTATCCGTATAACTTTGCAAAGTTATGTTAAGTATTTTAGTTATAATATTTATACTTTTCGATAAATATATATCAGTATTGTAAAAATCGCTTGGTTCAGACGGATTCTTAGTGTAGGAATTAATACCTTTTTTATTGAGAAGAGAAGTTGCAATTGCTCCTTTAAGTGTTACATCCACATGGTTACTTCGTAAGGCATTTTCTATATTTGTTAAAACTTCTAGCGTAAGTTTGCTAAGCTCGGTAAAAAGATAACTAACTTCTTCTGATCCAAGATTTAAACTAAGCGGTTGATGGTTTGCACTAACAGCATTTTCTTGTCTTTGAAGTATAGTATTTTTAGCTTTGGCGACTATGCTTAGAGCATTGTCTATTCTGTCTTCTAGCTCCATCTCTGGAGGTTCTATATTGTTATCGCTCATTAGTCGTCACTATCTGGCGAATTATAACAAGGTTTTTAAAAGACTGTCTATTTCGAAGATTAATTTTCAGGTCCAATCATTATATTTATAAATACTGTAGAAATGCTAGCCATAATATTATTATATAAGTCTCCCACACTTCTACTCAGTATTGGATATGAAAAGTTCATTATAGGTAGAATATATTCTGTTACGATCTTATGATATAAGTCTTTGCTTAGTTGTTGATCCAATTCAACATTAATTTCTTGTAGTCTCGTTTTAAATAATTCGTAAACGTCATTATTAGTGTTATCAAAATGTTCAGTCACTGAACCAATCAATAATTCCGAAACTTCTTCCTCTGTAGCATTCCACTTATTCGCATACTCTTTACTGCAAAAAAATCTCTTTAAGATATTTACAACTTCTGTATTTAAGAATGTGCTTTTTTGTAATGTGGTAGTCCCATAAATACCATCGTTATAAATGCTAGGTGTTACAGAAGATATACTTCCTATTCTAACAAGTTCCTCTATTAGTTTATCAGGAAGATCATCGTCTGATTGTGCTTGTTGTATTGATTCTTTAAAATCATTGGCAACAACAATTGCAAGTTCATGGAACATTTTGATTAGTTCGATGGGGTCCCCACAAAATGAACCACCTTTGGTTAATGTAGCCGGATCTACTTGGTCTAATTGTATATTTAATCCGGAAGTAGCTACTTTTATAACCTGATCAACTGTATTTATAGCAGCAAGTTTTCTTTCGTCAAAAGATAATTCTTCACCATTTATCATATGTTTCCAATAACTGGCGAATTATATCACATAAGCACATAGGTAATCAATTCCCATGTAGCGCGGAGTATTTGCCAATATTGTATTAGTGTTCTAAATCAACTTCGGATGGAGATGAAAAGTGCCTTAAAACTGCTTGTTGGATTTGTTCTTTTGAGTGAAGTATTTTCGGGTTATGGTAAACGCTTAGGATATTAGCTAATAGCTCAACGGAAATTCTGCCATCCCAAAAGCTTTGAATTGCTCTGAACGGAGTTCCAGCAATATCGGCTGGCAAGTTTGGGTTAAAAAGACCTGCAATTTCTGGCGGTAAGTTATTTTCTGCGTTAGCCTGTTCTGTTAGTCCCTCCATATATTAATTTTAACACGTACGGGTTGAGTCTACAAAAATTATGAGTATAATCAAATGTATGAATATTTCTGAAGAACTTAAGTTAGTTGAAAATGCAAAATCAAATGCTCAATCTTTTGATACCTTGTACGATTTATACTTTCCTAAAATTTATATGTATTGCTATCAAAGATTATTAATAAAAGAGATAACAGAAGATGTGGTTTCGGAAGTATTTGAATCAGCAATTAAAGGAATAGCTAAGTTTGATACTACAAAGGGAATTACATTTCTTGCTTGGCTCTATAGAGTGGCCCATAATAAATGTGTAGATCAGTTAAGGAATAAGAAGAGAGTATTTAAAGAAATAGATGAGAATCTAAAAGATAATACAGTAAGCTTAGAAAGGGAGCTATCCCTCAACTTACTACAAATGCAGGTCGCTATAATACTCAAAGATCAAAAAGATAAATATCAACAGGTAATTTCGTTAAGATTTTTTATGGAGATGGAAATTCCCGAGATTGCCGAAGTAATGAATCAGAAGCCTCAAAATGTATCGGTTATTCTACATAGGGCTTTGAGTGATTTTAGAAAAAAATTTATAAAAAAGTTTCCTCAAAGTGAAATATTTGAATTAATCTAACGATATATATAGTAATGGAAGAAAAAGAGTTCAGCCAAAAATTAAAAGCTTCAGAATTTTTTGCCAAAGCAAAAATTAATTCGATGCAGCTGCAAAATGGTGGCCAACATTTACAGAAGTTTCATCGGGAGCTTAAACAAGAAATCTTCCAGAACTATATTAATTTTTATACCGTACAGGGAATGGAAGATAAATCTTCTAGTAAAAAGTTTCTAAACAAGAGACTTGGTTTTGCAGGAATGGGAATGTTAACTATTTTGCTAGTGATTGCAGTTACTTTATTTATTGTGCGCGAACCTGCACAAAAAGATGAAAAGAATAGTATGTTAGGAGCAGAGATTGCATATATAGATGGTGATTTTGAATATCAAAATTCTGAAGGCGGTTGGACAGATGCTACTATGGACATGGTTTTGAAAGAAGGAGTCACCTTAAGAATGGCCGATAAAGGCAAGGCAATTGTAAATTTGGACGATGGCAGTGCTATTAGATTAGATTCCAAATCACAAATCACTCTTGAATCCCTCGATCCAGATAACATTATTATCTCGAATGATGCAGGGCAAATATATACGCGTGTAGTTAAAGCAAACAGGGAGTTTGCAGTAAAAGTGGGAGAAGTAGAATATAGATCGTTAGGAACAGCGTATAAAACAATCAATACAGAGGATGTTAATGGAGTAATAGTGTATCAAAGTAAAGTCGAAGTGAATGAAGAAGAAAAGAAGATCGAAGTACAGGAAGGCAAGAAGTATTATGTAAAAGCAAAAGATCAAAAAGTGACAAAGCAGGTTCTTGATGTGAAGATCGAGGAATTAAAATCTGATGAATTTGCTAAATGGAATAAAGACCGAGACTCCGAAAGTGAAGAATTTAAAGATTATCTTGGCATCCTTTCTCAAATAGATGTTAAAGAAGAACCAAAACCTACCGAGAAACCTGCAGAAGAGAAAGCCCCACAGGCACCAAATCCTGAACCGGTTATACAACCAGACCCAGTTCCAGTACAAGTAGGTAGTATCTCGGCTTCGGGCAGCGCAGATGGAGGAGGGATACTGATCAGCTGGAATCCAGCAAATCTAGATGTGAGTCAAGGTTTTAAAGTGGCTTTTAGTAAATCGAATGCAAATCCTTCATACGGAGTAGATAATGCTAAATATGTAGATGCAAATGCCAGAAGTCTTTATTTTCCTTTTACTGATGGCAAAACTTATTACTTCAGAGTTTGCAGATATACTGGTGGCGGATGTGACACGTATAGCAATGCTGTAAGCGTTGTTGCACCTTATGTTAATCCTGTTTCTGTATCTTCTATTTCTTTGGTAAATAACGGAGTTGTAGGGAATACTGTAAACATTTCCTGGACCACAGATGGTAATGCTGGGTATGGTTTCAAAGTGGTATGGGGACCTAATGCCAATCCAACTTATCCAAATGGAGCAGGAGAGCAATATCATTACTATAGTAATTCCAATGCTAATTCAGATTCAATTACAGGAGTAGCCGGACAAACAATACATATTAGAGTTTGCGCCTATAATCAAGGTACATGTTCGGCCTATTCAAATGATATAGAAGTTGCTTTTCCTTAAATTATTATCTAATAAGAACTTTCACAAGTTACTAAATCATAAGATTAATAAGGAAGCCCGGGTTGAACAAGTCCGGGCTCCACGTGCAATGGTTCTTGGTACATGGTTAATCTTTGAATAGCCATACCCCAGTTGCCGATTATATCTGAGTATAAATCGCCTACATGTGGTCTAGTATAGTAATCGGTTATCAAGCTTACAGGCCGCAAAAACTCCCCAATAAATAAAGAAACAACACGCTCTTTATCTATTAACTTAGCATTTGGATTTTTGGACATATAGTCTTTTACTAAGTCAATGTAATTGACACTTTTTGACCTGCTAATTTTGTAATCAAGATAACAATCGATCAAGACAGTTGTTGTAGGAAAAGCTGGAGCAATATTATAACGGTCAGTAAACACACCTTCATCAAAAAGCGCGCTTACACAACTTCCAATACTTTGTATAAGAGGGATTCTTTTTTTTAGATACTGGCTTGGCTGTTTGGGATCCTTGAGAATAGAGGTTATTCCAGTATATTTATCTATACCAGCTCTAATATCTGTATGTTTGGATGAGTCTAATTCTCTAGCTGTATTTGCAGCAATATTAGTAATCGATACTATGTAGTCCGCAACAGCCTTTTGTGAGAAAATCCGACACAGCTTACCTTCAATTTGAGAATACCTTGTTTGTGTGTTTTGAATTAAACATTCGTTTTCCATATCTTGCTACGGAGTCTAGCACTAGGAAGGCATTTGGTCAAACAGATGCGATTAAAGCCAAATAATCGGAACATAGCTACTAAAATTAATTTTAGTGACTTTTGGTACAGAAAATATTACTATTCAAACATATTAAATACCAATGATGGAAAATCTTCATTATATTCAAATGCAAATTTTGAATAAATTGCTATTTTGTGAAAGTCTTGGATTCGCCGAATTAAACATGATTGCAAATACAGCAGAAGTGACTGCTTATCATTTAAAAAAATTACAACAACTTGGTTTTGTTAATAAGAGTAACGATACTCAATACCAGTTAACTATAGAGGGGAAGAAATTTGCAGCTAACATAAATATAGAAAATGGAATGCTGGAAGAAAGAGCTAAACTAAGTATTATTTGTGTTGTACTTAAAAATGAAGAGCTACTTGTGATCGAGAGACTTAAATCTCCTTTAAGAGGAACTGTTTGTTGTGTAGCAGGTAAAGTGCGCTATGGCGAATCAATGGCTACAACTGTAGCAAGAGAGTTGCAAGAAGAAACAGGTGTAACAGCCAAAAAGTTGGAGTTTAGATATTTTTTTCGACAATTTGTATACGATAAGGAAACAAAAAAATTTTTAAAAGATAATTCTTTTTGTGTTTTTCTTATTGAGGATTTTAAAGGCAAGATAAAGGATTCTGTTGAATCAAGACCATTTTTAGTAAGACTAGATAAATTTAAACAGGTCGAGAATAAGGCCTATGATCTGGACGAAATAATTGACTATGCAATTAATCCGCCCGAATCAAGATATGTCGAGAAGTATTATGAGGTTAATAATTTTTAAACTAAACCCTGTGCAATCATAGCATCGGCTACTTTTTTAAAACCTGCAATATTTGCTCCTTTTACATAGTTAATATAGTTAGTTTCAGTTCCATACTTTAGGCACTGTTTGTGTATGTTTTGCATAATTGTTTTAAGCTTTGAATCTACCTCGCTCCTAGTCCACTGTAAATGTGCAGAATTCTGCGACATTTCCAATCCCGAAGTTGCAACTCCTCCAGCATTGGATGCTTTTCCAGGAGAATGCAGCACTTTATTTTTATGCAAATAGTTTATAGCTTCATTGCTTAGTGGCATATTTGCTCCTTCTGCAACTAGTTTAACTCCGTTTTCTACTAGAGATTTTGCATCTTCTATAGTTACCTCATTCTGGGTTGCGCAAGGCAATGCTATGTCTGCTTTAATGCTCCATGGCTTTTTCCCTTCAAAATATTCAACTCCAAAATTCTCTGCATATTCTTTGATCCTACCATTTCTTACCTCTTTTAATTCTTTTATCCACTCTAATTTATCTAAAGTGATACCATCCTTATCATAAATAAATCCAGAAGAATCAGACATTGTTATAACTTTTGCTCCAAGTTGAATTGCTTTTTCGGCTGCGTATTGCGCCACATTGCCAGAACCAGAAATTAGTACAGCTTTTCCCTCTAAGTTATCTTTCCGATGAATCAATATTTCTTGAACAAAATAGAGAAGTCCGTAACCAGTAGCTTCAGTTCGAATATTGCTTCCACCCCAATCTATTCCCTTGCCTGTGAAAGTACCATTAAATTTGTTTGTTAATTTTTTATATGTCCCAAACATATAACCTATTTCTTTGGCGCCAACTCCGATATCACCTGCGGGAATATCTACATCATCTCCTATATATTTGTATAGTTCAGCCATAAATGCTTGGCAAAACCGCATTATTTCGCTATCTGATTTTCCTGCAGGATTAAAATCACTTCCGCCTTTTGCGCCGCCCATAGGAATACCTGTCAATGAATTCTTAAAAGTCTGTTCAAATCCCAGGAATTTTAAGATACTCAAATTTACAGAGGGGTGAAATCGTAGACCACCCTTGTATGGTCCCAGTGCAGAATTAAATTGAACTCTATACCCTCGGTTAACGTTAATCTTGCCGTTATCGTCTTGCCATACGACCCTGAATAAGATAACTCTTTCGGGTTCGACAATTCGTTCTAGGATTTTTTCTTGAGCATAGATTCCATTCACCTCTTTTAAATCCATTATAGAATTAAAGACTTCTTCGACTGCCTGGACAAATTCAGGTTCATTTAGATTATTATTTTTAACCCTTTCTAAAATATTGGATGGAATGCTCATTCAATAGAAATTAATAAAAGTATGATAGTTGGAGTTACTCAATTCCGTTCTAAAAATAGATAAGAATTTTGGACTCTTTAATAATATATCACCTTTTAAGAGAACGAAAATTAAATCTTAGTAGTTTTACTGTTTAAACAGTGTAGTGCATAAATACTATTGGTGATAGCGCAGTTTTTAATATCAGATTTTGCAACAATATCTCCTGTTCAAATTTAATTTAGCACTACACAATAAAAGCTGCTAACTGATATAATATCTAAGGTTTCTGAGTTTTAGTGGATTATTTACTAAAACAAGAGCCAATTGTACAGAAGACAAATATAAAATATGAAAAGAGACTATTATGAAGTTCTTGGTGTTTCTAAAAGTGCAAGTAAGCAAGAGATAAAAAAGGCGTATCGAAAGCTTGCCAAGCAGTATCATCCAGACAGAAATAAAGAAGCGGGTGCAGAAGAAAAGTTTAGAGAGGTTCAAGAAGCGTACGAAATACTTTCCGACGATCAGAAAAGGTCAGCATACGACCAATATGGCTTTGCAGGAACACAAGCTTTTGGCGGCGGAGGCAGTTACGGAGGAAATATGCAGGATTTTATGGAAGCATTTGGTGGTAGTGACTTAGGTGGATTGGGAGATTTATTGGGAGGATTCTTCGGAGCTGGATTTGGAGGTTCTGGTCGAAGATCACAAAGAACGGTAGGTTCTGATTTGGAAATAAATTTATCTCTAGAATTTAACGAGGCTGTGTTTGGTACAGAAAAGGAGCTTAGATATAACAGGATTGATAAATGTACGGCATGTAAAGGTACCGGGGCTAAAAATGGCAATCTTAAAACTTGCCCAACTTGTAATGGACAAGGTCAAGTTGCCCAAGTTCAAAGGACTATTTTAGGAACTATGCAGATGGTCACAACATGCCCTACTTGTCGTGGAACAGGTAAAGTACCAGAATCCAAGTGTGATGTTTGTGGTGGTAGTGGAATACAAAAGAAAGAGGATACTATAAAAATAAATATCCCAGCAGGTATTCCGGATGGTGTAACCTTAAGATTTAGAGATAAAGGAAATGCAGGAGAAAAAGGGGGAGATTATGGAGATTTATATGTAAATATAGAAGTTAAATCTCATCCAATTTTGGAAAGAAAGGGGAATGATATTTATATGGATCAACATATAGATGTTACTACAGCAGTTCTAGGAGGTGAAGTAAAAGTACCTACAGTACACGGAGATGTATGGATGAAAATACCAGCTGGAACACAATCCGAAAAAGTACTAAGGTTAAAAAACAAGGGAGGACCTAAATACAAATCTAACGATAGGGGTGATCAGTATGTTAGAGTAATTGTAGATATCCCAACCAATCTAACTAAAGCACAGGCAGGCTTGTGGGAACAGCTTAAAAGTATAAGCTAATTAATCTGCATAATTCTGTTTCTAGTCTCCAGAATCACTTTTACGGTAAATAGTTTCACCGATTTATTTGACAAGCTAACTCCTGATTGTCTAGAATGAGTTTAACTCCAATTTAGGACTTCGTTAAATAAACAAATATGATAGATTTAAGCGATGTATCAGGATTACCGATATTTCTAGATGAAGAAACCGGCGAAATCCATTACGATAGCTGTATTACCTGTCAACAATATTACGATGTGGTTCTCTCGGAAATAATCCCAGTATTATTAAATAAATATCTTAAGTATCCGGAACAGATTTATAGACATTTCAAAAAAATAGTAATGAGTGAAGATATAGATTACATGGGAGATGAATTCACCTATGATATTGTCAAAATACCATACGGTTTACTTGGAATAGAATTTATAAAAACGCATATTTATTATTCAGCTAGAATAGAGGGTAAATTTAGCTGCTTCGTGGAAGTTTTGAATGGTGAATTAACTTTGGTGTTGCAAAAGAATTCTGATGAACAGGAGTATTATGCTTTTAATACACTTGTAGATGAAATTAAGATTATTAAGTTGCAAAAAGGAGATAGAGCCGCTATACCAACAGGTTACTTATATACATTTATAAACACAGGTACAAGTCAAGCAATAGCATCTATAGTTGTTAAGTCAAATTTAGCCAAAATAGATTATACAATGCTCAACAAAGAAAAGGGCCTCGCATTTTATATAATATCGAAAAATGCCCGACTCGAAGTCGTGGCTAATCCTAAGTACAGAGTTCTCGAAAGACCGAAACCACGTGCTTGGAAAGATATGCCCGATTCAGAAAAGGCTAAGTTTGTATTTGAACAAACTTTTGGAAAATCACCTTTATATACTTTTGTGAAACAAAATAAAAGCATAGTCTCCGAAGCCTTGGCAACTTAATAGCGTGTAAGTGTCTAATTACTAGACCTAAGGGTTATCAGACATTGGCTAAAGTTCTAATTTTCTACCTTTACATTTAAGACTGCTAGTTGAATACTTGTGACTTTAAGAGCTAGCCTAAATAGTGTCTTCACATAGTTCTGAGTTATAGTATAATCAAAATTATGAACACATACTATAATCGCGGTCTAAAACTAAACGCACTTGGTGTTATTCTTGCTTTAAATACAGTTTTGTTTATACTGGCTTTATTGTTTCAAGGTTTAACAGGAGAATTTGAAAGATTTGATCAGGAGTTCTTATCCATGATGGGTGTTTTGAGTACATATCTTATCGAAAGAGGTCAATTTTGGTTAATTCTTACATTTAACTTTGTACATTTTGATCCAATACATTTTTTGTTTAATATATATGCACTATACTCTTTAGGAACTATCATTGATTATTTTTACGGAAGTCGCAAGCTTTTTGTCACATATATTTTGGGCGGGATTTCTGCAGGTGTTTTCTCTTACATGTACTCGAGTATTCTAAACGAGAATATTGTAACGCTTGGAGCATCTGGGGCTATATTTGCATTACTTGGGTTGTTGGTGGCTGGAGCTATGGGCAACAATCGATTTGGAGCAGATTTACCTGTAGATATTAAGTCTTTGTACCCAACAATGCTGGTAGCTGTGTTTATAAGTTTTCTTCCTAATATTAATTTTATGGCTCACTTTGGCGGGTTTTTTGTTGGTTTTCTGTTAGGCAAATTTGTAATTAGGCCCGAATTGCATAATTATCATAATATTAGAAATAATTTATTCACTTTACTGTACCAATTTAGTATTCTTGTTTCGTTGATAAGCGCATTACTTTTTGTTGGCAATTTTATTAATATAATTTTTTTAGCTGATTAGTTATGGTAATTCTTTTTATTGGACCATCTGCAAGTGGTAAAGATACACAGGCCAGCCTTCTTCAGAATAAATATGGCTATGATTTGATCGCTACAGGGGAACTTCTTCGAGATATATCTGATGGAAAAAATAAAATCCAAGAAATGATTAGAAAATATATGCAAGAAGGGTTTTCTAATGATAATTTGGTCTACGGATTATTAGAAGTGTATTTAAAGTACAATACAAGCCAACACATTATTTTTTCTGGAGGTGTTCGTAGGCGTTCACAAATTAGCTTGATGGACCAAGCTTTAGCCAAAATTAACAAAAAAATGGATCTTGTAGTAAATTTTGTTTTATCGGATGATGAAGCTATTAGACGTATGGGAGGCAGGTTGTATTGTCCTGTATGCGGCAGTAATTACCATCTGATTTACAACCCTCCAATAGTGGAAAATACTTGCAATATTTGTGGTGCAAATCTAAAGGTGCGAGAGGATGATACTCCTGAAGCTATTAAGCTAAGGTTAAAAGAATTTCATTCAAACAATGATGATATTGTGGCAGAATATAAGAAGAGAGGAATATTGATAGAAATAGACGCATCTAAAAGTATTAAAGATATACATACAGAGATTATTAAGATCTTATTTTCTAATAATGAAAACTCTAATAAAAAATAATACTCCAGAACTAATTAAAAAATGGTTTCATTTGCTGCAGGCATTGTATGCATCTGTGTCTAATGGATTGCCTTCAAGAAAACTTAAATTAATCGGCGTAACTGGTACATCTGGAAAATCCACCACAACATTCATGATTTATCATATTCTAAAAGAATCTGGAGTAAAGGTAGGCCTTATTTCTACAGTCGGAGTGATTGCTGGAGACGAAAAATTAGATACTGGCTTCCATGTTACAACACCAGATCCAGTGGATTTTCAGAAATACCTAAAATTTATGGTTAGTAATGGGGTCGAATATGTTGTAGTGGAATGCTCTTCACACGCTTTAGCTCAAGGTAGATTGGGATTTTTAAAATTGGATCATGCAATTATTACCAATATAAAGTCTGATCATCTTGATTGGCATAGAACTTGGGAAAACTACGCTTTGGCAAAATCTAGCATTGCAAAAAAAATAAAAAAGGGTGGAAAACTTATATTAAATAGAGATGATAAAAAAATGTATCAATTTGTTACGGATTATGTAAAAAATAATACTAACACAGAAATAATATCTTATTCATATAACGAGCTTCAGGGAATAGGGGAGTCTAAGGATGGCCTTGCATTCACACTATCTGGTCAAAATTTCTTTATGCCAATTTTGGGTGCTTACAATATAGAGAATGCATTGGCTGCAATAAATATAGCTCATCTGCTAGATATTACGTTTTCTCAATCGGCAAAGGCACTAGCCGAATTTAAGTCACTAGTAGGAAGAATGCAAATAATGCAGAAAGAACCTTTTTTGGTGATTGTTGATTTTGCGCACAATACAGATTCGTTAGTTAAGTCACTAACATCGGTAAGAAAGTTGGTAAGCCAAAATGGAAATCTAATTTGTGTATTTGGCTCTGCAGGTCTAAGAGATGTAGAGAAAAGATACACTATGGGGGAGCAATCAGCCAAACTTGCCGATATTACTGTGATTACAGCAGAAGATCCAAGAATAGAAAAATTAGCAGATATAAATTACCAGATCATTCAAGGTACCAAGCTTGGAGAAGCTAATTTAGTAGAGAGGTTTAATAACACAGAAGAATACAAACTATTTATGCAGAAATTAGCTAAAGGTGAGGAAAAAATTAACAAAAAAACAGTTTTTGTATTTGATGAAGAAAGCATAAATAGTAGATACGATGCTATTGAATTTGCCATTAGAATTGCAAAACCAGGAGATGTTGTTATAACAGAGGGCAAGGGACACGAAGAAAGTCTTTGCTTTGGCACAACAGAGTATCCATTTACTGATCAGGAGGCTGTTGAAAGGGCTCTCGAAAGAACCAAAGAAGAAGTTTTGAGTAATAAATAGAAAACTAGATATAACTCACAGTCTAAACGTGATTTGTATGAACTGTTGCAGAACTTCTGAGTCTTGATTTATAAATTGAATAGGTAGGCGTTGATGAGTGGTCTTAAACCGATCAGCAATTCTTTCGACTGAAAACAGTAATCCTTCAATTTCTTCTTCATGCTTGCTTTGAATTCCAAGCTTAAGTGTAAAACAAGTTTCGGTATTGGAAGAGTATTCTACAACGTATTCTCTCCAGCCTTCTAGAATACTGAAGTTACCCTCAAATTTTAATTTTACTTGTTTTACTACTGCGTTCCAGTCTAGTGGATCTATAGAAGGAGGCGATATAAATATTTTTGTACCCGCAGCTAGATGTAGTTTAGTTATGCTTGCTTTTAAATAATTTATAAAATCGTTGAAATCCTCCATAAGCTCAAGCTTATCTGTATAAACAGTTTGACGTTCAGATCTAGTAAGTTCTAGTAAAAATCGATCGAATGGGTTGGAGGGATCAGGCTCGTAAGCTTTGCAATCATCATCAGGCGTTGGTGGATCTTTGAATTCTTCAATCATGTTTTCAACTTATAATGACAGAAATTTTATCATAAAATTGACTTTAAGCGACTAATTTCTTTATAATCACGCTAAGTAAATAACCAGTCGAAAAAGAGAAGAGTAGTAATTTGTAAACCTAACTAGCAAGCAAAGACAGCTGCAAGCTTTGCAGAAAGCAAATTGCAAAAAGAGCTCCGTTCTAAAATAGATAGGCTGTAGCCGAAAAAAGATTTGATCAATTAGGCTTTTTGGTTGGTAACCAAGTAAAAAATAACCAAGAGAATAAAAATGGGTGGTACCACGAAAGCTTTAAAGCCTTCGTCCCTACTAGTATAATTTACTTGTAGAGATGAGGGCTTTTTAATTTTTTAAAATAGTTTTATGAATACGAAAGAAATTTTGAGAAATAGTATTAAAGAAGCGTTATTCAAATTATATAGCATTGATACTGATCCCGTGATTGCAGTGCCTAAAATAAAAAAGCATGGTGACTACTCGACAAATGTTGCAATGAGCATAGCAAAGGAACTTGAAAAATCGCCTGTTGAAATTGCAAATAACTTGAAAAGAGAATTAGAAGGATTAGAAACAGTTGAAAGCATAGAAATAGCTGGTCCTGGTTTTATTAATTTTAAGATTGCAAAATCAAATTATAAGTATGTACTTGATCAAGTAATAAATCAGAAAGAGACTTTTGGTAAAAATAATAATCTAAAAAATAAAACAGTATTAATTGAGCATACTTCGCCAAATCCTACAAAGGCTTTTCATTTAGGCCATTTAAAAAACAATGTTACTGGATTAGCGATATCCTATATTTATGAAGCAAATGGCGCAAAAGTTTTTAGAGATTGTATTGATAATAATAGAGGAATTGCAGTTGCAAAATTAATGTATGGCTATTTAAAGTATGCTCGAAAAAGTGAATCATTACCTATAGACTTAGATTATTGGTTTGAAAATAAATCAGAATGGTTAACACCTGAAGAAAAGAATGTAGATCCTGGTCTATTCGTTGATGAATTATATACAAAAGGCTCAATGGATTTAGAAAACGATAGCGAAGTTGAAAAACAAATTCGCCAACTTGTTTTAGACTGGGAGGCAGAAGATGAAAAAAATTGGGAGCTTTGGAAGTTAACTCAGAAATGGGTTTGGGATGGATATAAACAGAGTATGAAAAGAATTCAAGGATGGAAGTTTGATAAGATCTGGCATGAGAGCGATATCTATAAGAAAGGAAAAGCACATGTAGAGCGAGGACTCAAAGAGGGTATTCTTCAAAAACTTGAAGATGGTGCAGTGCTGACAGACTTGAAAAAATTTAAATTACCAGACACTATTGTAATTAAGAACGATGGAACGTCTTTATACATAACACAGGATCTAGAGTTAACCTCTCTAAAGAAAAAAGAATTCAATCCTGATGAAATGATTTGGGTTATTGGTCCGGAACAGTCATTAGCAATGAAACAAATGTTTGCAGTATGTAGTCAGCTAGGCTTTGGTAAGTATGAAGATTTCCATCATATACCGTATGGCTTTATTTTGATAAAAACAAAAGAAGGTAAGGCAGAGAAGATGTCGTCAAGAAAAGGGACGCAGATTTATGTAAATAAATTAATTGATGATGCGAAACAGACGTTAGCAAGTTATGTAAAAAACCCTGAACTAAGTAATATAGAAAAAGAAGAGGTTTTGGAAAAGGTAGCGATTGCAGCAATCAAATATAGCTTACTTCGAAGCAATAGACTTCAAGATATGGTTTTTGATTTAAATAGTTCAATTTCTTTTGACGGTGATTCAGGTCCGTATTTACTCTATACCTATGCACGTGCAAAATCTGTACTTCGTAAAGCTGATATAGATGTAGAGAAAATTGATGTTAAAGAACTAACAAATGTTTTAACGGATGAAAAAGAAATAGATATCTTAAAGAAGTTAAGCCTTTTTGGCGAAGCAATTGAGAATGCACAAAAAGATTACATGCCACATGTAATTGCAAATTATCTCTATGATTTGGCTCAAATCTTTAATAATTTCTACAATTCCTTAAAGATATTAAACGCTGAGAGAACCGAAGATAAACAGGCTAGATTAGCATTAACTTTAGCAACTGCACAAGTCTTAAGAAATGGATTGAAACTTTTGGGTATAGAAACTGTAGAAAAAATGTAGTTTTGATTGTTTAATGTTGCAGAAGGGCCAGGTTCGAAGAACCTGGCCCTTGGAGTTACTTACGGCCTAACCGCACAGCTACCTATAAATTGCTCGCTACCTTTATAGGCAATACTCTCTAACAAATTCATAAAATCTGTATTAAATACATTGTCATCTCCAAAACCACCAATTATTACCAACTCATTATTGAAAATTATTTTTGAATAAATTCTTCCTTGCGGGGTTCTTTCATGTTCACATGCAATTACTTGATCATTAATTTTTATATCTTTATTAAAAAATTCGCCGTAAGGAACTGAACCTCTTGATGGGAAAACATCTAGAAACAACACATAATTATTTTTGTCTGCACTCTCAATTTTTAGTGCCGCATTCGGATTAGTACTATCTTTTGATATCTCCCAACCTTGTGGCAAAACAAAGGAAGCTTTACCGGTAGAAACAAATCTTCCAATTAAATTGCCAAATCTAAGGTTCGAAATGAGTATTTCTATCTGATCCCTTACTGCTTCTACCTCTTCGGGCAATAATCCTTGAGAAAGAAATTGGAGTTCCGAGTAGTGAGGTTCTGAATAAGCCAAGATACCTCGCTTATCTTTATTTACACCCTGCTCAAAAACATTAATAAGAAAAGTCTTACCATCCATACTCTGAACCTCAGATGTTTCCAAAGGTATTCCTGTGCCTCCTTCTACTCTTGGATAAGAAAATCTAAACTTAGTATTCGTAAAGCTGATCCCTTCCAGGTTAAAGTATTGAGGATGGTAGCTTACTATTACATCTCCAAAACTTTTTGGATAATAAAATTCCACATCGTATCGACTACTTTTAAAATAAGCCATCTCTTGCGTTATTTCAGTTTCGGTAGTTACTACATTTTTTAGTATTTCGTCTAGTATTAACAAATCTGCATCAGATTTTGCTAAATAGGTAAACTGATTATTTGTGTTGTAATAGTAGCTCTGTGTTGATGCATCGAATTCGCAAACGTACCAATTAGTACTTGGATGATCTTGATCGTTGTAAAATCGTTTATAAGTGTTATTTTTCCCAATTATTTCTTTTGCTTGATTTTCTTCACAATTATATTGTTTACTCTCGCCAATATCGTATCCAAAAGCAGAACCACTAGGACTTAGCACCGAGTAAGAATTATCTCCGGACTCTTTTAGTTCCCAGTCGCTTGGGTAGTTAATAGTAATTTTTCTTTCGATATCGGCAATATTTCTCGTAACTGTATAACTTGACCACTTTTGTGTATCCACAGCTAAAGAGATATCGTTATCTATATTGGACGAGTCATCAATAAATTTACTTGAATCTTCGTCTTTTTTGTTATCTGTAGAGTTATAGCTAACTATTCCGATTGTTCCTGTAGCTATAACTGCAACAGTTGTAACACCTAATCCAACTTTGGCTGCTGCAGAAGAAAGAATTCCTCCAGAAGCAGCTACTGGTGCTGATGTTTCCATAATATTTTTACTAATAATTAATTTAGAAGCTAAAGCTCCTGCAAGTTTTGCGATCGCATCAGAGCTCAGGCTAAAAACAGAAGACTTAGATATTACTGCAATACTGGTTGCTATTGCAGGTAAAGAAACTGAGTATAAGTATTTGGAATCTTTTCTTTCTCCTAATCCTACTTTAATCTTTTCAAGTCCCCTGTAAAATCTTAGTTTTATAGCACTTTCATTTTGCTGTAATAGTTTTCCTATTTCGCCAAAGGTTAACTCTTCCCATATTTTTAAAGTAATAACTTCTTTGGATTCATCGTCCAATTTGTTTAGTTCGTCCTTGATTATATTTAATGATTCTTCTTTTAGTATTTGCTTTTCAACATCAGTTTCTAAATCTTCAAAATCTTCTTCTATATAATCTGCTTCATCCTTGTTTTGCATTTCTGATAGTGGAGTAGAAGTATAAGATAATTTAAATTTTTCGTTTATTAAGTTTCTGCATATACCTAATAAATAAAGCTTTTCGTTTTCTATATGATTCGAAAAAGCTTTTTCGAAAAATCTAGTAAAAGTCTCACTAGTAATATCTTCCGCATCAGATTTGTTGCCCAGTCGATATAGCGAATACCTATAGATATCATTTAAATAATTTTTGTAGATTTGCGTCATTTGATTATTTGTTTCCATAGGTATAAGTATTAATTTGAAAGAAATAGTTACAAATATTCTAGAACTTTTAAAGCGTTATAGATATAGGATTGAAAAATTGAAGAAGAGGTGTAGATTATTATTGGCAAATATTAGACCATAGGCCTAGATTATTTTCTTGAGCAAATTGCATAGCACCTTTAAATTCATCTGTGTATTGATAAGGAGTATTGTATGTGTACTCGTAAGCATATCCAGCTTTAATGAGTTCAAAATTGACAACTTCTCCGTCTTTAAGCACAACATATCTAAGTAGCCTTCCGTACCTATCTTTTTCAGCCTGTGTTGAATCCCCTATTAAAAATACACTTTGGTTAGTTAATTTACTACTGGAGTAATTTTTTGCTTTGTTGGCAAAACACTTAACTTTGTTGTCTGGATGATCCAGTTCTGGAGTATCTATACCTATCATACGTACTTTTTCTACCGCGCCATCCTTAGAAACTTCTATTGTGTCTCCATCAATTACTCTTTCTACATAGTAGGCTTGTGAATCTATACCAGATACATAAAGCTTTAAGGTTGGACTCTGGAAATAATTATCTGTATTTGCTGATTTGACCTGCGGTATATCAGTACTTGTATTTATGTATTCCTGCACTGAAAAGTAGAGTATTGCTGGCACAAAAACGAAGAAAAAAGATAAAACGACACCTTCAAGATTTTTAGATCTTTGAATTAGATTAACAGCTTTGGCTATTTGTCGATTTAAAACCACTTGACTACTATTCATACTTGAGAATCTTATACATGATTATACCACACTACGCGATACACTCATGACAGACATTATTAACAGACAAAATCAGCTTCGATATGCTCCATCTGTATACATATTGCAATGTCATCGCTAAACAGTGTTCAATGACATTAACATGCATTATTTATAATATGATTTTTAGTATAATGAATTAGAACAATTGTCATATTATGACAGATAAACGGGGAGACATAGATATCGTTTCTCAAAAACTACTCAATATGCTTAAAACAGATGAGCTTCTGCGAAAGTCACTTCTAATGTCTGGCACTTTAAATGATGATTATGATAAAGAGATAGAAAAACTTCACATAAAGAATAGTAAGGAGCTCGAAGAAATAATAGATACTTACGGATTTCCAACTAATGACCAATATGCAAAAGAAGTTGTAGATGCAGCCTGGAAAATTTATCAACATTCTATTTCGCGACCTGATTTTATGCGTAAGGTATTGAATATTCTTCAAAAACTAGCAGAAGAGGGCAAGATAGAGAAAGCTTTGGTGGCAAAAACTATTGATAGAATTAGAGTTTTTGAGGGAAAAAAGCAAATCTATGGAACCAATTTCGATTGGGACGAGAATGGAGCATTGAACCCTACACCAATAGAAGACCCGGATAATGTAGATAAACTCCGAATGTCTATGGGCCTTGAATCTATATCGGAAAGTACACTAAAAATGAGGCAGAAAGCAGAGCAGGATGGAGAAAAACCTCCAAAAAATTACAAAAACAAAAAGAAGGAATTTACTAAATGGTTAAAGAGAGTAGGTTGGCGAAGTACTAAAAAAGATCCTTCACTTGAGGTGCGTGAGATATAAGCTAGATCATCACTACCAAGCTACAGTACCGTTTTTAGAGATAGACCACCATCTATTTCTAGCACTTCTCCACACATTGCATCATTTTTTGCAACGAATATAACAGCTTCTGCTATTTCTTGTGATTTAATAAATCTTTCTATAAGTTGTTCCTTACCAAGGCGTACTTGATCTTCTTGGGTTAGCTCTCCCCATATAGGAGTAAGAACATAGCCCGGAGCAATAGCATTTACTAAAATTCGTGGTGCTAAGTGTTTAGCAAGTGTTCTAGTCAGACTATTTACTGCTGCCTTTGCAGCAGAGTAGGCCATTGCATCAGTTGAACCTATTCGATCATCGCCGTATATGGAAGAAATATTAATTATTTTTCCAGAGTCTTTTATAAGTGGAAGTGCAAGGTCACAAATTTGAACAATAGAAAATAGATCTAGCTGGAAAGTGCTTTTCCAGGTGTTCAAATCCAGAGGATTAGAAGACCAATCAGTTCCTCCTGCATTGTTAATAACTATATCTAGTTTTTGAATTTGATCAAAAGCTTTCTTTATGTGTTCTGTTTGAGTTAAATCTGCTTGAATCACAGTTATATTACTTGTAAATTGGGAAGCAAGACTTTTTGTCTTTTCTACT
>CAYMSO010000004.1:0-51646 GCA_964393185.1 uncultured Candidatus Saccharibacteria bacterium | reverse complement strand
CTCCAGCTTTGTTCTGATTATAAAGTAAGATTAAGTGTGATTTTTGCTTAGCAAATTCTATCGCTGTAGCTTGCCCTATACCACTAGAGGCTCCTGTTATCAGTACTGTTTTGTTATTTAGATCCATATAAATTTGCTAAATTATTTATTAACTATTAATCCTCCAAAGAAATTGTGATAGAAAATATGAGAATCATAGTTATAAATGTTTTCCTTGCCTTCAAATCTAGTAATATCTCCTTGCCACTCGCAGTTATATTTCCAGCCTAAATGTTGGTGTAACTTTGGCCCTCTTGGCATAAAAGTAGAACTTTGATTTCCTAACTTTAGTGTTTCGATTAAAAATTTTTCAAGCTCGGAAAATAAATTTAAATTACCAATGTAATTTTCTATAAAGCCACCTCCATAGTTTCTAAACCACACTGGAATATTTTTGTATCTAATAATTTCCTGGCCGGTAGAAATATAAAATCCAGTAAAACTATCTCGATAACTCCAATCACCATCTATGAATTCCATTTCATAGAATCCCTGTCTTTCGATAATTTTTGCTCTTGTCATGCTGCCTAGATAGCAATTATTCATTGAGTTTTGTAAAAACTCCTTCAATTCATTATTGTTAAAATTTGGATTTTCCACGGTATTAATTTTTTCTAAACATATTTAAACCTGCATATGACTGGTCAAGCGGCATAATATCAATATTATCTATGTTTACATGTGGTGGTCTTTCTATTACCCAAAGAATTGTGTGCGCAATATCTTCGGCAGTAAGCGCACGAGTGTTTTGGTAAACTTGCTTAGCTTTATCTTTGTCTCCTTTAAATCTAACCTCTGAAAATTCTGTTTCTGCGGCTCCAGGTGCAATGTTAGTGACTTTAATATTTGTACCAAATAAATCAGCTCTTAAATTTTTTGAAAACTGTTTTACAAAAGCTTTTGTTGCGCCGTACACATTACCGCCTTTGTAAGGAACTTCTCCGGCTACTGATCCTATATTTATAATTAATCCTCTGTCGTTGTGTTCCATTATTTCTAGACTTTGCCTGGTCATATAAAGTAGTCCTGTAATATTAGTATTTACCATTATTTCCCAATCACAAATCTGTGAATTTTGAGCAGTATCCAGACCGAGTGCTAGACCTGCATTATTGATAAGTATATCTATATCTTTGAATTCTTCTGGAAGTTCTTTAAAAAACTTATCTACTTCTTCTTTCTTTTGAATGTCAAAATTTGCTATATGTAATGGGGTATTTATTTCTGAACGAATGCTTAAAAGTCTTTCCTTTCTGCGTCCTGTCAAAATAAGTTTAAAACCATTTTGAGAAAGTAGCTTGGCAGTTGCATAACCAAATCCAGAGGTCGCTCCTGTGATTAAAACAGTTTGCATTTACAAAATTGTAACTAATATATTCTAACACCAGTGATGTTCAATTATTCAAAAACAAATCTTAGTAATTTACCATTGTCGTCAAACTGGCTTATAGCAGTGAAAATTTCGTTTTCTTTTAACGTGGAGATTTTTAACATCAGCAATAAATTTATTCAACTTTCAATTTATAGTAAGTTGCTTTACCTATTCCCATAGGTTTAATCAGTCCCATATCAACCAATCTCTTAAAGTCTTGTATTCTTGTTGGTCTGGCCCTATTTGTAATCGCTGCATATTCCCTCATTGTAATTGAACCATGCTCTTTTATGTATTCAAGAATCTGTTTGTGATGGGGTTCTAATCTTTCCTGGTATTGTGGCAATTGAGATTTAACTCTGTTCAACTCATCAATAATTCCATCAGTGAAATATTCTAACCATTTAGTAAAGTCAATTGCTTCGGCAATATCATAGTAGTTTCCAAATACTCCTACATTTTGGAAATATCTAGTCACATTATTGTTATAGTAGTTTTCAAAGCTGAATAATGGGAAAGTATTTATCCCAAGTTCAGCAAGTAAGGTCTTTGTTACTAGTCTTGTAGTTCTACCATTCCCATCAATGAATGGATGAATCACAACTGCCTGTTTATGAAAAAGTCCTGCAATTATCAATGGGTCAATCTTACCTTTGTGTTCGTTTATAAATTCAACAAGTTCAGTCATCAAAGGTTCTACATCTTTGGCATCGGGTGGTAAATAGACAGTTTCTCTTTTTACTGGATCGTTTACAAACACTGGCTCCGTTCGGTACTTACCTTTGTAAGACTTATTTAACTGTCTGCCGTCAGGTAATGTTAGGCCGTCAATAACAATACTTTGAATTTTACAAATGAAGGCATTAGATAATTTGCTGATTTTCCCAGTTTTAATTTGCTCATCAAGCATAACCATTGCTTTGTTATAGTTCAAAACTTCTCGCTCAGTATCTCGGATATGCTCGGGCTTAGATTTAATAATCTTTTTTACATCGGTAAGTGGTAGTGGATTCCCTTCAATTTGGGTTGAGGAATGGGCAGATAAAGCCCTAGCATCTCGCTCCATATTCATTAAAACAGTACTTGAAAGCACTCGACTATTAAGTTCTCCGATAGTTTCACCTATCTTGCGCATGTTGGTAGCGAGAGTATTTGTAATTGTATATTTTGGCTTGAACATATTCATATTATAGTCGTATAATAGTCGAAAGTAAATCGAAAAATTTAGTAAAATTATATAGTTTTATAGCCAAATCTTATGCACAAACAAATAAATTTGCCTAATTCTATTCAAAAAGATGATGGGTTTCTGATTTATCACTTGGACGAGCAAACCTGCAGATTACTCTTTGAAGAAGGGGATAAGGCTCTGCAATTCACTTTCCCTGAACCTAATAGTGGTTTTGCAGTAGCTCTTCTTACCGACAAAGGTACTGTAATCACAGGAGCTTCATATAAATCCGATACTCACAATACAACTATGCACAGTGAAGCTGTAGCATTAGCAAGAGCTGCACAACATGGCGAGACTAGAATTGTAGCCATGACTGGTCCAAATTGCCACAACTGTAAGCAACTAATCTGGGAAAGTAGCATACGGTCTAAAATCGACACAATTATAATTGTTGAAGAAGAAGGCAAAATAAGACAAATTCCAATTTCAGAGCTCATGCCTTACGCTTGGCCTGATAAAGCCTTGAATAAGTAACTGGAGATAGATTATGTAGCTGATTTTTAGTGACCGGTAGCTTGTAAAATACCAGTAATTTTTCTGCTTACTCGAAATCAATAATAACAGGAAATAATTCAATTATTCAAAATCAAACCTAAGTAATTTACCATTGTCGTCAAACTGACTTATAGCAGTGAAAATTTCATTTTCTTTTAACGTGGAGATTTTGTTTAAAATTAGAAGTATGTCATCAAATATTTTTAGTTCATTAACTTTAGCAATATCTACCCAGTGTAAAGTCCCTTCATCACTTTCTACAAGTTCTTTGGTTACTGGCTCACTTTGAATAACAAACAGCATTAAATTCTTGCCAAAAAAGTTGTTTACATGGATTACTCCGCGTAAACGGGTATTTGTTACTTTCAGCCCTGTTTCTTCAAAAATTTCTTTTTCTGCGTTTTCTATAATTCCCTCGCCAAGTTCAATATGTCCGCCTGGAGGATCAAAATACCCAGCAAGCTTGCCCTTTTGCTTAGAAAATTCTAAGAGTAATATTTTATTGTTTTTAATTATTAAACAGGTTCCTCTAGGAACTACTTGATGTCTTTGTTTTTCCATTGCTTGGATTATTTTAATAATTAAATTAACTTCCCAAATTCTACAAGTTTATTTACTTCTTCTTTAGAAATCTCGTGGCCTCCAGAGTGTTTATACACTTGAACATTGGCTTTTGCAAATTCAAGTATATTCTTTAGTTTATTAATCTGGGCTGAAGTAGAGTAGTTATCCGATTTTCCATAAGTGATAATTACTTTTAATTTCTCTAGTTTTAAACTATTAGGAGTAAAAGGCAACTGAGGGTGAAGCAAAAAAGCACTTTTGATTCTAGGGGATTTCTTAAATAAATATGAAATTCCGAAGTTTGCCCCATTAGAGTATCCAAGTATGTGTAGATTTTTTAGCTCAAATTTATACTCCTTGCTAGCAGTCTTAAGAAATTTATCTAGTTTGCTGACCTCCGTTTCTATGCTTTTTAAATCAAAGCTGCCATCCTGGTTTCTGGTAAAAAATCTTGCCATCCCATCTTCACTCACATTGCCTTTAATCCCTAAAATATTAAAATCCGGTCTAATTTTTTGCGCAAGCCAAACTAGGTTATGTTCATCTCCTCCTGTACCATGCAATAAAAGAAAAATATTCGTGGAAGAATTATTAATGAAGATATGTTTAAAAAGTTTTAAATCTTCATTAGTTTGTTTATTTTTTTGAAAATGATGAGCCTCTTCTTCATCTACAAAAAAGGGTGTTAATCTGCTTTCTATTTCTTTGCGCATAGGTTCATACATTGATGGGAGCTTGAGTCGTGTACCAAGATTTTCTTTTTTTTCGTCTACTTCAAAACCAGGACCCTCGGTTGCTAACTCAAAAAGAATATTATTTGGTTCTCTAAAGTATATAGATTTGAAATATTGCCTATCTACTACATTTGTTGTTCGTAATCCAAGCGCATCCACTTTCTGTGCAAGTTGCTTTTCTTGAGACTCGTTGTTGACTCTAAACGCGATATGATGATTTGTTCCTGCAGAAGTAATGGCCTCTGGCCAACCTTGCATAAACATTATATCCAAAATGTTAGCATAATCTGCTTTTTTATTAACATATCTATATAACAAATCCGATGAGTCAACAAATTCATATCCTAAAATTTGTTTTAGTACTTTTTCTGTTTCTTCCAACTTATCTACAGATAGCTCTGCACCGTAGAATCCCCTGATTGCATTTTCTGAAGCAATATCTTGTGTAGTCCAAGATTTTCTTCTGTCATTTTCTACTCCTACTAATTCCATTTGCAAACCGTCAAAGTCGTAAAAGGTAATATATGGTTCTCCAAATCTTTTCTGAATCAAGCTATGCTTAACTCCCTTGACAGTAAATCTTTCTAGCCAAAAGCCTAGAGCATTTTTAGGTATAGAAAAATAAACTTTAGTTACCTGGCCAACGCCACGCATACCAGTTCCAGCATTTTCGAATACGAAGAATGTAAGAAGTGTGCCTGGATTGCCAAGTTCGTTTCCAAAATATAAATGATAAATATAGGGAGAATCAAAATTAACTGTCTTTTTTACTAATCGAAGACCTAGTATTTTGGTATAGAAATCATAGGTTTTTTGAACATTTGAGCTAATTGCAGTTATGTGGTGAATTCCATACGTCATAATTAATTATAGTGTGGAATGTAAAAAAGCAAAAGAATTATAATCTTGCATATAGATCGACCATGTAGCCATCAGGATCAGCAACAATGCAATATCTTTGACCCCAAAAAGCGTCCCAAGGTTCTTTTACTATTGTATACCCTAAATCTTTGATTGTTTTGGCTATAGTGTCAACTTCTTGAGGCGAATTGTATTCAGCTGCAAAGGCTGAATGGTTGCTAGGTTTTGGTTCTTGATTGATAATGTCATTAACAAGCTCTTTTGCGTCAATCATAAGTTTAGCTTCATCACCAGAAGGTATGCTTTCAATGTGCATATCATTTTCATTGAAATTTTGAAATTTAAACCCAAGTAATTCGTAAAATCTTACTGTTTCTTTTATGTTAGAAGACGTTACTCCAATGGCGTTTAGCTTCATAATTATTTCATCTGATAAAAAACAAACTTAAAGCCGTTGGGATCTTCAAATAAAAACTCAATTCCATCCCACCAGTTCTCTTTAATTGCTGTAACTATTTTGCCTTCAGCATTTTTTACAGTTTCTAAGCTTTCTTGTATGCTATTAACTTCAAGATACAATATCATTCCATTTCCAGGATTTTGAAGGTTGGCAATATATTTGTATTCATCCCATGGTTCAGCTGTATCTTTAACAAAATGTATTTCGTAATCTCCAATTTTTACAACTACTTTATCGTTTTCCAGTTTAATAATTTCTGCGCCAAGTTGTTTATAAAAAGCATGCGTTTTTTGAACGTCTTTTGCGTATGCAACGATAAATGATGAATTGTATTTAAACATAAGTAATTTTAGCAGAAGATTGTGCTAAACTAAATTGCTTCCGCCATTAACACCAATAGTTTCACCATTTATATAAAATGATTCTTTTGAAGCTAAAAAGTTGACAACATTAGCTATATCTTCCGGAAAGCCAACGCGATGACTTGGATTAATATTGGCCATATATGTCCATACTTCTTCAGCTTTCTTTTTATCATCACCAGATTCTTCTAAAAAGATATTCCTAGTCATATCAGTAAGAGTGAGTCCTGGTGCGACGCAGTTAACACGAATATTGTAATCTTTAAATTCTAATGCGCAGCATTGTGTAAATTTGATCACGCCAGCTTCTGCTGGTCCATAAGCTCCTATAGTAGGTATAGTTTTTTCTTTTCCCATTCTTGAGGCAATATTAATAATCGCTGGATTTTTAGATTTTTTCAAAAACTTAAGTGCAGATTTTGTAACTGCAATTTTTCCAATTAAAATTACGTCAATCACATATTTCATTTCATCAAGAGTATATTCTTCTATTAATTTTGCATAGTCAAAGCCTGCATTGTTAACCAAAAGATCAATTTTCTTTGTAAACTTTGCAATTTCTGAAAACATTTTCTGTAATTCGACAGGTTTTGTAATATCAGCCTGAACTAAGTAAGCTTTTGCGCCTACTTTTTCAATATTCTGTTTCGTTACTAAAGCAGCTGCATAATTTTTTCTATAGTGAATAATAATATCAAAACAGTTTTGTGCAAGCTTCATTGCAATAGCTTTTCCTATCCCTCCACTTGCACCAGTTACTAAAGCTATTTTTTTCATAAGACTCCTGAAGTATTTTGATAATTGTACGTGCTGTTTAAGAAAATGTTAAAATGTAGTCCAGTATGGTGGACAATACGGACATAATAAACAAGTTGCAAGTTTTAGGTCTCGATGAAGATGAGGCTAAAGTTTATCTGGATGTTAATTTTTATGGCGAATCATCTGTAGTGCAAATATGTAAAAGACTAAATATCCCAAGGACTACTATTTACAGAATATGTGAGAAGCTTGTTTATCGTAAATTTGCCGAATGGGTTGTTTCAGATAACGGAAAGAAAATTAAGGCAGTGAAACCAAAAAACTTGGATTTTTTAATAAAAGAGAGTGAAGCAGAGCTTAGCAATCTAAAACACTCTTTAAAATTTCTCCAACGTAATCTCCAAATTACACAGAATGTTCCTAAAACAGAAGTAAGGTACTACTCCGGGAAAGAAGGAATTAAGCAAATGATGTGGAATGCTCTAAAGGCTAAAAAGGAAACCTTTGGTTATTCAATTTTCGGGAGAATTGAAGTTGTTGGCAAGGATTTTATTGAAAAATATAATAAAGAATTCAAACTAAGAAATCTCAGAGATAGAGTGGTAATAAACAAGCAGCAGCTTCCAAGACTTTATGAATTTGTAGAAAAGGGAAGCCTCCACGAAAATACAAAAAACATTAGAATTATTGATAACAATCTTTTTTATGTTAGTGGAGATACTATGATCTATAACAATGTCTATGCGATTTCTTTTTGGAAGCATGGTGAAGTGGTTGGAGTTGAGATAGAAAATCCAGAGATTGCAAAAATTCAAAAAGGCATTTTTGAAACCTTGTGGAGAATAGGGGAGAAGGTACAATAAATTTGTTTAATTAGCTTAGTTTAGCTTGCCCATAAACTGCCAGCAATTGTCTTCAGGATCAAGCCATGTACAAACATAGGTAGGATTCTCTTTTGATGAAAATGGAGTTCGAATTGGCTCCTGGACTATTTTGCAGCCTGCTTTTTTTACTTTCTGGTACCATTTTTGTACAAAATCTGTATTTAAGTTATGCATTATTCTAAAAGGATCTTTGCTTTTGCCTTTAATTTCTGAATGATGACCAATCCATAGAACATTAGTGTCACTTAATTTCAGGTCATAACCATAGTCTTTCTCCAGTCCGTTCTGGGCAGGAATATCAGTTTTATCTAACAGCTCAAGCTCTAGAATATCAGTATAAAATTTCACTAGCTCATCTGGTTTCTCTGACCATAAAAGTATGTATCTAGTTTTAAACATGAAAAATATTAATAATTTAAACTACTTAGCAGCTTTCCATCTTTCTAATCTTGGCAATTGCATTTTTGCCAGCCAGCGTAACGGTTTTATCCAGCCTTTTTCTTTTAGAGCATTATCGACAATAACTTTCATTTCATCCAAAGTCATATTGGGAGTAATGAACTGTCCGTCTTTATAACAAAGATTACAATACATATTTGACTTCGAGCCATCTGCTTCTGTTGCGCGGTGATCTCCACTTTTATTCTGCAAGGGCATACCACAAGACTGACATTGTTTGTAAGTTTTTTGTTCCATATAAGAAATTTAAGAGATATTAGATTATTCTAGCACTTTGTGAAGTTGGTAGTAATCGAAATTTGGTACAAGGTATAAGGTTTAGATATAAGGTTCATGTTTTCAGCTAATTTCACCTTGGCTGAAGCGCAATTGTATAAACTAATTGTACATATTTAACTAAAGGATATAATTGAGTGTATGCTAAAATTACTCAATATTAGCAATTAGTAATTAGCAAGATGATAGAGGAGCTAGATCCTAGAATGAACAACAGGGTTGTTATAGGTGATAGAGAATTACCATATACGTTTACAGAAGTTCATAAAAAGAGAATACAATTAACTAAAGGTTTACAATTCGGTGATTTAGTCTATAGCATCGACTTAGATCTGGATACTGAAGAGGTTATAGTCAAGACTGAAGAATATATTTTAATAAATTTGGATTTTGCAAAAGCTCCTGGCTTAAGGCAGGTAGAGTCTGTAAATTTTGATCCAGGTAGCGATTTACACAGAGTATTGGCATTTGAGGAAGAAGGATATATGGTGGTAGGTAGAACTTCGGAGAGCTAAAAGATCTAGGGAAATAGTGTAAGTAACTAGCTAGGGTTTTTAAACATTCTTCCATGTCCCGGAATAATCCAGTCTGCTTTTTCTAAAACTAATTTACGCGATTTTTGAAGCTCGGTCCAATCAGTTATAAATGGATCGGAATTATTCATTAAATCTTCAACTGTATCAGATTTTTGCTTGCCGTCTTCCCACCAGAAGACATCTTGAGCAATGCATACAACACCTTTGTCTTTGGTATTAATAATAAGAGAAGTGTGCTCAGCACAGTGGCCAGGCGTAGGGATAACTTCAATATCTGTTCCGGGAATTTTTTTAGAATAATTAATTTCTGTATCGCTAGACCATATCATCGATCCATCATATATATCTTTTTTAGGGAAAAATCGAATATTTAAAAAATGATCCGGATGATAATGTGTTAAATAAACAATGTCTATTTCTTCAGGTTTAATATTTTCATTCTGGAATGCCTCTTCTAAGAGTTTATAATTAGCCCCAGGATCAACAATAATTTTTTTATTACCTTCATAAATTAAAACTGTTGTAGGGCTTGCAATATATTCACCATTTTCTCCTGGTCTTGCATAGCCTTCGATCAGAATCTTGAATGTATGCATTACGATTAAAGTTCTAGTTAAAAATTATAAATATCCAAGTCTACTAAAAAGCTCTATACTTGGTGGTGTAAGTTTTACATGTCTTAGATCTGCAGGATTAAACCACTTTAACTCCACCAAGTCATCTGTAGGTTGAAGCCTAACTTCTGCTGCTTTTTGAGGTATTTCCACTCTGTATACGTTAAAGTTCATATGGCACAACACTTGTTCACCAGTGTCTTTAAGTGTTTTTATAGATGTGCCCTTGCCTTGATCATCAATTAATTCAATCTTACTGCTGGTTATATCCAACGCAGTTTCTTCTCTAACTTCTCTGATCAAAGTTGTGTTCTTTGTCTCGCCTTCATCAACTCCACCACCAGGTATATGCCAGGCATCAGCATAAACACCACCTTTGGATGGGTCTTTTCTTCCCATTAAAATCAGCCCATCTGACGAAACAATAAGTGCAGAAACAATGTCGCGTTCAATTTCCCTAAGTTTTTCTTGATTATTCATACTTTAATTCTAGCAAAATTGGGTTTAATAACACAAAACAACTTACTAAACTCCATAGTCTTATGTTGTTAAGGAAGAAGCTTAATTAAAAGACTAATCTCCATCTTATCTTTCGATATTAATATCGCCTCGGAGTAGTTTCGTGTGAGTCCTAAAATGTTTTCTTGAGAGTCAAAATAATCATCGAACATTTGGTTATCCTGCAAAAGAGCTTTTACTTGTAAATAGTATTCAGGAGAGTAGTTAACTATTTTTATCATAGTTATTATTATACAGCATTGGTATTAAGTGTAGCTAACGTAGTATAATTTGTCGCACTGGAGAGTTACCGAAGTGGCCAAAACGGCTCCGACTCGAAATCGGCTGGTTCCGCAAGGGACACAAGGGTTCGAATCCCTTACTCTCCGTTCTTGATACCGTCCCAGAATTGTCAATACCTGCTGAATTTTAGTATAGGAATACTTCTTATCCAATTCTAAACTAGGATTTACAAAATCAATAAATTAAGACCGGGTTGATTTTAATCACAAGGGCATTTTTACTTTGGGAATGATTTAGGAGTTAAAGTAAAAATAAAGAAGATATTACAGATAAGATTACGAAGAATGATCTATACCATGTGATAGTAGCTAAATTTGCTTTTTATTAAGTGGTACTATTCCATCAATCTCCCCATTTTTAATAACAAACAATGCATCTATAATCGGAGCATTGCCGTAAGAATCATCCTGCCATGCATTTTTGTGAAGTACAACAAAAGTATTAAGTAAGTTTTTATCCTCTTTTCTTGAGGTAATCATCATACATCGACGTCGCGGAATTGAGACAAACAATTCATCTGCTTTCAAGAGTTCATGAGCTTTCATCATATGAGTTTTGCATAAAATTTTTTCGCTACTAAAATCATTTCCAGACGCTAAAAGAACTCGACCCTTTAGTGTCGATGATATTTCAAATTCTTGGTCAATTCTCTCCAAGTTATCATAAGCTTCTTTAAGTATTGCCTTTGGGTCCTTCCCATCTAAATCCTTTGGTGTTAGAAATACAAAATTCGAAGGAGTGTCATATCCAAATGCAACCACAAGTTCAGGATTTTCTTGAGTTCCTAAAATTGTTTGCTTAATTGCTCCTGCTTTAATTCCAATCCAATCGCCTGGCTTTAGAATGGGGTAGATTTTGGTTGCTTGTCCAGCTTTGATTTTTTCTACTTCATCTTCAATCCTTTTGTCCGATTTAGGGTTAACTTTTCCAAATACTGTTTTAAATACTCCCATATCTATTTATTTTCTGAGCTATATTCGAAATAAGATAAGCGGTAGGTTAGTAGGTAATAATAGTATTAAAACTATAATCCATTAGAGTTTACCAAGTTGCAACAAATTCTCCAAGTATTTTTAAGTTATTAACAGGAATGAAAAAGGTAATTATTTTAGATTTGATTGGATAATAGAAAACATTTCTAAACTTTGTAATGCATTACCGAATTTAAGATAGTGAAGTAACATTCTTAAAGAAGAAACACTATTTATTAATCTAGATTAAAGTCATTAGGCGAATTCTTGGTAACTACTGGGATTTTTGCTAAGAAGTGGCTAAAACTTTGGTACTTGTATACTTCTCCTTCAAGTAAAATTTGATTCTACCTAAAGATAGAGTAGTCTTGCTTAGTGCTTTCTTGGGTAACCATCGGTTTTGATTATCTACTACGCCAAGTTTTCCGTCATCTAAGCATTGAAAATATTCAGTAGACTTTTTTATAAATAAAAATTTGTTATTAATGGTAATTTTGGCACCGAACATAAAATTGTTATTCATAGCCAAATCTGACTCGATAGAAATTAGTCGAACTGCTTTGCCGCCTGAGCTTAAATCACCTGATGCAAATTCAAGTTCTAAATGTTTTGAGTTACTTTGGTCTACAAAGCTCATCTTGCTTGCAAGAGGACTATCTGTTTTATAGCGTTTATAACGGGCATATTTAAAAAATCTTTGGATAGTTCCAAAATCCTCTCTAAAATAATTGTATGTTCTCGGACGGTACGAGATAATCCAGTTTTGAGTAACTTTTTTGATCAGATTTTCAACATCTGACCAAAATGATTTTCCAACTGTGTATGCTCCAAAAGTTGACACTAGGGATTCGATAGATAGAACACTGGAAAAATCGTAAAGTGCAACAATACCAAATATTGTCAATGCTATAGAAAGTCCAAATATTTTGTCTAATGGACTGGAAATTGGATTATATATCGATAAATTACCTTCGGCTATATCTTTTGTGTACTCTTCGTATGGTAAGAATCTGAAGTTACTGGAGTTTATGTTTCTATTATATGGATAAAGAAAGACACTTATTCCTAAAGAATGGAGGCTGTTTAGATTTTCTGAATCGATAGAAAGCTCTAGATCCAAAGAATTTTTGTTGGATCGTAAATTGATAGTAAACACAAAAATATAGTTAATAATAGTCAAGATGTATTGTGCTTGGGAAGATTCGAACTTCCGACCGCCACTTCCGCAAAGTGATGCTCTATCCAGCTGAGCTACAAGCACATGCTATTAAAAGATTATAGCTTAAGGGAAAAGAAAAGTGGAATATGGGTATTAATTGAACAAGCAATACTAATTTTCAACTTTCTTCACCTACAGAGCTTAAGATTAGATCTCTGAATGAAATAAGCTTTTGCTTTTCAGCTCCCGATAAAGCAAAGCTAGTCATATATGAGTCGGATCTACCAGGTAATTCAATGCTTGGTCGTGCAACTACAACTGTACCCCAAGTTTTAGGAAACATATTTATTGTAGCGTAAATACCATTCATTTGCATTAGAAGATTGGTCTATAACTCTAATGATTTCCTGCGCATATATTCTTGCCCCAATTTCGTTCAAGTGCACACCATCAATAGTTAAATTTAAGTTTCTACTTGAAGATATTTTCTGTATTAAATATTTGTTTCTAGAAGATATGAAATCTATGATTATATTGATCCAACTGTTAATTATGTAACTACTACTATTTTTATCTACTAAACGACTTTCGAAAACCTTTTCAATATCTGCTATCTTTAGCTTATTGTATCTTCCAAGTTTGCGAATTGTAGCATTAAATTTCTTATTGAGTATATTCTCTTTACTAAGTAAGTTTTCCCCTATACAACTGTTTGTTAGGAGAATAACATTGTTAATATTATTGTTATTTATTAAATTTATCATTTTAGTATATGCATAAAAAAAAGCACTCTCGCTATCGGATGTTTTTATTTTTCTCAAAGTCAGCATTTTTAATAATAGCTTCCAAAATAGGCCTCTATCATATAGAGTAGAAAATAAGATATCATTTATACCTGCCTGAATAATAATAAGATCTGGTTTAGGATGTTTTCTTAAGTGTTTTTGTAACCGCTCGGTTATGTTGATCAGAGCGTCAAATTTTCGTCCATCTTTATAAATGTGATAGTTGGGAAGTTTGCTTTTTATAAGGTGCACATAATCGTAACCGAATATACCTTCTGTAAGACTATCACCAATGATTAACACTTTTTTCATAAGGTTAATTGTAACATCTCTTAATTTGCCCTAACAAATTATGGTAATATATGGCTACGTTATTTTTACAAATGGAATTAAAGACACCAGAGAGTAACTTAAACCTAACACTTTATAAACATACTGCTAACACTTTTGGTGATATCGAGCAGATAGTGACCTCTATTAGAGGCCAAACACTAGAACTTTACGATACTGATGGAGTAATGATAGGAGTAACAGCAATTATTTCTAATATTGCCTTTTCGCCCCTAATGCAGTACTTTATAACGGAAAGAGCAGCCGAATTTATTACTAGTGTTTCTAAGCGAGATGCCATTTTAGTGACTAATAGAAGATATAATAATCCAGAAGACCCCTTGCCATTTAGAAGAAATATAGATCTTCATGATCGCTTCTGGAGAACTGCAGCTTTAGTAAAAGAGCTAAAGGAAATTAATAAAGAAATACGCTTTTGCCCAGGTTTAAATAGACAACTTGGGGATGGAGGGAGTAGTTGGCTTCTAACACAGAAGGGGGCATGGGCAGAACTTAAACAACACTTGGACGAGGTTATTGCAACAAAAGACTTGAACGAAGATCTAAACATTGTATTTGTACATGACGCGCCAATTTTAGGCCTTAGAAATATTTATACAAAGATTAAACATTTCTATACAGATGTTATGCGAGACATAATTCCTAATCAATTTGACAATGGACTAACTCATTTATTTAGACATTTCAAATCTCTATCTGGCAATGCTAGTCTAAGTAGAGGACTCTTTGGAGAAGGTAAATTCCTATATGATGTTTCTGATTATCTAGTTAGAAAACATAATGTAAGCCCAGAGAAAATAAAAATTCATGTTATTAAAGTAAATGCGGTAACTCAATCTCTTGATTTACTAGCCAAGAATATGACAGGCCAATATAAAGATTCGAGAATTAACGCATTAATTAAACAGCTAACTACTGAAGCTTAAGCTGTAATATACTCCGCAGCATAAGGCAGAAATATTATTAAACCTATTATTACCGATGCTATTGCTGCTAAAAGCACAACTCCCGAACTTACATCTTTGGCATATTTAATATCCCAATTAAATCTGGTATCTATTAGATCGCAAATAGTTTCTATAACCGAATTAATTGCTTCGCAAATCAAAACAAAAAATATAGTGAATACTATTACTACCCATTCCAATTTTTCCAGTCCAACGATCAACCCTGCAAGTACAACTAAAAAACCACAAGCAATCTCGATCCTAAAATTAAGCTGCGTTTTGATCATAGAATAAATTCCGTAGAATGGATGCTGAACACCTTTCAGCCCCATCATTACCATAAATGTGATGAGTGAAATAAACGGAATTAGTATGACTAAAGGTAAATCAAAAAGAAAAATTGCAATTGCATGTAACAACAATATTAATATTCCTAAAAAAATTATTACCTTTTTGTAGGTTCTAATGAATTGTTGATACTGATTAAGCAGGTTTAGTAGTAAGTTTTTCATGAGTAGAAGTTTAACACATAGATATTTCTAAATCTGTATGTAAATTATTATTTCTTTTTATCGTGAGAAGACTTTTCCTGTTTAGGTTTTTGTTTGGCGGGGTTTTTTTCCTCGACTGTTTTTTCTATGGATTGATTCAAGTCAGTTTTGTCCGTTGCTTTTCCCTTCGCTTTTTCTAGTTCCAAAAATTCTTCTTGTGTCGGAGTTTCTACAGGTAAGTAATTAAAGATATCGATATAGTTACCATAAATTAATTTGGTTAGAAAATTGTATCCAATTTCTGATTTATCACCATAGTCTATCCTATAGATCATCAGATAAAATAATTCTAAATCTTCATTGTTTTCTAGTAATAGCGTGACGCGTTTTCTTCTGTCTGATTGGGGATTTTCTTGATCAAATAAATCCAGGTTTAAGTATTTAATACCATGCTTACTACTAAACCAGTAATGAGAAATATCCTTCCATCTGTATAGTTTGCCGTATGTTTTGATTCCTAGAGGATTGATTGTATGTTTAACTATTTCTGGAGGTATGGATGCTTGTACAAACCACAAAAAAGTAAATGCGATTATTGCTAATATTAATATGTATTGGCCCAGAATTGCAGCTAGGGCAATCACAACTACGAAAAAGAATGAGTAAGTTACAAACCAAGCTCTATCTCTTGGTGTCCAGTACCTTTCGCTTGATTCCCATGAGTAAAGATTGGTTAAAAGATGGTCACTGGTTGTAGCTTCAGTGCCGCTTTTTTCAATTTGAGTAAAAAGTTTAGTATTATTCATTATCAAAGACTGTATTATTTAAATTTTACACGTTTTGACAGGTAAATCAATAAAGCTATTAACAATAATGATAGGATCGGAACAATTAGCTTGATGGCCAATAAGGCAGATTGTGAGTTTAATCCCGTTAAATTTTCTATAGTATTATCAATGTTGGCATTAAAAGCCAAGAAGCTAAATTGTATATTTTGCAAGATACCAGAAGCTCCTGTTTTTGACTTATATTCCTCTAGTAACTCTTTTTGTTGTGTAGCAGATTTTAACTCTACCGAATCAATTGCTTCGGTAACATAAATATTCATATCTCGTTCAGGTATTTGCTCAATTGTTCCAAAAAACGAAACTTCGGTAGTACTTGGCGTCTCTGGATCTATTGATGCAACATGGGAGTAAAAGTGATTCAAGTCACCTCCTAGCAATCCGTTTCCAAAGTCTCCCCATGTAGTATCTACATTAATCCATAGATCTTGGGCAGGCAAATATACTTCCGCCCATTGATGATTAATTCTGTTTTCATCTTGAGATTCATAATCCAGTGAGCTGAATCCGTAGCCAAATGCGGCTCTAGCTGGAATTTCTTGAGCCCTAAGTAGTGTAATAAAAAGATCGGAATATTCCATGCACACAGCAGCTCCGCCTTGTAAAGTGGCTAGTGCTCCCTGTCTATTGTTAATTCCATATTTTTTTACGAAGCTATAGTCAATTTTATTTATTACATAATTGTAGGTGTTGTTAATAATTTCGTATACATCTGTGGAATCACCTTTTAATTCATCGGCCACTTTTTGAATTTCTGAGGCTGTAGTTTCCCAATATTTGGCTTCAGTAGTATTGTTTAGCAAGATGTTTGCAGGTATTTGACTTGTTTTACCTGCATTTTTGATATCAAAATTTTGATCCTGCTCCAAAGTTGCAAAACCTGTAATTTTTATCTCCGATTCCTGATTAGCCGGAATTTTAAAAACTGCTATGAGATTTTTATCTTTGTCTAGCTCAATAGAGAATGGAGCAGGGGAGATGTTTTTATAATAAACTGTTTGAGTTACAGGTCCACTTTGAATGTCTCTAGGTAAAGGCATTTTTACTGTGTTTAGCATAAAAGGAATTTTCGAACTTGCAGGCATCTTTTGCTTAAATTCAAATCGGTAATATTGTTTCGTTCCTATTTGAATCCAGTTTGTCTTTCCTTTTAGCTTTTCAAAAGAAATATTAAGAATAGAATTTTCTCCTTCAGAAATGATTTCAGATTCTGGAAGGCTAAAATTTACAATACCAATTGATTTTGGAATTACGACTTTTGTGTTTATTTGTTCTGTGCTGTTGTTGTCGTCTAATTGATAATTTTCTGGAAAGCCCGGAATATAAATATCTCTAATGGCGCCGCTTTTTACTAGTAATCCGTAAGCTTTGTATTTTAATGTAATTGTTTGAGGGTTCCTAGACGATATTGCCTCAGGAAAGCTAACTTTAACGATTAAGTTTTTGTTTGGCGTTTCTTCGTAAGTATATTCTAATTTGTTGCCGACTGTGTCCGTGATCAAAATAGAATCTAAAGTCTTTTGTATTTTATCTTGCGCTACAGGATCACCCTCTATGGGGTAAAAGATAGTAAAAGCTTCCTGAGAACCAAGAGGTACCAGATAACCATTTTGTAAAACCTTCGTGATTTTTGTTTCTGTAACATCCAAATAGTCATCTGTTACAACATAAGTTCTGTTATTTACTTTTTCGAGTATTGCTGCAGCAGAGTTATTTTTTAATAAAAAACTGAGAAGCAGTACAAAAAAAATTGTAATTAAAGGAATAAGCGCCCCTTTTATTTTCATTTGTAATTAAAAACTAAAGTTATTTTACATTAAGATAGTTGGAAGTAGAAATACGTTCAAAATCTTCTTTGCGATTTAATATCTTTATCTTATAATCAATCTATGAGGAATACTCGATTAGAACTTGCGAATGGCAAATCACTCGAAATCTTTTACGATGGCAATACTGACTCTAAGAAAGCAATAGTGTTTTCTCATGGTATAGGCACAAGATGGGATGATCGAGGCTTATTAACAGACATAGGAGACTTTTTGCAGAAAGATTATTCTTTATACTACTTTGACTACAATAAAATCGATTTAACAAATACAGTAACTGTGCCATCTATTTCCGAACAGACAGCAAAACTCGAAGCAGTTCTTACATACGCTAATCAGATGCATGAGTCTGTGTCGGTCATAACTCATTCTTTTGGAAGTCTGGTTCAAGCTTTGGCTTCTACTCAAAACACCAATATAGATAAAATTATAATGCTTACACCTCCACCCAATGGATTGTATCGAGGACTTTTAGATCACTTCGGTTCAAGACCGGGTGCAATAATAGATTTTCATGGTATTAGTAAACTTCCTAGGGCTAATGGCAGTTTTACATATATAGAAAAAGACTTCTGGAAAGAATTGAAAAGCATAGAACCTGAGGCAGCATATAGTATGCTTTCGAAAAATAATAATGTTTATTCCATTATTGCTAATCAAGATGATGTAATTACCGATAGTTATGATAGCTTTGAACGAATACATACTATTAAGCATTCCCGGCTGGATGGAGATCACGCATTTACACAAACCAGAACCTATCTAAAAAATTTAATTACAGGAATCTTAAATTCTAAGAAACTAAATCAAGATGAACTATTAGATCTTGTGAATGAAGAAGATAGTGTGATTGGAAAAGTATGGAAAAGCGTGGCACATGCAAATGAAGACTTAATACACCGAGAAGTTGCAGTATTAATTTTTAACATTAAAGGACAGACTCTAATCCAAAAAAGAAGCCTTAAGAAGCTAGTGGATCCAGGTGCATGGAGAATTGTGGCTGGTCACGTTGCTGCGGACGAGGATATAAACACCGCTATGCAAAGAGAAATAAAAGAAGAAATAGGTATAAATGTAGATTTACAGTTCTATCAAAAATCATTCTATAAAGATCAAACAAACAGTGAATCTAAGTTTTATTGGATTTACTACGCAATTTATGACGGAGATAATTTTGAATTAGATGAAGAGGAAGTTAGTGAAGTTAAGTGGGTAAATCTTAAGGAACTATCAGAGAAAAATGAAACAGAGAAATATGATGTAGGTAGCATAGTTAAGGAATACACAGAAAGGATACATTCTTTAATTTTTAAAAATAATGATTAATAAAATTAAATATAAAATTAACAAGGGTGGAATTTTTAGAATAGTTTTTTTGGGGGATTCTATCACTTCAGCTGAATGGGTACATCCAAACTGGCGGGAGATAATAGAATACGTTTTAAAATCTGAACTGGAGCTGATGGATCCCGAAAACTGGAAAAATGCATATTGGAAAATTCGATTTATTAATATGGGGCTAAACGGAGCTACAACAAGGGATTTCCTGGATTATTCAAATGAAGTTGTGGAATACAAACCCGACCTAGTTATTTTTCAAACTGGGGATAACGATAAAGGTCAAAATATCAGTGATCACGAAAAATTGAATAATATAAACTACATTAGATCCAAATTTGGTAATGCAGGCATAAAAATTGTGCTAACTACAGATACACCATCTCTAGATAAAGCAAGAGATAAAGAATATCAGGATTTTCTTGCCAATTTCAATAAATTAATGCCCTTTGCCAACGAGCTAAAAATAGATTTCTTTGAAGCGTTTAAAACTTATGATTTATCAAATTTTTTTACCCTAAGTTATGACGACAAATCAAAAGAAAAATTTAATTCAGACTATGATCTTATTCATCAGGGGATTTTGGGAAATGCATATATAGCCAAAATAATTTTAAAAAAGGTTTTTGAAGTAGAATTTGATCCAGAGAAGTACGTAGCAGACATAAGAAAAGAAGCCGAGCACCCAAGATACTAAGCTTCAAGTATAAAACTTAAAATCGCCGAAGAAAATCAGGAAAGTTAAATCGCGAGTTTTAAACTTGTAATGTCCGAACCTTATTTCAGCATATTGAAAACTCATAACCGTTAACCGATAACTGATTATTGAACACTGTACAAATTATGCTAACTAATATAAGAATCCTACTGCATATAAAGGGATGAATCTACCTTGTTTATAAATAATGTCATCCTTTAATATATAAGAATGAGTTGCTCCTTTTAGCTGACCGGCATCTTTGCTCTTTCCACCTATCTCAAATTTATAATTGTCAACATTTACGTCACCCTGTTTAGAGTAGAAAGTCTTGTATCCTGCACTTTGTAATTGATTTATTACAAAGGCCTCGCGTAGAGTTCCAATATTGACTTCCTTGCCTGTTGTTCCTGAAATTGCATAATACAAATTTGTGTTATCTAAAAATATCTTTTCAGCATTTCGAACTAAAGCATGTCCGTGTTTATCGATTAGCAAATACCGCAAAAGTGAAGTATTTCTTAACATATCTACGTAATTTGCAACATCTTGATGATGCTTGCCTAAACTACTTGCTAATGCATGAGGGTTTATTTTCCCAGGAGGAGTAGTTGTTACAAAGTATAGAATCTTTTTAAATATATCTAATGTATTTGTTTTAAGCGAATAGTATGTAGCAATATCATTAAAAATTACTTTCTCTACTGCTGACATAAGTGCACTATAAAACTCATCGTCTGTTGCCATGGATACCCTTAGTGGGTAATATCCTGATTTTAGATACTGTTGAAACAATCCAATTAGACCTTTTAATTCTGTAATATCAGTAGGCAAAGCACCAGCTATAATAATATCTTTCAGTGTAAGTTTGGGCAACTTGATTCCTTGTATAAGCTCTAACCATTCCCTAAATGATAAACCTGGAAAGTATTTAAGTATTACTCTTCTTGATAAATCATATTTTTGTTCGATTATATTTATACTCGAACTACCAGAAAACACGATTCGTAAATCTGGATAAGAATCAAAAATGTTCTTTAATTCTTGTGCCCAATTTTTGTATCTGTGAATTTCGTCAATGCAAAGCAATTCCCCACCATCAGTATTTACGAACCGACCGGCAAGATCTACTAAAGAATTTTCACTGAAATAGATGTTATCAGCAGAAACATATAAAGCTTTATTATTTCCAGGTCCGTAATGATCACGGATATAACTTAATAGGAAGGTAGTTTTACCCACACCTCTTGAACCAACTATGCCAGTGATTACTTTACCTTGCGAAATATGTATGGATTCGCGTTTATAAACATTTCCTAAATTGTTAAGTAGTCTCTCCTGAGTTTCTCTAAGTGAGTTCATTTTTAACTTTTTGATGATATAACCTCATTTTAGCACTATATATGTGAGGTTACAACATCAAATCTGTACTTCCCGTCTTCATCTTGTACCTCGACTAGTTGCAAATATTTAGATTCTTCAGAATTTTGAAAGATTTCTACTGTATAATAATCAAGATTAAACATTACTCATGCTTGATTTATCAATTCTAAACAAAGAACAAAAACTTGCCGTAGAAACAACAGAAGGCCCTGTTCTGGTACTTGCAGGTGCCGGATCCGGAAAAACACGTGTGCTTACATATCGTATTGCATATATTTTGGACGCAGGGCTCGCAGGACCATACAACATCTTAGCTATGACATTTACAAACAAGGCTGCAGGCGAAATGAAAGAGAGAATAAGACAGTTAGCAGCTGACAGTTCACAGCTTATGGAAAGTAAGAGTAGCTCAAAACCTATCACTGAAAATTTACAGTGGATGGGAACTTTTCACTCAATCTGTGTAAAAATACTCAAAATCTATGGACATTTAGTTGGCTTATCGCCTTCATTCACAATTTATGATTCAGCCGATCAGCATGCAACTGTCAAAGAAGCAATAGAAAATCTAAATATTTCAATAAAAGAATTCAATCCTAAGGCAATACACAATTATATTTCTTCTGCAAAAAACGAACTTATAGACGAGGAGACATATCAAACGTATGCTCAAGGTTATTTTCAAGAAGTAGTAGCAAGTGTTTATCCAGAATATCAAAACATTTTAAGAGACAATAATGCAGTAGATTTTGACGATTTGATAATGCTTACAATTAAACTTTTCGATCAAAACCCACAAACCCTTCTAAAATTTCAGGAAGATTTTAGATACATATTGGTAGATGAATATCAGGACACTAACCATGCTCAATACAAGTTAATCAAGATGCTTGCTGCTAAACATAGAAATATATGCTGTGTGGGGGATGATGATCAGAGTATTTATGCATTCAGGGGAGCAACTATCAAAAATATTTTGAACTTCGAAAAAGATTATCCAGAAGCAACAGTTGTGAAGCTTGAACAAAATTATAGATCAACAAAAAAGATATTAGAGGCAGCTTATTATGTTATTTCTAAAAATAAAGGAAGAAAAGATAAAAAGCTTTGGACGGATAATTCGGATGGCAATAATATAGTTGTATACGAAGCTCGAAATGAAATTGATGAATCCAACTGGATAGTTAATTTGATTGAACAAATTGCGAAGGATTCCTCTCTTAAAGATATTGCAATACTGTATAGGACAAACGCGCAGTCCAGAAACCTGGAAGAAAGTTTTATTCGTTCAGGATTACCCTATCAAATAATTGGTGGAGTTAGATTTTACGAAAGAAAAGAAATCAAGGATTTAATTGCATATCTAAGAATTGTTTATAACACAAAAGATTCCAAAAGCTTGGAACGAATTATCAATGTTCCAAGAAGAGGAATTGGCACAAAAGCTCATACAGAGCTCAAGCAGTTGGCAAAAGAAAAAGCCCTTTCACCTATAGATACTTTGTTAAGTTCTGCAGAAAAACTTTCACCACCTCTAAAAAAGTTTTCGGAACTATTAATTTTGATAAAAAAATATGCAAGTGAACACAACGTTGTAGATCTACTCAATTACATTCTAGATAGAACTGGGTATATAAAAATGCTGGAAGATGGAACTTCCGAGAATGAGGCAAGAATAGAAAACATTAAAGAATTAGTTTCGGTTGCATCAAGATTCGAAGGAATGCAGCCAGAAGAGTCCCTTGAAGCATTTTTAAACGAAGTATCTTTGCTTGAAGGTGAAGCAGATAAAGTTGAAGAAATTAATGAAAAAGTTACTTTGATGACAATACACTCGGCCAAAGGCTTAGAATTTGATTACGTTTTTGTTGTAGGAATGGAAGAAAACTTATTTCCACATTCAAATTCCATATTTGACGAAAAAGAGTTAGAAGAAGAGCGGCGCTTGGCATATGTAGCAATCACTAGAGCTAAGAAACAATTGTACCTAACTCATGCGCAAAGTAGATTGTACTTTGGGTCTAGTCAACGCAATATGATTTCTAGGTTTATAACAGATATAGACCAAAGCCTAATAGATAGGATGATTGGCGGTTATAACAATTGTTTTGATTCAGATTATAAAGTTCAGGAGTATGAGTTCAGAAACCAGCTAGACTTAAAAGTTGGAGATAAAGTTAAACATGACTATTTCGGAATTGGCAAGATAATTTATGCAGATACAGATATTATAGAAGTAGATTTTGGATCAGTATATGGAGTCAAAGAACTAATGTTAGAATATGCTAAGTTAGAAAAACTATAGCAAACAGTTTGGAAGAGTAGATAAGCTAGAAAATATGAAGTTTTACGATCAAGCGGATAATTTAAAATTATTTTTGTAAATGACTATTAAAAAAGCCACTTTATCTAATTTGCCTAGAATTTTGGAGCTTAATTTGGAGTTGTTTAAGTTTGAAAAGCAATATGGAGACAGTTATTCCCTGGAGTGGACCTTTTCCGACACAGGCAAATCATACTTTAAAACTCGAATCCGACAAGATCTTGTTTTTGTAGCTTACGATAACTTTAAAGATAGAATAGTGGGATATATTTGTGGGTACAAATATGTTCACAAAGCTCGTAATCCTCAAAATATTGCAGAAATAGAAAATATGTTTGTAGAAGAAACCTACAGGGGTAGAGGAGTAGGTTCACGATTAATTACATTATTCGAGATGGAAGCAAAAAAATTGGGAGTACAAAGATTGAAGGTAAGTGCAATATTACAAAATGAATGGGCAATAAAATTTTATCAGAAAGTAAAGTTCAAAAAACACGAGATAGTATTAGAAAAGGATTTAACTGAAACAGACAACAGCAACATGCTAAAATCTTTTGAATGAAAAAATTATATATAATTACGGCTTTTCCCAATTCGTTTACTCCGCTAAAAGAGAGCATTGTTAAACGTGCCCAAGAAAAAAAATTGGTTGAGTTAGATATAGTAGATCTAAAGAAATTTGGTGAAGGCCGATGGAACAAAATAGACGATAGACCTTTTGGAGGCGGAGCTGGCATGCTTTTAGAAGTAGGACCTATTTATAGAGCACTAAAATCAATAAATTTTTATCCAACCAGACCTCAGAATTCAAAAATACTTCTTACAAGTGCTAGAGGAGCTGATTGGGAACAAGGTAGGGCTAAGCATTTTGCACAGAAGGTAGATAATCTGGTTATAATTTGTGGACATTACGAAGGCGTAGACAATCGAGTTGTAGAGCACCTAATAGACGAAGAGGTTTCTATTGGTAATTATATACTTTCTGGAGGAGAACTAGCATCGATGGTTATTGTAGACTCGATAATAAGATTGCTTCCTGGTGCTCTTGGAAATGAAGAATCGGCTGAATTTGAAACTCAGTTCAAGCCAGATGGAACTAAGCACACAGAACACCCTCAATACACAAGACCAGAAATATTTAAAACAGATGAAGGTGAAGAGTGGAATGTTCCCAAAATATTGCTTTCGGGAAATCATGCAGAGATTGATAAGTGGAAGGCGCAGCAAAGTGGCCAGAAATAATCCATATTTTAGAGCCAATGTTACGTATTTTAGAAAATGGAACTTTTCGTAACATTATTTAGAAAGCGTTGATAACTAGAGTCAACTTGAGCTTGCTGATCGATTAACTTTCTAATTATTTCTGATTTATTCTGTCTATATTGCATTTGAGCCCAATCAAGATAATTTCGCTGATTCCGACCAAGCATAAGGTTAAATCGGGATATATGATCACCTCTGTATTTGTTTACAAATTCACTCAAAATGCTTTCTATGTCTTGTAGATAATACTTTTTTATTTCGGTGTAATCCTTGTCCAATCTTTTTATCTCTATGGCGATTTCGCTGTCTAGATCAGCATCTTTTTCTATCAAAATCAGCGCCGGTTTTTTAAGTTCATTGGCAAGCTGTACCAAATATCCTACTTCGAAGGACATATTTGTTGCTTCTACTACAAGTAAATCACTTTCTTGCATGGCGTCAACCGCCTTCTTAAATAATCTGTCGGAATAGTTTGATAATTTTGTCTTCTCAAAATGTTCTACTAGTTCTATCCAATCTAGAGAGAGCGAACAATTAAGGGTAAGAATATTTCTTCTAATTACTATATAGTTGCTTCTATAATTTTTGAATTTACTTAATGGTGTTGCGAATAGAGCTTTCATAGGTAGTTATTTTTGATTATATGTATAATATATGCTTTTATGTATTATATACATAAATATTCTCAACAAGCAAGAGGCTAAGAGAGTAGGCAGAACAGTCTTGCTTATCGTGAAGTGCTGTACGACAACTGCTCAATTTGCTAGAAATTACCTATAACTTTTCTGAAGTAATGTAATTGTTTTTCGAAGTTTTGCTTTTCCACTATCCTATTCTGAATTAACCAGAATAAATAAATTGTTATTACATTCTCGAATCACAGTGATTTAATTTTTGAGCGAAGTCTGTTAAAATTACCTTGCACTTTAAATATGGACAGTTTTTGAAAAAACTGTGAGTTGTTATCGGAGAGTAGTTCAACCTGCCTGACTGCATCACGCAGGCAAGGTTGGCTAGAATACACGAGAATGACCTTTAAAAAAACTTAATATGCATTTCGGAGAGTAGTTCAATTGGCTAGAATACACGCTTTGGGAGCGTGGGGTTGCAGGTTCGAGTCCTGTCTCTCCGATTTTTCACCTTCATTCTTAATTCTTGCTATTTTCTATAAATTCCTTAATTTTCTCAGCTTTTTCAGTACGACCAAGCGTGAGGTAACCTTGGTACTCTTCTTCAAGAGACATTAGATAAACAGTTTCTTTACTAAGTATCATTGACTTACGGCTTGCAAAATCTGCTTTGGTGACTTTTATCCAACTACCTTCTTTTTGAACTTCTAAATCTGCTATAGCTTCAACCTGAATACCTTCAATTTGAAAAACACCATATTTTGACCGAAATCTCTCGCCCTCTGAAAAAGAAACGGGCTTCACAATAAATATAGAAAGGATGGTATTTAATTGAGCTATTTGATTCGAATCAACTTGAATGTCTATATCGCCTATTTCAATATCTATTCCTTGCATAACCAAATTAGTACTGCCTGTAAGTATCCATGTTATGTTCGATTGGTTGAGTAGTTTTGCAAGAGTTTCTAATGCTTTTTTATGTGATTTGGGAAACGATGCCATATATTTGATAATTGAATTATATAATAAAATATTGTTATATATCTCATCAAAAGATTGTAAGCATAACTCAAATAAGGAAAAAACATCAAGGATTCGTCTTCTTATATTTCAAATTCCGATACTACGGCTTTATGTTCAGAAAAGTCAATTTCTACTGCTTCTGTAGAAATGTGCTTTAAGCTTTTAGAAAAAGTGTGGTCAATAGCTAGTCCATTTGGAAAATCTTTCTTTTTTGCAATATGATCTTTGGAAAGTGTGTCTGATAGATTTTTTGTATGGCAGGTCAATACCTTTTCAATATTCATAACAGAATAAGATTCTGCTCTAATATTTAAATCCCCCGAAAAAATTGTAGGTATGTCTTTGCTATTGCTTACTAAAGAATTTATTATCTGTGATATTTCGAACATCTGTATTGTTTCTGTACATAAATCTGACACATTAAAGTGTGTAGTAATAATTCTCATAAATTTTCCATCTGGAAGTTGAACAATTATAGATAAAATACACCTAGATTTGATTGAATGTTTTAAACCTCTCGAGCCTACAAGGTTTTCGCTTGGTATGTCGTTGATAATTGTGCCAGAAAATTCGTCTTTGTCAGTTATATGTTTTGGCTGGTAGTTCTTAGAATTATAATATATGCAAATACTATCCACGACAGGGTATTTAGAGATTATTCCTGTTCCTATGACTTGATTCTTAGGAATATAATAATAATGTATACCTTCTACATAACTCAAATTTTCTGGAAGTTCTAATTCTAAAGGATTGGTAGAACCAATTGGATAACAAATTTCTTGCAAGCAGGCAAAGTCAATATCTCTTGCTTTTATAAATTGAATGATTTTGCCTGGATTTCTGAGTGTGGATGTATTTAGTTGTAAATGTTTGATATTCATATAATTTATAAGTTTAATTCATTATAGCAGCTATAAATTTCTATAAAATATTTTTAACTGTCCCATGCTTTACCAGTAATTGCGTTCGTTATCTTATTCAAAAGATATCCAAACGAAAAACTTAGTAATCGGCGATTTTAGTACTAAAATCGTTGACAATTCCTCGGTTTTAGTACATAATTTGACTATGAAAATGACACAAGAGTATATTACAACACTTTTACCTACCAACTTTGTAAGTAGGCAAATTCATAACACCTTAATGCAAGCAATTAATAATCCTGAGGTGACAGTACTCTATGGGGCAAGACAGGTAGGCAAAACTTCAGAATTATACAAATGTATAAGTGAACTTCTAAAGGATAACCCTTCTACAGATGTATTTTATTTTAATCTTGACTATCCTACTAACGAATTTCAAAATCCTGAGTATTTTTTAAATTCAATTAATGCTCAAAGAGTCACCTTAGATCAAAGAGCCTATGTTTTTATAGATGAAGCTCAAAGACTAGAAAATATTAGTATATTTATAAAATACATTTACGATCAAAAAAGAAATATCAAATTTGTGCTTAGTGGATCAGCATCTTTAGATATAAAAGAAAAAGTTAAAGAAGCCTTAACTGGTAGAAAAGAAGAACTTTATCTTTCTGCATTAAGCTTAAATGAGATTCTTGATTACCGAGGAATTGATATTGACTTAATACAAGGTTATTTTCCTAAACTAAAAGTTATTTTAGAAGAATACTTACTGTTTGGAGGCTACCCAAATATTGTTACGGAATCCATCACAGAAAGAAAGATATCAAAACTTAAAGAAATAGCAGAATCTTATATTTATAGAGATATTACGAACTTATTTCAGATCGAAAACATTAATCATGTAAAAGTTACAGCAAGTTATCTGGCAGAAAATATCGGTAATTTATTAAGTAAAGATAATGTAGCTAAGGTAGGCCAATTATCAAAATATCAAGTAGAAAAGATAATAAATGCTTTAGACAGAACTTTCGTAATAGATTTAATATATCCATTTGCAAAAAATAGTCTAAAAGAGATTACTTCTAGACCCAAAGTGTATTTTACTGATCCTGGTATACGAAACGCTGTAGCCGGAAAATTAAGTGAATTGGCGATACTTAATGATAGGGGTAAATTATTTGAAAATGCTTTAGAAATACACCTACGGGATTATGTTAGACGGCATAAAAACGGAGAGCTTTTATTTTGGCGTACTTTAAATCAAACAGAAATTGATTTCATCTTAAAGTTAGTGGTTGAAGGTAAAATTCAACTTACAGCATACGAAGCTAAATATACTTGGAATTCGGATAAAAAGCCTAGAAGTCTACAATCTTTTGAAGATAGGTATAGAACCACCGTTCTTAATACAAAAGTTATAACAAGCGAGAATTACTGGGAATTACTTTGGGATCTTTGAGGTAGAGTAGGCTATAAATCATTTATAGAAGGCAATAAAAGCCTCGGTAAATACCGAGGCAGTTTTTACATTAAAAATTTTGTTAAATCTCTACAAACTGAAGACTTTCTACTTTTTCGAAAGATTTTTTATCGTCGGTTAATAACTGAACCCCATGAGCTTTTGCAGTAGCTGCAACTACAGCTTGAGCTAAAGTCAATTCAGAATCTCTTAAAACTTTTGCTGTTTCTACTGCAGTTTTCTCGTCAAAATCTGCGACCTCAAAATACTTCTTTAAAAAGTCAACAACTTCTTTTTCTAAACTCGAATCTGCAAAAGTTGAGCTTGCAAGTAATTCTGCATACGTTACCGAAGAGATCTTCATCTTAAATTTTTCGTAAGCTGTAGGCAAAATTCCCTTGCCAGTTTTTAAATATTCAACTATTACATTAATATCCACTATAATTGTACTTTTCATTTTTAACGTTTAAAATTTAAATTACTGTAATGGCTTTTTAGCTACCTCAACAAATCTTTTCTCTTGTTTACTTACTCTATCCCATGATTTCAATTTAGAAAACTTTGCAATCACATCTTTTGTTAGTAAAGTTGTTTCCTCGGTTTCTGCAACAGGTTCTGATTTTTTCGTTATCACACTTACTTTTTCTACTACTTTGCTAATAACTGATGCTGGGCTTTTAGACGCTACCGGCTTTGGTTCTTCTGGAATTTCAGTTTTAAGCATATCCGATACCCCTATTTTTACAATTCTGTATCTGGGCTTGTTGTAAGAGGTTAGGACAACTTCTCCAAATTCATCCACAAGAGCAAATATATCTCCTGTCTTGTTTTTAACTTCTGTTAAGGAAGCCATTACTTTTCCATCTTTTGACTTATACATAAGGATTTTCTAATAACACAAATATTATAGCTAATTTATACAATATGTCAATAAAATGTGGTTGGTATTAAGAATCGGAAACTTAAATAAAGCCTTTTTTCTTCTTTTCTATTTTCTCAAATAAATAAGTTAGCCAATATTTCTTAGAAATAGGTATATCTTTAGAGTGAATCCAGCGTTGTTCAAAACCCGGAAATTTCATTTTAAATTTAGTTAGGCCAGTCCAGGGATGATTATCTTTCGAATTTTCCTGCGTGATACCCCAGAAGTTAAAGTATTTACTTCCCTTAAGTCTTGCCACTTTTATTGCTTCCCATATCATTAAATAAGAGGCTGGAATATTTCTGTATTCAGTTAAAGAGGCACCATAGTGGTAGTAAGTTTGATCACCAAAGTGAATAAAAACTCCGCCGGCAATATATTTCTTATCATATTCAATTAAAATAACTGTAGCATTCCCATCTTTTGAAAATATCTCGAATCCTTTTTTTGTATAATTCTTTGAAAATGCTACCCAGCCATTCCTTTTAACAGTATCCAGTTCTATTTCGTAAAAATCATCTATATATTTTGAGTCTTGGCTTACTATCGCCTTGCACATTTGTTGAGCTTGTCTGATCTCGTACCTGGTTTTCTTTTTTATTTTATTGAAAATTTGGTCTTCACTACCTTCAATATTCATTATCCAAGTGTCTACTGCTTCTGTCTCGTTAATGGGGCAATTCTTAAAATTCATGGAGTTTATTATGTCTGCTTCCTTGGAGTTTCTTTCTACAAGTGGGCTCATCCTGATAAACCAAAGTTTTTCTTGCTTTGCTATTGTTTTTAAATATTTTGTTAGCTGTTTGGCCAGGTTAACGTTCTCCCAAACTAGAGTAGGGCCGTTTCGAATATATAAATAGTTTCCTCTTTTTGCTCTAATTACTACTGCTCCACATATACCAATTAACTCCTCGTTTTTGTAAATACCGATTCTATAAATTTTCCTACCAAACTCCTTCTGAAAATTCAGCCATTGGTATGATTGAATAAATGAGTAACGACTTATTTTTTCAGTTTGCTCGTTGTCTAGAGTTAGTGCTTTTGGAAAATTAAACAAAAAATTATTCCAGATTTCTAGATCTGAGATTGTCTTAAACGAATACATGAAATAATAATAACTTTCTAAATTAGTAATTTTCGCTAACTAGAGATTTTAGCACTTCAGGGTGAACTCGTCCCTCTATTAGAATAATATCACCAGGATTTGCAATTTCCTCTGTCTTAAAAATCATATCTTTATGATCCACTGCCAAATAGCAATCGATCTTCTGGGAGTAACTACTCATTAGTCTAGCTAGCAAATGATCTGTCGTTATTAATACATCAATTTTTTTATAAATTTGCTCAACAAGTGTTTCGTATACCATCTTCTTGCTTCTTCCTAGTTCGTAGATACCTTTTGTAACGACAATTCGTTTTCCTATGCGTGTAATATCTGTCTCGAGATCTACAATGTTGCGTTCGGTGGATTTCTTGTGCATGAGCTCAACAGCTGCAATAAATCCTTTTAGGGATGAGCTGTAAGAATCGTTTAATACTGCGGTATTGTTGATTCCGGTTTCTAAATTTAGTCGTGGGAGGTGGAACTTAGTTTTATTAAGTTTTGCACTAAGATCTTTTAAGCTTATTCCAATTAATTGAGCAGCAATCAGGGATATTAATAAGTTACTTACTAGATGGCTACTTGCAGTGTTAAATCGAATTTTGGTTTCGGTCTCTTGGTGAATATATGTTAAGGTCGTTACATTACCTTTTGTCTTAATATCTTTTGCTATGTGTACAAAAAGTTGAGGTTGTCTCTTGATCTTGTATTTTTTGAAAAAATCATCTTCGGATTTGCATTCTGTAGAAAAGAAATGTACTGTACCATGGAAAAAATTCAAAATCCTTCTACAGTCATCATTATCACCATTTAATATTGCTGTTCCGTCCGGATTCATATGGGTAACAATTTCGGATTTAGCTCGGAACAGATTTTCTTTTGAGCCAAATAAACCAAGGTGTTGGGTATCCATGTCTGTGATAACCGAAATATTAGGAGTAAAATACTTACAAACTTTAGCAATTTCGCCACGCTTATATGCTCCCATCTCGGCTATAAAAATTTGATGATTGTTGTTTAATCTTCTTTTGACAATGCTTGCTATTCCAAAATCGGTATTGTAGTTCTCTGGCGTTTTTAAAGTATTAAATTCATCTTTGATTAATTCGTACATCAGTTCTTTCGTAGTAGTTTTCCCTTGGCTACCGGTAATAGCTATAGTCGTAAGATTTTTTTTATGTTGCTTAAAAATTCTTGATGCCTGCCTTACCATCAATTGACGTCTGATATATGCAAAAGGCTTAGTTACGTAAACAAATATGGTCACAAAAACTACGGAACCTAAATCGAATAGTAGAGCGAATAATGTAAGTATTGAAAGTAATAAATATGCGTCAGGATAGGCTACACTTGATTCATCTGTAGGGGTATTCAAATATATTCCCGCTGTAGTATCTCTTTCTATTTGCGTAAATGGGTAGACTATTATTCCAAATGTAGCAATCAGTAAGATTAGCAATCCTGTCATTATTAAAATATTGCGTGGACTTTTTAATGATGGTCTTTTAAAATTGCCAGAATGAATTGTGGCAATTAGATTGAGTGATTCATTAAGCCAGATAAAGAACGACAAAAAGACTCCAATTAAACTTAATTCAGGAAAAACTAGCATTAGAGAAACGCATGCAAACAAAAAATATTTAATTAGAGTAACAGTATGATTTCGGTTTTTTTCGTCTTGATCCCAGAAGATATGTGTCCAAAAGCGATCGAAACGATATTCTTTTATTTCCCAAAAATATAAATCCCATAGAAAATTTCTAAAAATAATTAAGAATGCAGGAAATAAAAAGATGATTGTAAGTGCTATTAATTCTGTCATTGCTTAATTAGATTTTAAGAAATTATAAATGTCTTTGGCAATTAGCTCAGGTCGTTTTAACGGCAATCCATGCGTACCTGGATGTACTATTAGTTTAGAATTTTTAATTTCCTTATGCAAGAATTGACCCATCCATAGAGGAGTGTATGTATCTTGTTCGCCCCAGATTAGTAATGTGGGCAGCAAAAGGTCTTTTACTTTTTGGTCGTAGTTCTCGTTAAGAATATTTATTAAAGTTTTTCTTAAGTTTTGTTGATTTTCTGTATTTAGGTAATCCGTTTCTCGTAAAATATACTTGTATAAGAATCTTTTAATCGGATACAAAAATTTGAGATTTTTAATGAACGTTGATTTTTTTGCTACAAATTTCCAGAAAGTTGTTTTGAGGTTTTTTTTCGGCTGTATACCACTAATATTTATTAAAATAATTTGCTGAGGCGCGACGAGATTGGCTAGGATAGATTCGACAATTATTTTCCCGCCAAAGGAGTGACCTACTAGTATATAATCATTTAATTTCAGTTCTTCTATAGTATGATTAAGCCAAAAAGCAAAATCTCGCATAGTCCATTCGGAACTCATTTGAGGTGTTTGGCCGTGTCCAGGTAATTCTAAATTGTAAGTAGAGTATCCTAATTTAGTAAGTTCATTAGCCAGAGGCTGCAGACTGCTTTTAGAGCCTCCCCAACCATGCAATAGTATTAAGTTAGTTTTAGTCTTTTGATTATTCATTACTTAAATCTTACATTAATTAATACAAAATTCAAAACTCTACGCGATACAGTTGCCAATACAAAATATTTGGCTTAAACTATAAAAAGAAAAGAAATATCATATTGATAAAATCCTTTTAATCTTATATAATAATTACATTACTTATAATATTATTTTGTATGGCCAGTAAGAAATCCAAGTTTAGCCTTGATAAACAAAAGAAGGAAGAGATTGTAAAAAAGTACGGTGCTCATGAAAAAGATTCAGGTTCACCAATGGTCCAAATTGCAATTCTAACAGAAAGAATTAATTATTTAACTTCTCATTTAAAAGGTCATAAACAAGATCAGCACTCCAGAAGAGGTCTTCTAAGATTGGTTGGAGACAGAAGAAGAATGGTTAAGTACTTAAAAAAGAACGAAGCAGACGAAAAAACAGTAAATACTTTTTTAAAAGAAATGGGATTGAACTAAAATCTGTGCTAATTTAGAACAAAACCTCCAATGTAAATTGGGGGTTTTTTATTACTCCAGAAAATTTAATAATGTAAAATGGTTGAAGATTAATCATTCTTGATTGAAACTATTTAGGAGAAAACCAAAACCACGTGGGAATTTAAGCATGCAAAGACGCCGAAATACAGATAGCGTCAGTCGAAGTAGCTGGAAACGTATTTTTGGAAATCCGTTTAAGAAAAAGAAGCAAGAGGAAGAAGGTAAGTATAAAAAAGTTGCTCAACCGAGCGCTTTAGAGCTTAGAAAGGCTAATATCAAAACTTCTAGAACTTTCAAGATTAAGATTAATACAAAGCTAATCAAACGTTTTTTGCTAGGTAGGTATGTTGTTGCAACTCTAGTTATTATTGCGGTTGTATTACTTGGATATTATATGGCTGTTCATACAAATGTACTATTAATTAAAAAAGTTAATTTAGTTAACTCAGACCAAATCTCGTCGGAAAGAATAGCTTTGCTAGAAAAAGCTGCAAGTCAGTTCTTAAATCAAAACCTTTTTAAAGTTTCTGCAGCCGAATTCGAGGAGAAAATCAAATCAGAAGTAGCAGATATAAAAGAAGTCTATGTGATTAAATATTTTCCGGACAAAATAGAGTTTGAAGTTCAGTTCAGAATTCCAACACTTGCCGTTGCAACCTATAGTAACATGCTAATACTGGACGAGAATAATGAAATTATAATAAATGATAATTCAGACAAATTAGTCATTACTGAATTTGAGAGAAATGTTTTAGATAACAAGGTAGATCTAAATTCAAATAGTTTGAGGGAAGCTTACGCTGCTAAATTAACAACCGAAGAAGAAAAGCAGCAGCTAATTTGGGCAGAAGTTCCCGAAGAAACCAAGCGATCGTTGATAGAGGAGCTAAAGAATCAAATCAATGCAAAAGTCTCTACTTTTCAATCAACAATTTTGTCTAAAGCTAACGAAGTTTACAATGTACCTTTGATATTAATAAACCAAGATATAGAAATCAGTCAGGTGGATACAAGACTTGAAGAGAAGATTATTTTTTCGAAAGAAATACTTAAAGGTCTGGCGTCTGTAGGTCAGTACAATGTTGTAAAGTTTGTGTGGAAAGATAACTTTAATTTACAGGTGCTTTTAGATAATTCAGCTACACTTATTTTTATAAACAATCGAGAAATTTCGGATCAGCTCGAAGATTATGAAGCTTTGGTGTGGAACTCCAAAATAGAAAGTGGCCGAACATATGATTTGAGGATACCAACTATCTCGGTTCGATAGTGTTGATAGTAAGTACATTGATTCGAAGTAAAGCTGGAATTCTATTCAAATAAGGTTTTGTTTTGTGTTTTCTATAGTGTAAAATTAGTATTATAAAACTTGAAATATTAATATTCTGTAGTAATATTGTATTGCAATTAGTAATATAATACTTGTAAGCTTTTAATTTAGTTACACTTTTTAAATAGAATGGCTAATATAATTACTGCGATTGATATAGGATCCAGCAACATTAAAACCATAATAGCCGTAGTAGACGATAAGGGTAAGGCAAAGGTAGTAGGGGAAGGTGTATATGCATCCTACGGAGTTAAAAAAGGAGAAATTACCGGTATAGATGAAGCAATTAACTCTATAGCTGCTTCTCTAACAGCTGCAGAGAAGATGGCAGGCCTTACTGTGTCTTCAGCCTACGTATCTATAAACGGAAAAAATATTTTGTCTAATAATAACAAAGGAGTTGTTGCAATTTCGGATGCAGAAATTTTGGAAGAGGATGTTTATAGATCGCTTGAACAAGCAAGGACAATTGCAATTCCACAAGCAAGAGAAATCATTCATTTGATACCTAGAGAATTTGTTGTTGATCAACAATCTGGCATTAAAAATCCTGTGAATATGACAGGCAGCAGGTTAGAAGTGGATGCACATATAATCTCTGCACCAACAACAGCAATTCATAATATAGAAAGATGTATTCAGAGTATAGGATTGAGAATTGATGGTATTGTCTTTTGCGGTTGGGCTTGCGCACAATCAGTCATGACATCTACCGAAAAGGAATTAGGAGTTCTATTGTTAGATATTGGAGGAGGTACAACAACTATTACCTCTTTTGTAGAGGATGCCGTTACGTATTCAGCATCTATTCCTTTTGGTGGAGCCAATGTTACAAGAGATCTGGCAGCTGGACTTAGATTATCTTTGGATGATGCAGAGCGGGTAAAAGTAAAGATAGATGAGCTGTTGAAAGCAAGTGCTACTACAAAAAGAAAGAAGAAAGACAAAGATGATGAAGATGGCGAAGAGGAAGAAGCAGGCGATGTATTAGAAGTTTCTAGTTTGGGAATTGAGAGTGTAAAAACCATATCAAGAAAATTTTTTACAGAAATAGTAGAGGAGCGAATCAAAGAGATCTTTGAACTAGTTAAAGATAATATAGAGCAATCTGGTTATGAATATAAGCTTCCTGCCGGCATAGTTTTGACGGGGGGATCTGCTGGTTTGCCTGGAATTACCAATCTGGCAAAGGAGGTATTTAAGGTGCCTGCCAGAGTAGGATCTCCACGTGGGCTCGAAGGGCTTCTAGATGGTATTTCTACACCTGAGTTTTCTGTAGTTCAAGGTATGATTCTGAATGGGCTCGAGGATACAACATATTCATCTACTCAAAGAATCTCAAACCAAGCAGCTAAAGGAAGTGGTACTGGAATCATTGGAAAAATTCTTGAAGTATTTAAGGGCTTAATGCCTTAAGCTATACTTAGCACTTCTTAGATCACTAGCATTTTAGCAATTCTGTTACTTTATAGTGAGCAGATTCTGTTATTGCACCTAAATTCCTAAATTAATCACTCTCGGATTAGTTAGCTAGATTTTCTTAATCTAATAAAGTAAAAGCTAACAGAATTAATTAACAAAGACTTAGTTAATAATTCTTTTTCACAAGCATTTTTGTCTGTACAAAATAATTATACAAATAAATAGCTCTGAATCATCTTTTGTAGAAAAATTTTTAGCCTAAAAAATACTATATAGCAAGGGTTGTACTACAATAGAGCAAAATAGTATATTTTATTTATACAAAATTATTGTCGGAAAATTCGAAATAGCTTGCGTTTTTAGATAGGGTAATTTAATATATTCTCTATAGGTAAAGTTTTAGAATATGTTAGTCAAACCACAATCCGTGTTATCGGCCAAAATAAAAGTAGTAGGTGTTGGTGGGGGAGGAGGAAATGCCCTAAACACTATGATTGCAGAGCACAACATTGAAGATGTTGAGTTCATTGCTGTAAATACAGATGCACAAGCTTTAATGAATTCCAAAGCAGATATCAAATTAAGAATAGGCGAGCAAATCACACGTGGACTAGGAAGTGGAGGAAATCCAGTTATAGGAAAGAAAGCTGCAGAAGAAAGTGTTGATTTATTACACGAAAATCTTGCTGGAGCAGACATGGTATTTATAACAGCAGGTATGGGGGGAGGTACCGGAACAGGTGCAGCACCTGTAGTTGCAGGAATTGCCAAAAACCTGGGAGCTTTGACGGTAGGAGTAGTTACAAAGCCATTCCACTTCGAGATGCAAAGACGCATGGATTTAGCTTTGAAAGGTATAGAAGAACTTAAAGATAAAGTTGATACTTTAATTGTTGTTCCAAATCAAAGACTTTTAGAGATTATGGATAAAAATGCATCGTTTTTAGATGCAATGAAAAAAGCTGATGATGTGCTAGCGCAAGCAGTTAAAAGCATAGCTAATCTTATTACTCAGCCAGGTTTAATTAATGTAGACTTTGCAGATGTGAGATCGGTTATGGACAATGGTGGCGCAGCACTTATGGGCATTGGATCAGCAAACGGAGATAACCGAGCCCGCGAAGCTGCAGTTATGGCTATAGAAAGTCCACTTCTAGAAATATCGGTAGATGGCGCTAGAGGCATATTGTTTAATATTATTGGAGGAAAGGATTTGGGAATGATGGAAGTCCATGAAGCTGCCGAGACAATTAAGCAAAGAGTTGCTCCAGATGCCATATTTATTTTTGGTGCCCGAATAGATCCATCTTATGAGGATAGAATAGAGATTACTGTACTTGCTACGGGGTTTGATTCAAAAAGCGAAAAATCCATTCTCGAAACAGGCAAATCAAATTTGGATACATTAGCTGCACAAAGGAGTATAGCAGAAGATGATCTAGACTTACCTCTTCAACAGGTTCCAAATTCTTTAAATGTGAAGAAGAAAATAGAACCTGTGCAGCCAACCGGAGGTCAGTATGATGATGAAGATTTGGAAAATCTACCTTCTTTCTTAAGGAAAAGAGCAAAGTAATATTCAAACTAGGTTGCCAAGAAGTTTAGTCCACACGGTTTTGACCCTTCAATTATACAGTCAGTCAGATTCAGCATGACATGAGTTAAGAATTTGCTATTGCTACAGCGTCAGTTATAGTCTAGATGATTTTATACCTCTCTTGCTACAGCTACATATCTTTGAGTATTATCACCGGCTGGATAACATGTAAAAAGAGTTAGTGTTCTTTTGCCACGAGTACCATTGATTATAGAAGTATCTTCAGGTTCGACGATTTTGCTTTTTTGCATTTTAAATTTATAAGTTTGACCTTCTATTTCCAAAATAATGTCATCGCCCACTTTTAGATTGGGCAAGAATGAAAATGCTACCATAGGATCTGATGGTTTGGGACCATAGTTTGGACTTGCACTGTGTCCGTATATAACAATATTATTAGCTATGTCCGAGATTGGAAGACCAGTTCCTTTAAAATGTGCAAGACGAGTATCTAAAACTGCATTGTATGCTGCCTCGGATGTGCTATCTACATTTGATTGTACTGGCAGCCTGTCTATTCCTAGAGATGGGATTGTAATAAAGAATACTCCTTGGTAGTTCTTGCTCACAGTATCCTCTATAAGTATGTGTTCATTAAAAGCTTCTTCGGTAACTTGTGCTAAACCCGCAGGATTAGAAATATATTTGGATAAATCTATGTAACCTTCGGATATTGGCGATATGTTTCCTTGCGATACAAGTCCATTTTGCTTTTCTATCTGATACTTAATTTGTGGATAAACGTGCTTAAGTATAAAGAAGCTTCCTAAAATTATAAAAAACATTGGAATCAAAATATTGGTTGCCTTAGAAGCATTGACAATATCTTGCAATGTATTATATCCACTACTTGTTGCATTCCAGATGTTGACCTTATCTTTTTGATGCACATCTAATACTAAGAACTCTTTACTAAAGTCGTAGTAGTTTTGCTCTGTAGAATCAACCTTTTTGTATGAATACAAACTCATAAAAATTTTCTTTCTATGCTAAAATAATCAGCTACTATATTTTTAGTTTAGTATCTCTACATATATTATGATAAAATACTATTTAACTTCAACTATTTAATTACAATTAAAAAGACACCACTATGTCCATAAGCGCAGAAGAGAAACAAAAAGTTAGAAATCTTGTGATTCTCGGAAAAAAGCAAGGCTATCTAACGCAGGATGACATTTTGTCCAATTTCCAAGATATTGAAGATAACCTGCAGCTTCTTGAATACATAATAGAATCATTGCAATCGGAAGAAATAGAAGTGATTGAACCTGTTGATAAATCAGAATATGAATATGAAGAAAAGCAATCTAAGCTCAGCTTTGATGAAAAGATTAAAATATTAAAGCAGATAAAATCACATGTAAGCACAGATCCAATCCGAGCCTATCTGCACGAAATTGGCAAAATTCCTTTGCTGAGTGCTGAAGAAGAGGTTATTCTTGCTAAGCGAATAGAGAATGGAGAAAAAGAAATGCGAGAGATTATAAAAGATCTAGGTGCAAAAGAAGATTCAGATCCAATTTACAAAAAAGCAGCTGAATTGATTGCTCAGAAAGACTATAAAAATAAAGAAGTGGATAAAGCTAAGAAAAGGCTTGAAGAAAAAGACAGAAGGTACACCAACAAAATTGCTAGAGATGGATTTGAAGCCAGACACTTACTTACAACAGCTAACTTGCGATTGGTCGTTTCCATTGCAAAGAATTATCTTAAGAGAGGGTTGGATCTTTTAGACTTGATTCAAGAAGGAAATCTAGGATTAATGAGAGCAGTGGAAAAATTTGAATACCGCAAAGGATTCAAATTTTCTACTTATGCAACATGGTGGATTAGACAGGCAATAACCAGAGCAATTGCTGATCAGGCAAGAACAATCCGTGTGCCTGTACACATGATAGAGACTATTAACAAATTAAGTAAAGTTTCTTCTCAACTCGCATCTAAACTTGGACGCAGACCTACTATCAAGGAAATTGCAAAGTCGATGGGGATTTCTCCAAAGAAAGTTCAAGAGATTATAAAGATAGCACAAAAACCACAATCCTTAGAAACTCCAATTGGAGAAGATGGCGAAACCAGTTTGATAGAAATCATTGCAGACGAATACACTGCATCGCCGCAGGAACTGGCTACATTTTCTTTCTTAAAAAAACAGATTAACGAAATTTTGGAAGGGCTTTCCGACAGAGAAAGAAAAGTTCTTGAATTAAGATTTGGACTAATGGATGGCGTCTCGAGGACATTAGAGGAGGTAGGGCATGAATTCAATGTAACTCGAGAAAGAATCAGGCAAATAGAGGCAAAAGCCCTAAGAAGAATGAAAAGTGATGAAGTAGCTCAAGCTTTAAGAGATTACCTTAAATAATACAGTTATTGGTAAAAAGGCTATATAATTTGATTATGAACACAAGAGGCAGGTTTAAAAACCTGCCTCTGAAAAAATTTATCATACTGTTTGATAAAAGTTTTGTTTAGTCTTTGTATATGGTATCTTAAATTTGTAGCAAAATTTTATATGGATAAATCAAAAGTACAATCTAAAGATCGTTTTGAAGTGTGGCTCTCGCAGGCAAAACATGACTTAGATTTGGCTGAATATACTATGGAATTTAAAAGTTATGAGTGGGTATGTTACCAGTCAATTCAAAGTGTCGAAAAGATTTTTAAAGCAGTCATAGTTCACTCTGGGTATAGACCACCTAAAACTCATAAACTTGGTGTATTGGTAAGTATGTGCAATAGAGCAAACCCGAGCTTCGTAAACATTAAACTTAACTTTCGAAAAATCGAGGGTTATACATTTATTTCGAGATATCCTTTTGTAATACCTGGTCAAAATGTAACTCCACACGAACTGATAAAAAAGCACGATGCAGAGGCCTGCTTGGAAATAGCTAAGGGAATATATAAAACTGTGTATGATTTTTTGAAATATCAAAAACCTATTTTAGAAGATGAAAACGATTTACGGGACTACTACTTTTCGGCTGACGAGTTTGAAGATAGAAAGAGTCGCCTTATAGATGTAATTGTGAATTGTGACAAATTAAAGGTCGAAAAAATCATTTTGTTTGGAAGTTTTGCAAGAGAATCGGTGTTACCCAAATCCTCCACTATGGACTTGCTGATTGTTGCGCATACAGAACTATCTTTTGTAGAAAGAATCCATTATGTTAGAGATATTACAAAGGGCGGAGAACCTATTGTGGAGCCATTAATTTACACGCCTGAGGAGTTTAGATTTATGGTTGATGAGGAAGGAGAAGGTTTTTTGGAAAGTGCCATAGAGGAGGGCAAAGTGCTTTGGGAACGAGGGAATAACATATTCCCCAATCAGCAAGATGATACTGTAGTGGAAGCGCCTCAAACTAATCCAGCGCTTGAACGCGAAGCAATGGAGCAAGACAGAAAGTAGTTTAAAAGATGGATGTTGATGCAGGAAAATCAAACTTTTTCTTTATATAAAAAAGATAAGTCTTTACTTTCTTATGTTTCCGCAGGACTTAGTGAATCAGCCAACATAGGTGTGTTTCTAATCACTTCAATCAAAATAGTTCTTCTAATTTCATACAATTTTTCTCTAGTATCTGGCAAGAGTGTATCGTCAATAGCAAACTTAATTAAGGGTTTTAGCTGATTTGCTTGCAAGGATGTATTCATTACAGTTCGTCCCCCTTTATTATAGTAAATATATGGGGCACTATTTATAAACATCTTAAGTCCGTATTCCTTATCTTCTCTAGCCCATATATGGCAGAATAGATTTTCTTGTAGTCCAATTTTGTTATCAAGTACTTCAAATAATAACTGATATCGTATATTGTTAACCTCTTTAGATTTATGTGTATGTTGGAGATAAAATTTATTAAGAAGCCAAGCTTGAACAAATCCGAGAGATGTTGTGTTCTTCCTTTTTTCGTTTCTAATTATTACATTGCTATTTGTAGTTGATTCGATTAACTTTATGCGACTATATGTTTCGCACTGACAAAAAGTTAATAATTGAATGGCCAAGTCAAGACTTTCTATATTTGCTTCTATTACTGGATTACTCATCTTTGATGTTTCCTGCCTGTAATTTCTTCTTGCTTTGGTAAGTTGTATTCGATATTTATTGATACGTATTAAAGAATCAATCGCTTCACCAACCTCATTATTATCAAGGTTTTCTAAATTACTAATATAGTTTTCCAAACCTTTAAATAAACCAAACTTCTTGTTAAACTTTGCTTCGGGTGTCTCAGTATTAACTTTTATTTCGGCAAAAGTGTCGATTGCTTGTATTAATTCATTTGTCACATTAGAAAAAGTACTATACTCATAGTCTTCGTCTAGACACTGATCCAACTGGTTACTCATAAAAAGTGAGGTAAATGACTTGATTATATTTATAAATATAATTTCGTTTATATTAAATAATGCTTTTAATTAGTGGCATTCTGTTAAGCTATCTTTCTTTAGAATAAACTTTTTCGTTTAAATGTTGGTTAATGCTAATCATTAATGCGTTAACAAAGATACTTCTCAGCTCCTGGAATGCATATTGTTCTATATCGGTAGTTTTTACTTTTTGTACTACTGGATCTCCTAGTCTAGTAATATGTATATAGTTTATTACAGCTGCTGCACTAACTTTAATAGTACCTCTATAAAATTTAATGTTTTTTACAAGACCTGATGAAATTGAGTCACGATTTTCTGGAGTTATAACTGATTGATCATCTTTAAACCCAAGAATATGATTGAAAATAATCTGAGTTTTGAGTTCAATTAGTTTTTGACTAATATTTCCCCATTCCGGTCTTGAAAGTTTAGGTTTATTTTTATTCTTGTTGTTATCATTATCGTAAATTTCATTATGTATACCAACTGCCCTTACCCTTTCGAAGATCTTGAATGACTCTAACACTGCTAATCTGTTTATTATCTGAGCAAGTTTTACCTCTTTTTGTTTGCACGGAGGCAGTTCTATAAAAGTATGCTCACTTAAAACACGTTTTAGGGACTTAGAAGCCTGTAGTGCCTTGTTATGGAACTCGCTAATTGCTACTAAATCTTCGGAGTGGATTAACTCATCAAATGTTAACTCTAAAGCTTGGTAAATTTTAAAAAGTCTTTGAGGTGTTAATTGATTTTCGTCTTCGACTATTGTTACCCTAGCTAATTCACCAAGGAGACTAAAGTAAGTTTCAGCAGTTTGTTGATCTGCACGTAACTCATTAGATGGATCGGGAGGCTGCATAGTTGTTTAGTAATTAAGGGAATTATATTCTCCTTACAAGAAATTTGTCAATCATTGGTTATTATAATCTGGCGATATTACAATCCGCTTTAAAACTTCTAACTGTTTTGGGTTGGTAAAAGACAAAATTATGGGGTAGGGGGGTGATAGATCAAATTAGAGAATAAACTTATAAAATACCTCCGACTTTTAGTCGGAGGTATTTTATTAATTACGTTGTAGTTTTTTATTGTAAACTAATCTTAAAACCATTGGCTTTAGCCAATGGATGGAGATTAGTCTTTTAATTAAGCTTCTTCATTAACAACATAATACTATGAACTTCAGTTCGTAGTTTTTTATTTTGCCTCTTCTATAATTCTATACTCCCTGATTACATTTACCTTTATAACACCAGGGTAAGTTTGAGTTTCTTCGATTTCTTTTGCAATTTTATAAGCCATAACTTTTGTATCTTCATCGGAAACTTGATCAGGTTCAACAATTACTCTGACCTCTCTACCTGCTTGGATTGCAAATGCTTGTTTTACACCACTATGTTTAATAGCAATATCCTCCAAAGCTCTAATTCTTTTGATGTAGTCTTCGTAGCTGTCAACTCTAGCTCCAGGTCTGCTACCAGAAATTGCATCTGCAATTCTAACAATCTCTGCTTCTATAAACTTTGCTTCTACATCAAAATGATGCGCATCTATAGCATTGATTAGTCTTTCATCTTTATAATATTTCCCAACGATTTCTGCAGATATATGATGGTGCTGTTTACCTTCTTCTGGTGCTACTTTACCTAGGTCATGGAAAAGGCACGCCATTTTGCTGATTTTTACATCTGCGCCAAGTTCTTTTGCCAACGTTTCTCCTATTTTCACCATTTCTAGGGTATGTTTAACTAAATTTTGACCATAGCTAAATCTATATTTAAATCTTCCCAAAAGCATTATTAATTCGTTAGGCAGATCAGTAAAACCAGCTTCGTAAGCCATCATTTCTCCGGTTTTTCTAATTTCTTTTAGAAGCTCTTTTTTAACTTTATCTATTGTTTCTTCGATAGATGCAGGATTAATTTTTCCTGTTTTGACTAATTTATTTAGTGCTATAGCTGCAACCTCTCTTCTAATAGGATCAAAACAGGAGATGGTAACTTCTGTCGGAGATTCATCTATGATAATGTCTACTCCTGTAAGCTTCTCGAAAGTTCTAACATTTCTACCGCTTTTACCAATAATTCTACTTTTTAAAGATTCGTCGGGAATCTCGATTGTAGTAGTTGTAGTCTCTGCAACATAATCAACAGCACTATTTAGCATTGTTTCTACAAGTATTTCCTTGCTTTTTTCGTCAACATCCAGTTGGATTTGTTGCTCAGACTCTTTGATTTTTCTTGCCATCCAATCTGTTAATTCAACCTCTGCTTGTTTCTTAAGAAGTGCCACTGCTTCATCTTTTGTTAACTGAGCAATTTTTTCTAGCTGAGTACTAAGCTGATCATTTAGTTCTTTAATTTTAGATCTTTCAGATTCTAGAGCTTTTTCTTTTTTATCCAGATCATCAAATCTGCTATCTAAGCTTTTGCCTCTTGAAAGGAGCTTATTTTCCCTTTCGTCAAGAATTCTTTCTTGTTCCTTTAGCTGCATTCTCAGCTTGGATGCAGTTTCTTCTGCCTCCAATATTTTATTTTTTGCAATTTCGCTTGCTTTTTCTATGGCCTCTAATTCACTTAGTGGTTTTTGACTTTTTAACTGTCCTGCTTTAGCTTTTAATTGTTTTATATCTTTATACAAGTATGCAGCGACGCCGACAGATCCTAGAAGGCCTATTAAAAGAACTACCTCTATCATAGTTAATAACTAAAAAATAATTATCATAGGGTTAGCTATGATTCAACTGAACCAATAAATTAGTAGCCTTACGTTTTTTAAGGCTCTATTTTTATATAATTTAGCTAGAAATGTTAACCGAAGATTTTGTAATAGATAGCCAAACTTGACCATTCTGATGAACAGTCGGATTCTTATTATCAATTATTGTAAGAGTTTCAATAGTAAACATTATCTTCAGATTAAAATTTCTATAGCAAAAATTATAGCATAAAATTTTGATGACTGAATTGCCTGAGGATTAATTGACTAAACTCTGTTGGGATCGTAGTATTGCCCTTTTTTTATTACATTTCTCCTTACTAATTCCTGCTGCATTTGCATAATAGCCTGGTTTTTGTGTTGTAGAAGCCTGTTTTGATTCTCGTACATTTTTTGAATATCGGATATCTGAGATTTTAATTTAATATTTTCAGCCTCCAGATCCGTAACTTTTTGTCTTAAATCTTTTGCATCTATTGCGTCTTTTACCATATCTTCGTGTTCTTTCGAAGTTGCTAGTTTTCTGATCAATTCATCTTCTCCGACTGCTACATTTAAATGATAATTAAGATCATTTTGTTTAGGCTCTTCTCCTAGCATTTTCTTGTAGGTATCAATTATCATTTGTTTTCTTTGATCCCTATCCATAAGCATGTTAGATCCACTTCCAGTGCTTGGCGTGGAAGGAGCACCTCCAAAAGTTGGAAGAGAAGGCATGCTTCCTAAATTTGGTAAGGTTGGTGACTTAAGAAAAGGGTTTCCTGTACCGCTCAAACCTCCAAATATATCGTCTTTCTTCTCTCTAGGTTTTGGAAGTGGTTTATCTTTTGCATTGTCAATATATTTTTTGATACCATCTACTAAAGTTTTAGCTAATTCGTCTAACTTGGCATCGTCTTTCAAGATTTTTATATCTTCTATATTATCTATGTACAACAACTCAACAGCGACGCTAATGGTATTTGTCTGATTCAGTATTAAAAGTGAACCTAGGTCATGTTCAGTTTCGCTTTTTACCCCTTGTTTTTGGTATTTTAGAGTGTCACAAATATGGCTAACTAAAGTCTCGCAAAGGTCCTTTGAATAATTATCTTGTGAATTTTCTCCACAGAACCAGCCTTCAATTCCTCGCTTTGAACCTTTTTTGCCGTCGTCATTAACGTGTATTTCAATAAAAATGTCACCTTCTTCTTGTTTATAACCAGTGTTATTAATCCAGTCAATTCTCTGTAGTAGAGGCAAATCCAGAGGAACAGTTTTAAATTCCAAACCACTTTTCTCTAGATGGGGAATTGTTTTAGAAAGAATTTTGCGTGTTAAGTCGGCCTCTTTAAGATCTTGAAAGATCTGACCAGGTTGCATTAATGTGTGTGCTGCTCCAATTACTACTCGTCTTGCCATTTTGCATTAATTATAAACTAACTTTGTTTTTTACAGGCTAAATTTTGTCATCAAGCTATCTAATTCTTCGTCGTTCTTGAATGGAATTACTATCTTGCCTCCTTTTGTAGATCTAGATAGTACAATTTTTTCTCCAAATTTTTCTTTTAGTTTTGTTTCTATTAAAGATGTTTTTTCGTCCATTAGTCGGTTTGTAGACTTTTGTTGTTTCATCTGTCCTTTATTAAGTCTTCTAACAAGTTCTTCAACAGCCCTTACAGATAAATTATCTCGAAGAATTATTTTGTATGCAGCTATCATTGTGTCTTTACTCTTTAATCCAAGCAAGGCTCTTGCATGCCCTTCAGATATTTTGTTCTCTAGTAACGCCTTTCTTAATTCTTCGGGAAGACTTAGCAATCTGATTTTGTTTGCAATAGCTGGTCTACTCAAACCGACTCTTTTTGAAATTTGCTCGTGAGTTAGACTAAACATTTGAGCTAGTTGTTCAAATGCTAAACCCTCTTCTAAAGGATTAAGATCTTCTCTTTGCACATTTTCTATAACAGCTAGTTCCAGCATTTCTTGTGGAGATGCCTCCTTTACAACAACAGGTACTGTTTCTAATCCTGCAAGTTTCGATGCTCTCCATCTTCTTTCTCCTGCTATTAATTCATATTGATTGTCAGCTTTTTTGGTAACTAACAGTGGTTCGATTACTCCATGTTGCCTTATAGAATCCGCAAGCTCCACTAGTTTTTCTGGATCAATTTCTGCTCTCGGCTGATATGGATTCGGTACTACCATATTGATTGGTAGCTTTGGTAAATAGCCGTTAGAAATATCGGAAATTGTACTTTCACTTATCAAAGCTGATAGACCTTTCCCTAATGCTGATTTCTTGGTCATATTGTTATTTAAAATATCTAATTTATGATGTCACATTAAATAAGGTAGATCAAGACCTTTTTCATTTTTGACCTAAGTTAGGTCGAGTAAGTTTATTATTACTTTCAAACTTATGCAACAACTCCTCGGCTAGTCGCTCGTATGCTTTAGCTCCTGACGAGTTCTGATCATATTCGAAGATTGATAAGCCGTGTGAAGGAGCTTCTGACAGTCGAATATTTCTTGGTACCAAGGTATCGAACAATTTGTCTCCAAAAAAGTTTTGCAGTTCTGTGGCTACATCCTTGCTAAGGTTAGTTCTGGTATCGAACATTGTTAATACAACTCCGCCAATGTCTAGTTCGTTGTTTAAATTAGATTTGACTAATTTAATTGTATTGACTAATTGTCCCAAGCCTTCTAATGCGAAATATTCTGCTTGAACAGGTATTAATACTTTATTGGCTGCAACATGTCCATTTATAGTTAATAATCCTAAAGATGGAGGGCAATCAATAAGAATAAAATCATATTTTGTTCTTACACTATCTAAGGCCTTTTTAAGCAAAGTCTCTCGCGACATTGCATTTACAATTTCAATCTCAGCTCCAGCTAGTTCAATGCTTGATGGAATAAGATGTAAGTTATTGACTCTTGTTTCTTTTATTACGTTTTCTACGGATGCTTTATTGACTAAGACATCGTAGATGGTGTTAAATTGGCTCTGCTCAACTAAATTAAAGCCCATGCCCGAGGTTAAATTGGCTTGGGGATCTATATCTACTATCAAAACTTTTTTGCCTTTTTTAGCCAAATATACACCTAAGTTGAGTACTGTTGTTGTTTTCCCAACACCGCCTTTTTGATTCGATACAGCAAAGATCACTTTATTATTACTAATCAATATTAGTATACATTATTAATTAGGAATTGGTAATTTGAAGGTGAATTTTTGTGGGATGTTTGCTTTTAGCAAACATCCCACAAGTCTAGTCTTGAACAAACTCCTATTCCGAGGTAATCTTAATTAAGACCTTTTTACCATCCACTATTATCTCTTCGGCATTATCTAATTTGTCTACTTTGATTACACTTTTTGCTTTAACTCCACGTGCAATATCTTCTTTTTTAAGAGTCATTAAATCTTCTAGTTCGTTGGTTGCATATTCCAAATTTATTTGGTCTTCCATTTTTAAATGCATATTTTTTCTGATAGCCTGGATGTTTCTTATCAAATCTCTTAGCATACCCTCTTGTTTTAGATCTTCAGTTATTTCTGTGTCTATTCCGATTGCTATTTTTAGCTGTGTATCTTGTTCATTTTTAACTTTATCTTCCATCTTTGCAACATCTGCTGAATGTTCAAGCGAATTTATATTAAGTTCATTGAGCACGAGATCAATCATCCATTCTGATAATTGTGGAACTAATTCATTTTCGCTTTCAACATAAATTTTAGCCAAAGGTTGTCTTACTTTTAGCCCATTGACTGTTCTTATTACGTGACCCATTTCGCAGATTTTTTGTACTATTTTCATCTCTTCCTCTAGAGCAGAGTACTGATCGATATATTTTTGATCGAAAATAGGGTAATCACTTAAATGAATAGATTCTGGATTATGACTAGGTAAATGTTCTACAACAAGTTCCCGATAGATGTGTTCTGTAACGAATGGAGCCATTGGAGCCATTAGTTTGATAGTTTCCACTAAAACGTAGTAAAGGGTTTCAAGTGCTCTTGTATCGCCTTCTACAAATCGTTCCCTCGAACTTCTTATATACCATTTAGAGATATCGTCTAGTAAATCTTTTAAACATTTAGTTGCTTTAGGAAACATGTAATTATCTAGCTCTAATGATAATTTTTTTGTAGTCTGCTGCAATCGTAAAATTACCCAGGCGTCTAAATTATTTTCTATATCGTCGAATGGAATATGATCCCATGGATGGCTATCCGAAGTAACATTTCGTCCGTTATAGGCAAGTTCTTCTCCTGGCTCCCATTTGTGAATATTCGCGTATGTAGTCAAGTAAGAATAGATATTCCATAAAGGTAGTACCATCTCTTGCTTTTGTATTCGTAATGTTTTTTCGCTAATTGTTGTATCTTCTCCCGCAGAAATTGGAGTGCTAAAAAAATTCAGCCTTATTGTATCTGCACCAAACATTTCTACTAAAGGTCTTGGAGCGGTATAGTTCTTTTTGCTTTTACTTAGTTTTGCTCCTTTATCGTCCAATACAAACCCACTCATTACAACATTTTCAAAAGCAGGACTGTTGAATAGTGTGGTAGCAATTGCATGTAGCGAATAGAACCATCCTCTTGTCTGATCAACACTTTCGGCAATATACTGTGCAGGGAATTTCTGTTCAAATTTTTCTTTATTCTCAAATGGATAATGGAATCTGGCAAAAGGCATAGCACCCGAATCGTACCAAACATCTATTACATCTGGAATTCTTTTGTAATGTTCTCCCTCAAAGTCAAATTCAATTTCGTCAACAAATGGTCTATGAGGGTCTTGAATTCTAACTCCTGAGTACTGTTCTAATTCAGCAAAAGATCCAATGAATATTACTTTGCCTGATTGTGATTTCCATATTGGTAAAGGCGTTCCCCAGTATCTAAGTCTAGATATTCCCCAATCTTTTATTTCTGCTAGCCAGTTTCCAAATCTACCATGCTTTACGTGATTGGGTACCCAGTTTATTTTCTCGTTGTTAGCTACAAGTTCTTCTCGCATTTTACTTACAGCTATGTACCAAGAAGTAATTGGTTTATAAATTAAAGGAGTGTTTGTTCTCCAGCACATTGGCATTTCGTGCTCGTATTCTTCATGTCTAAAGAGCAAGTCTTTTTTCTTTAAATCTTCAATAATTTTTGGGTTAGCATCTCTGTAGTTCAAACCTTCATAGTCAGGAACCATGCTAGTAAAATCACCTTGGTCATCTAACATATCAAAGGATTCAATGCCAACTTTTTGAAATACTTCATTATCTTCTGCGCCATATGGAGCTAGATGTACAACACCTGTACCTGATTCAGTAGTAACAAAATCACCTTCGTGAATTCTGTGTGCATTTGATCGACCCACAAAATAATTAAATGGAGGTATGTACTCTTTACCTATTAAATCTTTGGCTTCGATTTCTCCAACAACTTCGTGTTTATCATTTTTAAATACTTGGTTTACAAGATCTTTTGCAACAATATAAGTATTTTCTGCAACTAAGCTTCTAACTTTTACATATTTTATTTTCTTACTTATTGCTAAACCTAAATTGCTTGGGATAGTCCATGGTGTTGTGGTCCACGCCAGAAGCAAAGTTTGTGGGTCATCTTTTAGTGGGAATTCAACAGTTATTGCAGGATCAACAAATGGTTTATAACCACCAAGTGCTACTTCTGCGTTAGATAGAGTAGTACCTGCTCTTGTAGAATATGGAACTACCTTGAACCCTTCGTAAAGTAATCCTTTAGTATATAATTCCTTCAAGGACCACCAAATCGATTCTATATAGTTTGCATTCATGGTGGCATATTCTTCTTCTGAATTCGTAAGTCTTCCCATTAATTCTTCAAGCTCTATTATTTTTTCTCTGTGTTCTAATACAGATTCTTTGCAAAGCTGGTTGAATTTTTCTATACCATATTTTTCTATATCTTTTTTCTCTTTAAACCCTAATTTCTTTTCTATTTCGTACTCTACAGGAATTCCCTGACAGTCCCATCCCAGGCTCCTAGATACTCTAAATCCTTTCATTGTCCAGTATCTTGGCACTATGTCTTTCATAGCGAACGTGAGCATATGACCGTGATGAGGTTCTCCATTTGCAGTAATTGGGCCGTCGTAAAATGCTTTAACTTTATTTTCTGGTCTTTGCTCGATTGATTTTTCTAAAATTTGATTTTCTTTCCACCATTTTAGTATTGCTTGATCAAGTTCAAAAAAGTTTTGTTTTGGATTAGGCTTAGAGAACATATGTTGTGGTTAAAAAGTAATATTTTTATGATCGGTTATCGGTTATCGGTTATCGGTTATCGGTTATCGGTTATCGGTTATCGGT
>CAYMSO010000003.1:0-150997 GCA_964393185.1 uncultured Candidatus Saccharibacteria bacterium | reverse complement strand
TTGTCCCGTCTGATAGATTTACTATTTTTCCCTGAAAGTTAATTGTACTTGCTGCCTCTGCTTGTACTGAATTAAGGTGTGAAGATTGAATAGCCGTAAAAGCAAGAACTGCAAATATACTAGCAGCTACGAAGAATCTGCCTGTTAAAAAAAGGCGCATTATGTAGTCTATCGACTTAGTCAGACGCATTTATATTTCTGAATTTTTGAATAATTCGGGACTTATATTACTATAAAAGAAATTTTAAAAGTGTTCAATATAAAAAAAACTACGAACTGTAGTTCGTAGTTTTTTGTTGTTAATGAAGAAACTTAATTTAAAGATACGAATGTAGGTTGATTAATAGTGACTAAGGCGGCCTGATTGTTCAATCAGGCCGCCTTAGCAAAACCTTTAGAGCCTAATACATAAAAATACTAATCAGCTATAAATCCAAAGACTTAGATTTGACTTTATCGATGAGCCTGTTTACAAAATCAGAAATACTCATTTCGCCTAATTGCTCTTCTGTTCTCAATCTAACATTGACTGTTAGTTTCTCTTCCTCATTTCCTCCAATTATAATCATGTATGGAATTTTTAAAACCTGTGCTTCTCTAATTCTTTTTTGCATTCTTTCTGCTTCATTAAAAATTTTTACTCTTGCTTCGGGTAAAGCTTTTTTAATTTCTTGCTCGACATTTGTTGCATAATCATTAAACTTTTCGCTTACAGGTATTATCGCTACTTGTTCTGGATGAAGCCAAACTGGAAATGCTGCAGCATATCTTTCTATTAAAAAACCTATTATTCTTTCTATTGCACCAACCGATGACCTGTGAACTACAACAGGCTCTTCTTCTGCACCTTTTTCGTTTATAAACTTTAGTTTAAATCTTTTTGGCATTACAAAATCGTACTGACATGTAAACGCAGTATCTTCTTTTCCATTTACATTTTTCATTTGAATATCGATTTTTGGTCCGTAGAAGGCGGCTTCGTCTTCAGCTTCTATAGTTTTCACATCTCTAATCTTTAATACCTCTCTTAGTACATTTTCTGCATAATCCCAGGCATTGTCATCTTTAAAGTACTTTTCTTCGTTAGTGCGGTTTCCTAGAGACAATCTATACCAATAATCTTCGTTGGGCATTAAACCAAAGACTTGGCAAACATGTTCTATCAAATCAAGAACTTTTTCAATTTCCTGTTCTGCCTGATCCCTTGAAGTTACTATATGAGCATCTGCCAAACAAAAACTCCTGACTCTAATTAATCCTGTTAATTCACCTGATTGCTCATATCTATATAACTTTGCAAGCTCCGCAATTCTCATAGGTAATTCTTTATAGCTTCGTGGCATGGAGTTGAAAAGTTCAAAATGATGCGGGCATGTCATCGGTCTAAGCATAAATTCTTCTTCATCAATTTGAATAGGTGCATACATGGAATCCTTATAGTATGGATAGTGCCCTGATGTTCTATACAGATCAAGTTTTGCTACATCAGGTGTGTAAACATGAAGATATCCACGAGCAATCTCTTCATCTACAATAAATCTTTCGAGTTCTCTTCTGATTATAGAACCTCTGGGAGTCCATAATGGCAATCCTTTTCCTACAAGATCAGAAAATACGAATAGGTCTTGTTCTTTTCCTAGTTTTCTATGGTCTCTCTTTTTTGCTTCTTCAATTCTGTAAATGTAGTCATCAAGTTCTTTTTGACTTTCGAATGCAGTACCATAAACCCGTGTCAGCATTTCATTTTTTTCATCTCCTCGCCAATATGCTCCTGCAACAGACATTAGTTTGTATGCTTTAACTTCTCCAGTTCTTTCTACATGTGGCCCTCTACACAGATCTACAAATTCTGCATTTCCAGGTAGGCCTTTGGAGTTCAATTTTCCATCATTCACATCAGGATCCCCAGTATAGTACACGGTTAATTTTGAATTTTCTTTTACAAATTCATCTATAAATTCCTGCTTAAATGGATTTCCAGCAAACATTTGTCGAGCTTCTTTCTCCGAAATTTCTTTTTCGATTAATGGAAGATTCCTTGCAATTATTTTTCGCATTTGCTTTTCTACCTTAGGAAAATCAGCTTCGCTAAATTCTACTAACCATCTAGAATCATTGTACCATCCGTCTTCAATTGCAGGTCCCATTGCTCTCATAATTTTGCCTGGGAAAAGCTCCTCTATAGCTTGATTAAATATATGCTCACAAGTATGCCTTAATTTATATAAGTAGTCTTTGTCTTTCATAGAAGTATAATTATTATCAATAGATTTTAACTTAAAATGATGAAAAATATAGGAATTTAGATTGTGATTTTTGAAGCATAATTTTTAACCCCGAAGGGTTGTAGTGGTTGCGAAAATTGTAGTACGTAGTAATCTCTTTGACATAATAGGATTTTATCACTTTTGTTTTTTTGTGAGAAGTCTATGATAAAATAAAAAACTACGAACTGAAGTTCATAGTTTTATGTTGTTAATGAAGAAGCTTAATTAAAAGACTAATCTCCATCCATTGGCTAAAGCCAATGGTTTTAAGATTAGTTTACAATATTGAGATTGGATCTAGAGTTTAATATTTTGTGATTTTATGCAATTAAACTATGTGTGGATTAACAGGATTTTCAGGAAAACCAAATTCCGAAATTTTAGAAAAAATGACAGGTGCAATTAAACATCGAGGTCCAGACGATACTGCCTATATCGTAAATTCTTACTTTTCTGTTGGTTACAGAAGGCTGGCAATTATCGATTTAAGCGAGAATATTTATCCAATCCACAATGAAACAGAAACGATTGAATTAGTATTGAATGGAGAAATCTATAACTACCAAACTCTTAGAAGAGAATTAGAAGCTCTGGGGCACGAATTCAAAACTCATTCCGACTCAGAAACAATTGTCCACGGGTATGAACAATGGGGCTACGATGTTGTAAATAAACTGAGAGGCATGTTTGTATTTGTTCTATACGATAAAGAAAAAAGCGAATTATTCATCGCAAGAGATAGACTTGGCATCAAGCCTTTGTATTATGCACAACATGCTGGCAGAGTCATATTCAGTTCGGAAATAAAATCAATTTTAGCTGGATTTGATATAGACAGGTCAGCCGATCATAAAAGTGTTTACAGGTTTTTGGCTTCTCGAATTCACGATATAGACGAAAATACTTTTTTTAAGAATATTAAACGATTATTGCCTGGTCACTTGATGATAATTGATCGAAAATCAGAAATAAGTATAAAAAAGTATTGGAATCCTAAATTTAATTCTGAATTTAAATCAAGAAAATCAGACAAAGAATATGCACAAGAATTCCAAGAAATTTTTACAGAAGCAGTCAGACTGCATTTAATTTCTGATGTTCAAGTAGGAATCACACTTTCGGGAGGATTGGATTCTAGCGGGATAGCAAGTCTTGCTGCAAAGAATTTTAATGAGGCACTCACCTTAGACGAGACAGAGCAAAAAAAAGAATTGATCGCATTTTCTGCAGTTTATCCAGGCGAAACTAATGATGAATCAAAATGGATCGACAATGTGATTGATTACACTAGAATAAAATCTGTAAAAATAAAACCGACTGTTGATCAATTTTGGGATGATCTAGAAGAATGGACATACTTTCAGGAAGAACCTGTGATTAGCGGTGCTCCTTATGCATACTATTCTGTTATGCGTGAAGCTAGAAAATATGTGACTGTGTTTTTGAGTGGTCAAGGAGGCGACGAGCTGCTTGCAGGTTATGTGCCTTATTTTAAAAGCTATCTTGATACTGCAGTTGATCAAAAGCAATATTGGTCGGCACTAAGAGAAACCTTTAAAGGTAGTGACCTGTACTTAAAATTCTTTTTACAGAAATTAAAACAAAAATTAGACAGCAATTTACCGATCAACCCATACGACACATTGAACAAGGAAGCCAGAAGCTTTATGCCTAAGCAATTTGTACCAAGTAGAAATCTGAACCAAAGATTATTCGAAGATGTAACTTCTACAACTACCCCTTGCTTGCTCAGATACGAGGACAAAAACTCTATGGCTCATTCACTTGAATCAAGAGTGCCTTTCTTTGATCATGTTGTTGTGGAATACATTTTTAATCTGCCAATTGATCAAAAAATTAAAAATGGCTGGAATAGGTACATTTACAGAGAGGCCATGAAAGGATTAATGCCAGAAAAAAATAGAACACGAAGGTCTAAAGTTGGATTTACTAATCCTGAATGGGAGTGGATTGAAAGGAAAGCAGGCAAATTTAAGGAGATTTTTAGTTCAGAGAGCTTCAGGTCTAGAGAATTCTGGAGTGCAGATAAAGTTTTAGAGGAGTTCAATCTTACAATCAATGGAAAGAAGAAAGGCGATATTTTGTACTTTTGGAGACTATTCTCGGTAGAAATGTGGATGAGAATGTACGTAGATAAATTTGAACTTCTGGATTTTAGGCCGAGTTTTAAGTAAATTTATTGTATAGCTTTAGTAGATTAAACTGAAATGTCCCAATCCGACATAGTAGAAATTAAACCAGGAAGTGTATCAAATAATGCTAGTGTTGAAATCAACGGCAGCATTATTTCAAATATAAAAGAACTTCCAAGGGATGATATGACTGATCCTTTTGACCAGGAGTTATTCGATTTGTTTAAAAGTTCTCCACAGTTGATCAAAGAAATTTTTGGAGAACAATATCAGGAGGTTAGATTTATATTGCCTGAATTCCCAACAGGTGCAAATGCTAGTATTTCTATTTTACAATCAGGCCAAAAATTTGTATTTGTAAAGGGTCTGATAGTGTCTGATGATTGGGATGAATCTGCTATGCCAATAGGTGAAAATTCTTTTGCTTCGCTACAGCAAAGCAACCGATATAAAGAATTGCTTCGTGAAGTTGGGGTGTATAATATATTTAAAGATAGTAAAGATAAAGGTACTCCAGGTTTTATAAGTCATAAGGAAATAAAAATTTCTGAAGGAAGAAAGATTTCGTTCTTATGTCTGGAATTAGTTGATGGTCAATCTTTTGGTAGTTATGTTACAGAAACTGTTAAACACAAAGGGCACTTTTCAGTTTTGGAACTAGGAAAGATTTATAAAAAATTAGCAGTACATAAAGCAAAACTGTTGGAGCAAGGTATCCATCGGTCAGATAATAATGGTAGAAACTTTTTGATAACAAATAAAGAAAATTTAACTTTAGGAGTAGACTTTGGTTCTGCTTATATATTATCAGAAGAGGATCTTGAAAAAAATATAACCTTACCAAAAACTGGTCTAACTAGAGGGTATTTACCCCAAATTGCATTCGAAAGTCAGGCAGATTTAAGGGCACAAAGACTAAGACTTTACGACAGGATAAGCTTTTGTAGTACTTTATTACTGCCTATTTTAAATAATAAACCATATTATTATTTTGATAAGTCGGGAGAAAAAATTAGTAGTGAAAGAGATTTAGACACTCTTCTTTCGGAAGCTTTGCCACCAAAGTTACAAGATAATCAAAAATTTAGAAGAGATCTTGCCAGTTGGATTTGTAGATATATGAAACTTGAGCCAGTAGCACCTAAATTGATAGTCAAGAAAGTGGGTAAGGTTGATGATCACGAATCAACCAAGACAGACTGGAGTTCAAATCAATTAGTTTTCAATAATTTTTCAATCGAGTATAATCCAGAGAATATAGTAGAAGATCTCTTAGCAATATTTGAAGCAAGTAATATTGAAGAAATTGAATTTCAACCGTATAAAGAGATTCAGAACTCAGATCTAACAACAATAAATGTGCTGGGAGATCTAACCACACATAATAATTTAATAAATTAGTAGTATATTATGGAAGAGCCTATCCAAATTGATCAAAGTGATCCAACTTTTCAATTAGTACGTGATGCTATAGCAAACAATATAAATTCTAATGTTACAATTGAAATGCCTGATGGAGAACTTTACGGTATAACTATTGAGTTAGAAGGCGGTAGTAAAGTTTTTGGCTACAGATTAGATGGGGAGGGAAAAGTAACGGAGGTCTATCAACTTCATACCAGGGAGTTTTAATACTATAAAATCAAGCTTCTATACTTGTTAACTTATATCTCAGGCCCTGAGGCAATGTAAATTGAACTACATCAGGATTTCTCTTAGAACGAACACCCTCTCCTTGATGAACTATCTCTAAAATATAATCTTCGATACGAACTGCAAATAGATAATTTTGAAAACTAAACCTACCATCTACGATCCGAATAGGTTCGGAACTATTAGGAAAGAACCAAGTAGGATTATTTTCAGAATCTAATACCAGCCCTCCACTCACATTTAATGTGGAAAAATGTATTTGAAGCATTCGAAGAGATTCTAAAGTCCAATCGGGATCACCTCTGACATCATCGCGAGCAGAAACCAAAATACACTCAGTACTCGATATAAAATTTAACCATCCTTCATGCACCTTCTTAAATCCTTGGTGACCTTTGCCATGTATTGTTAAGCTCTCAGGTCTACTATCTATAGTTGTAAGATATACACTTTCGTCACCTATGCTAAACGTAAAAGTTTCTTCTCCAACTTTTTCTCCAAATCTAGTTAGTGCCATATACTAATAATAACAACATATTGTGTTTGCAGTAGTTAGCAACTACTACATATTGTATCTGGCATAATACACCCAATCATAAAAAATTTTCAATAGTATTCTTTTGTGAAACGACATCAAGTTGTGAAAACATTATATTACTAATATAATCGAGTCTACTTTCTTAGGAGATAAATAGTCTATCAATAAAATCCTTGCTTGCTATTTGGGTTAAAAGTAAATTATTTCTTAGTGAATTTTCGAGATGAGACATTTTTTTAAACGCTATAATTCAATAAATTTATACTGGGTGAACAATAGTTCACCCTTTTTTTTATGAATAAGGGTTTTTGCTGGGAGCCCGCACAGTTTATACTTGAAGGATGCTCCACTTCTGGAGCAACAATTACTCCGCTTGTCGATCCCACAGGTATAAGTACTACAAATTACTATCCTCATACACCTCAAAGATATGCAGAACAGCCTCCATTGACCGTGCCTAAAGTTGTTGCTTCATATTCCAATAGCGCAGTACCCGAGAAAAACGCACTAGCTCAGCTTCATAAACCTGGAAATTTCTCGAAGAAAATTGCTAGAGAATCAAATCCGCAATCTGTAGAAAAATTTTTTCGAGAGGTGTATTTTCCAGAAGTAAATAAGGATAATTTATATGGCAAAGTGCCCGAAAGTCATTCTATGCAACAAAGAGTGGAATCAATTTTTTATGGTCAACTTTTACCACAAATTTTGCCCTCGGCGATGGCTGCAACTATAATCAAAAATCAATCAGAATTAAACCTTTCGGATAGAACTCTAACCTTAATTTATCCGAATCTTAAAGAATCTAACATTGCGTTAATCAAAGCCCTATATAATTCTGAACCTAATTTAGATCAAGAAGAATTTATAAGTTCTACTGAAGTTGCTACCTATCAGGCATTTGGTAAAATGCCTTACCATCATAATTCTACAATTCAGCATTATCTTCCAGACCTAAGTGATGGGATTGATTTGAGACAGGCTATAGACTTTCTTTTGGATAATAATTTTGATCACGAGGAAATCTGGCACATAGTTAAGGCTCTGGCTAGATTTAAAATGGATATTAATACAATTAAACTTTCCAATTTACAAGATGCCGAAAAACTTTTGTTAAGACAAACAATAAACGATAGATTTTTCGAAATTATTTTTTATCTACACAACACAATTAGACTAACAGAACTTATGCTTAATTCCTGCGAGTATATTTCGGATAAATTTGATTACTTCAAAAGAATTCCACAATTTGTTTACAAGCCATTTTTATTAACCCAAATGCTCTTCCGAGGACCTTATCGTTTTGATTACTTAAACCGTACCGATATATATCTTGATAGAATTGGTATGCATAACAGTTTTTTTCCTTCTTTGCTTACCTGGACTATGGGTGCTAAAAACCATAATACTTTCATTAATTATTATAGATTTGTCAGGAGTGCTAAGGAGATTTATGCATACGTCGAAGAAGGAGATTTTCCAAGCATGGCAAGAATGGCGATAGAAAAAATAGCAATTGCCTCGACTTTTAGAATGGGATGTTTTTTCGAAATCAAGCCTAGCAGCAATCCTACCTACTCTTTTTGCTACATGAATGACCCGGAAATATTTGAAGAGGCAAGCAAAGTTTGCCACTATATTTTCGAGATTAATAGAGGCAGCCGATCTTATCCTATCAGGATGAAACCCGAACAGATAGCGGAAGTTATGAAAGTAGTTCAAGAGGAGTATGTAGAAAGATTGGTAATGTTTCCTGGAGCTATGAGAACGGCTTTAGGGTAAGCTAGTTATTATTTTTTGCAGCCTCCTGAAAATTTTTAATTTTTAGATTAATTGTGTTGACCAATTTTTGCAATTCGGGGTTAGATCTTCTATTGAATGATAGGCCTATGCCAAACCATATATAATTTTCTTTATTTATATTTTGATCTATTTTGTTTAACAATTTAATAAAAAGATCGTTACTAACAATAGGTGGATAATATACTGTGTCAACCAACGCAAATACATGAAGAATTTTAGCATCAAATTTAAAATCACCTTGCTCTATAGATTCTTCAAGCTGCTTTAAGATATTTATTCTCTGATCTTCAGCCAACTTATTAAAATTCATTAACAATGCCCTATAACCTGACCAGCTGTACTGATCAAGATTGTTTATCATACTGGTAATTACTTCTTCTTTGTTGGTTTTTATTGCTATTTTAATTATTTCGTCAAAAGCTTTAGAAGCGTAAAAGGGATTATGGTAGTTCTGACTTATAGTCAAGCTCAAATCAAGATCAAATAAACTTCCTAAATTATGCAATTGGGATGGTATAGTTTCTAAATTAGCTATATATTGCAAAACTTCTAAAAGTATGTTTTCAATTATTGGATGCACATACTCCATTTTACTTATAGATGAGTACATTCTATCTATGTTTTTTATGAACTTTATTATATCCTCTTGATTATCACTTTCAAGTAAAGACTTAACAGCTTTCTCGTCATCATGGGTTGCATTATTTAGTCTTTTGGTTAATGTTGCTAAATTTTCTTCTGAAACTGGATTTGTAAATAATGGATCTAAAAGTATTTTTTTTGGTTCAGATAGTTCTTGATTAATTGAATCAGTCCCTTGAGCACCTTCAGATGCTTCAACAGGCGGCTTTTCTTCCATTAAGTTGACAGGCTTCGACTCGTCTTGTGGAAGCACATCTGGAACTTCTCCTGCTGAACTTCCTGAGCTTGTTGGATTTAAGTCCCTTGTTTCATGTTCTACTGGGGTCCTTGGAGTTGTTAGTGCTGCAAATAAACTTGACGGTTTAGATCGAGGTGGAGGTGTTTGTTTAAAAAATCTTCCGGTTTTATCTTTAATCCATTCTATTGTTCCTTTAGTAGCAGGTCTTACGGGTTGTTCAGCTTCCGTTACTTCGGCAGACTTAACTTTAGGCATAGGTTCACTTTGACCTGCATTGATTCGATTTTGCTTTTCAATCTTATCACGAATAGCAATTATTTTCCCCTTGATTGCCTTCTTATTCTTGTTTCCGACTAATCTTGTTTTTAAAACTTGAGAACTTAACAAGTTGTCAAAAACTTCGGCTGTTAGCTCAGCAGTATTATTCTCCAAACCATCAAGTAATTTTTCTAGAATTGATAGTTTCTCATCATTATCGAATCGAGACACAATCGGTGAATTCGTACTGATTAAATCAAACATTGCAACTGTAAATTTGGGATTTATATTTTCCGTACTTTTTAAAATTTCGTTTATACTTTTGTAAAAGCTGCCCCCTAGTTCACTCAGTAATAATGGTTTAGTGTCAGACTCTTTCATATTTTCTACCTCATTAATTATAGTAAGCAATTTATCTGGGTCACTAGCAGCTTCTCCTATATATTGATCTAGGATTAGCTTAGGAGGGAACCTATAACGACCTGGCTGGCCTGATTGATCATATCTATTAATCTGCTCTACGACTCCCTGTCTAAATTCTTCAAGAGCCTCTACAACCGGTTCTTCTTCCCCCCTTACTTCGACAGGCTCAACTTGAAGCGCAGATTCACGTTGAGCCTGCTCTTTAGCCTCGGCCAGAAGAGCCGCTAGTCGGTTTTTTGCTAGTACAGGATTTTTAGCCATTAGCGCTAGTAAGTTATCAAGGTTAATTCTATTTTGTTCAAGGTAATCGTAATGGTCTTCAATTAATGTCTTAAAAAGTTCGGCATTCTCCTTATTTTGGGCTAGTTCGTTTTCGTTTTCAAACTTACGATTTTCTTCGACTCTTAGGAGTCCTTCTGGTGAAACACCAGCTGTCATTTCTTTAACTGTCGGGGCTAATTTATCGAAGTCAATATAAGGAATTTCTTCAGTAGGTTCGTTTGGTGTAACGGACTCTGTTACTTCTACTACCCCTTCTCCAACATTTTGAGCAGTTGGAATGACTCCCTTATTGCTAGTTAGTGCCTTTAATGCGTTATATGGTTTTGAGGCATCAACTGGGGAGCTCTTTGGAGTACCTCCTTCAGATGGAGAAGGCGGCTTAGTTTTGCCTTGTTTTATCTCATTAAACTTGGCAATTACCTTCTTATCTTCAACTTTCCCTTTTAATATCATATCCCATAAGGTCGCAAATTCTTCCATATCAATTTGACCTACCTGAAATGCATTTACAATCATTTTAGGTACATTTTGCTCATCTCCAGTAATTGGACTTTCTCCAGGCATTTCCTCTCCTCCATCAAGGTTAAGTGGCTGAGTAGTGGTATTAGCATCATAGGGTTCTTCTGTATTAGGTGAACTTGAGCCTTGGACAGGCGTAGAAGAGGGGTTAGTTCGCTTTTGAGTATGAACTTCTCCTAGATATCCATTATCATATAAGTCTCTGAGTCTACCTTTTAACCTGGCATCATCTAGGTTTTGCTGTTGTCCATTATTGGGCTTTGAGGGCGGAGGTGGTGTAGTTGGGTTGGAAGATCCGCCTGGTGCAGCCGGTTGGCTAGTGGGTTCTCGATCTATAATATCTCTATATTGATTTAGCACATGTTCATGTTGGAATAATGCAAGGCTAAGAAGGTTTTCTCTCGGTATGCCTATATAGTCTTTTAGTGTTAACGTCACGCCCTTACTTGCATCCATTTTAATATTGGATAATTTGGCAAGTTTATCGGAAAGATGCTTTTGTGCAGCTTCTATTCTCTTTTTAAATGCTATTTTTTCTTCCCTTGAAGGGTTGCCTGCTAAAAATCGCGCTGTTTCTAATTTAAATTCCTCCATAAATTTATTAGCATCCTCAAGGACAGGTTCAATTACTCTGTGCCAATTATCTTCAAAGAATTTTTCTTGCTTTTCTAAAAATTCTTTTTGCTCTTTTTCTTGCTTTTCGATTGCTTTGCGCAGTATTCGTCTCCTAAAAATTGTTCTATAAAGCATTCGTGGTGGAAACTTAAGTATTGCTAGGCTAGTTTTGCCCATAGCGTAAGCATTAGCTCCTAAAATAGCTAATCCACTCGAAACTATAACCGGAGCTACTACCGGGGGAATGTCTGTCTTTTCTTCTAAAATTATTGCAAGGTTATCACTTAAGCCTTTTACGATTTCTGCATCTGTTTCGAGATTAACTAGACTAAATGCTACAGCATCCGCAGAACCTTCAATACTATCTATATCAGCGGCTAATTTTATTGTTTCAAAGACATTCTGATCTATGAAGCCGCCAAGAGTACCGCCAGGATAGCCATCCCCTTTTTGTCCATCCACTAACAATTGTTCCCTTGATGAACTTGGTGCAGTAGCTTCTTCTTCTCCAACTTGAGGAGTTACGCCTATAAGAATAGCTTCCTTGCTGTTATTGTCATAAACAATTAAATCGTTAGCCTTGCCAAAAATATAGGTATTGTCTGGACCTAAAATCCCTTTATATTCATTAGTGCCGTCACTCAGAATTGCCAATCCATTTTGGGTCCATATTCTGAATTCTTGACCATTTATATTAACTGGTATCTCTCCTGGTAGCGGTATTGTTTCCAAAATTTGTTCTGACTGTGGTCCATTATTCCATAGTAATTCATAGTTTCCATCGTTCTCTACAAATACAATAGGTTCCCCCTTAAAGTTAGTTATAAAAATATTATCAGCTATTTCTATTATCTGGTTTTCTTTAGACGATATTTCTGGAATAGGATGCATTACTGGAGGTGCACTTGGATTTTCTGGATCAAAAAGCATTATATGTGTAAATTGGTTTGTATTACCATTTGGATATATTGGTTGTAAAATCTTTCCTCTTAAGTGTTCCGGTATTAAATCAGAATCAGGGATTGTTCTTGTCAAATCCAGATTAACTTGAGAATTTTCTACGAAAGGTGTATAAACCCAATTATCTAAGGTACTGGAATACCCCTCTAAATTACTACTGGTAGCACTAATTATACTCTCTTTATCTAGATCTAGAATATCAATTGTACCATTGTTTCTTACAAATATGCTCCAGGTTTCTGTAATAGGCTGGCCATCGCGCATACCTTGTATCTGTATATTTTGATTAACATCTGGCGATAAATTATTTAATTCTATAACTTGAGCGGTACCAGTACCTGCGCCAGAAATATCTGTAATTGTTAGAGTAGCACTATTCTCGCCAGTATATTCAATTTGAAGAAGATCTCCCGTTTTGACTCCAGATCTTACTATGTCTGTAATTACTGGTTCTTCTGATGGGAGTCCAACAGTAGGAAGGTGAATTTGGCTACTTTCAACTGCTTGTCGCAACGCTTCTACATGAGTTGTACTGTAGTTGTCTATAAATTCATAAGCACTGTACACTTCTATCCTTCCAGTTCTGAAATTCTTTACAATAAACGATAATTCTTGATTGTCTAAGCTAATTTCTGCGATAGTATGGTCATTTATTCTATAACCCAACAGTTGACCTGTATCTGTGTCTACTATAAGCGGGTTTGCAGGTAAGTCTAAGCTCTCTGGCTGTGGCATTGGTGCTTCAGGCAAAGTATCTGTACCTACAGTATCACTAGCTACCGGTAAGGACTGTTCTGAGGTATCATTCATAATGCTTTGCATTGCTTTCCTTTCTTTGTATAATTGCCCCACTTCTTTTACCCAATCTGCTGCTCCATCAAACACACTGGATACTGCTTTTGCAGCTTGCGAAAAGATAGGGAGTTCTTTGTTAATGTACTTTATGCCTTCTACAGACTTACCACCTATATTGAGCTGACTATCTGCTCCTTTGTACATAAAATTCATAAAACTTAGCAATAGTGCTGATTCTCTGAATATTTGGTTATTCATCAATTCTCTATCTGCTCTTTCTTTAGGATCACTTAATCGTCTTGCCCTAAAGTCTCTAAAAAATTTAAGAAAAAGGATAGAACCAAAAGATGTTGCTCCTTTTACAATGTTTTGTGCAGATGGAGAATTCTCCGAAGTAACCTCTCCTACAATGCCTCCCAAAGTTGCTGCAACAGAAGAGTCTATAAAAGACCATACAGCAGCCTTAGCATCTATTGTCTTGTTGTATAAGCCATATCCGATTTTTGTAAGGTTGCCCGCAAAAGTAATACCAGGTGCAATGTATTTTACTGCTTCTATAACTTTTGGATGCAATAAACTTTCGGTTCCAAGCTTTGCTGCACTAATGCCCATTTTGCCGGCAAGAGCCGTACCTGCGGCAATTAAAGTGTAGGCGCTAAGTCCAAGTCGTACCCCATTGTAAAGTGCATTTACTCTATCAGCCCAACTTAAATTTTCAAAAGCAGTGCTAACTCCTCCTATCTGCTTCATCAAATCATTACGTTTGTCTAGAAGCTCGTTATTATTATTTTTAATCTTTCCAGCAGAGGTAATAAGTGCAGAATCACTTAAATCATTAAACTTGATTATAGGAATACCACTTTGTGTTGTCTCGACAATTGTTTCTCCCTGCCAAACAAAATTAGCTACTGAAGGTACAATGCCGCTGTAGTAACCATACTTGGTGATCTGACTATATTTTTGTGGTAGGGTCCTCAAAATGTTAATACCTGGAAGATAAGTAGGCAAAGCCAATAGCTTCTTTTCTGCCCCTGCTACTGTGTATATCATTTTTCTCCACCCTGACTTATCTATCCATTCACCTGTTTCCAGCCCAGAAAAATATTTTGCAATATTTCTGGCAGTATTTCTTATTCTCCCCCTAGATTCTAGCTTTGCACCCTCGGATATTAAAGTTAACTTCTGGTCGCCTAGCTTATTGGTTTCTTCTTTTGTTAGCAGAAAGCTACCCTCATTTTTATATACAAAATACCCACCTTTTTGAGCTATGGCCTTGGCAGTTTCTTCATCTATATCTTCAAGTTGAATAACTTTGGTCTTTGAATCATTAAATAATGTCTTGGCATTATCTAGGTAAGTCCTTGTTTTGAACTGATCTGGCAAATCAGCTTGGGTCTCAGTCGATGGTTCTTGCTCTGGCGTAGCTTCAGCTGGTGAAGCGTCAAGTGGTATTGTATCTGCTCCTGCCATTAATTTTGGGTTAACAAATTTTTATGTCTATTAATAATTTTTTCAATCAAAGAGTCTACTTCTTTATCTGTAGGGTTGCTCTGCTGCTTTTGTAGTTCATCCAAAAGTTCTTTTGTAAGACTTTTTGTCTGTTCCAGGGCTTCTACGAATTTGTCAAAAAAATAATTTATTTCGTCGGAAATATCCTTGTTTGTTTTTTGTTTGTAAACTTCTGCATACAGCAAGGCTTTTTGCATGTTATCTAATTTCTGCTCATCTGCTTCGTTTTCAATTTCTACAACTTCTTGCACATCAAATGTACTTGCAAATTGTACTTGTATGTATTCATCGATATGAGGATGAAGTAGCAAAAAAATAGTTGCTATATACTCATCCTTAAAACCATTCTGTTTTAAATATTGATAAAGACTTTGTGTGGACATTTTGATAATTTTTTCCACTTACATTATACCATTTTCTGGTCATATTTTATATAATAGATACATATCAATCAATTCTATACTGTTTAAGATTTCTTCTTATCATTTTATAGTTTGGCAGGATATTTTCAACTATTTTCCAGAAGTTCTTAGAATGATTCATTTCGAATAGATGTGAAAGTTCGTGAACCACTACATAGTCTAGTTCTGAGGGATCCAAGAGTATCAATCTCCAGCTGAAATTAAGATTTTTGAGCGATGAGCAGCTACCCCATCTTGTTTTTGTGTCTTTTATAGAAATTCTTTTGTATTCAAAATCATATTTTTGAGCATAATACTCTACCCTTTCTACAATAACTTTCCGAGCATGTTCAACTAGCCACTTATATAGGATTTGTTTGTGGGACTTATTGACTGATTCACCTCTAAAAACCTTAAGCTCAACTCCGGCAGATACTACTTTAGGCTTCAAAAACTTTACTTTCTCGAACTTCACCACAAATTCGGTTCCATTTACTGTTATTTTTTTACCATCTTCTAGAAATTTCATCGCCGTTTTTTCAACTTTGCTTAGTCTAGCAGATTATGTGCAGTTTTAGATACCTCTCTGGTTTTGAAATATACCAAATTGTGCTCATAATTTTCTAGTTTTGACTTCAAAGCAGAATAATAGTGCATAGAAATTATCCAGAAGTTCAATCGTGTTCCAAGTATTAAGCCTAAAAGAGTTACAGTAAGCAGCTGAAGCGGCCAAACGTAAATTTGGATAGGGTCCTTGGCAATTTGAGTATCTTCCACTTGGTAGTAATTCAGATTTGGCATTTGGTAGTCAACAGTAGTTATCTTTTTTTCTTCAATGTTAGGAGATTTTGTTTGAATAGGTGCAGATTTTTTTATTCCTTGTGATTTTGCTGCACTTATTTGTGGGCTTATTAGTTCTAAATCTTCCTGTGTTCTTAGTAGCAACTTTTGCGTTTCTGACTGAAAGACTAAAATGCCTGTTACTTTCACCTGATCTCCCGAACCCAGATCAGAAAAATTGATATCTGAATTAGTACTCTTGCCTACTCTTACGCTACTTTGATCTAAGGCTATATCAAAACTGCCGGAATACTTTTTTTGTATATGACTAGTAATTTCTACTATTGCTCCAACGTACTGTGTAAGTTGCTGTGTATTGCTAATTTTGATATTAGCAATTTTGGTTGAACCTAACTTATTGCCCTCTAAATCTTCAAAATAAATATTTTGAGCAGCTATATATTTTTCCGAATTACTTTCTTTGATTGTACCAGACAGGATAATATTTTGCCCTTTAGTTACATTAACATCATCAGTTATAACTTTGACTCTTATGCCACAAGTTTCGTTTTGTAGATAAAACACACGATCCGAAACAATCCCCAGGTCTACATTTGCAGTACCACTAGTTAGTGTTGGTGTATTAATCTCTTGTCCTTTTATATCACAAATATTACTGATTCTAGTTGCATCGTATAGGTAATTATAATTGCCTGGCGACGTGTAGCTCAACTCTGCTATATCTTCCGGATAACCATTATGCCAAATTCTTCCTACAGAAGTAAGATTTGCTGTTGATTGATAAATAACCTCATCAATTAAATTGTGGTCTGGAGAAAATAATCCTATTCTATCACCCGAATTATTAAGAGTGATTTGAGCAATTGGTAAAGGAATATGTTGTTCTGGTAAGATTTTCTGATTTGGTAAAAGCATGTTTTTACTTCCCAAATTGCCATTAGAATCTTGTTCGGAAAAATACCAACCCTCTAAATCTATCTCGAATTCTCCGAAGTTATACACTTCAATCCATTCAGTATCTGGTGCTTCTGGACTTGGATAAACCTCGGTAATCACTAAATCTGTACTTAGTTCCTGTGCAGGTTCCTCTGGAGGAATTTCTTCAACGCCCCAGCAAACTCTGGAGTAATTCGAATTTTGCTGATTTATAGTATTGGAATCTGGATGCGACTTAGCTTTGTTGCAGTCTTCCAAATTCAAAAAACCTGGTGATTCGAAGCTTCTGCCAGAAGTTCCAGTAAAATACTTAAATTGGCTAATAGATGCGTCGGTAGGGTCTTGCAAATTGATTGTAGCATTAGTGTTAAAAAAGTTTAATTTTCCGTCTCCTAGTGCTATTACGTTAGCTTCTGCAAATACCTGAACATTTTCTACAACTAAAAAATAACTTTGGGCCGGTATTTCTAAGTCGGGCAGATTTGTAATCCTTACCGTTCCAGAATCGGAGGTGGAAGTTAATTTCCATCCAGACAGTAGCAGAGGCTGATCATAGAGATTATACAATTCTATCCATTCTTTGCCAGTATCCGCGCCTTCAGGATCTGCCATTACCTCGCTTATAAATATTTGATTATAGCTTTGCGCTTGTACCTTGGTAACAGAATGTGAAGCAACTATTAGCCCCAAAAGTGCTAGAAGATAAATACTAAAAAATAATCTTTTCATAAATTGAGTATAAAAATAATAATCAATATTAGTAAACTTTTTTTGTAGTCAATTGTAAGGGTTTTGTAAGTATTTATATTCACTACTCTGTAGAATCGTTGACGGTACTCGATATTGATGATATATAATTTCGATTGTTAAGTATACATTAGTTATAGTAAAATGTGAGTGGGAAGTAAGAAAAGTATGTTGGTAGATTTCTACTTATAGCTTTTCCCAATTCGCTTTAATTTTTTATTATCTTTCTATAATGGGGATAAAACTATATGTAGGTAATCTTTCCTACACAACTTCGGAAGATACTTTAAGAGATGCTTTTTCCAAGTTTTCACCTTCTAGCGTTTCAATCATCGAAGATAAAATGTCTGGCAGATCAAGAGGTTTCGGATTTGTAGAATTCGAATCTGATAGTGCAGACGATGTTATCAACGAAATGAATGGTACGGACTTGGATGGCAGACAAATTGTTGTAAGAGTAGCTAACGAGGATTCTAAGCCAAAGGCTCAACCTGGCAACAGACTTTATATAGGCAACCTATCTTACGATATGGATGATGGTGGCTTAAAAGATACTTTTGCACAATATGGTGAAGTAACCGAAGCAACAGTAACAAGATTTAAGGACACTGGTAAGTCTAAGGGTTTTGGATTTGTAGCTTATAACTCAGTTGAAGATGCTCAGAAAGCTCTTGATGCATTAAATGGTCAGGAAGTTATGGGTAGAAAGATGGTTGTAAGATTTGCTATTCCAAAGACTCAAATGAATTAAAATCTTTACAAATTATATTGGCAGGAGAAAGTTTTTTCTCCTGCTTTTTTGTGTTAGATTATAGACATGGACAAATCAAAAACAAATTTACTAATTTTGCCAGGCGGGAGTCGCTATAGTTATCAATGGGCGGATGATCTGCGTAAACAGATAGATAAAGAGTTTAAGTATGTCGAAATAGCTAGATACGAGCATTGGCGTGAAGGTAACGATCAAAATGTAAATCTTTTTTCCGAGGCATCTAAAGCATCTTACTTTCAAAACAAATTTGATTCGGACTTTGGTGTTATTGCTTATTCCGAAGGCGTAGCAATCGCCCTAAAAGCAATAAGATCAGGCGTCTTGAAGCCTAAATTTGCAGTGTTTATTAGTTTTCCATACATTTGGGCCGAGGGGTTAAATTACGATGATGAGTTGCGAAGTTGGTTATCTGGATATCAGCTACCAACTCTATATATTCAAGGTACCAATGATCCTAATTTTAGATTTGATAGGCTGCGAGAGCTGGTAAGCAGCTATTCCAGAAATTTTATGTTTCATCAAGTTTTCAATTCAAGTGATTCCAGCTATGATGATATTTATAAGCTTAAAGAATTAATAGGAGATTTTGCGGATAAGTTAGATTAACAATAAACTAATGTCTAGTATAGTACAATTAAACGAGCTCTCTGCGGATGGCAATCCGCTTTCTGTAAAGAACGGTTCGATAGAGTCTGAAATTTTGTCGGCATACCAGGAAGATAAGTCCGACTGGACAACTAATGATTTTGATGATTATTGTGAATTGATAAGGGATGACATCTGGAGTATTGAGCTTTTTAGTAATCCAGATTTTAAAAAAGTATTTACAGCGTCCTTAACAAACATCCCTGTTGATGATTTAAATCAAGAAGAGGTAGATGTTTATTTTTCTAATCTGCAAAATGCCTTCAAATTTCTAATAGATAGATCTATAGCCGAGTATTTAAGAGAAATCCCAAGTTCCAAAATAGAAGACGAACGGGAGAAGATGGAGAAGATGAAATTAGAAAGACAGAGTTTACATCTTTGGCATGTTCGAGATTTTATCCATACGTTAGCATCCTATATTTATCAACAGGATGGTCAAATTGTGGCTCTCCAGGAAATTATGGAAAACTATTTAGGTGGACCACTTTTCGAAGTTGTAAAGAATTCAAAGAAAAATGACAGAACCGGATCACAAGTTGATATGTGGAAAAACAGATGCCTCATCCTTAGTGATTTAAGAGTTAAGTTATATGCAGATGAAATACAGATGCTAGTAGAGTCTGAGGATTTTGAAGCGATTATTGGTAATAGTAGATACAAAACAACGCTTGCATTAGGTTTGAATAGTGGATTAAGGCAGATGTGCAAAGTGAGTGCAGTAGAATCAACTTTCATTCCTATTGAATATTTAAACCAAAGGCTGATTACAGTCAACAACATAATTACCGATCTAACAAACAACCCTACTCAGTGTAATGAATTTGAAAAGAGATTCAGTCAAGTGTCTCAACTTGGAACAGAAGAGCTAGATATAAGGCAAAAAATAGTCGAAGCTATTAACGCAAACCCTAAAGGCAATTTACAAATCCTGGTGGATTTAGTACAACAGATTAAGTTTCATGACTTAAATGAGGATGATTTAGAAGATATAAATTATGGATTAGATAGTATATTAAAGTTGGAGTCGTTAGCTAAAGATCCTAAAAATTATCCAGCTTACCTTCTTGCTTTACTACAAAACTCTGAAGAAGATAGTGGACTAAAAGTACATACTTGGTCTAGGCAGCGCTTGCTCGAAGAATTAGATACTCAAATTAATAGAAGACAGAAAGTAATCAGAGATGCAGCAAAAGGAGTTCCACAGAGGGTTGATGACCTTATAAAATCCATAAAAACCCTGAATTTACAATCGATCCAACGTACTATGATTATACGAGAATTAACAAATGCTGCTAATACTGGTAACTTGCAAGAAGTATCTAATGCGGTTCAGCGGCTTCTGGAAGGATTGAGCCCAATTCTACCGAACAGTGACGTAGAGCATCTGAAAGCATGGGCTGAAAACAATTTACGCAACAAAACTGCATGAGTAATGTCATTAATCTAGATGATTATAGATCTGAAGCTACAGACCAAACTGTTCAGATAGCATTAGAAGTCAGAAAAATGCTTTCTGGTGTAGCTGCCAACAACCCCAATCTTACAGATGCTGAACTTAACGAACTAAAAATTCCAATCTTTAAAGAGACAGTCTTGGCAATACTATCAGGCAAAGTAACTAACTTAAATATAGATGATACTAACGCAATGACAAATTTAATAACGATTATTGCAGAAAATATTTTCAATTATACTTTCAACAAACATGACTCTGAAGATATTGAAGGTATTTTAGAACGACTCAATCGTTATTCACCTTCCTCAGAAACATAACTATACGTAGTGCCTTTTGTATTGATATTTAGTACAAGTTATGACTCATTCTTGTCAAACAATTGTTTAAGCTCATTTAAAGAATTTCTAACTGCCTCAATTTCGGATGCAGATGCCATAGGGTTCCCGTTTAAATCAATTCCTAAACGTCCAAGACGTTCTAACTCGGCTGCAAGCTTAACCATTGGAATTTCTTGTGTAGCAAGTTTGTTATTTCTAGCTACTAATAGTAGCTTACTTATGTCAGGAAGACTAATTCCTCCTCTGGTTCTAAGAGTTTCTACTACTAAATCAATTTTAGGGGCATTTGAATCTTCTCTTGGTACAATTCTTAACATCCGCCCCTTTTCATCGACTACTGCGTCAATAACTTCATTATCTTTATGTTCCATACAATTAACCTAATAAATTAAGTCTATAATATTATACCACCCTTTTTAGATTTTGTCGATACTTATTGGCATCAGTTTTAATTAATGCTAAAATTTGCTGTTTTTATTTACATTTACAATGGAACAAGAGCAGATAAATGATTCGGTGATAACAGACTTAGCTACAAGCGCTATGGCACATACATTAAAATGCGTTTACCGTCAAAAGAAGGCTTCCATGATCCAACTAATTCAAAATCAAGAAGTACATTGTCATAAAAGTAAAGTAGAAGCAATCAAAGCTTTAATAACCCTTGGCAATTGCTACGAAGGCTCGGTAACTTTTTCTAACTATCTTAAAGCTACCAGCATGCAAAGCGGATTAGATACCACAACGTATTTGCTTTATAGTCCCAATATGCCATACGGATCATCCATATTCAACCATTATATAGCAGTAGCTAGGTTTGATAATTTTGATAGGTGGTTAGCTTGCTCTCCATCAAATTTTTATGTTCCAGACGAACAAAATTCTTCTGAATACATAAGGCACACTTTGGGTGAAGGTATCAATCGTCCAAAAACGCTTGCCGGCCAATATTTCTACCCAGAAAAAACATTTATTATAGAGAATAACCTGCAAGATTTAAGAAGGTCGGTAAATTTTGTATTTGGTGGCGATTGGACTGGCGAATTAATCAAAATCCCTACTTAGATTCCTTTTCCTTCTCCTCTAACCTATCGACATAATTAGCCACAATACCGTCAAAAATATATACAGATAGAAAGTGTACCAATAACCCTATTCCCCATCCTTTAACAAAATACTCAAATGTTATTGGGTCTTTATCTTTAATCAAAACATAGATTAAGACTCCCAGATTAACAATAATAAAGATAAAAAGGTGAGAAAGAAAACTACCTTTCTCTCGGGCTCGTCTTCTGGCTTTTATTTCTATTTCTTTTTCTAACTTTTCTTCTACTGCGACCAGGTTGCTATTTTGGGATTGAGCATCTGCCATACTTTTTTTGTTACTAACAACATTTTACGGCAATTTAGTCAATCTTACAAAGCTTGGAAAGCATCTTCTCGAAAAGCCTTACTATTTGTGCTTGCCCATTATCTCGCATAAAAATATTAAAGCCGGGTGTCGAGTTTAATTCGATAAGCCATAAATTCTCGTGATGATCTTGAATAATATCTAGACCACAATATTGCAGATCTAATTTTGAGTAAATTGGGGCAATAAATTTCTCAACTTTGTTGATTAAATCTGAGTCTTCAAGTAATACCGCTCTTGCATTATCAAAATGTAACGGACTTACATTACCTACAAACTTGGACTTAGAGTTATCTTTTTGGTAAATAAATTGAACCTGCTTGTCGAAAATTATTACCCGATATTCAATGGCCGGATCTACATAATCTTGAGCAATGGCAACATAATCGTAAGCAATAGAATTTTTCTGAAAGATTAATTCAAGATAGTTTAAAATCTGATCTTCTGTTTGGCATTTAAAAACATTGCTCCCAACAGAGCCTCTATTTCTTTTCAAGATTAAAGGGAACTTAAAGTTCTGAATAATATGCTGTTTGATTGCTTCCAAGTTAATAAATTCTTTATACTCATTGTATATTTGTTTGGTTGCTGGATCTAAGTAAGAAAAGTGCCTGGGCATATTTATAGAATCTTGGAGAAGTTGAGCTGTGTAATCTTTGTCTTTGCAGATCAGGGAAACAACAGAAGAATTAAATGGCACTGAATGATTTGCAAAAATTGCGCCTGGTAAATTATTAACTTGAATCACGTTTCCAGACTTGTGAAGTGATTTATAGCTAATGCCTAGATTGTTACAGGCTTTAATCAAACAGGCAATATGTAAATTCATATTCTAAATTTTCTTATCTTCTAAGCCAATTTGGAAGCCGACATATTTAACTAATAAGTGACCAATGCCGTAAAACAGGAATATAGAAATGTAAGAAATTACTTCAAATTCGGTATACAAAAAAGAAAATGCTATGCAGCCAAAAATATAATCTGTTTGATCAAAAAATAACCATGGCTCACCAGGTTTTATTCCTACTCTTCTCTTGAAAAAACTTTCTACAGAATCTCCAAAAAGAGCACCAAAACCAATAATTGCACCAAACAACGGAGCATTAAAATCTTGATATGCAAATTCCAAATTAAATAAATCCTGGAAATTCAACGTAGTGTAAACAATTTTTAGTACTAAGCCCAACACAGATGCAGCTAGTGTTCCAATTATAAAACCTCGTACTGTTTTATTTTTTCCTAGTAACCTCTGCCCTTTAATAGTAATTCCCATATCCACCGGCAGTGCCAAAAAGCCTAAGAATTTTAAATATCTTGATAGTGCTGCAAACATATTAGAAAACGCAGCTGGTAAGAAAAGCCATATAGGAATTATGATATCTTCCATATTAATACTCTAATAATTTTAATAAAGTAGATTTACAACGGTTAATCGTAAGCTGAGGAATGAATAATCCCCGTCTGATTATATTTGTTTTTGTGTTCCAAAACCAACGTGTATCAATAAAAACGAGTTTATCGTCAGCTATCATAATGTTATCAGTTTTTGTAAGCCAATCATAAGCCTCAATAAAATGGTATCTTGGACGCGTATCGGGTAGTAATCTAATTTGCATATGCATTAACAAAATTAAATACGCAAGTAAAATCAATTGATTCTTTATATTTTTTGATTGCTCTTTTCTTGGCACATCTCTGAGTACTTTACCATTCACAAACTCTTGAAAAATAAACGAAGTAACTTTGTTGTTATTTTCTCTGGAAAATGACTCTCCTATAAGTAAATATTCTTTAGGAAGGAAATTGTGCAGTATTAGATCCGAGCTAAATATTTCGTCAAGTTTACCATTAATTTTTATGTTATATTCCTTTTCGATTTCGGGTTTAAAGAATCTTAGAGATGCTCTGATATTTTTCTGAGATAAAAATAACAAATCTCTATATGGATGATGGTAGTCAGCTTCTTTTTCGAAGTAACCGAAATATTGAGTAAATTCCAAATATTCTTTATATTGTTTTAATATTTCCTTGATTGTAGGTAAAAATTTATAGCTGGCTGCTAGACTTAAAGACGCTTCTACAAGTCTGGCTGGTAAAGGAACATGCTTTCCCCTGAAAATTTCTATGCTTAGATCCCACCTGCCCTCTTTTACTATCCAGGGTTTGTTTTCAATTCTAAATACTCTGTTGTAAATTCCTTTGCCTATTTGTTTTAATTTGTACTCTTTGAGTATAGACTTAACATCCGAAATTTTATAATTTTCGTCGGAATAAACAGCATTTAATTTTAATTGTTCTTCGATTTCGTCCCTGGGCTGATTAAACTTTTGCAATTTTGCTATTCCAGATTTGATTTTAGTGGCACTAATTTTATTCACCGAGTAATTTGATCTTTAAAACTGAATTATTATATCAGTAAGTCGTAAAAATGGTATAGAATTGTTGGGCAAGTATCTGACAATGCCCAAATGCCCGCTATTTGCTTCCCAAATTTAATTAAACATTTACAAAAGAATGCTTTGGAAAAAGAATGTTAGATACCCTTCAGCAATGCGTTAAGGCTAGTTTTGGCTTTCTGAATTACCAAGTTAGGTATAAATAAGCCTCTTTTTATCAAATTACCATCTGTATCCCAGAACCATCTAGTGTCCACAAATCTTAAGCCCTCCTTGGCAACAATCACATTATCTGTTTTTGTAAGCCAGTTATATGCTTGCAAGAAATTGTATCTTGGCCGAGTGTCGGGCAAAGTTTTGATTTGCATTTGCATCAAAAGTATTAGGTAGATCATTAAAATTAGCTGCTTTTTGTGTTCTAATTTCATTTCTTTATCCGATACTTCGTAAAGCTGCTTTCCTTTTATAAACTCCTGGAACATAAGGGATGTAATTTTTCCTTTATTTTCTTTAGAAATTGACTTACCAACAAGTAAATACTCTTTTGGTAAGAAGTTATGATATTTAATATCGGATGTTAGAATTTCGTCAATTCTCGAGCTGATTTTAAAATCAAACTCTTTTTCTATTTCGGGTTTAAAAAATAGTAAAGAATTTCTAATATTTTTTTGAGATAGGAACATCAAATCTCTATTGGGGTGATAATATGTTGCATCATCTTTAAAATAACCCATATATTGGGCAAACTCCAGATACAATTTGTATTGATTTAGGATTTCTTCCTTGTCTGGCAAGAATGTAAACGAAAATAGCTTCATTACCCTCTCTGTTATTTTTAAAGGTAATGGGATTCCGCCTTTTGCTAGTTCCAACTTAATATCCCATCTTGCTTCCTTTATAACCCATGGAGCATTTTTGATAACATAAACTCGAGATAATTGGCCTCCATATTTACGTTCTGCTTCAAAATGGGTCAATAATTCCTGTGTATCTATTTCTTTGTAGCCAGATGGTGAGTAAATTGCTTTGTCTCTGATTAATTTCTCGATTTTGTCCATTCAATATTCGCTAAACAAATTATTATAGCATCGGCGAATTAAGAAGTAATTTGAAAATATTGAATCATGTTATAATTCGTAAATTATGCACTATATGGACAAAAAGCTTAAACAAATTAAAAATGTTTTTGATCTTTTGCAGGCCTTAATAATTTCCTCACCTGGATGGGGACCACTAGTATTTTGTGCGATATCTCTTATTATCAGTCGTTCAGTCGATGAAGATAAAAGAGATATTATTGAATTATTGAATCTTCAGCAAAAGTTAGAGAGACAGTATGGAATAGAAATGATTGTAGATGGCTTAATTTCAGATCCTAACTTTACTATCAACCTTGGCTTCCCGGATGATGATTCGTTCAGTTGTTATATTGTAACAGGTAGAGGTGAGGATGGAGAAGCAACAAGCTGGAAGTATGCGGATGATCTTGCATTACCAGAACAAATTAACTCAGACAATGAATGTACCCAGTTATTAAGACAAAGAGTTCCCACTCAGTTAAGATTAAGTTTCTCTTACGAAGTTTCTCAGCACATGAGCAAGCTACCAGCAAACCTTCGCCCGTCTTTAAAAAGTGCAGTCTATGGAATCAGCATTAGCTACAATAATACTGGTTGGCAAATAAAACCAACTAAAACTTTTCAATTTGATTTGCGTAACCTGCCAATTTTGATAGTAGGTACCGATGGAAAAAGTTATTACGCTAAATTCAAACCTGAACAAATTTTTTGGAAAATGGATAAATCAAGTGATCTTAACAACTTCGTAAAACAGTATATAGAACAAGTATATGGCACAGAAGCTGCCCAATATTATAGTAAGAGTGATGTGGATCTGATTGCTGATTTTATGTTAGCAGAATGCAAGAATGCTGAAATGGCACATGTTGATAGACAAGTTATTGATTTTATTCAGCAACATTATCAAGAAGCGCAAGAAACATTGCTAGACCAGAATCCACTAATTGTAGAAGGTTCTCATGAATGCCAATAGCCTTGTTAATAATCCTTATCTGCTGTAGTATTAAATATACATTAAATAAATTTTATGCTTGAACAACTAAGAAATCTTTTACAGCCTTTAACTAATATAATGGCAAGGCCATTTATGAGTTTACATCCGAATGTGATCTCTATTCTAAGTATTTTTTTCTTTTTTCCTGGACTCTATTTTTATACACAGGGAGATTCCCTTTTAGGAAGTCTTTTTGTTATAGGTGCTGCATCAGACGCTATTGACGGAACCGTAGCTAGAGCAACTAGTAGAACTTCTCAATTCGGCGGAATTTTGGATGCAACTATAGACAGATTTACAGAAGGCTTATTGCCTATGGCAATTGGTATGGGTGGTTTAGTAGACTGGAGTATACTATTTATGTTTTTTAACCTTTCTGTGTGTATAAGCTACATAAAAGCCAAGGCAGAAGCTGCTTCCGGAGTTACAAAAGTAGGTAAAAATAAGTTTTCGGTAGGAATAACACAACGGGGTGATAGATTAGCAGTTGTTTTTATAGCTTCTATCCTAAACTATTTTCTGACCAGAGATAGCAACGATATCCTAACTTATTCTATTGTGGTACTTACAATTCTTTGTGCTATTACCGTTGTTTGGAGGGGGTTTGTAATATGGCAAGTGGTTGATCAAGAAACCAAAACAAAATAATGTTTTCAACTTTTGCAGTTTTAATACGTACTAGTAATATAAACAGCACTTATGTCTCAAAACCTTAAGCAAATGCCAGACATTTATTGGAAAGATAAACTTAACTCTAAACAATATAATGTTTTAAGACTAAGGGCTACCGAAGCACCATTTTCAGGAGAATTATTGCATAACAAAGCTAACGGTATGTATGTTTGTGCTGCTTGTAAGAATGAGCTTTTTTCTTCGGAAACAAAGTTTGATTCTGGCTCAGGCTGGCCAAGTTTTTACGATGCACTAGACAAAAACAAAGTTGAACTTAGGGAAGATAAATCCCACGGGATGATTAGAACTGAAGTAATTTGTGCAAAGTGTGGCGGGCATCTGGGACATCTTTTTGAAGATGGTCCACAAGACAAAACAGGTTTAAGATATTGTATTAATTCTTGTTCTTTGAATTTTAAAAAGAAAGAAAATGATTAAAATAGAAAAGTCCACGATTGAGTTTCTGCAAGAACTTTCAAAAAATAATAATAGAGAGTGGATGTTAGAAAATAAATCAAAATACCAAACAGCTAAAGAGAACTTCAGAGTTTTTATGAATCATGTTGGATTAGAAATTTCTGAATTTGATGATAGTATTACTGATCCAGAAAAGGATATTTATATTTTTCGACTCAATAGAGACACTAGATTCTCTAAAGACAAATCTCCTTATAAAACCAACTTTGGCGGATTTGTATCTAAAGGAGGAAGGAAGGCTTTAAATCCTGGCTATTACCTTCATATACAGCCAGGAAACAGTTTTATTGGTGGAGGTATTTACATGCCCGATCCTAAAAAATTGAATTCCATTAGAGAGAAAATATACAAGAATTTTGATAGTTTTAAAGAAATTATCGAGAATAAGGATTTTAAACAGGCTTTTGGAGAGTTAAGTATGGGAGAAGAAAAACTCTCTAGAGTTCCTACAGGTTTTGACAAAAATCATCCTGCCGCCGAAGTAATCAAGAATAAGCATTTTGTTGTAGGTAGACAGTTTACGGACGATATTGTAATGTCTTCAGAATTCCTTAATATCATTGTTGGTCTATACAAATTGCAAAAGCCGCTACATGTTTTCTTGTCTGTATAATTTCTGACGTCTGGTCATAAGAATTCTACCTGCCCAGTTTCTACCTTCTAATGTGTTATCTTGAGTCCAGATCATTCCCCAGTTGGAATCATCTGGTGATTCTTCTATAAGAATCTTATTACCGGTATTCATTAGTATGGTTCTTACTTCTGGATTCTGAGCTAGCTTTGCCTCTATTATCTTAACCATTACCTTAAGTTTTATGCTATCCCAATCATCTCTTAAGTAAGAGCTATTTTTATGGGCTAGATACTTTGCATCTATGGGATCTTTTTGCCTCAGGATTTCTCTAACTATATTTGGATCTACAAATTTTGAACAGTGATAAGCATGCTCGGCACTCGGATAAACTACTCCATCAATTTCTATGTTGCAAGGATAAACATTAGATAATGGATGTGAGTTATCAAAGAACAATTCATGACTTTGGTCGTTTAGAGCTTGTTCAGGAATAGGTTCTGGTATAGGCATTTGGCTTTTCTGTAATTGTTGCAATTATAAATTTTTGTGAATGTAGTTGTCTGCAGAGATATATACGTATATATGTACCTCTGCAGATTAAAGTTAGTCTTTTGTTAGTATTTCTAGCAGGTCGACTTCCGTATTTAACTTATTGTCTTCCAATATTTTGGCTTCGGATTCGAAGTAATTTTTAAACTTCTTAATTAGTTCTTTATATGCACCGTTAACACTCAAAGAAATTGAGCCTCTTTCCCATTCCGAGTAATCGTATTCTTCTGGTGGTAGAGGTATACCCTCCTGGTAGTAGAAATCTACAATTGGAGGTACAGGAACTCTTGATTTGCTCGACAACATTTCTTCTATCTTAATCCAATCCTGCATCAAATTTGCATATCTTGTTAAGAGTATTGCCTTTCTAATACCGGTATTGTCGAAATAAGGAGAATCATTGTCGGGAAATTCTACTTCTTCTTCAATATCAAAATTTTTTCCCTCCCTATTCTGATACAAGGCTGAAATTTTCAAATCTGCAGATTTTGTGGAGAGTCTTTTTAATTTGACCAATACTACACCACCTCTCACTTCACCTTCTTCTGATGCTGAAGGAAATAGTGTATTCACTCTAAGCATTTCACCTGTAGCTTTGTCTGCTTCAGGAGATCCATAAACTTTTTCTATTTCAAATGATTTTGATTCTATTTTTAATCTTAAGTCAAATACTAAAGGCGTTACCATAAACTCAAACTCATCACCCAGTCTTTTTTTAAAATCCTCTTCTGAATGAATTGAATAATAATTTGCACCTTTTACCTTTGTAATTTTCTCGACAAGTTCAGTGTTAAAATCTACCCCTACTCCTATATATGTTGTATAAATTTTATCTTCTGCATTATCTTCTGTAATTTCAAGCAAGTCGTCGCCGCCAACATAGCCTGTATTTGGCATAGCATCTGTTAAAAATATTATTCTATTCTCGTATTCATCTGGGTCCATATCCTTCAGATCAGAAAATAGTTGTTCAGCCTCCTCTAATCCTGCTTGCATATTGGTTCCACCCTGGGGTTGAAGTTTTAGAATTTCTTTTTTAATAGCTTCCATATCTGTATCACCAACTTTAGAGATTGGTTTTCCCAAATAGGAAACTTCGTCAAAAAGTACTACACCTAAGCTGTCATCTTCGTTCAAATGATCTAGCATATTTGCAATGCTGTCGGTTGCTATTTCCATTTTTGTTTTATCTGTCCAGTCTTCTCTTTCTACATAGTTACCAAAAGTATCGTAGTAATATTGATCAAATGGAGAGGACATAGATCCAGAAATGTCCAAAACTACGACAAGATTAAGTTTTTTTCTTTCAAAATCACTTTCTTTAATTCCTGAGTTCAGTCCCACTGTCATATAGTATTCATCTTTGGCCGAAAATGGATCGGGAGTTTTGGCAAAACTATAGCTAGGGCAGAATAGTTCTTTACATTCATCTTGCTTACCAGTGTCGAAGTAATAATCGTAATACAAACCTTCGTGGGTAATATCTGTCACAAGTGGCAAAAATCCATTTCTAATATTTTCTCTAAAATTATTAATATCCTTCGCCCCTCCAGCCGAGAATCCCAAATTGTCAGAATCCATTAGAGCTGAAGATTCTGGCATTGCAAGTTGCTTTGAATTGTAAGAAGCTCCTTGATTAAATAGTAATCCCCCCAGAAAGTCTTCACTTATATCTGTTTGTTTATAAACCCAGTCATTAATTTTTTTGTCTGATTTATTCAAGAAATTTTTATCGAAACCTAAGTATCCACTGGCGGCAATTCCAACAAACATGAGCATAAAAATCATACTAAAAGCGTAATTCCACTTAAACTTTATGTTCAAGAACTTCGAATTTTTCATGTTATTTTCTAATTGAGATTTAAGTTTATTTTCAAATATTTCTGATGGCACGGCAAGATCAGACTTTGCTCTCAAAGCTTTTATAATGTCTTTTTCGTTAATGTCAAAATTACTCATTAATTTCAAATTGCTTTATTTAAAATGTTTTGGGCAGTCTGCTGTGCCATTTTGATTGCTCGATTTTGCATAACTCTAACATTGGCTTCGGAAATGTTTAATTCTTTGGCGGTCTGTCTTATATTTTTCTGATTCAAAAATCTTTCAACTAATACATTTCTATATTTTTCGGGCAGTTCGCCCAAAACTAGTGTTAAATTTTTTTCCAGCCAATCTTGTTTTTTCTCATCACGTTCAGTTGGTTCTTCGTGAATAAATAATTCATCTTCCAACTCAACTGATTTGCTCTGATTTTTCTTTTGCCAATGCTGACGTATTTTATTCAAAGCAATGCCACAAAAAAATGTACTGAGTTTACTTTTTCGATCGTAATTATCTATAACATCAAGAATTACCATAAAGGTGTCCGCAACGATATCTTCAGTTATAGTCTTATCGCCTACTCTTATGTATACGAATTTATAGATGATTTTTAAATATCGTCGATATATCTCACCAAAATAGTTTTTATCTTTACTAGAGACAAACTTGTCTACCAACTCTATATCTGTGAGTTTTTCGTACGGATTCATCAACAATTACTAATCGATTAGTATCTTCTATAAATATATCAAATACTGTTACAAAAAAGTATTTATTGGATAGTAATCTTAGCTTTGATAGTATTTTGCTTTGCTAAATATTTTAATGATGATACAATTCACCGATTTAATTTATTTATTGTTAATTTAATATTATGCCTATACCAGAAACTATTATCCACAGAGTTAGGACAATTGAAGGTTACGAAAGTTTTAGCATTCCTCCTGAATACAGCAATTGTGATAGTCTTGCCGAAATTATTGCAGCTATTGCAGAGAATCAGCCACCTACGCTACTCAGAGATTCATTTGAATTCTTAATGCTAAATCTAAACAATACCCCACCAGGACGAGAACTTTTAATTTCAGGGGACGAACCACCACATTACGAAGCAAGCCTAGTCAAAAATGAACAGGAAGCTTGATTAGGAAAGCTACTCATGCGCACAAATTGTTACCATTTCTATTAAGGGCAATAGCATAAGCGCAGCAAGTAAAATTAGTGTTATAAAAATTGTTAATCTGGTATTAAGGTAAGTATAATAGTCTAAGTAGAAATTATTAAATGAAAACCTATTTAGACAAAAACATTATTTATAAACTATTTGCCATTGTGTTTATCGCCTTCTCTCTAATTGTATTAGAGCTCGGCAACATTAGGCTTGAAATTTCCGAAGTCTTGCAGGATATGCTTACACTTCTGCTAGGTATAATTGTGGAGGCACTACCATTTGTTATTTTTGGAACTTTAATCTCTGCACTCGTAGCTGTATATGTTCAAGAAGATTGGGTTTTGAATAAATTGCCAAAGAATAAATTTTTCTCTCACTTGTTTATTTCTTTCGCAGGAATACTAATGCCTGTATGTGAATGTGGCAACGTACCTGTTAGTCGAAGACTAATGCTTAAAGGATTTAAGCCATCTCAAGCAATTACTTTTCTACTTGCTGCACCAATTATTAACCCTGTAACTTTATTCGCTACTTGGAGAGCGTTTGACCCAGACTACTCATATGTAATAATAAGGTTTATAGCAGCTTTGTTCATTGCAAATTTTGTAGGATTGCTCTTTAGTTACCTTAAAAATCAAGAGGAGTTAATAACACAGAGATTTAATATTCAATGCCACTCTCATGATCATGAACATATACAATCAAAGCTAGATAAAGGAATTAAGGTTTTTCAGGATGAATTTATTGAAGTCATGAAAATGTTGAGCGTTGGTGCTTTGATTGCAGCTAACATTCGCACATTTGTTCCGGAATCTGTTCTAGAATCGATTGGAAACAATATAATTCTATCTGTTTTGGCTATGATGATTTTTGCTTTTACTATTTCTATTTGCTCTAATGTTGATGCCTTTGTAGTACTTGGCTATGCTGATAAATTTACAAAAGGTTCTATCCTAACATTTTTAGTTTTTGGTCCAATGATAGATATAAAGATTTTGACTATGCTAAAAACTACCTTTAAAGTGAGAACGTTAATAATCATGACGTTTTTGGTTTCTCTACTCAGTATTATTACTGGACTAATAGTTAATTACTTTTTGTAATGATCAAAAAACTGATTTTTACATCTATTATAGTAAGTTTATCTACACATAGTATTTATTTGTATTTAAGCGATAATTTAAATAAATATATAAACGAAAGATATGCTTTATTATCTCTTGCTATGAGCCTAATAAGTCTATCTATAGGAATAACTTGGTCCTATAAAATATATTTAGAAAGATTTAAATTAATTAATGAGTTAGAAAAAGCTAAAGACAGTAGATTGTTTATTTCCGGTTTCTTGCTGATTATATTCTCGGGCTATTTTAAGCTATATTTTATATCTGCTTTAATATTGGCCTTACTTATACTTAAGACAGATATTTTGGAGTATACACGCAAAAACATTAGCCTGGTACTTTTAATTCTAATTATTACACTGGCTTTGATTATTCCTCCTAAAGCTCTTACGAAAATTACGGTACAGAATAGACTAGGCGACTTAAATTCAATAGGGGCTGATATTTCTTTTAGTAATCAAGAAAAAGCATTCAACTTTGGTACAGATAAATATACTATGAAAGATTGGGCAATTGAGTTTAACAGAAATCCTAATTTAGATGATTACGTTGGGAAAAAAGTAAATGTAACAGGTTTTGTTTTTAAGCCAGATTATCTTGATTCTAATCAATTTTTAATCTCTAGGTTTGTAGTTAGGTGTTGTGCCGTAGATGCTGTACCTACTGGAATTATTGTGGTAAACAATTCTCAAGAAGAGTTCAAAGATGATGACTGGTTAGAAATAAAAGGAATTTTCGAGATTACCGAGACAAACAATCAGAAAGAAATAGCTATTAAACCAGATAGTATTAAAAAAATTAGTGAACCAGCTAACCCATATCTATGAAAGGCAAACAGTTTTATAAATTTATTATTTTCGTAATTTTAATTTTACTGTTAATAACTTTAGGACTTATAAGCCTTAATTTGAATGCAAGCTCAAGAGCTCAGGATTTTAAGGTAAAAGGTGACGTGAATTCTGCTGAAGTCGCCAATCAACAAATAGAAATTCTCTTTAGTAGACCAATGGATAAAGAATCGTTTCAAAAAAATATAACTATTTATCCAGAAAGTGAATTTTCGATAAGTTGGTCTGGACAGCGAAGATTATTCATTTCTTTTAAAACTATATTAGAAAATAGCAAGAATTACACAGTTATAATAAAAAAAGATGTAAAAGATGCTGGAGGCAAAAAAGTGGCAGAGGACTATATTATTAAATTCACTACTAAACCAATACAATTTGCTTACCTTGATCGAGGAAATGAAACTCAGAATGTGATCTTGGCTGAAATAGGATCTGACCAGACACGAACCCTTTTTAGTCACCCTGACATAGAATTTTACGATATTCACAAAGACTTACTTATTATAGCCATAGAAAATCCCAAAGATTATTCAAGTAATATTTTCTTAAAAAATCTTAAAACAAATAGAATTATCGATTTTGAACTAGAGAATAAAATTGTTAACTCATTACAATTTAATCATGTAACTTCGGAAATTTTTATAACAATGCAAGATGGAGAAAAATACGGAGAAACATTAGTACCTATGTCCGGTAATAGAATCTATAGAGTTAGCGAAATTAAGGATGATAAAGTTATCTTGGAACAAATTAATCCACAAGCCACAGCATCTGATATTCTAAGCTTTTTAATTTCCGAAGATGGAAGATTTATTGTCTATAAATCTTCTAATAGCAATTTTTATCTAAATTATTTAAACACAGACGAAGTAATTTCTCTGGGACAGTTTATAGACATAAATGATGTAAACTTGAATAATGAGCTAATTTACTCGCATTTTGAGTTCTTCAGTGGAGATAGTGTTGGATCCTATATTGTTAAACAAAATAGTAGTAGAGATACTAAAGTTCTAACTTCAAAAAAGAAGCAAAGTTTTGATGCACAATTTTTTAATAAATCTAACAAAATTGTTTACTCAGAAAGATATTCCGAAGAGGTAGGTACGCATGGTTTATTTAAAATAATGCTTTTTGATTTGGATAAATCCGAAACTATAGAATTAATTAGAGTTGAAAATAGAAGTTTAGAAACAGCTAAAATTAGTCTGGATGACAATTATTTATTTATAGAATCATTTTCTAAAGAAGATTTAAGGAATTACGTAAATACTCGTGAATATCAATCCCAGACTAAACCATTTTCTGGGGATATAATAATCTACAATTTGAGAGAAGATAAAATTCTTGGAGTGATTTCGAAGGCCGTAGAAGTAAGAATTGTAAGGTGATTAAAAATATTTTGGAAGTTCTGTTAGCCCAATTCTGTAAGCATCATCTATCATTTTATCTGTCTGGCTAAAATCTAAAAAAGGAATTCCTTCTGCTAAATTATCGAAAAGTAAGTCGACAGGGTTATTTTTAAGGTCTTCCCGAAGCATATTATCTTGCATAATGGCTATTCCTTTTCTGACACGGTTTAAAGGATTGTTCGATTCCAAATTAAGCACAGATGTATAGCTACCCGGATAAAGACCTACGACAAAATTACAATCTTGTTCGCGTAGGAACTTGGCACCGAAAGTTGCTGTAAAATCTCCATCCATATATTTAGTGTTAGCCAAAGTTATGTTGGGCAGTAGCAAAGGATGAGCTATTGAACACATCAGATTTTCTTTGATTTCACCCGAACTAAGATTTTCGCAAATACAGGTTTCTAAATTTGTGCATTGTATATATAAATTAATTTTGCAATCTTCATGTTTTTTGTTCCCAAATAGGTCATTTAATTTAGCTTTTACTTTTTCTACACTTAACAAGCTAAGATATTTAAATGAGGATGTACCAACAAAATCTTTCACTTTAACAGAATGGGCAATTTGAGTCATTTGGTCAACAGTATAACCTGCAGCATAAAGACTGCCTATAATTGCACCGCCACTTGAGCACAAAATGATTTCGGGATGGATTTGAAGTTTTTCTAGAGCTTTGAGTATGCCTATATAGGAAATGCATCTGGCTCCACCGCCACGCATAGATAAAGCTATTTTCTTGTGTTTCTTAAATATAGTGAACATTTAATTGCCCGCCCAGAAACCAGTGCTTGAATTAGCTTTCTTTTCTTTAGCAATTACATATGTAAGTATACTTAGGCAAAAAGCTAATGCAGCATAAAGAATGTATCTGTAGTCGTACAATGTATCGCTAAGGCCAGTCTTTGGTAAAGTGCCTCCTGTATTTGTGTTTCCTCCTGTACCACTACCAGAAATTGTATAGGTAACTAATGTGCCAGTGTTTGCTCTGGAGCCGCTACCTGTAGCATATTCTGTACCCGAAGCCTTTGTCAAAGTTGCAGTACCAGTACTTCCTAAGGTAGCAGTAATAGTACCCAGTGATTCACCATTAGTTATGTCGGTAGATTTACCCAATGTGAAACAAACATTGCTAGCATTATAGTAACCAGGATAATTACAGTCAGCATTTTGTACAATCCAACCACTTGCTGGAGGTGTGTAGTTAGTTATAGTCATGTTTGATGCAGTTATTCTTACCTGAACAGCATTCTCGCCAGCCTGTGGAGTAGCGGTAAGCGCTATAGTCACAGATTGCCCTGCTGTCCCTGTTCTACTTGTAGGTGAAGTAGTTACCGCTTCTACAGAAGCGATAAAACTAAATTGAAATAGTAAAACTAATACAAAACTTAACCTAAATATTTTATTCAATTTCATGATTAATACCTAATCTTTAAATATCATACACAAGAATTTTTTAGATATCTACTCAAAAAAATTTACAAGGTCAATAATACTGATTTAATGATAAGAAAGATAAAGTTGCATTAGTTATTTCAAAATATCGTAAATTGTTAGACTAACAAAGAATCCAAAAAAGAGAACACTACCTACGAGTATAAGCGATCTTATTTTGCCAGCTCTAATCTCTTTAGGTAGAAGCGAAGAATAGTTCATCCATAAAGATAGTATAGAAAGCATAAACATAGATACAGCAGAAAAAAAAGTACCAATTAGCAATATGGTAATCGGTTGGGAAATATTCAAATAAGTTATGATAACTGCAGACATAATTTGCAGCCATAAAAAGAAGTAGAATATACTGCTTCTTCTAAAATTACCTGTAAAATTTGGTGCACCAAGCTGGATATTTTCGGTCATAGTTCTTGAAGTTGTCTCGAAGATTCCAAGCTGAGTTTTGAATAGAAAAAGTGAACCAATTAATAGAAAAAACGTTCCAAAAATTGGAGAGAATTTGGACTTTAGTATATCTGATTGCAAAAATACAAAATCCAATCCTTCTTTTCCTTCGAAAGGGTAAGCTAGCTCATAGGCAATTAATGCTAACAACACAATAGTAAAAAGCCCCAAGAACCAGAAGCTGATGAACTGTTCTATGGCAGTAATTCTAAACCAACCTTTAAAGTTATGAATATTTTCTGATGAGGTCAAAAAAGATTTTCCCTTTATGTGTCCTTTAACATCACTTGCAAAACTTACCTGACTATCACTTTGTGCGGCTGCTCCAGATCCTTCGTCTTGTAGGTAAAATGACTGAGAAGCTACCAAATTACCACCTGCTCCAGAATATACCACAGCTCCCAAAAAAGAAATAATCGAAATGCCTGATGGCAAAAAAATATAACCTTCTCCAACCCCACCTAAACCTTGCAATGCTAAATTTATAGTATCTGTATCTATAATTAATATTGCTATCGTTACTAGAATTGGTATAGAAATAGCTATAACGAATTTTTGGAATTTTTCTAAAATATTGTAAACTTTTCCACCTAGGGTTAGTAGCAGGCCTATTAGTAGCAACATAATAATCGTTACGTATTTATGATCTTGTATAGAAAGTACCTGAGATAGAATCAATCCTCCCGACCCAATAATTCCTGGCCAAGCAAACGACAGGTATGTAGAAGCAACAAACCAAAATGGTAAATACTTGTTAAGTTTAAAATAGCCTTCGTAAACACTTCCACCAGTTGCTAAAGTATACCTACCTGTTTCGTTACTAACAAAATATTGAAATGTGATCCCTAGTAATGCCCCCCACAACACTCCAAAACCATACTGCGAAATTAAGTATGGCCATAAAATATATTCACCTGAGCCTAATCCCATAGCTATAAGAACAATTCCAGGCCCAAGAAGAGCTAGGGAAAATTTTGGCGGTTTTGGAATTTTTTGATCTACACTCATTAATTTCTATTATCTTTTCAAAATACAAATATTTATCGTATTAAATCTAATTAATCTTGTTTTTACTAATTTACATTAATTGTATAATTTAAGTAAACAATTTATCGAATGAATGAGTTAAAGCAACAGGATGACTTTGTGCGACAACATTTTGAAAAATTACAATTGAATTATTTTAATTACAAAGTATTCCCAGATATTATTACACAAGAACGGTTACTGCAGTTAGATATTATTTTGCCTAAAGACGTAGTATTGAATTATTTTAGCAATCTAGCTCGAAAAGAAATTGTACAACTAACAGCTATGGACCCTGAGGCTATGACTAGTTGGATTAGTGAGAAGTTAACAGAACTATCTTTTAGCTCTCGGAAAACAGATTTGAAAGACAATGATTTAAATACCGAAGAGCTTTACTCCACTAAAATTGATTAAATAATCTAGAAATTTCAGAATAACTAAATCCTTTAGCTACAAGCTTCTGTTTAATTTTCAACATTTTTTGGTATTCATTTGGAGCTTTTGTATTTTTTTTATACCTTTCTATAAGTTTTTTCATTTTTTCTTCCTGGATCTTCTCTATTGTCCGAGAAAGTTGACTTAAAACTTGTTCGATTATATTTTCTGAAATGCCCTTCAAAATCAATTCAGATTTAATTTTATTTACTCCATAATTGCTAAAATTTAATCTATTCTCTACAAACCAATTAGTAAAACTTGCGTCGTCCAGATATTTTTGTTTAACAAGTTTTTGAATCAAAGTTTCCACTTCTGCAGGCTCCATCTTCTTTTTATAAATCAGATGGTCTCTAGTTTCTTTTATGGATCGAGGGCGAAGGGACAAAAACTTTTGGATTTTTAAAAATAATTTATTTTCGTTTGCAAGTGCTTCTAAGTTTATCTTTTGCTCGATGGAAATTTCTTTTCCCTTGTATAGCCCTTCAGCTATGAGTTGATTTTTGGTTAAACCTATCCAAAAAGCTCCATCTAAAAAAACATTAACTTTATTTTCAGCTCGTTTTTGTTGAGAAATTTGAGTAATGATCATATTTAAGAATTGTAGCTCTTTAGTATTTTAGCAAAGTTATAGAACTGATGACTTTGCCACTTGTTTGTCGAAGAGCAGGAACCAGACAAATGCATCAACCTGCTTTTTAAATATTGAAAGCAGCTTATTTCCGAGTTTTATTACTAGCCGAAACTGCAATTGCTCCCATTGCAAAAACAGCAAGAGATGCCGCGATAACAAGACCTACTGTTGTAAGCTTACTAGAATCGTTTTTTTGTTCATCTACAGTTTCTGTCACCTGAACTTCTTCAGGCTCTTCTTCAATAACTTCCTCAGACATATCAGAAGCTCCGAGAACGCGGTAGTTTTCTTGACCGTTTGAGTATGTAAAACCGTCTGTGTCTAAAATCGATGGATTTGGTCCAACTACTTCATACTTTATTGTACCGAGTAATTCATTTTGAGATATAGGTGTAGTCTTGCCAAGAGTTACACATATTTCTGTTTCTGTGTTGTACTGGCCATTGCTGCAGTCAGGGATAATAACTAACCAGGAGGTATCAGATGGTGCATCGTAACCTAGGATTTTAATATCAGAAGTATTTAGTTTAATAGAAACTGCATTAACATCATAAATTGGTACATTTGCTCTGATTTGATAAGTCTTCTGTTCAGTTTGAGCTTTTGCACTTACAAAAAATACAGGGAAGAACAATAGTAGGTAAATGGATAATATTAATATTTTTAATTTCATATTTAAATTAGAAGCTAAACTATATTTAGGTTATATATTTTGTTGCAAAGTGTCAATAACCTATTATCGCCTATTTCCTGATTAGAAGTTTTGTAGTAAAGCTTATATAAATAACAAGATCATGCCACAAAAAACTCCCAAAATACCTAACAACTTTTGTATTGTAAGTTTATCTTTAAATAAAAATGCCGAAAGAATTGTTATTACAGATATAGAAGAAGCGTTCAAAATATTTACATAACCAATGTTTGGGGAACTTTTTATTCCTAGTTGCATAAATATATTAAACAGGGAACTTAAAACAGCAATTATTACAAGTCCCCCAATATCTTTTTTTATAGTAAATTTGATATTTCTTCTTATGCTAATAATTTTTGCTGAAAAAGGAATTGTAGCAAATAAATATGTATAGAAAAGAATAACAAACGCATCAAGCCCTTGGACCAGCAAATATTTGTTGATTAATACTAAATTTCCAAATGCAAAAAATGCCATCCAAGAATATAGTATCCATTTTATATCTGATTTTTTTGTCTGTGGGATTGGCTCTACTAAGATTTGCCCGATAGAAATAATGATTATAATAAATGCCACAAACTTTGCAAAACTTATACTCTCAGAAAAAAGTAATAAAGAAACCAGCGTTGTATACGGAGCATAGCTTTTTTGAATAGCTAAACTATAGCCAGAATTGGGGGCAAGTTTGATTGCTTTGACAGAAATATAGTTGCCGAAAAAGCTAAAAAAAATTGCATTTACAAAGATAATAAGTAAATAATGAAAATCTATGTATAAAGACTTTTTGCTTAGTAAGAAATAAATAGCAATCACACTAAGTGGCCCTGAACCTACAGCATAACTTATAAGATTCGTATCAAAATTTTGCTTTTGTAGATATCTTATAAATAGGTAAAGGATGACCGAACTGCCGAACATCACTAGGCTATAGGCTTGCCAACCAAAATTTTCTTGTATTTGTAGTAGTTGCATGATATACTACTAAAGTAATAAATTATATTTTAAACTTAAGACTGTTTTAGTTATACATTTTAACATATTAGTAGAATATGGTTCAACTTTTGCAAAAACTTGATTTTACCGATAATGAAATCCAGCTATATCAGTACTTTCTCAAAAATCCGGACAAAACAGCCGCCGAAGCTTCTAGGTTACTGAAAATGGATAAATCTTCTGCCTATAGAGCCTGCGAAGATTTAGAAAAAAGAGGCTTATTGATTAGTTCTCCCAAAACCAGAGGAACAACTTTCGTCGCTTCCAGTCCAGAAATTCTTAAAGATATTTATAAAAATAAACTTGAAGAAATCGCTGCTTATCAAAACGACATAAACTATCTGATCGAATTTTTAAAAAAGCAAGCAAATAAACAGGGAAGAGAAACTCTAATCAAAGTAGAATATGGCTTAGATGCTCACATTGCAGCTATGGAAGATAGCATTAAGAGTAATAAAGATAAATTCATTTTGGAAAAATGGTACATGAAAAACCTAATTTTTGCTAATTCTGATTACAATAAATATGTGTATGATTTTGCAGATAGAAGAATAAAGGCTGGCATAAGAGATTACTACCTGGCAGATAGTGGTTTATCTAATGACTTTTCTAAGTTAATGCATACTTCCGAAAGTTTACTAAAAGAAGTAAGAATATACCCCGTAGATGCAAATAGTCAAAACTCTTTTAGAGTATACAAAGACACTGTAGAGATTATCAGCTTTGACGATCAAAATGACTATATAATTGTCACGATCAAAGATAGATTTATAGTCGAATTACTAACAACTATGTTTTGGTTTATTTGGAATAGGAGCGAGGTACGGCAATAGGCTAGTCGACTCTTTAGGTTTCTTGGATTGCCAAACAGTCAATGTTTTGTTAATATTAACGAGCATAAAAACTATTGAGAAATTTCATAAATTTTTTTAATTTTTTATTTATTTAAGATGAGTACAGTTGACTACTCGAAGGTCAAAGATACCAAGTTTTATAGAAACATTGGAATCATTGCACACGTTGATGCGGGCAAGACCACTACAACAGAAAGAATTCTGTTCTTTACAGGAAGAAAGCATAAAACAGGAGAAGTTCATGAGGGAGCTGCAGAAATGGACTTCATGGATCAAGAAAAGGAAAGAGGTATTACTATTCAATCTGCTGCAACTACAGCATTTTGGGCTTTGAATGGTCAGGACTACAGAATTAACATTATAGATACTCCAGGGCACGTGGACTTTACAGCTGAAGTAGAAAGATCGCTCAGAGTACTGGATGGCGCAGTAGTAGTATTTGATGGGAAAATGGGCGTGGAGCCTCAGTCTTCTAAGGTTTGGTTCCAAGCAGAAAAATATTTGGTACCTAGATTGTGCTACATTAACAAACTAGACAACATTGGAGCAGACTTCTATAAATCTTATGATTCAATTGTTGAACATTTGTCAGAAAAAGCTGTACCAATATCTATTCCTCATGGAGTAGAAAACGACTTTGATGGCATTATAGATTTAGTAGAGATGAAGGCAAGAATACACAAAGACGACGAAGGAAAAGTTATAGAAGTAGTAGATATTTCGGAAGAATACAAAGACAAAGCTAATAAATTTAGAGCAAAACTTGTCGAAGCTGCAGCGGACTTTGATGATAATATTGCAATGAAATACCTTGAAGGTGAAGAAATTGATACAGAGGAACTGAAAGCTGCTATTAGAAAAGGCGTATTGGCAAACAAATTATTCCCAGTAATGGCTGGATCATCACTGAAGAATAAAGGTGTACAAGCAATGCTTGATAATGTTTGTAGATACTTACCTGCTCCAAGCGACAAGAAATATATTAAGGTCGATTCGGAAGGCCAGGAACATGTCTATGTAGGCGAAATTCCCGGTACAGAGCCTAGAACAGACAATTTAATTACTAGAAAATTAACAGACAGCGAACCATTCTCTGGACTTGTATTTAAGCTTGCGATAGATCCACATGTAGGTAACCTTGCATTCGTCAGATTATATTCTGGAAAATTGCAAGCTGGATCTTTTGTATTAAATAGTGCTTCAGGAAAGAAAGAAAGAATAGGTAGAATTTTGATGATGCATGCTAATCATAGGGAAGAAGTCAAAGAACTTAAGGCCGGAGACATTGCTGCAATCGTAGGATTAAAAGATACAAAGACAGGTCAAACTATTTGCGATGAATCTCATCCTGTTTTGTTGGAAAGCATAGACTTTCCTGAGCCAGTAGTAAGATTTGCTATTGAGCCAAAAACAAAATCCGATCAAGAAAAACTCGGTGAAGCATTAGGTAAATTAGTTTCTGAAGATCCTACATTCCAAGCAAAAACTGATGAAGAAACAGGCCAAGTGATCATTGCTGGTATGGGAGAATTACATTTAAATATTAAGATCGATATCTTAAAGAGAACTTATGGTATTGAAGTAAATGTCGGCAAACCACAAGTTGCTTTCAGAGAAACAGTCAAAATTGAAGGGGAGCATAGAGAGTTATTGAAGAAACAATCGGGAGGTGCTGGGCAATATGCAGATATAGCCATGATTCTGAGACCAAGAGAAAGAGGTGCAGGCTACAAGTTTGTAGATAGTATAAAAGGAGGAGCTATTCCTAAAGAATACATTCCTGCTATCGATAAAGGTTTTCAAGAATCTATGACTGCCGGACCATTGGGAGGCTATCCTGTAGTAGACCTGGAAGCTGAAATTGTAGATGGTTCTTATCACGAAGTGGACTCTAACACCGATACATTCAGGCTTTGTGCTTATTATGGATTCAAAGAAGCTATGAAAAAGTGTAAGCCAATTCTATTAGAACCAATTATGATTGTTACAATTAATGTGCCAGAAGAACATGTTGGTTCTGTAACTGGTTACCTATCTAGCAAGAGAGGTATTATTAAGAATATGGTACAAAGAGGCAAAACAAAAGAATTGATTGCCGAAGCTCCGTTGGCAGAATTGTTTGGTTATGTTTCTGATTTAAGAAACTTAACTTCCGGTACAGCTGCACCAAATATGGAGCCTAGTCACTACGCAGAAGTTCCTGCTGGAATAACTGCTCAATTGTTGGAAGATAAGTAATAAGCAATAAGAATTTTACCAAGGCCCCTTTCTTCGAAAGGGGCCTTTTTCTGAATATTAAGAAAACGAAGTGACTAATTACTTCTAATAAGTACAAGCGCAATCAATGCAAGTATTATTCTATAAAAGCCAAAATAGCTTAAGCCTTTGGATTTCAAAAACGACAACATAAATTTAATAGCAATCAGCCCAAAAATAAATGACGTTACAAATCCGATAATTATATTGCTTAATCCTACATCTGTCTTCGGATCTAAGATAAATTCTAGTAATTTGTACCCAAAACTAAGACCAATGATTGGAATTCCCATCAAAAAAGAAAACTCTGCTGCTGATTCTTTCGTCATTTTTTGGGACATAGCACCTACAATTATAATTCCAGATCTGGAAGTGCCTCTAATCAAAGCTAGACATTGAAAAAGTGATATTACAATTAAGTTTTTGATTGATAAGTCTTTTACAGTTTTATTATTATTTCTGAATGAGTAGTCGACCCAGAAAAATAGTAAGCCTCCCAGAATTAGATTGGCTATCATTATGTAATCATTTTTTATAACCTGCTCTAAAGAATCATCTGTTGTTTTATTAATTAAATCAATGAATAAGCCTACGGAACCCGCAGGAATTGTCACAAAAATTAGCTTTTTTATTACATCTATCTCTTTTTTATCTCCTTTCCTTGCAAGCAAAAACATAGTGATTAATTTTTTTCGAAAGTAAATAATGAGAGCTAGTAAAGTTCCTCCATGCAAAATTATGTCGAATGTAGTACTCTGTTCCGTCCAGTCCAGCAAACTTGGCAGAAGGGCAAGATGTCCCGAACTAGACACAGGAATAAACTCTGTCAGTCCTTGAATGGTACCTAAAATAAATGATTGATATAAATCCATCAAAAATAGTTAACTTTATTTAAACTAGTTCTTCTTTTGCTTCTCTTAAATACTCATTCCATTTATCTATATTAAATATAGCAAGTTTAAATGGCTTTTCCATAAAGTTATCCATTAAGAATACAAAAAGATTGAATCGAGATGCATTCTCTACAAATGTTTTCCCTATCAACAACACTGGTAGTGAGAATAAATCTATAAAAGGTGCAAAAATTCCTGGATTTGTAGTTATAACCTTAAGTTCTGAAGCGGTATTCCGTATTCTGCTTGCCACAAAAAAAATTGTGGAAAAGAAAACAACAAAAATTACCATGCCTATAAAATTATATCCAATTAAATAAAGTATCCATATAATAAATGCCAGAAAAATAAAACCTATTGTCGAATAGATTGCAGTAATAATTCTTCTTGAACTTTTACCTAATAATTGCTCGATTTCAAAAGCTGTTTTGTCATCTCCTTCTTCTTTAGACACAATGGATAGAACCATCTCTTTGATTTTTTTTGTGTTAGAGTCGCTTGGGATGCTAAAACTATTCGCAACTACAAACATTGTTAGAGTAGGAAAAATAATATTAATTGCCATTGTTATAATATTTATTCGTCCATGTATCTGAAGTTCGTATGGAACTTCTATAAAAAGGGCAAGTAGTAACTTTGTTACAAAAATATAAATTATGCTTCCTACAATTGTTCTATTTAATTTGGACTGATTTTTAGAGTATTCGTCCTTACAAATGGTTTCTATTTCTGTACTTAATGTATCTTTATTGGATAGCACTTCTTCAGCATTACTTACATTCTTAGCAATAACTTTATCTAGAATTCGAAACGGAATTGATTGTCTTACAATTTCCTTAAATCTCTTTTTTGTAGGCTTATATTTTATGTATGAGTGTAGTTCTTTTGTACATTTTGAAAAATTACTAGCAGCAAATCGAAGTTGCTCTTTGGTTGCTTTTTCCCAGAAAGGAAATCGGAATAAAAATAAATTGTAGAAAATTAATTCATCATCAAATTTTGCATTAGCTCTGCAACAAGCAATATAAGTTTGCAGTGATTCTAATTCTGGGGGCAAATCTTCCGATCTGATTAATCCGCTACCATCCAGAAAGTTATATTGTAGGTTAATTAAAGCATCAGAGGTATGGTAAAGAGGAAATAATATTTTATCTAATTCTACAGCACAGAGGGTATATAAATCTTCAATTACATTTGATTTAATTCTCTTGTTTCTCTTTACTTCCATAAAGTACCTTGCAAAAAGGACGTACTTTGCCACAGTATTGGCAATTTGTTTTTTCTTTGCTATTGGAATTGGCACGCCGTGCAAGTATTTTGCAGATACTGTTTCTTTCAGTAATCTTTCAGAAAACGAAAAGGGTGAGGTTAATTTGAATGCCTTTGATCTTTTTAGAATTCGCTTGAGTGCACGCTTTCTATATAAATGCTCATCTGCTTGTTCGATTACATTTCTGAATGACTCATAAGATACCGATAGAATACTTGCAAGTTTACTAACTCTAATTTGAGGTTTTGAATAATCTATCACAAGTCTATCTGCAACTTCCTGATGTGATTTTATTAACTTCTTTATCGAATCCTTCATTAGTAAATCATTATCTAGGTATCAAAATAAGTTTTTTATACAAGTTAATTGATTACAATCAATATTACCATCCACCTACACTACCTCCTCCTCCACCGCCTCCAGAAAAACCGCCTCCAGAACTAAAGCTTCCCGACCAACCACTGCCACCTCTGGACGAGGTTGGTTGAGTAATGCTCGAGATTTTTGCTGTAGTTGAATTAGCAAAGCTGTTAGTTAGGTTGCTTAGAATAATGGCATCTGTTAAGTCGCCCTGAGCCTCTAACCAATCAGGCGTTTTTTTGTATATATCTTTAAATTTCTCTGCCCACTGCTTCTCTATTCCAAATACAACAGCATAAGATAAATATTTTTCAAAATCTTCGGGATCTAGGTTCTGAACTCTGAACCTCTCTGCAGTTTCCATATACATTTTAAATCCAAGAATTTCGCCTAATGTTTTAGATCCATCCTCTGTCTTCCTTGGCATGCTGGAAGATAATAACGTAATCATCAATCCATAGCTTGTTAACGCAATGCCAAGTGTAAAAATCACTAATAAGCCAGTAATTACAGTTAAGATAATACTAAATAATATTAAAGCTAGTAGACCAAAAACCATAGTTGCAATCCCTATACCTAAATACTTACCTCTAGTCTTTTCTGGACTTTCGTCGAAGTACTTTCTAGAAACCATTTCTGTATATATATCTGTAGTTAATTTTTTATACTTTGTTACGAATGTATAGCTTAAGCTTGCTGTATTCATTTTGTCTTTTCCATCAAAAAGTGCTTTTAGCAGATCTTTTTCTGGCTGAAACAATTCAGTGGAGTTTTCAAAATCTTTAAGCTTCGTTAACTCGTAATCTTTTCCTTTCTTAATTTCTTTGATTTTTATATAACCTCTATATGCAAGATCAATGATGCTTCCAGTAATATCTCTCTGATCAACTTTTTCGTCTTTCAAGGAGCCAAGTAAGTACGGTTTTACATCTTTTGGTGGACGATAAAGAGGAATTATAGTTTTTGTTTTATTCAAATCACGTCCGCTTGTTAAATATTTTCTATATGCTTTAAACATTAAATATGGAATAGCTGCTACGCCTACTACAACTAAAAAATAATTTAAAAAAATAATTGCTTGCATCCAAGGTTTAGGGGTTAGCTCAACTTCAATAAAATTATCACCAGTTTTTATCTCTAGTTTCTCTTTAAGGCTTTCGTATCCAAAGTGCCTGAATTCTAGTTCAAATGTGCCTCTGGGAAATATAAGAAAAGTATCTTCTGCTGCTGTACTTACTTCCAAGTCATTAATATAAATAGAATTTGTAAAATATGGTGATTTGATTTTGTAGGTGAGTGGCTGTGGGGACATGTCTCCAGGATACTTAAAGTCCTTACTGCTGAATTCGTATGCCGCGGTAAAATTCTGATCGCCAAAGTTTGACAAGTTTTTAAGGCGAAATTCAAAAGCATTAGATTTAAAATCTGTATCTAATTGATATTCGTATGGGCTAAAAATAGTAAGTTTGTTCTGATTCAGATCAATATTATCAGGGAATTTAATTACAATTTTGGCCTTATCTATATATCCGGCTCTATCATTTGGTAATGTATTCCAATAAAAAATGGTCATGTTATCTAGAAACTGAAGTCCTCCATAAATTTGATATTGAACATACCAAGTAATTTTTTCGTTGTTCATGCTTCTACCCTCTTCACTGGAATCTATTTCCCATTCGAATCTAGCACTATTCACGATTCCATCATCAACAAAATAGTATCGGGTAGTTCCATTATCAGGCGATTTTTTGGAATCATCCCAAAGTCCTAACGGAACAATCGATTCAAATCCTCCACAAACCCTATTCAAGTTAAATATACATTCTTTATTTTCCAGAGGAATGTCTCTTCTTAATCCATGGAATCCATCACCATCAATAATATTTACTATTTCTTCGGTAACTATGTAACTAGAATCTTCTTGTATATCTATAGTTACATTGTATTCAGGATATTCAAAAGACGGCACTGCTTTTGACGTTTCTGTTTTGAATAAAACAACCAAAAACAAGCTTAGGATAATCAGAGAAGCTAGTCTACCTGTTCTAAAGAATAATCGATTCATGTTTGGATTTTAATAGCTACTATTGAGTATTTTAGCACTGTTGAACTTTGTAATTAAGAGTGATTTGTTATTGAATGGTTTGGTCAATTGTTTGACTTTGTAATTCACTTTTACCGTGGCCAATAAGACCAAATTTATTTAGAGGCCAGAAACGTAATACTACTCTGCCTTTAATCCATTCTTCCTTAATGAATCCAAGACTCCTAGAATCAAAGCTAACATCTCTATGGTCACCTGATACAAAATAATGGCCTGCCGGAACTTGCTTTGCAGGTTCACCATCTATTAAAAAAGTTCCATCTATTTTTTCGTCATTGTCAAGCTCGTAATTTTCTTTGAGCAAAGCTCCGTTAACGTAGTATTGACCGTCCTGAATTCTTATTGTTTCTCCAGGCAATGCAATTATTCTTTTAACAAAGTCATCTCTTCCAGGCTGTTGAAAAACAATCACATCTCCTCGCTGATAATTCAATCCCAATGTCTCTCCTGCGCCAGTTCCATTAAACCAAGCATGTAGCTTACTGGTAAATAATAATTCGCCTGTATAGAAGTTGGGTTGCATTGAAGGTCCATCAACTTCGTTGGGTGTAATTATAAACAGATACAAAAATATAGATATAGAAAGTGCAATGACTACAGACTGAATTATGTCTATAAAAATATTACCTTTTTTGGGCTGTGCTGTTTTTTCAAAAAAAGGATTGCTTGAAAAATCCATTAGGTTATCTTGTAAAACTAATTAATTCTACATCAAAAATAAGATCAGCGTTAGCTGGAATATCGCTTCCTGCACCGTAAGATCCATACCCAAGTTCTGATGGGATGTATATGCGTCTTACTTCACCTATTTTCATTCCCTGAACACCTTCGCTCCAGCCTTCGATTACTCCATAACCCACAGTGAATTCAAAGCCGTCATCACCTCTTATAAATGATTCATCAAATATTTTTCCATTTGATGCTAACCAACCTCGGTAGTTAACAACCACTGTGTCGCCGAGTTTAACTTCTCGAGTACTAGCTGAATTAGACTCCATAAGTGTTTGCGTTTTTAAAGTTGTTAATTTTGCTGACAAAGTTTCTAAATTCTCTTTGCTTTGGTTTTTTAGTCTGCTAACAAACTGATCTTGATCAGCAGTTGTGGCTGTATCTTCAGTTGTCTCAGCTACTTCCTCCTGCTCATCAGAAGTTCTTTTCACATTTGAATCATTCATACTATAAATAATTAATGCAATAATTAAAATAATTGGAACAAATATTAATATAATATTTCTTTTATTCATAATAATTTAAAATAATCACCCTAACAGTTTAGCAAACTGATATATAATTTACACTATGAAATATGTTTTAAAAAAAGGAATTGTGTTTAGAATTAATAATTCTGGTGTTGCAGACAAAATCATTAGCTTAGTAACTCAATCTGGTTCTAGACTAAGTTTTGTGGCCAAAGGCATTCGTAAATCCAAAAGTAGAAAATCTCAGCTGGTCGACTTGGGAAATTTTATTTCTTTCAAACTAATAGACAAATATAATTTACCTATAGTCACAGAAATAAATTTAGAGGACGAATATATTGAGTGGAAAAAAGATTTTGTAAGTATCACAGTTCTGCAATTTATATGCGAACTACTTGATAAATTTTTGTACGAAGAAAATGATGAAAAACAGATTTTTGATCTATTAAAAAGTGTATTGGACAATCACCAAAAAGATAAATTGATTAATCTAATCATTTTCTTTTCTATTAACTTGTTGGATATAGTTGGATTCTTGCCCGCAATTAAAACTTGTACAGTTACTGGACAAGAACTTAAGCCTGGCAAAGTATTTGCCGATAGTATACATATTGGTTTTGTTTCTGATAAGGCTGATACTTCAAAAGAAAAAGTGTCCGATTTGGTATACAAAATAGTATGTTTTGCCAATCGTAACAATTTGTTGGAAGTTAAAAAACTCGATATTAAGCTTGGCGAGCAAAAAGTAATTTTAGGATTGCTCCTAAATTGGTTAGAAATAGCAAGCGAAAAGAGAATAAAATCTAAGGAGATTTTGTATATGAATTTATTTTAGTGTTATTATCTTTAAGTAGATAATCCGATCGCATTAAATAACAAATTTTTGATTCTAGATCGTTATGGAGAACTCCATAAATAATAGTTTTTGAGATAAGTATCTATAAGTTAATACTTCACTATGAAAGTTTTATATTCACAACTTAAAAAATATCTACCAACGCTGGAAGCAAGTGCTCGAGAAGTAGCCGATGCTTTTACAATGATTGGATATATGATCGATAAGTTTCATGAAGTTGAATACATGGGTCAAAAAGATTACTTTTTAGATTTAGAAGTAAGACAAAATAGACCAGATTTACTTGGAGTAATAGGACTTGCAAAAGAACTATCAGCTTATTGGAATCTGAGATACGTTACATTTGATTATAAAATTAATGACTCAAATATAAATTATACTTTACCCATCGAAATTCAAGCGACCGACTCTGTCAAAAGAGTAAAAGCATTAAAAATTTCTGATGTTCAGGTAGGTGAATCACCTAAATGGTTGGTCGATTATTTAAACTTGTACGGCATAAATAGTATCAATAATTTGGTGGATATAACTAATTATGTAATGCTAGAAACGGCGTTCCCTTCCCACGCGTTTGATGTGACACTTTCGGGTGGTGACAAGCTAATTTGGGAGAAAAGCTCTATTTATAAATCTATAGTGACCTTAGCTGGAGAAGAACTTGAGCTAGATTCCAATACTCTGCTTATTTCGAATGGTAGCGAGCCACTATCTCTTAGTATGATCGGAGGTAAAAGGCCAGCCATTAGTACAAACACAAAAGAAGTTATTGTAGAAATAGGAGTGTACGACCCCGGACTAGTAAGGAGAAACTCTAGAAGAATGAAAGTATTTACCGAAGCTGGAACAAGATTAGAAAAGCACTTAGATCCTGCAGGAATAGATTTCGCAATGGACATGTTGGTCAATTTAATACTGCAAATTTGTGGTGGCAGGGTTTCGTCTAAAATTTATGATAATTATATAAAGGTCCATTCTAAAGAAGACATCGTTGTCAATTTGGATAAAATATCTCAAATAGCAGGTATAGAAATTCAACACAAAGAATCTAGGAATTTTTTAACAAGACTAGGCTTCGAGATAATAGAATTTAGTGAATCAAAGATTAAAGTTATAAGACCAGATAACAGACTAGATATTGAACAAGAAGAGGATGTTATAGAAGAAGTTATTCGATTAAAAGGCTTTTTCAATATTCCTACGAATCATCTTGTTACTGAAGTATCTAAAGATGTCACACCAAGTCATATCAAACTTATAGATAGAGTAATAACTATCTTGGTCGAAAATGGTTATGATGAAATCAGATCTTGGGTTCTTGTCGAAGCAGAAAAAAACAAGAATGCAAATTTTCATGATTACGAAGAAGTTAGAGTTACAAATTCTATTAATGAAGAAGTGCCTATTGTTAGACAAACTTTGGCAGTTAACTTGTTCAATCAACTTGATGCATATAATAAAATTGGTGTAGAAGATATAAGAATTTTCGAAACTGGTAAAGTTTTTGGTAAAACAACAAGTGGCTATTTGGAAAGTAATTCACTAGGAATGTTAATCAATTCAAATAAAATAGACGATCTTCGAATGGACCTTGAAAAGCTATTACGCTCAATTGGTCTAGAAAATATTTTTTACCAAAATATACAAACAGACAAACCAAGAACTGCACATCCCAAATCTACTTGGAAAGTTATGATTGGGGACCAGGAAATTGGAATAATGTATGTAGCCAACAAGGAATTAATAAGTAATTCAGTTGTATGTGAAATCAACCTGGACCTAATTAACCAAATTTTAAATACTAATAACAGATATTCAGCTGCAAAGGAAGTTGATAGAAAAATAGTTACTCTTGATGCTAATCTACTTCTATCGAATGATCAAGATATCGCAAAAGAAATAAGCAAAAGAACAGAAAATATAATGATCAACCTCTGGAATTGGGAATTAGTTGATACTTATGTAGAATCTTCGGATAAAACAAAATATACTTTGAGAATGTTCTATGTTGGACTGAGTGATGTGGAAGCTAAAAACCTGCACGAGAAACTCTTTTTATAATTAGCAGGCAACATCCACAGAATTGGTATTAGTAAAGAAAATTATAAAGTACTAGTTCTAGCTTATTTTTAGGGATACCTTGACGCTTTTTTGGTGTTAAATCTTCAAATATAATACTATACTTGTAATCTTCTATCTTGATGGTTAAATTGTTATTGGATGTGGGTAAACCTAGGTTTTGCTCCAAAATCGCATTCTCATTCAACAAGCTACCTTCTAAGTATGCCTCTAATATTAAGGGTCCCCTATTCTCAATTCTTATTTCTTCTACTAGATAGTTATCTTTCTTAATAATTAAATAGAAGTTAAAATCTCCAATTAACTCGGCTTTCTTAATATTGAGTTTTAAGTCATTTTCTGCAGAAGCTGTTTGCAAGTTACCATTAATAAATTTGGTGATAAGCAAATCTTTATAATCAGTCAATAGAGGTTCGCTCCAAACTTTATAAATCATATAATTTGATTCATTTGAATAAAGTTCATAGCTACCCTTTTCTAATGCGTTAAGCCATGCCTTCGGATCTTTATATGGATAATATTGATCTTTAAAAACTTCCACTCCAAGTTCTAAAACTGCATCATTATCTAAGCTAAGCAATTTGTTATCTTGCAAAACAAACTTTTGTGAGTAGTTGTTCACTATCTTGGTTTGGTTTAGAGTTGAAGAAATTTGTGAATTAAATGTAGTTGCAAAGTCGATACTGATGTTTGCTGTTAGGTTCTCAAGCCTTTCTATGTTTGTAATAAGTTTTATATTTTGAATTGCAACCAATCTTTTGTGATGGATTTGAGAATATATGACTGTATAAATAGAAGAGGTAATAAAGATATAAGCAATTACTGATAATATAATTTTAATTTTCATTGTATTAATTAGTAGCGGAGATATCTCCGCTACTAAGGCTAAACTCTAATCTATCAATCTTTTATTTGCAGAGCCAATACTTGTGTCTCTCCACTTATTGTTTTAATACTTATTAATCTATAATCGGCTTTTTTCTTTAATTGTATCCTGTATTTTGCAGTTCCATTTGCAAAACTTACTAATTCAGACCTAATAAAGTTTGCTCCAGCCAAATTTATACCCACATTACTTTGATCTGTAACTGATTGTGTTGACACCGAAGAAAGATTATTAATTGTTACATCAATGTATATTTTTCCACCTTCTTCAACTAACTTTGCTGTAGCGTTAGGGATATATTGTTCACCAACTTTATTTCGAGCTCCCCATGCAATTTCGAAGAACTGCGCTGTATCTTCGTAGTAAACTTCGTTGTAAGGAATATTGTTAGCTGTTACATTACTTCTTATAGTCTGTTCAGTCTGGGAAAATTCATTGTCATACTTTACTCCTGTTGTTGGTTGTGTAGGAGTTGGAGTCGGAGTTGTTTCCTCAGGCTGAGTAGTTTCAGGTTGCTGTGTTTCAGAAACTGGAGCTTTTGTTGATTTAATATCAACAAAAAGCTGATTATCTTTTACACTTAAACTATATTTGGATTCTTCAGAAATAAATACCAAGAATTCGGTTGTTGTTGTGTTGTATCTTACTTCTGTTACCAAATCGTTAATTGTAATGTCATCGGAAGTTATATCTTCATCTATATTAGTAATTCCGTTAAATTTTAATGTTAATCTATTTGCTATTGAGTCAAAGTTAGCTGTCGTCTGAGGAAATGCAGAACCAGCTGGTAGACCTTCTATGGTAAATATCATTCTAGAAAAAGTAGTAAAATTCTTATACTCAAATGTTCTTAAAGCCAATCCTGTTGTTGCAACATCTAAGCTCCCTACTACTGTTACTGTTTCTTCCGAAAAATCCTCTTCTTTTGGTGCATTCACAGCCGTAGAATCTGCAAGTTTAGTAGTATTAATTATTACGTTCTCTCGTTCTTGAACTTCTTCTTCAACAACCTCCTCTGTATCTTCCTCGCCATTATCATTCTTCGAGATTAGCTGTCTTACTCCAAAAGCTGATCCCACACCAATAATAATTACTACAATTACATACAAAATTACCCTAAACGGACTCTCTTCCTCTTCTTTCATTTCGCTAAATCTTGATTGGTCTAATCTATCTGGATTAATTGTACTATGCAAAGTTTTATTCAATCTTCGATCGGACGCTAGCAATGGAGATACAGGAAAGAATTCTGCATCATTTTCCTGAGTTGTTTTTTTAGGCATTTTTATCAAAATAACTTTTAAAATTGTCTTTTATAGTATAAACAAAATAATATATTGCAACAACTATTTCAACTTTCAATTTTGATACTCTACTATTTGTTAATCAATATAAAACGATTAGTAACCAACAATAATTTGTCTGAACAGCCCGTCTAGACTAAAAACTTTATCACAAAGCACAAAGTTTAAGTATTAAACTCCTTGGGTAGTTCGGAAATAAAAGTATAATATTCTTTACTCTGAGTATTTAATTTATAAATTGGGATTTTTAGTGAGTAAGCATGAAGCATAAGTCTTTTATATTTTTGTCCTCCATATAGCTTATCACCCAGCAAAGGAAAGCCTTTACTACTTAAGTGTACTCTAATTTGATGCGTTCTTCCTGTTTCGGGAGTAACTTTAACCAACGAAAACTTATACTTGCCAAATTTGTTAAAATGATCTGCAAACTGCACTGTGGTTTTTGCAATTTTACCCTTATGAGAGTTCGTATTAGTATACTGATTCTGCTCGTTACTTTCATTACTAATATAACTGTTGATTACTAATTTTTCGAGCCCTTTTTTTTCTAAAAATAGCTTAAAGTCTCCATGGACAACAGCATAGTAAACTTTATGAGCTTCTCGATTTTGAAATTGTTTTGAATAAAAATCATTGGCTTTTAAATCTTTAGATATTAAGAGTATACCCGACGTTTCTTTGTCTAATCTGTGTACCAGCCTAGGCCGTACATTCTGAGAAAACTTATTTTGATTTTTTATGTAATACACAACACCATTTAAAATTGAGATATTGTCTTTTTTCACTACAGGATGAGAGTTTATGCCGGCCAGCTTATCTATAACTATTATATAATCATCTTCATAGATAATTTCTAAATCCATTTTGATAGGTTTTAAGATTTCTTCAGTACCTCCTTGCCGGACAAAAGAAGCTATTTCCCGGTCTTTTATCTCTATTTGTTCACCAAGCTTTAGCCTGTAGTTAGGCATTACGTGTTTTCCTGATACAGTTACTAAGCCACTAATGATAATTTGTTTTATAGTACTACGAGTAATATCCGGTCTTATTGTCATTAGTACTAAATCTAACCTTACACCGACATCTGATTTTAGTACTTTTTCTATATTTATCATTCTGTTTGACACTATCTTAAATAATATAATACCTTAGATTTAGATGAGGTATTTTGCACACAATAACATTTTATTACTTTGTGCCAAAATTAACCATTATTATCCATGAGCCCTGCAAAGTTTAGACTATTATTGTATAATTTCCAAACAATTAATACACAGAAATAATGACAAAGGTTAATAAAATCGCGATTTCTGGATGGCCAGGTGGAGGAACTTCCACTCTTTGTTTACTTTTAGCACGAAACTTAAACTTAAAGTTGGTTACTGGAGGAGAAACATTTAGATATTTAGGTAAAATATTAAATTTTGAAAATACTGGATTAGACCGAGTACGTGTAGATCAGATGCTAGAGAAAGACTTTGGTGTTATTTACGATAAGTTTATTGATCTTATTATTATAGACGATAATTTTTCGAACCTGTTAATAGAAAGTGATATTGCCGCGTTTAGGCTTGGCAAAGTTCCCTCATTATTTTCTATTTTCTTGCAAACAGAAGAACACGTTAGATATTCAAGGCTTGCAACTGATGGGCGAGATAAAGATCAGGATTTACTAAAGCATAGAGATCAGGAAAATCAAAAATTTTATAAGGAACTTCATGGTATTGATTGGTTCGATAAAGTAGAAATTGCAAATAAATATAATTTGCAGATAGATAATTCTTATATGACAATTGCAGAAGAATTAAAAGTAGTTTATAGAGAATTGAGAAAGCTTGATTACATAACAGAACAGGATATGGAAAAACTAATCTCCTCGGCCGAACAAGATGATAAACAGTATTGGGAAAAAGGCAAACAGTGGTACCTAGATAGTCTTAAAAGTGATAAACTAGTTATGCCTCCGGAGGAAATTTTGAAACTAATATCCGAAAGATTCTCCAGTGAGGTGGAAGCTCTTCCGATACAACTAAAGAAGATAATTTACAAATAATGAGACGAAAAAAAGCAAAAAATTTTTCCCCAATAATAACGCAAACAATAATACTATTACTAATGTTCTTGGGTAGTTATATTGTGTTAGATAGATATATAGATATCGAAAGAATAACCCAGGATGATTCTGTACTAGATTTAGAAAATTATAAATTAATAGATAATGCTGCACAGGAGAATTTCGATAGCCCTGAAGACTTTGTACAGAATTCTAGTGGGAAAGGTGTAATTTTATTTACATCTACTTGGTGCGGCGAATGCAAATCATTAATAAAGGTCTATAGAGAACAAGCGCAAAATCCTGTGTATAAGACAATTAGTTTCTTCGAAATTGATTTAGATCAGTCTAGAGATCTTGCTAACGAAATGGATGTAGCTATAGCTCCTTCCTTAGTTTTTATAGACGAAACTGGCAAAGTTACTCAGAGAGAAGTAACTAATTCAAAAATTATAGATTCTATAAACTTCTTTTCTACTGGGGGAGTTTTTAATTTATAATAAAAACATGATTATTCCAATAATAGCTTTTATAATTCTATTATTAACACAAATAGCTATTTCTATTTATGCATGGTTAGTAAGACGAGCACTCAATAAAGATTATTCAGATATATTGAGTGGCCAAATTGATCCGGCTGGTATTCTGGAAGTCTATTCGCGTGTTTATAGAAAGGTAAATTTAAGAGTTAATGCAGAAATTAGTACTCCAGCTCTCGCATTCGAGGAATTCGTAATGCTTAACAGAGAAAAAATGTATCTGGCAGACCTTTATACAAATTATTTTGTTATCTATCAACTAGAGTTAAGCCGTAAAGAGCATAATTTTAAAAGGCGAACATATATTTTTCAAAATTTATTATTCTTTTTCCAGCTAGCAGCTTTTGTACTAGGCTTGGGACTAGCTAATTCAATTGGTGATTTATTAATATATGTGGCACTTACAGTTCAGGTTGTAGTAATGGTTTATTCCTTTATAGCTTTTATGCTTTATGAGTTTGTATTACAAGACGTCCAAGAAATTGCCATCGATTTATTAAATTTAGATGAATTTGAACAAGCAAGAGCTGAAGGTCTAAAAAATGATTTAAAATTTAGCGTATTTGAATACCCACACGATATTCTTTCGAAGATAGTTCGATTCTTCCTTCCCTGATCTAAAGTTACATTATCGATCATAATAATATCAAAGCCAGAAGTACTAGTTAAAGTCAGTGATTTTAAGATTAGTGTACAATAAATATAGTAAAAAATGATATAATTATTATGTATCCATTTCGAAGAATCGCTTGCTTTTAGATTCTTTAAACGTACTTTTACAATTGAAAAATCATTACAGCAAGAGGAAAGTCTGGACTCTACTTCGGTTCCGTATGCTCGCACTATATTGGAAACAAGTGAGTAAGAGAAACGGGATAGGTACCTTTAAAGTGTTCTGGCTGTCAACCTTAATACATTAGAGGCTGGGAGTAATCTTAGGGAACAAACTCGTCGAGTAGTCTAAGAGGGCAACAGAAAATAAACTACCTTAAAAACTCCACACTTTTAAGGAAAAGATGAAACGGCGGTGTAAGAGACCACCGGTTCCAATAGTAATATTGGAATGCTGGCAACCCCTACCTAGAGCAATTCTGATATTCAGAAGCATAGATAAATGATTCTTAAATGAGTTGCCAAAAGCAGCTTATGAAACAAAATCCGGCTTATGAAATGGATACATTTCTAAAGCATTTTTTTAAAATCTTCGACTAAAGTAACAGGCTCGGGATCAACACCGTATTTTTCCGAAAGATAGAGGGTGATGTGATCAGCTAAATAATACCCATTTAAAATTTCTGCTAATACACTTTCTCCAGGTAAGTTAATAATTTCCAAACTTAAATTCTTATCCTGTATTATTTTAGAGAAAACTTCGATTCTTTTGTGATTTCTTGCATTTGTAAATTTTGAGTTAAAAATCAAAAAGAATGGATCCATAACTAAGTTCGTAAAACCTACCATTTCGTTATGGTTCAGTTCAGGAAACTCATTCCAGAAAGATTGTGTTTTTGTATTTTCGTTAAACTTAATTTTTGTAATTCGAGCTAGTGAAGAAATATTATTTGGTGCATATACTATTGGTACTTTATTATAGATCCTATCTGCAATTTTAATAGCTCTTTCTTCTTCCAAATGATCGTTCATTTTATTCGCTATTTCCACTACTTCCTGAGCGATATCTTGAATTAATTTGACATTTATTAGCACTTGAAGAATTCCTGCTATAAAGTATCCAGTACTCAATCTTGGCTGTATTCCCGTCGGCATTACAACAATTTGCCCTTTATCTTCTTTAGTTAGCTGAGCTAGCTTACCACCACTTGTAAAAGAAACATACTGATAATTTTTGTTCTTTATTTCGTCAAAACAGGCTGTGGTTTCTTCTGTATTTCCAGAATGAGAAGCAACTAGAAATAATGTTTTTTCGTCTGAATAATTTGGAAGTTCGTAACCTCTTGCATAGTCAAGCCTCAGTTTACAAAAAGTACTAAGATAGTTATTTAGCAATTCGACAAAAAGTGAACTACCTCCAACTCCACAAATTACTACTCTATTAAAATCTCCATCAAGCTTTATATTTCTCGCATTTGAAAAACCTTGCTCAAATTGTGTTGGAAACCTTTTGACATCTTCGTAATATTTATCGTTAATCATATAGATTTTATAACTATTGAATTTATAGAATTTCATTTTAATCCTAAAAATCGAAATCGGCAATTTTACATAAAAATTTAAACTCAGGGGGGTTCCAAGCATTGCTTGGAACCCCCCTGGCAAACTTCTGATAGTAATTAAATTACCACATTTAGTACTCTATTTTTGACATAAATTACTTTTTTAGGAGCAGATGTAAAGTACTTATTTATAGATTCTAATTTTTTCGCTTCTGCCATCACAGTCTCTTCTTCTGAATCGAATGCTACTGCAACTGTTCCGCGGGTTTTCCCATTTATTTGAACTGCTATATTAACAATTTCGTCCAGTGTTAATTCTTCTTTAAATTCAGGCCAGGATTGTTGATGAATCGAAAATTCATTACCCAACTGATTCCATAGTTCTTCTGTGATATATGGTCCAAATGGTGCTAAGACTTTTAAAAATCTTTCCCAAACTGATTGGTTAATTCTTTCCTCCGAGGTGACAAAATTTATAAACTCCATCATCTTTGCAACGGCTGTATTGAAAGACAGTAACTCTATATCCCTTCCTACTTTTTTGATTAGTTTATTAATTTCTATCTCTTGTTTGTCGTTTTCGAAATTTTTTTCCACTTTAAAATGTGCTTTCCAAACTTTTTGTAAAAACCTAAACACTCCTGATTCTGTTCTATCACTCCATGGTAAAGCGACATCGAACGGACCTATAAACATTTCATATATTCTTAATGTATCTGCACCATATTTTTTGATTTCTTCGTCTGGGGTTATTGTATTTCCCCACCGCTTGCTCATCTTGCGTCCGTCTTTAGCTAAGATCAATCCTTGATGTCTTAATTTAGCTACCGGTTCGTCAAAGTTAATATAACCTTCATCGTATAAAAATTTTACAAAGAATCTTGCATACAACAAATGAAGTACAGTGTGTTCGGCACCTCCTACATAAAGATCTATAGGCATAAATTTGTTCATCTGTTCTTTAGAAGCAAAAGCATTTTCGTTGTGAGGATCTGTAAATCTTAAGAAGTACCAACTTGAATCTACAAATGTATCCATTGTATCTACTTCTCTCTTCCAACCTTTTCCATATTTTTCTTCTGCTGATTTATGAAATGATTCTGAATATCTTAATGGTGATTCGCCTGTAGGTTTAAAATCAACGTCGGTAGGAAGCATTACAGGCAAGTCTTCTTCAGCTACTGGATGCTCTTTACCTTCAGGATCATATACGATTGGTATCGGGGCACCCCAGAATCTTTGGCGAGAGACTAGCCAATCTCTTAACCTGTACTGAGTTTTCTCCTCCCCAACACTCATCTCGTTTAATTTACTCATTATTTTTTCTCGGCCTTCTTTAAAATTCAAACCATCAAATTCTCCTGAGTTTACCATTTTAAAGTTTTCAGGATTCTTTTTAATTACTTCGGAATAACTGATTAATTTTTGATCTGCTGTTAGATAAACTATATCTAAGTTATAGTTTTTCGCAAAATCATAATCTCGTTCATCATGTCCTGGAACTGCCATAATTGCCCCGGTACCGTAGCTTGCCAACACATAATCCGCCACAAATATAGGAATTTGCCTATCAGTGATAGGATTAATTGCATAGATTCCTTCTATTTTGGTTCCAGTTTTATCTTTCTGTTGTTGTCTTTCTAGTTCAGTTTTCTTTTTAGCTTCCTCCAGATAGTTTTGTACATCATCCCAGTTAACTATATTGTTCTTTAAGCTTTGAATCATATTATGTTCTGGAGCAATTACCATGAAAGTAGCCCCTTGAATCGTGTCTGGCGCAGTTGAAAAAACAGTAAGGTTAGCAAGTTCTTCTGAAGACTGACTACTGAAAACTGAGAACTTTATTTCTGCTCCCTGGCTTCTGCCCATCCAATTTATTTGTCCTAATTTTGTGCTTTCTGGCCAATCAATTTTTTGTAAATCATCTATTAATCTATCTGTAAATGCTGTTATTTTATAAAACCACTGAGCCATATTTTTTTGAACTACTTGAGTACCACATCTTTCACAAGTACCATCAGACAATACCTGCTCATTTGCTAAAACAGTCTGACAGGAATTACACCAGTTTACTGGAGCTTCTTTTTTGTAGGCTAAACCTTTTTTGTATAGTTGCAAAAATAACCATTGCGTCCATTTATAATAGTTGGGATCGTGGGACTGTACTTCTCGTGTCCAATCATACGATAAACCTATTGCCTCTATCTGTTGTTTAAATGTTTTCACAGCATTGTCAGTTGTTATTTGGGGATGTGTTCCAGTTTTAATTGCATAGTTTTCGGCCGGCAATCCAAATGAGTCAAAACCCATTGGATGTAATACATTTTTTCCTTTCATCCTCATATACCTAGATACTACATCTGTGCCTAGGTAACCTCGCGGATGGCCTACATGTAGGCCTGATCCCGAGGGATACGGATACATATCCAAGCAATAGTATTTTTCTTTGCCTGAGTTCTCTTCAGTTTTATAGATCTGTTTTTCTTCCCACATTTTACGCCACTTGGCTTCAAAATTTGCAGGATTAAATTGTGTATTGTTATTTGTCATGCAATTAAATTAAAAAACTATATTAGTTAACCAGTTGTTAAACTCATCATTAACTTTTTCGACCTTAATTTGACCTATAAAATTAGTATAATCAATTTCTTCTTTAATGATTTTTTCTATTTCTTTATATTTATTCTCTTTCGTTTTGACAATTAAAACAGTTTCAGGTTCTTCGGTAATTTCATTTTCGAAATTGTAAATACAAGTTATCGGAAAAAAATTTACACAATTTGCCAAGTGCTGCTCCAAAATTTTTCTGCCAATTTTTCTGGCTTCATCGTAATTATTAAGAGTTATATACATTAAGATCATTAAAGCTAGTTAAAATTTATACTAAGATTTTATCACTTAATTAGGGTAAGAATGCAGTTGTGAGTGTATTTATATCGTGCTTTAAAGCACGAGGAAGAAATCAGAGTAATTTTTATAATAAAATATCAATTCCATAAAGGGATTATATCACTTGTTGCTAAAAGTCCCAACTTATTCATTATTCAGTTATCTCTTAGTTCGAAAATAATTATCCTTTCAAATTCTTTTTTTTCTAAATCGAATTTCCAGATTCCTGCAATGTCAGCAAATTTACTTAGCTCAGAAATACATTCAGTGTCATCTTCCTTACATTCAAATTCTTTTTCTAATGTAAGGTCGAAAAAAAAGAGTTTGTCATCTACAAGGGCTGATTGTAAATTCTGCAATGGCAATTCAAAGTTTGAGTCTAGTTTACCAATTACAAGATTACTTTCTTTATCTTGAACCTCCATTTTGTTATTTACCATTACTATATTATATTTGTGCTCATTGGAATCTAAAACAGTCGGGGTTTTATCGGCATTAATACTTGAACTGTACCACTCCTTGATAATATCTTTAAAGCTACTTTTTTGAAGTATTGCTTCTTCTACACGTTGCTCGTATTGCTTTTCGAGTTTTTCGTTATCTCTGATCAAGTAAACGTAGATTCCTAATATAACAATTATAGCTACAGTTATTTTTATTAAAAATGTTGAAGTATTTTTTTTAGGATTGTCTCCTTTTTTTGCCATATACACATATTATACCAAGCTACAGAATAAGGAAAATGCATTATAAAACACTTGTCACAACAAAATGTTGTACTTGAGAGAATATAAAAAATTAAAAGCACTGTTAAGATTATCGTAAGTTAAAGGTGATACTTCGATTAAAGGATTAATTTCAAATTCCTTATACACTTCGTATAATCGAGTGGTAAAGTCTAGTGCCGCAGATAAATTATTGATGTACTCCTTAGTTAAAAATAAATCTTTGTCCCGTTTACGTTTTAATCTCTTTAGCAACATTGTATTAGGAATCATTAAACAACCATAAATCTGTACGTGTTTATCTTGCTGCCGAATAAACTTATAACCTGATCTTAAACTTTCTAGGTTAGTACCTATTGGTAAATAAATTCTGCTAATCAGCCCGGTTTGTAATTTAGCAACAAGTTTTTGATTTTCTTTTTCTAGATATAGATCTGAATAGTATGGATTATATGCACAAAAAAATTCGGGCTTGTATTTACTTAAATTCAGTTTCGACAGGCCATTTAACAAATCATAACTTCTTAAGCTTCTTTTATTGGTTCCCGAAATTATAAGAAACTTATTGAATCCAGCGATAGAGCTGGTTTGCATGTATTCTAGGAAGTTTTGAACTAAAACTTCGGATTTGGAGTGATAATGATTCTGAACTGAGAAATTCAGCACCACATCTACTTTCGAATCATATTTTATAACTTCGTTTGCAAGCAAAATATTATCGAGTTGTTTAATTCTATCTACAAAATGAACTTCTCTAATACCATTTTTAATAATCAGTGGGAGTAAATTATCAATGTCTTTAGGGTATTTGGCATTAATTTCTAGCGAAGTCATTTTAGTCTGGCAATCGAGTTAAAACCTCAGCTCCACCTTTTGGTTGTATTAATACCATGTGCTCGAACATTGCGCTTTTGTGACCGTCAGCAGTTCTTAAAGTCCATCCATCTTTATCTTGAGTTAACTCACCTGAACCAGTTGTGATTTGGTTTTCTATACAAAACACCATTCCTGGTACCAATTTAACTCCTGTATCAGGATCGCCAAAATATGGTATTTGTGGCTCTACCCAAAGCTCTTTTCCTATTCCATGACCTGCGTAACCTTCAATATAATTAAATCCCGATAAAAGAGTTATTGTTTCTAGCGCATTTGATATATCACCTATTTTGTTTCCAGCTCGTGCTTGTTTAATTGCAGTTTCTACGCATAGTTCTGCTGTAGTTATTAGGCGTTTTTCTTCATCAGATATAGTTCCAACAGCTAGAGTAATACAGTGGTCAGTAAAAAAACCTTTATGTATGATTCCAAAATCAAGGCTTATTATATCGCCCGATTTGAAGGAAACTTTCGAGAAAGGAATTGTATGCAGTGTTTCATCATTTACAGAAACACACAGAGAGCCAGGAAAATTCCCTTTAGGCCCAGGTGTGCCTTTAAATGAAGGTGTAACGTTATACTTTTTGCAAAGTTCCTCGGCAATATTATTTATATCATTTGGAGTTACGCCTTCTTTTACTTCTTTTTTTAATTCAGAAATTATTTGCGCAGAAATTTTGCCAGCTTCACGCAGCTTCTTCTGATCTTCCTTGTTATTGAAAATATTTTTGTACATAAATATTATTAGGGGAATCCCGACAAAGTCGGGATTCCCCTGCAGTAAATCTTAAATCTTTTTACCTAACATATTTTTCGTAATTTTTAGTTGCTACCAATGATTGATATTGTCTTACTGTATCTATAATAACACTTACCATAATCAAAATACTTGTTCCGGCAATACCAGATAGAATAAATAAGTTTATTCCTGCCGAATCTAAAATTATATTTCTAGAAACTAAAGGTATCAAAGCTACTAGTGCCAAGAAAATCGAGCCTGCAAAAGAGATTCTTATCAGCACGTTAGAAATGTAGTTCTCTGTCTGTTTACCTGGCCTAATTCCTGGTATAAATCCTCCTTGTTTCTGCAAGTTTTCTGCAGTTTCGTTTGGCTTCATTACTATGAATGCATAGAACACTCCAAAAAGTATGATCAAAACAAAATCTACAAGAACATATACAAAGTCATTTAAGTTAACAATATTGTCTTGGGTTGATAACAAAAAGCTATTTTCTAGAAATGCCACCACTCTGGCTGCTGCCTCAGATCCTTTAAATGCAGATTCCAATATAGGAATTAAAATTTGAGGCATAGTAAGAAGTGATGATGCAAAAATCATTGGCATGACTCCAGTCATAGTTAATTTTAATGGCAGATGTGAAGCTTGCGTAGGTCCATCTGCACGCACTCTTCTTGCGTACTGAACATTCAATTTTCTAACTGATTCAGTAATAAATACAATAGAAACTACAACTAAAATCGCCCCAAGAATAACCGCTGTTAAAGAAATAATGTTAGGGGATGTTAGAACATTAAAACTACCATCTAGGACTTTGGTAAATATATCTCCAAAATCGATTGAGCTAAAATCATTTTTTATTAAAGCCGGTAAAGATGCAAGGATTCCAGTTGCTATTATTATTGAGGATCCATTACCGATTCCTTTTTCTGTAATTAGTTCGGATAACCACATAACCAGTATTGATCCTGCAGCCAATACTATCGACATAAAAATTATTTTTTCTATTGATGGCCAATTCGACCCTAAAGCTCTAGGTATTAAGTAGATAGGATTAGCACTTTGTTCTGTAGTACTAGTGCTATTCAAGTCCCTTCTTGATACTAATAAGATGAATGCAACCGAGTAAACTATAGATAATATTAAAGTTACATAACGTGTATATTGATTAATGATTTGTCTTCCTCTTTCTCCTTCATTTTGCAACTCAGTTAATTTAGGAATTACTGGTGTAAGAAGCTGAAAGATGATAGAAGCATTAATATAAGATGCAATGCCTAACCCTACAATACTTGGAGTATCTACCTGTCCACCTGTGAAAATGGAGAATAGTAAACTAGTTTCGGAAGCACTGGATTCTCCAAAGAACTCCTTGTATACTCCCATATCTACTCCAGGTAGTGGAATAGCTGCTAACCCTCTAAATAAAATAATTATTAAGACAGTAAATGATACTTTTGAAAACAGAGTTTTGTTAGTAAAAATATGCTTTATTACTCTACCTACAGGGTTGTCGAAAATAAAAGCAAGTGAAGTAAAAATCCTTAAAAACGGTTTTGAGGATTGTGACTGCTTAACGATTAGCCTTTTATTAAATTTATCGTATTCGTTAGATTTGCTGAATAGTTTCATGCTTTTAGTTTACACTACCTCCAGCTTTTTTTATAGCTTCTTCGGCAGTCTTAGATGCCTTAATTCCTTCAAGATTTATTTTCTTGCTGATTTCTTTATCGAACACCACTTTGATCTCTAAATTTTTATTAGATCTAAAGTTGATTAATTTTAAATCTGCCAAAGTATCTAGTGTTACTTTTGCGCCATCTTTGATTTTGTCAGCCAGAATGCTAAGTTGGACTGGAGTTTTTACTAATTTTGAAGTAATAAAACCTCTACCTCTAGATGAAGAACCACCTTTAAGTTTAGGTATTCTTTTTGCTAAAGGGCTTTGACCTCCTTCAAAATTTGGTCCAGGAGCTCTATAGCCACTTCGCGATTTCTGACCCTTTGTGCCTCTACCTGTAGTATGCCCCCCTTTACCGGAAGAAATACCTCTGCCTACAATTTTACTTTTTCTAGTTGTTTTTGGTGATGGTAATGTGTTTAACATAAGTCTTCTATTAAATTCTTGTTGATCTTAATGAATTTAGTGCATTAACTGCTGCATAAGCATTATTAATGCTGTTATTTGTTCCTAAAATTTTTCCTAAAACATCCTTAATTCCGGCTAGTTCAGCGACAATACGCACCGAAGATCCTGCAATAATACCTGTTCCAGGAGCCGCAGGCTTTAGGACTACTTTGGCTGCTCCATACTTATAATCAATCATGTGTGGAATTGTATTTCCTTTTAGATTTACCTTAATTAAATGCTTTTTAGCCTTTAAAATTGCTTTTTGTTGAGCACTTCTAACATCTGCGCCCTTTCCTACTGCAACTCCTACCAAACCGTTTCTATCCCCTACAGCAACAAATACGCTTAATCTCATTCTTCTACCTCCTTTGTACATTCTGGAAACTCTTCTTATATTTATAATCTTATGGTCAAAATTATCTTCAGATCCTCTATGACTACCTTCTTTAGCTTTTCTAGGTCTTAATTTTTTAGTGTTTCTTTTAAAACCTCTATTTCCTTCTTTACCTTCAGGTTTCACAACCGCTTTCTCTTGTGTTTTTACTTCTTTTGTTTCTACTGTCTTAGGTTCAGACATATTAATATATGATTAATTAAAAATTAACTCCAGCTTCTCTTAATCCATCTGCAAGTGCTTTGATCCTTCCGTGGTACTTATAACCTGATCTATCAAAGACAACAAATTGTATTTTATTTGCCACGGCTTTTTTACCAAGTTCAAGTCCTACTTGCTTTGCTTTTTCAGTTTTGTTAGCCTTACCTTCGCCCGAATCACTATGCGAAGCTAATGTTTTTTGATTAACATCATCTATAATCTGTGCATAGATGTGCTTATTACTTCTAAATACACAAATTCTTGGTCTCTCGGGAGTACCTTCTATTTTTTTTCTTACTCCTATTTTTCTTCTTAGTCTTCTTTGTATTTTATTTACTTTTGCCATAATATTTCTTAGTTACTTTTTGATGATTTTCTTCTAACTTGCTCGCCTGCGTATCTGATTCCCTTTCCTTTGTATGGTTCAGGAGATCGGAATGCTCTAATTTTTGTTGCAATCTCTCCGACTTTCTGCTTATCAATTCCACTTATTTTTACTTTAGTTTGATCTTCAACTTCTATAACAATTCCTTCTGGCGGAACAATCTCAACTTTGTGAGATAGTCCTAAAGAAAAGATAGTTTTGTTGCCTTGTTGCTCAGCCCTATAACCTATTCCAACTATTTCGAGAGATTTCGAAAACCCATTTACTACTCCTGTGATCATGTTTGAGATAAGTGATCTATACAAACCATGGTATGATTTATTTTGTTTCGTCTCTGACTCTCTTTTAACTTTTAGCACATTGTCTGCTATTTCGAAATCGACTCCTCTTCTTATGGATTCCATTAAAGTCCCTTTTGGACCAGTAACAACTACTTGCTTATAGTCAAAGTTACCTCCATCTTTTATTTCTACAGATACACCCTGTGGAATTTGTATTTCTTTAAGTCCTATCCTGCTCACCTTTTAATATACATAACATAAAAACTCTCCTCCAACTTTGGATTTTACAGCGGATGTTCCACTTACCACGCCTTTTGGTGTAGAAAAAATCGACACGCCTAATCCGTTCATAATTGGTTTTATTTCTTTATAACCTCTATATTTCCTTACTCCTGGCTTAGATACTCTAACAAGCTCTCTAATAGCTGGAACATTGTTCACATATTTTAGTTTGACTACTAATCTAGTACGAGAATCATCTTCAACCATTTCATAATCTTCGATAAAGCCTTCTTCTTTAAGAATCTTAGAAATTTCTACTAGAATATTGGTAGAAGGAACTTCAATTGCTTCTTTAAGCCTTTGTTGAGCATTTCGTATTCTTGTTAGATAATCTGCAATTGGATCGTTTACCATTGCTTAACACTTAACCTAAAATAATATATTCTACCAGCTAATTTTCTTAACTCCTGGCAAATTTCCCTTTAGAGCTTCTTCTCTAAATGCAATTCTACTTAATTTAAATTTCCCCACATATCCTCTTGGTCTTCCAGTAAACTCACATCTGTTTCTAAGTCTTCCTGGAGCCGCATTTCTTGGTATCTTTCTAAGTTTTTCGTAATCACCTTCTGCAATTAACTTCTCTCGTTTTTCCATGTACTTATTAACCAATTTCTGTCTTCTTCTATTTTTTGATATCGCTGCCTTACTTGCCATAAAAATATTGTTTTTCTAAACTAGTAATTATATTCTGACTTTCCGTTTTTATCAATAATTTAATTCTTTTTTCTTTCCTTCTGGAAAGGAAATCCTAATAATTCTAACAAAGCTAATGCGCTCTCATCATTACCTGCAGTTGTATTAATTACAACCTGTAAAGATCTGATTCTGACTAGGGTTGAGGTATCAATCTCAGGAAAGATTGTGTGTTCCTTAATTCCTAAGGTATAATTACCTCTTTTATCAAAAGCTTTTCTTGTAACTCCTCTAAAGTCCTTAATTCTAGGCATTGCTATGTTAACAAGTTTGTAAAAAAAGTCCCACATTCTATCGCCTCTTAATGTTACTTTAAGACCATTAGGAGTTCCTTCTCTTAATTTGAAATTTGAAATTGCTACCTTTGACTTAGTAACAACAGGCATCTGTCCTGTTATCTCTGCTATTGCAGCTTTCATTTCGTCAACAACTTGTGTATTGCTCGAGTATTCTTTTCCAATACCTGCATTTACAACAATTTTCTCTAAAGTTGGAACAGCCATATCATTCTTGATTTCGAACTTTTGTTTCAGCTCTCCTTTTATCTTATCAATATATTTTTTTTGTAACTCTGTCATTATCTTAATATAAAAATTTTTAATCTAGTCTTTTTCCTGTTTTTTTCGATACTCTATATTTTTTACCTGTTTTTTCGTCTATTTGGAATCCAACTCGAACAGGCTTACCTTCCTCTAAGTACATAATGTTCGAAATATCTATTGGCTTTTCGTATTCTTGAATGCCTCCTGGAATTCCCAATTGAGGGTTTGCCTTCATAGCTCTCTTAACCATATTTACACTTTCCACTACTACTGTTACTTTTGTAGTACCATTCTTAAGCTGTTTTTCTATAACTCTTTGTACTTTGCCTTCTTTGCCTGCGTCTTTTCCACTTATCACTCTAACTTTGTCTCCTGTTCTTATTTTTCTCATATCGTTTAACTTATTGTATTAAAGCACTTCAGGTGCTAAAGATATTAATTTATTAAATTTTTTGTCTTTTAGTTCTCTTGCCACCGGTCCAAATATTCTAGTACCTTTTGGTTCTCCAGTTTCTTTGTTAATAATAGCTACTGCATTCTCATCAAATCTAATGTATGATCCATCTTTTCGTTTAAATTCTTTATTTACTCTAACAATTACTCCGTGAACAACATCTCCTTTTTTGTATGTACCATTTGGAATGACTTTTTTGGCAGAACAGCTCACAATATCTCCTACTGTTCCTGACTTTTGATAAGATCTTCCTTTCTTAGAACCTAGTACCTGAATTATTAGTACCTCTTTGATACCGCTATTATCAGCTACCTTTACTTTTGACATTTTCTGTAACATACTTCTATCTTTAATTTCTAATTATTTTTCTTTTTTTATTACCACCCAATTTTTTGTTTTAGAAATTGGTTTGCTAGCTTCTATTACTACTACATCTCCAACTTTTACCTCCATATCATCATTGACATGAGCTATAAATGTCTTGGTTGTTTTTAATACTTTTTCATATTGATTATGCGAATATTTTTCAACCATAGAAACTTTTACTGTATTTTTACCACTTATTTTTATTACTGTTCCTACAATCTTTTTTCTTTTTGCTATTTTGTCTTGCATATTATTAATTTATTTATGATTTAATGCTGTTAGTTTTCTAGCGATTTCCTTTTTAATTTGTCTTACTTTTGTAGTATTTTTCTCTTCTCCTGTTTTGACATTTAAATATACTTTTTGTAATTCAATTTTTAGATCTTTTAGATCCATATCTGCAAATTTAATTGCCTTTTCTTTTTTTTCTGTTGTCTTTTTTTCTGCCATTATTTTCTTGTGATAACTCTAGTTTTTAATGGTAATTTGTTTGCAGCCATTTTTAAAGCGTTAATTGCTACATCGTCTGCAAGACCTCCCAATTCAATCAAAACTCTTCCTGGTTTTACAACTGCCACATAGTGATCTACTTCACCTTTACCAGCACCTCTAGTTACTTCATCACTTTTTTTAGTGACTGGTTTATGCGGAAAAATATTCAACCACGTCTTTCCTCTTCTTTTTGTATGTTTAACAATAACCTTTCTAGCTGCTTCAATCTGTCTTCCGTCTATCCAACCTCTTTCGAGAACCTGGAGACCAAAGTCACCATAAGCAATTCTAGATCCACGAAAAGAAGTTCCTTTCATGTTTCCTCTAAATTCTTTTTTATATTTTCTTTTTTTAGGTTGTAACATAATTTTTCGATAACTTAATCTATTGAGTATCCTATTTTCTCGCCTTTATTGATCCAAACCTTTATTCCAAATTTTCCAGTATTTGGAACTTGGGCTTCTGCTTGTGCATAATCAATGTCGTATCTTAACGTATGCCTTGGCACATCGCCCCAACTTGCTTTTTCGACTCTTGCTATTTCAGCTCCATTTATCCTTCCAGCTACCCAAATAGTAATTCCTCGAACTTTTCCAGATTCTTGAGCAGCTTGAGTTGCTCTTTGTGCCGCAATTTTTGGTGATACTCTTTTTTCGCACTGCATTGCCACACTTTCGGCCACTAGCTTAGCTACTGTCTCTGGATTCTTGACCTCATAAATTTTTGGCTCAACATCTTGTTTTGTAACTTTTTCTAATTTTTCTTTTAATTTTGTAATTGCTGCTCCGCCCTTGCCTATAACTACTCCTGGCCTTGCAACATTTATTTCTACAATGATTTTACTCATTGTTCTTTTTATTATTATTGATGCGACTCCTGCTGTTTTTAAATCAGTTTCAATAATTTTTCTAATTTCTGTATCTTGTAAAAACTGATCAGCATACTTACCTTTAGGCGCATACCATCTAGCTTTCCAACCCTTGTTAACTCCGAGTCTAAATCCTGTAGGATGTACCTTGTGTGCACCTCTTGCCATAAAATTTATTAATTTAAAAAGCGTATAATTTTATCAAAAAAAACTAAATTTATCTAATCTATATTTATTTTTTAGCTACTTTTTTCTTTGTACTTGTTACCTTTTTAGTAGAAACTTTGGCTACTGTTTTCTTTGGCTTAGCAACTTTCTTGTTTTCTTTTTTTGTTTCTGTTGCTTTAGTATCTTTTTTAACTTCTTTAATCTCTTCTTTTTTGTTCTCAACATCTGTTATATCTCTCAAAACCACTTGAATATGAGAGGATCTTCTTAAAATTGGTCTAACACTACCTCTTGCTGCTGGTTTAAATCTCTTCATCTTTCTTCCTTCATTTACAGTCAGTGAGTATATATATAGATTACCTGACGTCAACCCATTATTATTTACAGCATTAGCTCTAGCACTGTTTACTACTTTATAAACATCTCCAGCAACCTTTTTTTCCATATATTTAAGTACTGCTAGCGCATCGTCAACAAACATTCCTTTAACTGCATCTACAGGAATTCTTGCCTTTTTTGGTGATACTCTTATATTTTTTGCAATTGCTTTGACTTCTGTCATTCTATTCTAAATTCAAAAATATTATTTTAAACTCCGCTACCTGTTTTACCGGTTGCTTTGGCGATTTTACCTTTTTTGCTATGCCCGGTAAATTTCCTTGTTGGAGAAAACTCACCTAACTTATGACCTACCATCGATTCTGTGACAAAAACTTTGTTAAAATATTTACCATTATGTACTTCAAAAGTAAATCCAACCATTTCGGGAGTAATTGTACTACTTCTAGCCCATGTTCTTATAGATTTACTATTTCCCTGCTGCTTTTGCTTTTTTACTTTCGCCATTAAAGCTATATCTACATATGGTCCTTTTTTTAAACTTCTTGCCATACTAATTAAATAACTGTTTTATAAGATTTAAATCTATTCTTTCCAGCCCTTCTTCTAATAATGAATTTACTTGTAATTTTCTTGTGTCTTCTTGTTCTTGTACCAACTTTATTTCCCCATAGATCTTTCTTTGGACCACCTGTACCATGTCTACCTTTCTTACCTTGACCTGCACCATGAGGGTGACCGTAAGACATTGCAACTCCTCTTACTGTTGGTCTAACACCTTTCCTCCTTTTTCTTCCTGCCTTTCCAAGTTTTACGTTCTTTTGATCAGGATTAGACGTCATACCTACGGTTGCGTAACATGTTTCTCGGACCAATCTATATTCGCCACTTGGCATTTTTAGTTGTATGTATCCCTTGTCTCCTCCCATAACTTGAACCCCTGTACCTGCAGATCGTGCAATCATTGCTCCTTGATTTGGAAACATCTCAACTGCATGAACAAAAGTACCTTGTGGAATTTTCTTCAATGGTAAAGAGTTACCTACTTTAATTTCGGCATCCTCTCCGCTCATAATTTCATCACCTACTTTCAATCCATTTGGTGCTAATATGTACCTTCTTTCTCCATCACTATATTTTAATAAAGCAATAAATGCAGTTCTATTTGGATCATACTCAACGGTTTCTACAATTGCTGGGATTCCATATTTGTCTCTTTTGAAATCAATCTGTCTATAGCTTTTCTTCACTCCACCGCCTCTGTGTCTTATTGTAATTTTGCCAGACGAATTTTTACCAGCCTTGCTCTTTAAAGGTTTTGTTAAAGACTTTAAAGGATCAACTTTTGATAATTCCTTTCGGCTAATTAATACTGTATGTCTTAATGATGGTGTTGTTGGTTTAAAAATCTTAAGTGCCATGTCTTATTTTTCAAATAAACTTATTTTGTTGCCTTTTTTTAGTTTAAATACCATTATTTTTTGATCAGGCTTCTTTCTAACTAAAGTTTTTCCAGTTCTTGGGTTAAGCCTGCTCTTTCCAAGTCTATTCACGACTTTAATATCTTCTACGCTAACGCCATAAACTTTTTCCAAAGCTCTAGCAGCTTCCAGCTTATTTGCTCCTAGAGTAACTTCAAACGTTACCTTATTGTCATCTTTGTAAGCCTTCAATGATTTTTCTGTAATTATCGGTTTCTTTATTGTAATCATTTTATTTCTTTAACCTCTTAGAAATTAGCTCGACTGAATCTTTTAGTAACACAATTTTCCCTCCGCTTACAATATCATATGCATTTAGATCCGATGAATTAGTTACTTTTACACTTTTTAGGTTGCTAAATGCTCTTAATAAATTTTGATCAGCATTTGGTGTTACTAAAGTAAATTTGTTTTTTAGTTTTAATGTCTTTTTAATTTCTAGTGCCTGTTTTGTTTGCATGTCCTTTAATTCGATTGTATCTACAACCATCAGCTGATCATTGTCTAAAGCAAAGCTTAGAGCATTTTTCATTGCCGAAATTTTAAAGTTTTTGGTTAACTTCTTTTTCCAATTTACTTGATTTGTAGGACCGAATGCTACTCCTCCTTTACGCCAAATTGGGTTTCTTGAAGAACCAAACCTTGCTCTACCTGTCCCTTTTTGCTTCCATGGTTTTTTTCCACCACCGCGAACTTCAGACCTATCTTTTGTATGTGCGTTTCCTTGTCTCTGATTTGATAGGTATGAATATACATATTGAGCCAATACTTTTTTATTTACTACCACATCGAATACATCTTTTGCTAATTCGATTTGTTCTACTTCTTTTCCTTTTTGATTTAAAACGCTTACTTTCATTTCTCAGTATTTAAATTATTTATTTTCTCTAATAATTACGTATCCGCCTTTATTCCCAGGTACTGATCCTTTTACTAAAACAATATTCTCTTCTGCATCTGCAGAAATAAGTTTCATCTTTTTAATTGTTTTGGTAGCTGTACCCATATGTCCAGGCATTTTTGTTCCTTTAAAGATTCTACCTACTGTTGTACCTGAACCTATAGAACCAGGAATTCTTTGCCAAGGTCTACCATGAGAAGCAGGAAGCCCTTTAAATCCCCATCTTTTCATAACTCCCTGAAAGCCTTTACCTTTAGTAATACCAGTTACATCTACTAATTTAACATCTGTAAGCACGCTTGCAGATAAGTTATCCTTTAAGTTGATATTCTCCGAGGAGTTTATTTTGTATCTATATGTATATCTAGGTACAAAACCTAAATCTTTATAATTCCCAAGTTCTACCTTTAATGATTTTTTCTTTTGATCTTTTCCTATTTCTATATGTGTAACTACATCCTTATTTTTAATGAATCTTGCTACTACATTATTAGAAACATCAAGTACAGTCACTGGTGTTACTTCACCTGTTTCTTTATCGAATACTTGAGTCATTCCGATTTTTTTACCTATCAAAACTTTCATACTTAAAAATGATTTACAGAGGCTAGTAATACTAGCATATAATTACTAAATAATATATCTATTTGGTTAGTTTTTTATTTCGATTCCAACGCCTGCTGGTAATTGCATGTGTGTTAGTACTTCAATTGTTTTAGCATTAGGTTCCAGAATATCAATCAATCTAGTATGTTCTGTTAATCCGTAATGCTCTTTTGATTTTGCATCAATATGAGGTCCTTTGTGTATTGCCATCATCCAATTTTTATTTGGAAGTGGAACTGGTCCCCTTACCTTTGCACCTGTTTCTAGTACTGCACTTACAATCTGATCAGTTGCTTTGTCGACAACCTTATGATCATAACCTTTTATTTTTACTCTAATTTTTTGCATATACTTAACCTAATAGTTTTAAAGAGCCCCTATTTAAGAAAAGAGAGTGAGATTATGTTACTCACCCTCTTCTATGTTTTTACTGAGTTATTGAAATTACAACTCCAGCTCCTACTGTCTTGCCCCCTTCTCTTATAGCAAATGACATCTTTTCTTCAATTGCTACTGGTTGCATTAATTCAACTTCTACTGTTACGTTATCACCTGGCATTACCAATTGAGTATCTCCAGTTAGTTTAACTTCTCCAGTTACATCAGCTGTTCTAATATAGAATTGTGGTTTATAACCATTACCAAATCCTGTATGTCTTCCACCCTCGTCCTTAGAAAGAACATAGATTTCAGCATTAAATTTGGTATGAGGCTTAATAGAGCCTGGTTTAGCCAAAACTTGTCCTCTTTCGATTTCTTCTCTCTTGATTCCTCTTAGCAATAAACCAACATTGTCTCCTGCTTGTCCTTGGTCAAGAGATTTTTTGAACATTTCTACTCCAGTAACAGTTACTTGTTTAATATCTGTTGTTAGACCGATTTGATCTAATACATCGTTTACTTTTACTATACCTCTTTCGATTCTACCTGTTGCAACTGTTCCTCTACCTTCGATAGAAAATACATCTTCGACAGACATTAAGAATGGTTTATCCAATTCTCTTACAGGTTCTGGAATTGTTTCGTCCATTGCTGCTAGTAATGCTGCCATCGTCTCGTCTCCATCTTTTTCTCCATTTGCTCCGTATAATGCACTTCCTACTACAAATGGAACTTTTTCTGCATCGTATCCATGTTTCTTTAAGATATCTTTTACTTCTTCTTTAATTAATTCTAATAAGTCTGCATCTTGATCATCTTCAAATCTGTTGATGAAAACTACTAAATGTTGAACACCAACTTGCTTAGCTAACAAAACATGCTCTCGTGTTTGAGGCATTGGTCCGTCTGCTGCAGAAACAACTAATATAGCTCCGTCCATTTGAGCTGCTCCAGTAATCATATTCTTGATATAGTCTTTGTGACCTGGACAGTCAATATGTGCGTAATGTCTATTAGGTGATTCGTATTCAACATGAGATGATGCAACTGTAACGATCTTGTTAGATCCTGCTCTTGCAATACCTCCCTTAGCAATATCTGCATAAGATTTTCCCCCGTCTGTCCATCCTTGTCTGCCTGAATAAGCAACAAGTGCAGCGGTTAATGTTGTTTTACCATGGTCGATGTGACCTAAAGTTCCCACATTAACATGAGGCTTACTTCTTTTGAATTCTGCCATTTCGATTTCTGTTAATAAATAATTTAAATTTGAATTGTCTTTGGTTTATCGCGTCAAAAGATTATAGCAATTCCTGTGCGTTTTACAAGACTATTTTACCCTAAAATAAACAATTTTTGGATACTTTTGGCTAAAAAGTCGACAAGGTGGATTATCCCAAGAAAATTAGGTAAATTCAAGTAAATTTTGAATTTTCCTTTAGTTAAATATCTTTTACCTACTTTTATATATTGTTGTTATATCTATAGATATTCCAGTATAAAGTTATTTTAAGTATTTTTCTTTTAAATACGTAACTAAATAATTAGAATCCATTTCTTGCCCAGTAACTTTCATCAATAACTCACTTGGGTTGTAATAGCTTCCGTGCTGCCATATTTTATCTTTAAACCAGTTATAATATTGTGAAAAATTACCTAGTGCTATTTGAGAATACACATTAGAATTACTTTCTGTAAATTTATTCCAAAGCTGCCCTGCAATAATATTGCCTAGAGAGTAGGTGGGAAAATATCCAAAAGAACCTAACGACCAGTGCACATCCTGGAGGCATCCCTGCGAGATTTTTTGAGGTTTGATTCCTAGCAATTCGTGCATTTTTGAGTTCCATAGTTCTGGCAACTCGTCCAGGATTATAGTCTTGTTTAGCAATGCCTGCTCCACTTCGTATCTTAATATAATATGTAAATTGTAGGTAACCTCGTCTGCCTCTATTCGAATTAATGAAGGTTCTACTCTATTTAGATCGTTAAGGATTTTTTCGTGAAGTTTTTCCGTTGTTGTGTTTTTTATTTGCAAAAACTTGTCTAATTCTTGAAGTGCATACTTCCAAAAAGCGCTGCTTCTACCTATCATATTTTCCAGAAGCCTAGATTGAGATTCATGTATTCCCAAGCTTACGCCCTGAGCTAAATCTGTTGAGTGATATTTTTCATCAACATTTTGTTCGTAAAGACCATGACCCAATTCGTGTATTGCTCCAGTCACGGTATATAGAAAATTTTTGTGATAGTAACTCATATTAATTCTGACATCGTTCGGCGAAAGGGATGTTTCGAATGGATGATGTACTCTACCCACTGCACCTTTGGATAAATCAAAACCTATCTTCTCTATTATTGTTATAATAAATTCTTCTACTTTATGTTCTTCAAATACTATATGATTATGAGCACCTGCGATTTGGCTTCTTTTGCTCTTTTTGATGATTTCTACAAGATCCATCTTTAGCTGGTCAAAAACTTTATCTAGCTTTTGAGTTGTCATACCTTCCTCATAGTCATCTAATAGCACATCGTAAATGGACTTTGAATTATCTATGTAATCAGCTTTTTGTATCGTAAGATCGATTATTCTTTGCAATAACGGTTTAAACTTTTCGAAATCTTCTGTTTTCTTTGCATGCAACCATGCCTCGTGTGCTAGGCTTGTAGTTTTAGAAAATTCTTCGACAAATTCGATAGGTAGCTTTATGTGTTTATCTAAGTTTCTTTTAGTAAATTCTACGGAACGTTTCCAAATAGCTTCCAGCGAATCCTTCTGGTCAAATAATTCGTTGACAATTCTTACAAATTCTTTTGATGTATATTTTTTGTGCGCCAAAGAACTTATATATGATTCCTGCTCTGCCCTGAACATAGTGTTTTTTGTAGGCATTTTTGTTTCTTGATCCCAGCTTAGCAAAGCCTCTACACCTCTAATTATTTGGAGTTCGTGCAAAAAAGATTTGTATTTGTTTAATAATTCCATAATATTAGTAATAAATTTATCTATTTCTTACCCATTCCTGAAAAACCAGGCCACTTTCTTTGAGTTCTTGAGCATTTTTTATCCCTATATATCGATAGTGCCAAGGCTCAAACTGATAGCCAGTTATATTTTCCGCACCTTCAGGATAAGTTTGCACAAAGCCGTATTTATACGAATTATTTTTGAGCCATTCACCTGCAGGAACATCATCAAATTCCTTGCTAAGTTGGTAGCCAGTATCTTTATTGAAGAAATCTACAACAGTTCCCAGTTGGTGCTCGCTAAAGCCCGGTCTGGCTGAGATTTTGTCTGCTTCTGCCTGCCCATTTAATTTTACATTGTAAGTATAGGCCTCTATCTGAGAATTATATGATCTATAGCCTGATACTATACTTACCGTTTGCCCACTTTCTGTCTTCATGCTTGCGAGCATATTCGCCAAAGCTTCTGCAGCTTCTTGCCTTAATGTTATATTTGCCGACTCTGTTATGAGCAAATAATCTTTATTTAGATTTACTAAGTCGTCCGGTTCGTATACTGTAGTTAGTCTATTAGCTTTGTTAACATTTGTAAGCAAATCATCACCATTTATTAAATACGTAAATCCTTCCCACGGAATAACAATATCCTTTCCTAAGGGTAAATTAATATTTTTGCGGTTAAAACTTAAATCAAAGCTTTGAACTTGCCCTATACTATCTGTAAATTTTATGCTCAAAGTAGACGATCCAAGCCCAATATTCGCAACTTCCAAAACATATTCGTAACGACCATCTGTTTGGCTTATCAAAAGCAATTTAAGTCTGTTACTATCAATATTCAGTTCTTTATTGGATACTAAAGGAATTGATGCCACTGATTCATATACTTCGATGGATTGCTCTATAAGATTGATTTCTAAGGGTCTATCATCTGTTTTACTTTCTTGTTCTGTTTGTTCGTTAATAAGTTCTCTCACCTTATCCTTTATATTCTGAGTATTATTTAATCCTAAGATTGAATCCAAAGCTACAAATCCAATAGGAACTAATATAAAAACTATAACTATATATATAAGGACTTTTTTCATATATTTCTTGCAAATAACTTATTAAGTTCGCTTGTAACAATATACCATTAAATATGAATCTAGCTTAGATTTTAAACTGAAAATTGCATCGGTTTTGATTTTGTAACATAATGATATATATTATTTAAGAAAATATATGACTGAGCAAAAACAAAACTACATTATAGTTACTCTTTCCGTAATGCTTGTGCTTCTTGCCGGAATACTTACCTACGTGATTTATACGCAAGAAGGCGATGGAATTTACGATAAAAATAACGATGATCAGGCTTCAAGGTCGGACGACAGTAGTGATGATGGAGATGATGAGCCAGTTGATACTGGAGATTCTTCTGCCTTTCTTTTTGAAGATCTAAAGAATGCTGCAACAGAGCAAGATAATGTATTTGAATCGAATGGTTATACAGCTTATGCAAACTATCTTGGTTCTAATAGTTGGGAATACCTAATAACAGGTTTTGCTCCTACGCCATGCCATATTTTAACCCATGAGGCGATTGTTGCTGAAAGCTTTCCTGAACAAGTCTCGTTAGAGCTCTCGATTCAGGAACCTGGACCAGAAGAAATATGCATCCAAGTGTTGGAAGAAGTTAATTTAAAAGGTGAGTTCTCGGCAAGCGAGCAGGCAACTGTAAGTTTTCAAGTACGTTAAAAGCAAGTCTCAAGGCGAAAAAATTTTCATTCACCTACATTGCGTAGTATCTAGATAAACTGATGCAAATTCTATAAAGTCTTCTATTCTAAGCTGACATGTAGAGTCAGTGATTATGTCGTATTTACAATCAATAGGTGATCGCTTGTAATTTAGAGAAAAGGTCAAGAAATCCCTCTCGTCTACAACGCCACTAACATCATAATCAGCTTTACAACCTATGGGCTTTGATTCTGGGGAACCTATTTGTGGTTCATACAAGCCTTTATAAACTTCTAAATCGTCTATCCATATTTTAAAAGACTTAGCTGCGCTTGGTTCATGATAAATCTTGGCTACAGTACTGTAGAAATTAGAAGAAATTTTGGTAGGTATGTTTTCTACAAAAAATATCTGTTGATTGTCTATCCAAACTTTTATAATTCCTTTGTTAGTGTGCCTTTTAACATAATATCTAACATTAAACCATTCTCCCAGTTTGATTGGATAATTTTTAAGTTCGCCAAGTTTGTATTGTGGATACGTACTAGTTTGATTGGGCAGTTGATAACTACCCATAAAGCTGTAAGGAGCTCTTCCACCTAAAGAAAGATTAAATTTGGACTGAGATGTATCTGGTTGGCTTATTGTTAGTCTGTTATAAAATGTATGATTGCTCGAAGCCTCGCTGAACAAGACCAGAATTTCGGCCCAGTTGTAATCTAAACCGGGCACTTCGAGATTTAGTTCGGGATCCAGTCGTAACCATAAGTTAACTGTATATTCATCTTCTACTATAGAGTGAGGGTAAATTGAAAACTCTGCTCTTCCAGACCTATCAATGTTGGTAATTTCCATACCCAAGCTTTTATCTCCAGAATGGGCCCATTCGTTTTCTATAAACATACGAGCTCCATCCTCGTGTCCTCCTACACCATTATTTAGTGCTGCAAATTCAAACCAGTGGTCTAAAGCAATGCTTAGTTTATTAGTGGATACTTTAACTACATCGTCAAAATCAGTTTTGAATACTTGCTGAGCAGCAATAGAATTTACGCTGAGGCTAAATAGTATTATTGGAATACTAAACAAGAAAATTCGGAAAATTAATTGCTTATGGTTTAAAAGGTTTTTCATCCACTAGATAATACAAAATACCTTGGACTTAGTCCAAGGTATTTTGTAGTTTGAACTGGCGCCGATTTGTATTTAATTTCAAAACTTCAAGTGCACTGTGTCATAAATTCTAATACTTTATAGTTACAAAAGTTTTTATGTTTCGATGCTTAAAACATGCGGTTTTATATTCTGACCAAAGTTCTATCTTCAATAGTAAGAATTCTATTGGGTTCAAGATTTTCTGCAAAATACCTATCGTGTGAAATCAATATAATTGCTCCTTTAAACTCTTTAAGTGATTCTTCGATTACTTCCTTTGTTCTAATATCCAGATGGTTTGTAGGCTCATCAAGAATAAGGCAATCATAATTACCAGACGAAAACGCAGCAAAAGATAATCGAGCTCTTTGTCCAGGGCTTAGATTCTTAATCTTTTTGTACCTCATGTCCTTTGTAAACAAAAACTTATCCATATACTTAAAGGATTGGTTAAAATTTATATTCGTGTTCTCAAAAAAATAAGATTCTACAGTTTGCTCAAAGTTTAAATGCTTTTGTTCTTGCGAAAAGTAATCCCAAGTAATTGACTCGCCCCAGCGAATCTCGCCTGTTACAGGCTTTAGTTGCCCAGTTATTAACTTTATTAAAGTAGTTTTGCCAATTCCATTAGGACCAAATAACCAAAGTACTTCATTGCCGTATATCTCTAGATCTAAATTTTGAAGCAACATATTATCGGATGTATAGCCGAACCCGAGATTGTTCACCTTCAAAATTCGCTTCTTTTGATGAACTATTCCATCGATACTAAATTTAGAAACTGACATGGCTTGGTATTCTGTAATTTCATTTCTTGTCACCTCTCTTTCCATTCTTTTTTCGGCAGCTCTAATTGCTTTCCCGCGTTTCTTGCCGTCTTTAATTTTTCTTGAGTTTTCTATCAATTTTTCAAGTTGAGCTCTCTTTCTTTCTTGTGCCTTTAGCTGCTCTGCTCTTTCCAATTTATACCTATCCTTTTGAATTAAATATTCGTCGTAATTTCCGTGCCAAGTATAGAGTTTCTTTTCGTCGATTTCGAAAATTACATTTACTACATTGTTAAGAAAGGCCCTATCGTGCGAAATAATAATACAAACTCCTTCAAACTTTTGCACAAACTTCTCGAACCAAAGTATTCCATCTATATCTAGATGGTTAGTTGGTTCATCTAGCAGTAAAATTGTAGGTTGCTTGATCAATAGTCTAGCCAGCATCGACTTCATTTTCTGTCCTGGACTCAAAGTATTCAGTGTTTGAAAAATATCATAATTTTTGAATTCCAGCTGAGACATTATCTTTTATACTCTAAAGAACTCCGACATGTCAAAATCTACCAGCTCTTCTAAAAACTCACCAAGAAAAATAGCCTGGCCTTCTTTATCTAAATCGAATTCTTGTGGCAAATATCCGATAGATTCATGCTTACTTAATTCTATCCTACCCGAATCTGGTTCTTCCAAACCAGCAATGATTTTTAGTAGTGTCGACTTTCCCGTTCCATTAAGACCGATTAACCCTACTTTTTCACGATTGCCCAAAACAAAGCTTAATTCTTTAAATAATTCTGATGAGTAATTTATTGATATATTATCAACCTTCAACATATTCTTATTGTAATAAGTAAAAATAGGCGTGCGAATATACTGAAGGCTAGCAGGCGGATCTGCGAGAAGTTAGATATTTTAATTTTTTATTGTTTAATTCCATTATTTTTTACTGTGAATCTTTTTGATAGCTTTTGATAAAATGAGTTATAGGAAAGCCATCCAACTATTACTCCGGCCATAAACAAACCAACTATATAAAATCCATGCATTAAAAATATCAAAAAGCTCATACGTAGTTTTTAATTACACACAAAGTATATCAAAATTGCATTAGCTTGAGAAGATTTTGGCAAGCTTGAGTATTTTTTCGTATCCATACCACCCTATCAACATACCTAAACTGAATGTAATTAAAGGCAGTATTATAAAATTTAATATTGTAATCATCATTATTGACATTTGTAATATGCGACACAGACATAGTATATCAAAATAATATTTTTGAAAAGCTTTTTTTATAATTTCGATACTTAAAAACCACTAGCATGCCTCTTGGTCAAACTAATATCTATGCAGTCAAGTCGCTAGTTCAATAATGTAATTTCGGGAAGCTAAATATCTTCTATACACTTTGCATCTTCAAGATAAAAGGGACCTATTTTAGTCCTTTTTAACTTAATTAACATCGTGGGAATTTCATAACCGAAAGTCTTTGATAAAGCTAAGCCTATATCGATGGCAAGTTGTCTTATATATGTTCCTTTTGAACAATGCACTTTAATATCTATATACTGAATTTTGTTTTCGAGCTCATTAAAGATTTTAGCCGGCAAGTAAATTTTGTTTTTGCAACGAATAGAATTTACTAAGTTTTCATCCTTACCAGTTGTACATTGCCCATCTTTTAGCAATTCAAGACTATGAATTTTGATATTTTTTGCAGGCAAAATTACTTCTTTTTTTAATTCATTGTTTTCATAGAATTTAGCTACTCTCTTTTCTGCCAGGTCTTCTAGTTCGAAGTTATCATATTTTCTAGCAAGTACTCGCAATTTTTCGCCTTTAACTTTAACTGAGCTTAGGACAGGAACGTACTGATAAATCTCGCCCGTAAAAGAATTTAAGACTTCTTTAATTTTTGTAATATTTAAGTTGGGAAGTTTTTTGTAGTTAGTTACTTCTCCTTCTGTATCTCCAGAATTAGTATTGATGCCTAACAAAATTCGGGCAGTATATTCTTTGTCTAAATTCAAAAATTCATCGCTTAACTTGGTAGCTTTACCTACAAGTATAATTAGCAAGCCTTCAGCAAAGGGATCAAGAGCTCCTGCATGTCCAACTTGTTTCGTAAGAAGTCTTTTTCTGATTTGATAAACAATACTATGAGAAGTAACACCTACAACCTTATCTATCAACAGTAGCCCGTGCGGTCTTCCAAAATCATCTAGTTTTAATGAGTTTACTCCAAACTTGCCTAAATTCATAAATCTTATTTTAACAGAAAAAGTACAGTATAAATGCAGAATCTAGTTTACCTTGTCTCTAAACATTTTTTGATCCATGATCATACTTTTAATCTAAAACTTCAAAAGTTTTTACTTGTTAAAATAAAATATTCTGTTAAAATCTGGAACAGTTCTAAATATTTAGCTATGGACTACACTAAAAAAATAAATGACTCTCTTTTTGAAATAGACGAGAAGAGGAAGCAACAGTTAATGCTAGAATTAGGTAGAAGGATCAAGATTGCAAGAGATGAAGCTCGAATGTCACAGTTAAAAGTTGGCGTTGCTTTAGGAGTTTCCGATAAAACAATCAGTGGTTATGAATCTGGAAGAATCGCTCCCCCAATAGATAAATTATTGCAACTAGCCGATTTATTTAAAAAACCAATTACCTATTTTTTGGGTTCTGATTCTAAAGATTATAAAGTAGCTTCTAGGTTAAGAGCCGTAGAAGTTGCATTAAGAGATATTAGAAAGCAGCTACAAGAAATAAAGCTAATCTCGCAAACTGTAGATTTAGATAATTAATTACGTTTTTACTTATTAATTCGTTCCATAATTAGCAATTTTCTGCTAAAATCATTTCTGAGTTTATATTAGGAATAAAGTATATGAGTCAAGAAATTATAAAAAAAGTTCAGGAAAAATATGGTTCGCATGAGAATAGACCCGAAATACAAGTAGGAGATACTATCGTTGTGCACAATATCATCCGAGATGGTGACAAAAAAAGAATTCAAAAATTTCAAGGAATGGTTATCTCGATTAAAGGAAGTGGTGCAGATAAAATGTTTACTGTAAGAAAAATTAGTTATGGAGTAGGTGTAGAAAAAATCTTTCCTATTAATTCAACAAACATAGATAAGATTGAAGTATTGAAGCATGCTAAAGTAAGCAAATCAAAACTTTACTACATGCGAAAGAGAATAGGTAAAGCTGCAATGAAGTTAAAGGCTGGGGATGCAGTTGTACCTGCCGAGAACTCTGAAATGTCAGAAGAAGCTAGTGCAGAAGCTCAATCTTCAGAATAAATCAAGCAAAGTAAGCACAAGAATTAAATTATACTCCTCGAGCCATTTGGTTTGAGGAGTTTTTATTGTAGAATAGTGATGCATGATTTGGGGTAGTTTATTTTTTTATTACAAATTAGTATGAAAAGTCTTGAAAAGTTCTTAAACGAAAATGGTTTAATAGTGATTAATCTTATTTCTATTTTGGGTGTTATCGGAAGCCTTTACTATAGTGAAGTAGAAGAATTCCCACCCTGTGATCTTTGTTGGTATGGAAGGATCTTCTTGTATCCCATTGCCATAATTTCCACAATTGCAGTATTAAGCAAGGATACTAATATAAATCAATACATACTTAGTCTATCTATTCCTGGAATGTTAGTGATGGGATATAACGTTCTGCTCCAAGAAACAGATTGGTTCCATCAACTAGGAACTTGCGATGTTAATAATCCATGCACTACAAAGTATGTTGATTATTTTGGTTTTGTAACAATTCCATTTATGGCTTTCTTGGCTTTTCTTGTCATAACTGCTATTTCGGGGTTTTTGCTTTACAAAAAGAAATAGAATTCTAAGTAGTATAACTTGCAATATTTTATATCACACTACATAATAGTGTATGAGTAGTTTTCTCTTTCCGGAATTTGAAACTAAGCTTATTAAAAATAATGGATTTAGAAGAATTATTGGAATTGATGAGGCAGGTAGAGGGTGTTGGGCAGGTCCAGTTGCTGTAGGGATTTACATATACGATTTGGAAACAGAGTATGTGGAAGGCGTTGCAGATTCCAAAAAGCTTAAGTTACAAGAGAGGAATAGAATTCATCAATTACTAAAAGATCACAATTATGAAGTTGTGTTTGGTAGTATCGAGCAGATTGACACAATTGGTGTAGGCAAAACAATAGAGTTCATAATAGAGCAAATTGTAGATAAATATGCCGCTTGCGATACTTATTTTATAATTGATGGACAATTCTCTAAGAATTTTGGATTTAATACTGTTAAAGAGATAAAAGCAGACGACAGATATTATAGTGTTGCAGCAGCATCTATATTGGCCAAAGTTGAGCGTGATTTGTTGTTAAATGAATTAGAAAAAGAATATCCAGAATATGGATTTGGAACACATAAAGGCTACGGAACGAAAAAGCATAGAGAAGCACTAAGCAAATTTGGAGTATCACAGATACATAGAAGAAGTTATATTCCAATAAAAAAACTATTATGAAAATTTACTTAACTATTCTTACAACTCTAGTTTTCTCTGTAAGCTTGCTACTTGCGATAAACTCTTTCGTTATAAGAAAAGAAGCAACTAGCATAGATTCAGACTTTAACTTTCCACTTACTCCACAACTAGAATCAATTGCAGAAATCGAGTTTACTACAACATACTCTGCCCAGGTTGGAGAGACATTATCTTTAGATCTTTATACCAATAGCTCGAATCCTACTTTTCTAGCCTATAGTAAAGATGGCTTAGCAACTATACCTATAAATATGACAAACAAGTTTAATAAGGATGGTATTATTGTTACACAATACAATCCAAGATCTACAGAAGACCCAACCAGTACTGTAGTTGGATGGGATTCGTTAAATGAATATAATCCGGATAATAAACAAATTTTTATTGAATTTTCTAGATATCTTTTTTCTGCAGAAATTAATACAACTTTTGTTAAATCTTTAAGATTATTTAGAATGGTTACTGAATGAAATTAATTTACTTTAATATTCTACTATTGGCTACGGCAGTTGTGCTTTTGGTGGCCACGTTGACGAATAGCAGTGAAAAAAAACAAATTAGTTTCGAGCCTGAGTACATTAATTCTTCGGAATTACTTTTGGATGAAAAATTAACATATTACTTTGATACCGACAAAGTTAGAATTCTAGTAAGCGAGAAAGGTGGCTTCGTTCTTGTAGATAAAGAATCTTCGAAGGAGATAACCCCTATTACGAAATTTCTAACTGAAGAATTCATATCTTCAAACTTGACAGAAACCATTGGCAATGAATTAATCCCTACAAGAGAATGTAAATATTTAAAAATTGTTGTATTGTTAAATCCCAATATTGGAGAATCACTTGAAGAAAAAATAGTAGAAGTGACTTGCTTGGAGAAAATTTATGAATATAATATAGAAGAATTCAACAATATTAATTAGAAAAGAGTGAATTACAAATTTGCAATAAAATCTTTAAGTATACTGAGCATACTAATGTTAGCTTTACTTGCACTTGGTTTAGTACTTAGTAAAAAGGTAAGTGCTTTGCCTTGTGGCTTTGCTAGTGTATGTACAAGTGATTATCAATGTGATGGATCTTTAGTGTGTTCGGGAGGAACATGCAAGAATCCACAATGTTTGGTACCAGGTACAGATTGCGACGTGCAGAAATGTCTTGTACAGCCTACATGTGGGGATGTGGAATTAACAGAAACATATTGCAATGGTAACTTGCAAAGTTGTGCTAATTTTAACAGTAGAACCAATATGTCTGGCTTTGGTGGTAGTTGTGTGGTCAATAGGGTTAATCCTGGACCTTGGTTACCAACTATTTTTAGAGGTACCACGTATCAGGAATTAGTAAATAATCGATATAATACTGCTTTTTTGAATAGTAAGCGTGCTAATAGAACTACCAATAACTTAGGATCGTGGTTGAGTTTTATTCCACAAGCAGGAGATATTATGGCTTGTACTAGAGTTGTATCTATAGATTTAGGACAGTTAGATATTCTGGAGGCATGCGTAGATGATATTTTCCCACCTCCAGTTGTATGCGGCGATGGGATTTTAAACTCACCTGAGCAGTGTGAGAATAATAGTCATTGCTCGGCCAATCAAGTGTGTAATTCTTCTTGTAATTGCATTTGTAATCCAACGCAGCCTGGTGCACCTGTACTATTAAGTCCTGAAAATAATGCTGTACTTGCAGGTATGCCCGCAGGTAATCTTAGATTAGATTGGGATAATTCACCGGGAGGATGGGGAAATGGATGCCCTAGTAATATAAATTCAGTGGCGCTATATCTATCAGAAGGTTGCTCTGGAAACTATGTAAAACTCCAAGAAACTCAATCTACTTCATTTAATTATTATTTTCTAGATGGAAATACAATCAAAGGTGAAACAGATTATTGTTGGTATACAACTAAAAGCAATGGAACATATACTGCAGCATCAACTGTTTTTAGATTTAGAACTCCGTATAAACCTAAAATGGACCCTAATCAATCTTTAGTATTAGGAGATGTTTGTGGTAATAAAACAGCAGGGATAGCAGGAGGACCAGGAGTTAGCAACCCTATAACTGTTAAAATAACAGCTACAGATAGACCGGAAGATAGGCTAGCAAGAATTAAATTAATATTGACTAAGGGAGGTCTTGGAAATACAGTAGAATACTATCTGAGTAATAATTGTATGAGGATGTCCGGCTCTACAAACTGGTTCTGTGGTGGCAATTTGGATGTAAATAGTAACTTTACTATTGAATCTATTGGGGTAGATACTAAAGCTACAAGAACAGGTGATAGTGTTACTCTTAATGTTAAACTTAAGATAAAAACAAGTGGTACATTTAGTATGTATGGATCAGCTGTCTCTGCAGGTGGGCAAAGTTCAGATACTATTACGATAGATGATTGGGACGCTATTCTTAGCCCACCATCATTACTTGATGTTGGAAATGTTACAATGACATCTCCAAATCAATTTAAATTGTCTTGGAAATTAACTGGGGTAGGAAGTTATAGCTATACACCTTATACATATGCATATGCAAATAGTAATGGAGTTAGTATAAATGATAACACTCAAGGTCAGCTATATAATTTAAGTAGTACCCCCTTATCGCCACCTTCACCTTCAAACTTGCTTTATTATGGTGAGCCAATAAATAACACAAATGTAGAAAGAACATATAACGTACCTGCAGGACAACCAGTACCTAATATCATTTATACTTTTAAATTTGGTGTTAAAGATAAAGCTTGTAATTACTTTGAAGATATAGCTAGCGCGACAATCTCACCATCTACAGTTGTAGTAACAGATTATGACCCAGGCCCTAAGTGGATGATGGGCTTTTTTAATGGAGTTTCTGTAAACGGTGGGTTTGCAGGTCTGACAATACCAAATACTTCAGTAAGTCTGCCAGATGTCGGTTATAACTCAACATCTTTTCTGAGCCAATATACAGTCACAGCTGGAAGTACAACTATTGCTAGTGGAACTATATCTCGATTTAACGAATTTATCTATCAATATTTTAATGATGCAACCAAGTTACCACCAGGTTCAACTAAAACTAAATGGTATGAACACTTATTAGATAGAGCAAACAAGAATAATGCCAGCATAGATACGTCAATAACACGAACAACTTTATCTGGTAACCTTTCCTCTAGTTCAACTGGATTAGGAGGGCCTCCTGGTAGTAAGAAAATATGGTTATTAAACAACAACATCACTATTCAACAGGGTACAGTATGTGATATTCAAGCATTAATATTTGTAAACGGAAATCTTACTTTAAACCCTGATTTTATAGATTTAGGTACTAATGGATGTATGTTTATAGTAGCTGGCAATGTAATAGTTAAACAAGGACAAACAAAGTCTTCAGTAGCAAAAACTGATGCTGGTAATGCTTTATATGATATTTTAGAGGGGCATTTTATAGTAGATGGGGAAATAAAGGTAGAACCAGATGTAAACGGTTTAGATGCCATTCCAAGTACGGGTGGAGGTAGTAACGAACCTACAGAAACATGGAGAAAAAATTTGGGATTTGGCTCAAGTGCATTTAAAGCTATTGATTATGGAATGGATTCTTCTACAGGCAATTCGTATGTATTGAATGATAAAGATAGTATTAAAGTCTTTGACTTATCAGGAAATGAAATTAATCAAAAAACTTTTTCTCCATCTGATACATATACATTAAATTATTTTGTTGAAGTAGATGGGGCAGCAGTGTACGTGGTTAGAAGAATTAACAGCTTGGGAGACGTGGCTCTTTTAAAAATGGATCTAAATCTAAATGTATTATGGTCAGTAACTTTTACACGTCAGAGCCCGGTTTGGGGTACAGTAATAACACCTACTATTGAATCTATAAAAGTTAAAGGAACAAATATACTGCTGACAGGCAATTTGAGCCATTTGAGTAGTATTGATAGCTCTACCATTTTAAGGTATGACTTAAATCCAACTGCGGGTGTTGATTCAAAGTCCTTTAGAAAAAAAACCTTATTCGTAGCGCATTTAACTACCAGCGGTACTTATCTTAAAAGTGCAGTATTTGCCGACAATTTATCTGGTGGACAAATTGAAGTATACACTGCAGGAGCAGATATAGATTCTTCCGGAAATGTTTACGTAGCAGGCAGTTTTATTGGAACAAATATAGATGTTGATCCTACAGCAGGTACTGATAACAAAACTTCTAGAGGAAGTGGGTCGCTAAGAGATGGATTTGTGATCAAGTTAACGAATTCTTTTGGATTTGTTTGGTCGAGAATAATATCTTGGAATTTTACTGCCAATGGTGCTAATGGAAATACTCACGTTACTTCGTTAACATTAGATGATACGGGAAATATATACGCTGTGGGTTATAATCCTAACGAACGTTACGGGACGTTAGCTACAGATATATCTAATTCATTTTTATACAAATATAATTCATCTGGATCTTTAATATACAATAGAACATTAGGAGGAATTAAATCAGGCTACACTGGTAGTGGAGCACCTTTTACAAGACTAGAAGCTACTTCTATAGACTACTCTAACAATAATATTTATATTGGAGGAAGAGTTGTTTTTTTAAGTGGGGGAGATACAAACACTGATTGGAATCCTGATACAGCTGGATTTAAAGAAGCAACTTTTTTTCTACCTAAGACGCGGTATCAAACTTATAATTTTATAGATAAATTTTCTATAGATGGAACACACAATTGGGCAGGGTTAATTGTAGAATACACTTCATCTGTAAATCGCAGATTAGACTTTGGAGTCTTAGATGGTGGACAAATGGTAACTTCAGGGGTTACAGGAATTTCCTTGAATTATTATCTATACTTAATTTCTGGTGGCGGAAGCGTAGTTGTGCCTCCTGAGCTTAATGTTAAGTGGGATGGATTGTTAATAAGTGGTGGCGTGTATAGTGCACTCGCTGAGCTTAACAGAAACATAAACGGTCCAGGCAATCAACTACAGCCTGCTCACATATTCAAATACGATCCCAAATATATAGAAATGTTTAGAGATGTATTTGCCAAACGAAGCTATTCAATTAGAGAAGTCTTCAATTAAGAAAGTATTCTGGATAAATTATTTGTATATCAATAGGTTTTAATCCTGGTAAATCTATTTCTTTAAAATCTTCCTTTGGATCTTTATAGCTTAATGGGTAGCTTGACGGAGCCGGAGCTATTTTGAGTAATCTTTCCCACTTATTATCAGCCAGGTTTGGAGAGGAAAAATAATATGTTCCATTAAACGGGAAGAATTTAGAGTAATTAGAAAAAGGTAAATCGGTATAAACTGTTGTGGTTATATTCGGAGTGGACAGATCTACTACTCTAAGCTTTCGCTTTTTTAAATCCTTAATATCAATTTCTACAAATACTAATTTATTGTTATTAAACAGAAAGCTTTCGTAAAATTTGAGAGAATCTAACTCTAAAGCACGGGCAAAACTTTCATTACTTGTAACATATTTAGTTATTTCATTAGTTTTCTTTACAAAATTAATTCCTTCGGCGTTTACATTTGAAAATTCGCACTTTGTCTCTTCCAGTTGTTTAATATACAAATCTAGCACATAACAGTTTTTGGCTTTTTTAAAGAAAAGCTTATCTTTAACTTTCGAGATGATTTGCATTGATGATTCTAAGTAATTGCTTTCGTAAAGCTCTGTCAGCTGTCCGTTTGCATAGCTGTAAATCAAAGATGTGTTGTTGATATCTTGAATTAAAATATAGAAAGTTTGTTCTGCCGGCATAAAAAACTTGCTAGACAATTTTTGCCCTGGGTTGAGCTCAAACAGACGCCTGGGGTTTTGAAATGGTTTCTTAGTAAACAGAATATCGTAACCAAAATCTAAGTCTTTTCTTACATAACTTACAGATTCGTCGTCATAAAAATCTACTTGTTTGGCATCTAATGGAAGATTATGGATGATTGTAACTTCATCCTTATTATTTAAAGTAACTATGACTTGTTCGTTCAAGGTTGTAACTTTAAGATACAAGTTTTTTGACAAATCTGTGGGCGGATACGGAGTAGCAATTGTTTTACCAAATTCCGTGGCTGGGCTTAAACTTTCTTTTTTAAAATTTACTCCTTGAATAGCAGCAGTTTCTAACTTTTTAAGCTCATTAGCTTTATAATCTATCGAATTATTTAGTTCGAAAGGTTTCTCGCTAAGATAAGCCTTTAAGAACAGAAGGCTAGCAAATAGTAGCAAAAGTATCGAAAGTATACTTAAAGCTGTTTTTTTTCTCGAAATGCTCCTATTTTGCTTCATACATATGATTTCTTTTGATTTTATCGCTAATTAATATTATAATCCATAAGCATAGAAAAAGGTTTTAAAAGTTAGATTTCCTTAAAGATATGGCTAAAACACAAGGTCCAACATACAATCCAAGTAAGATAACTAGAATTAGGAAGCTTGGCTTTATGAGCAGAATGGCAAACTGGAAAGGTAGGAGATTATTAGCGCGAAGAAGAGCTAAAAATAGAACTCAACTTTCTGTTGCAGATACTGCAGCGTTCAACTCAAAAATGGCTAAAAACAAAAGAATGCGAAGAAGGAAGTAATTGAATAAGTACATCAACTAGGGGAATCCCGACCATGTCGGGATTCCCCTAAAAATTGCGAAAATTTTCTTAACTACCTTTCAAAATTTTCTCCACTCTATTTATTTCTTTATTAATTGCATTGAATCTGCGTAAAGCTTCTAGATCATCCTCATTTACAGCCAAAAGCTTTCTTAAGCGCATTGATTCATCCTTTAGAAATTCTCTAAAAAGCCAATAATATGTTTTTTTTGTTTCTTGTTTTATGTCGTCGATAGAAGAAATATCTTGTAGAGATAACTCAGCATATGTATTTTGAAGCTCTATATCAAAATCTTCGGGTTTTGTATCCTTAGCAATTAAGTTAAAAATCCTTATGTAATTTTCGTTTTCAAATACAAGAGGATCAATAAAAGTAACATCTAAATTAGGATTCTGTATGATTATAGAAAGTAAGTATCTAGATCTAGAATCTCTATGATCATTAAATGTTTTAATTTTTTCTGATGCAGCATTTAAGGAAGAATCCTGCATTTTAAGTTTTGTTTGCTGAGATTTGATATTTCCTATACTACTCTTAAGTTCATCTTGTGTAACTTCTAAAAGAATCGAAATTTCTTTAAGAAAATGGCTTCGTACCACATCATCTTTAATAAATTGTATGACTGGAAGAATCTTATTCTTGAACTTAAACTTACCATCTGCAGTTCCAAGATCATAGTCTTGTTTAAATTTGTCTATTAAATATTCAAAGGTATTTTGATTTTCGTTAATTACTTTGACCCATAAATCAGGTTCATTACTTACTAATTCATCTGGGTCTTTGTATTTACCAATATCTATTACCCTATGTTGAATTTGTAAATCTTCCAGAATTTTTATTGATCTTACTAATGCATTAATTCCCGCAGTATCTTTGTCGAAACAAAAAAAGATTTCGTCTGCGTATCTTTTCAAAAGCTTGGCCTGATTTTCTGTAAAAGCCGTGCCAAGGGGGCAAGCAGTATTTTCTACTCCCGCTCTATGAGACGAAACGACATCTAAGTTTCCCTCTACTAAGATTATGAATTTTTTGTTGCGTGTTTCTTGTTGAGCTTCGAAAAGACCGTAAATTAATTCATTTTTTTTAAAAACCGGTGTTTCTGGTGAATTTAAATATTTTGGTGCAGCATCGCTTGTTCCAATGTATCTTCCGCTAAAACCTACAATTTCGCCTTTTGTATTACGTACCGGCTGCATTAGTCTATTTCTAAACTTGTCTACTGTTTTGCCGTTTCTTTCCACAAGCAGCCCAAATTCAATTAACTCTTTTTCGGTAAATCCACGTTTTAGTAAAACAGACTTTAAATTTTCATACGCTCCAGTAGCATAACCAAACATAAATTTTTCTATTTCTTTCGCGCCAAGATGCCTTTTAGCTGCATACTCTCGACCAGGTTTTCCAAGCTTATGAGTTTTTAATATATAGTTATAAAGTTTTGCAGCTATTTCATTGGCTTCTAAATTTCTTTTTTTCTTGGCCTCTAATTCTGGATTCTTGGCATAGTGAGAATCATCTATTTCTACTCCAGCCATTTCGGCAGCCATTCTAAGAGCTTCCCTAAATTCGATTCGTTCGTAATCTTCTAGAAAGTTGATTAAATCTCCTTTTTTCCCACAACCAAAGCATTTATAAATTTGCAAGTTAGGATTAACCATAAAAGAAGGTGATTTTTCTTGGTGGAAAGGACACAATGCTTTATAGTTAGCTCCTGCTCTCTTTAGTTCTATTCTATTACCTATTATTTCTACTATGTCTAATCTGGATTTTATTAGCTCTATATCTGCCAAGTTGGTTATAATAAACTATCAATTAATTTTAACACTAAATATATTGTCAATATGAAAATTTACATTTCTTCCGACCATGGCGGCTTTGAATTAAAGCAAAAGATCATAAATGAACTTCAGGAATTCGAATTAGTAGATTTAGGTCCTTACGAATTAAATCCTGATGATGATTATCCTGACTTCGCATTAAATTTAGCCGAGAAAGTAGCTAGCGAACCCGATTCTAAAGGTATTTTGATTTGTAGATCGGGTAACGGAATGGTTATTGCTGCCAATAAAGTTAAAGGCGCATATGCTGCACTCTGCTTTACCGAAAAACATGCTAAGATGGCCAGAGTGGACGACAATGCAAACATAGTAGCATTAGATGCAGATTATGGAGGTAGTGATTCAGTTCTGATTGTTAGAGAATTTTTAAGAGCTGAGTTTGCAGGTATGCAGACGAGACATGGGCGAAGATGGCAAAAAATTAGAGATTACGAGGAGACTGGCAACAAGCCTTATGTAGATAAAGTAGCATGGATATATATAAAAGATGGCAAGGTATTAAGCACAAAATCAAAAGGTAAGGACGTTTATTACTTTCCTGGAGGCAAAAGAGATGCTGGCGAATCGGATGAACAAACCTTAATACGAGAAATAAAAGAGGAGCTAAGCGTAGATTTAAAAAAGGAAGATTTAACTTTTATTGGGGAATTTGACGAAATGGCGCATGGTAAACACATAATGATTAAAATGAGATGCTATACGGGTGATTTTGAGGGAGAGCTTATACCAGACAATGAAATAGAAAAAATTACTTGGCTTTCGTATAAAGATAAGCTCACTACCTCTCCTGTCGACCAAAAAATTATCGAGGCTCTAGAAAAGTTGGGATTGATTGAATAATTTTATGAACAATATATTTGTGTCTTCAATTTGTGTAATGTTGACGATTGGAGAGTCTATCTAGAGAACTTATAAATCTGAAAATACAATAAAATTTATAAGTTCAGGTTGAGATAACTAATAAATATACATCAATATACTGTAATTTTTTGTACAAAAATCTTGTTTAAATTATAATTCAAATACTTAAAATAACTTATGAACGAGGTAGAAGATAAAAAAGATAAACCGAATTTAACCTTAGCGGAGGCCTTAGTGGAGAACGCCAAAATTCAACAACAAACAGAAAAGATGAGACTAGATCATCCTGGGATGGGAAAATATGATAAGGATGGAAGATTGATGGTGTTAGAAAGTGATTACAATGTAAATGCATCTTCACATAAAGCATTAATAGCATACCTTAACTTGGCAGAAAAAGAATTTGATGAAGGTACCAATCTATTTGTCTGCTTGTCTGCTATCCTTATATTTATCCCTGGAACCTTTGCCGCTCTAACAACGTTTAATTTTAAATACGGTGTAATTGTTTTCTTAATTACCATAGCATTATTCATTTTAGTATTCTTTGTGTATAGAAATTACTATTACAGTAAAAAGTTAAATTTAATAGTTGATTATCTACTTAAAAATAACATAAGAATAGAAGATTTTTTAGTGATTGCCGATAAACATCTTCCTCAAAAGGCTGTTCTTAGAGGGTACTTACTTGGAGTTCAGAGAATATATTTTAGAAGAGAAAAAATAGATTTTTAAGCTTGATTACCACTTACTCCATTTAATTTCCTCGATTCCATCTTTAAAATTAGCATACCTGGCCAAAGTGAATAACCAGTCCGACATACGATTTATATAGGCTAAAAGTATAGGATCGATTTTATGTTTTTGATTACAGTCAACCATTAATCGCTCTACTCTTCTACAAACAGTTCTAGCGTGATGAATAAAAGAAGCTAATTTTGATCCCCCTGGCAAAACAAAATTTTTAAGATCAGGTAATTTAACAGTGATTTCGTCAATTTCTCTTTCCATTTTAATTGTAGCTGATTCAAAAAATTGTATTTCTTTAATCTGAGGAATCTTCATAAAAATCACTCCCAAATCAAACAACTCATTTTGAACTCTGACCAACTTATCTTTTATTAAAATTGATTTTTTATTACTGAAGGAGATTGCTAAACCGATAGAAGAGTTAAGCTCGTCCAGTGTTCCAATCAAATTAATTTTTGGATCTGATTTATTAACTCTTCTACCTCCCAATAGTTGTGTTGTTCCGGTATCTCCGGTTTTAGTGTAAATTTTCAACTTGCAGTTGTTGCTTCTGCTGAAATCGTTTATTTTTTAGATAATAGGTTGACTTCAAAATCAAAAATACTGAAGTTATGATTATTATATTTCCAAGCAACTGATTTTTTAGAAAAGGAAGCGCATTCACATAGCTTTGCATTAGCCCTTCTATATTATGAGTATACATATTTGTTAAAACAACTACTCCAAAGTTTGTCCACAAAAAGAAAAAGAGTACAGACATAATTGATGGAACCATGAAAGTATCAATCTTGCAATTTTTAATAAAATCCTGTTGTTTTAATATATTACTGTTATATAACGACATCATTATAGGTGTAAATAAAAATCCTGACCATGTAAAGAGCAAAATATTTGTATTTCCTATAATAAAATCACTCACCAATAAAATAAGTAATGGCTGGAAAAAAGCTATTTTTGTGTTTCTTACAAAAGCAATTGATAGTAATGACATAGCTGTTACAAATTCTACATTTGGAGCTATGTGCCAAATTGTTCTGGTATAAACACCAATAATTGTAAATATAGTTAATAATATTAAGCTTCGTTTCATCTATTAAATTAATAAAATGCAGTTAAAACTAGTTCTATTTTATCCCCAGCAGTAACTTCTGCTTCGGAAACACCTACCATAGAATCTTGATCGTTGATTTTTAAAGCCCAGAATTCCTTTGTTGAGTCAGCTTTTATGCCATTCACTACTGTCACAAAATCCCCAAAATCAAAGCTTTCTAGCTCAAAAGTAAAATCTTCCTCTTTAGTAAGTCTATTCAATAAATCTAAAACAGTTTCGTCATCTTTAAATTTTATATCATAGCTGCTTTCAACTTCCCCATCAGCATCCACCACTGCAACATTGACTTGTTGTTCTTGCGTGCTGTCCTTTTCTTGATTTGTATCTGAGTTATTGTCTGTACCTAAAATTGCAAATGCTCCAACTGCAAGCATTGCTACAATTAGCAATCCTGAAATTATCAAACTAATTTTTTTAGATGACTTCATGTAAAAGAAATAAAAAATAATTCTGTAAACCGTATCCAGGATTTTGTACTTTTTATTATGTAAGGTTAGTATTGCAGAAAATTTTCTCCAAATCAAGAAATTTTTTGTTTGACACCACAACATGTTGTATGTATGCTATAACTTACGCACAACATATTGATTTACTTAATTATTATTATTCTTATGACAAGAACAGATTCAAATAGTTCCTTGGATACGGAGGAGCTGCCCTCATTAGCTAGGGAAAGCAAAAAATACTTTAGAAACCCGCTTTCCGAATTTGTTTACTACAGGACTTATTCCCGCTGGATGGACGAAAGAGGAAGAAGAGAAACTTGGATCGAAACAGTTGATAGATTTATCGATTATATGAAAAAGAAAGTCGGACCTCGAATTTCCGATAAGGATTATGGCGATATTAGGCAAGCAATTTTAGAGCAAAAAGTTGTTCCATCAATGAGATTACTATGGAGCTCAGGAACTGCTGTAGATAAAACTAATGTTTGTGCGTACAATTGTTCTTTTATAGTTCCTACAAGAATTAAAGACTTTGGCGAGATGATGTATATTTTGATGTGTGGCACAGGTGTGGGATTTTCAGTTGAAAACAAAACCGTGGAACAGCTTCCAGGAATTAAAAATCAAACAGGAGAATTATTACCCAAATTTGTAGTGGAGGATAGCAAAGAAGGTTGGGCTGATGCATTTATTCACGGACTCGATGCATGGTTTAACGGCAAGGATGTAGAATTTGATTATTCACAGTTAAGACCTGAAGGCGCTAGGCTAAAAACTATGGGGGGAAGAAGCTCTGGACCACAACCTTTGATTAACTTAATGGAGTTTTCACGAGCAAAACTTCTAGCGAATCAAGGCAAAAAGCTATCTACATTGGACGTGCATGATATTTGTTGCAAAATTGGGGAAGTTGTAGTTTCGGGTGGCGTAAGAAGAAGTGCAATGATTTCTCTTTCAGACTTGAATGATGAGGAGATGCAAAACGCAAAATCGGGAGAGTTCTGGAATAATAATCCACAAAGATTTATGGCTAATAATTCAGCAGTCTATAACGAAAAACCTAATATTGGAGAATTTCTAAAGGAATGGACTGCACTTGTAAAAAGTGGCACAGGAGAAAGGGGGATTTTTAATAGAGGATCTTTGGAAAAACAATTACCTGCACGAAGATGGGAAAAATTTAAAACTTTTGCACAAACCTGTGGAACAAATCCCTGTGGAGAAATTATCTTAAGAAATAGACAGTTTTGTAATCTCACATCAATTGTAGCCCGCGAGGACGATACTCCAGAAAGTCTTATGGAAAAAATAAGGCTTGCTACTATTTTAGGTACTTATCAAGCCAGTCTTACAGACTTTAAATATTTATCGGATGAATGGAAAATAAATTCCGAAGAAGAGGCTTTGCTAGGTGTTTCTATTACAGGAGCTTGGGATTGTCCAATAATTAGAGATGCTCATTTGTTAAGAAAACTGAGAGATCATTCCATCGAAGTTAACGATGAATATGCTGTCAAGCTCGGTATTAATCCATCTACATGTGTTACTTGCATCAAGCCGTCAGGGAACTCGTCTCAGTTTCTAGATACATCTTCCGGATTGCATCCAAGGCATTCAAAGTACTATATAAGGCGAGTGAGAATCTCCAAAACCGATCCTCTGTTTAGAATGATGGCTGAACAAGGTGTAAAGTATCATCCTGAAGTTGGGCAAACTATGGAAAATGCTCATACGTTTGTATTAGAATTTCCTGTTGAGTCACCGGATGGAGTTTATAAAGACGATCTGAGTGCAATTGAGCAATTAGAAAATTGGAAATTATTTAAGGAGAATTTTACTGAGCATAATCCATCGGTCACTATTTCTGTTGGTGATGATGAATGGATTCAGACTGCTGATTGGATTTATAAGAACTGGGATATCATTGGTGGCTTATCTTTTTTGCCAAGAGACAATCATGTTTACCAATTAGCTCCATACGAAGCAATTGATAAACATACTTACGAAGAAATGGCTGCAGCATTTCCAGATATTGACTATAGCAAAATCTTTGATTACGAACGCGAAGACGAAACTCAAGGTGCCAAAGAATATGCATGTGTAGGTAATAGTTGTGAAATAGTTTAGGGTTTTTACTGTGCCCCTCAAATTTTTTAAATTTGAGGGGCACATAGTTCTGCTTATACAAATTTGTCTTCTGTAGTTACTTCTTTATAATTATCAATAATCTCATTCATATCATCACTTATCATACATCTTTGTATTCTATCTAGCTTCGAAAAGCTCTATTTCCAGCAATCCCAATTAAAAATATCAGTCTGTGTAGTAGGACAAATTCCATCCGCCCTTCTTGTAAAAAAACTGCCTGCTTGAATCTTCGCTTCAGAATCAAAAACGTTGGTTGGCTTATTAACTTTACTTGTAAAATTCCATGCTTGAATTAAAGTGAAGTAAGTTAAGAATAACAAAGCCAAACATAAAACTGTTAGTTTTACATCGTTAAGATTAACCCGATGCTGTTTAAATTCCTTACATACCATGTGTTGGGAAAACCACCAACCTACTCCAAAACCAAAAAAACTTCCGGTTATAAATCGAAACATATTATTACTTATGTATTCTACATCTGGGCTCAAAGATCCATCTGGATATAAATTTTTTAGTGTAAAAACTGTCTGAGCCCCGCCATCCAAAGCTATTGGAAGCAGAAATATAATAAGATAATAAAACTTAATTCGATTGAGTTTATTTTTGTAAACAAGAAAAGCCGCAACAAACCAGGCAAACCAAATTCCTGTATCTCTTGCACACCAGGCATATTGATAATCAAATATATATAGTGAACGTGTATCAAACTGATGACATAAAAAGCTGTAAATTAAAAAAATTATTTTTGCTGGATAATTCAGCTCAAGCTTTAAGAATATCGGAGCAAGTAAGGGAAGCAATATCAATATGAACAGAAAGTATAAATAAATTTGGTAATAGGTATTCCGGTTTTTATTTTTTAAGTTAACAGCTGCATCCATCAATAAAATTAAGCTCTATTGTTAATTATCGGAGATAATACTACCCGAGAAATTGTCTCTCTTGATAGCCTTGACTAAGTTATCCAAATTTTCGCCATGCACAATTATGAATTCCATGTTTTCGTCCATGGCTTTTTTAGAGGCAACTGGATCTACAGGAAAATGAGCGCCAGGATTGTGTGTTTCTGTTTTTATTATGTTTAAATATTCATGCCAAGTTAATTTAGCAATTTTTTGTGCATTGGGATTCTTTTTAGGATCATCTGTATAAACACCATCTACATTTTTTAAACTTATGATTGTATTACAGTTAGTTCTGCCAGCCATAATCACAGCATCCATGTCACTACTATGACCAGGCCTCGCAGCTCCAGCAACAATGAATCTATACTCACCGAACTCTATGGTATTTTTCTCCTCTAATTCAGTTAGTGCAATTATCATTGGTCTAGCTAGTTCACCCAAAACGATTCTCATTAAAGTCGCATTTAAATTGCATGTTTCAACACCAACCCAATGCTGGGATTCTTTGTTATAGCCTTTTTCTTGTAATAACTTTTGGTACTTTCGGCAAACATATCCCCCTCCGCAAGAAAGTATAAATTTGTAGCCTTCCTGAGTAAGTGGAGTTAGTGACTTTTTAAGATTTTCTGCAATTTGAAAATCAAATATTTTTTCTTCTGAGTCCGAAAGTAATGACCCCCCTAATTTTAAAATAACTATTTTATTTTCCATATTTGTAGACTATAATATATTTCATTCAAAAGTAATGTGGTATTTTCTTTCTGGGTTTCTTTATAAGATTTTAGTTTAAAATCTAAAAATAAACAATGGAACTTTTTTGCCACCCTTCCGAGAAAACTATTATAGTTGCAGACTTAGTTCAGGCAGTAATGAGAGCTGAGCGCACAGAAGCTCATCAGAATTTAATGTTTGCCGACTTAGCGGATTTTTTAAGGCTCGAGCTCAATCTCGCAGATAGATTTGGCTGGAAAGAAGTTTTTAATTATCTTAAAACAAATGAAAGTGATCCGAAAGTTAGAAAAGCTATGTATAAGCATGCAAAAAGTTTGTGGGAAGTAGACTCTCATAAACATTTACTAGAAAGCTGATTTATTCAAGATTGTTTATATTAAAAATAGCCTCCTTTGTTCTGTATCCAATTTATAAAGTAATATACTGGTACTATAAGGAAGATAGCCATTATTAAACTATTTAATATTTTGTATATAAAGGCAGTTGCATCACCTGCGCCTTCCAAGCTAAAGGGAAATCCATATAAAAATGATCCTTCAAGTGATCCTACAAACATGAAGTTAAGAATGACCGAAATTATTATAGAAATTACTGTTGCGAACATAAAATATTGTTTTTTTGCTGGGTCTACTCCATTCATATTTTTTTTATAATTTTTAAGATTCTATTAGTTTTTTAAGATTATTCCAAGTATTTTCAGCGCTAATATCCCAATCATAATAAGCTACAACTTTTTTGCCTTGTTTAATTCGCTTTTTTATTTCCTGCTCATCACTTAAAAATTTGTGTATTTTTTTTGCATCTTCCCCAAAGTCTTGAGTATCCAGTAATAGTGCCGCATCTCGAGTTATTTCTGGTATACAAGATTTATTTGCCGTAATAGCTGGAACCTCGGCAGCCATAGCTTGTACGGGTCCGAATCCGAATCCCTCGTATTGAGAAAAGTACAAATATGCATTTGCCGAATTTAATATTGTAGTCAGCTCTTCGTCAGTTACTCTACCAAGAGCTATTACATTGTCGAGAATGCCTGCTTTCCTGGCTTTAAATAAAAACTTCTTGCCCAGTTTAGAGATTGATTTTATTTCTTTGCCTAAACCTGGTTTTAAATGAAGTCCAGAAGTAAGTGCAATATAGTCAACAGATTTTTTAGCATTGCCAAAGTATTCTTTTAGAATACCTATCAATTCGTCTATACCCTTGTTTGCCTCAAAACCTGAGTCATAAAAAAAATAAGATTTATTTTTTAATTTAAACTTCTCGAAAATTGCATCTTTGGTTGCAGGTTCAGTTTGATTATTTTTCTTAAAAAACATTGGATCTACTCCGTGATAGATTCTTACAATCTTAACTTCAGATATTTTTCCAAATTCAATTGCATCTTTCTTAGATAGATCTGAAGGTACAAATACCAAATCTGCATTCTGTGCACCTTTAAACATATAGTTGTAGTAATACTTTTTGACTGCATTATGTAGTCTACTTTTAGGTGAATATGTATTAAGAATAATTGGTATCACATCATGAACCATTACCGCAGTCTTTGGTTTATGCTTTAATGATTTAGCAAAACTTGGGATTGTCGGTAATCCTCTTTCGAAGTGTACTGCAAAGAAAATATCTGGTTTTATATTTTCGATGGCAGGTTTGTATGTTTTACTCCATCTTCTATAGTTTCCTAAGCTTGACAAAGTTGGTTTACCTAAGGAATGAAAATGTATGTCTTTTTCCAAATCCTCTATGGACAGTTTACTAAATTTTAACTGCATTAAATTTTTCTCTAAATCATGAAATCCTAGAAGGTGAATTTCCCAATTAGGCTCTGTTACTACAAATTTAATTAATCTTCTAATAACTTCTTTTCCGTAAGTGCCTATTCCTCTTGAGTTATATTGATCAAAAAGAAATGTCGTGTCTACAGCGATCTTATACTTTCTTTGCAGATCCGAATTATTCATATATATAATTTAACGAGTATTGTTTGCTAATTACCAAGGTTGGTACTTTTTTATTATACCAGATAAAAGCTATTGTAAAGTCTGGCCATTAGTTTGTGGTTGAGTACTGGAATTATTTTGCTCTTTTGATTTTAATACTTCAAATGGTATATCGTCTATTAAGTCGTTAAGCCAGTCTAGATCTTTATTATAATTATCTATTCTAATTATTCCATCTCTATAGGTAATTACCTTATCACGATCTAAGATAAAATTTACAGAGTAATTTGTGCCCTTATGATTTATATTTATAGTATATTTCTCTCCCCAAGATTTACCAGGGTGTTTTTGTACTAATAATTTATATCTTCCTACTTGATTATAGTTTAATAATTCGGGTAGCCAGTAATTAATGGTCATGTCTTCCCCTGCGATTGGATCTTCTTCGCTGAATCTTCTGTGGTCAAATTGAACAATATTATCACTTACTTTTTTATTTAGAACATCATCGTAGTATTCAACTGGTGCATATCGCAAATAGCCTGATTTGCTTAAGCCATCCGATTCAATGTCAGACACCTCTGGATGCAGAAAGAATCTAACCCAAGCTCTGTAAGAAAAATTAATACTAGGAGAATACTGAAGTGCTAAAGATTCTTTGTATATTTCGGGTTGAGTCCATTCGACTTTTACTTTTTTGTGTATTTTACCTTCATCGGTAATGCCAATATCCATTGTTACCTCGTCTCGTACAAATTTGTTTAATTTGAGTGAACAGTTCTGTGCTTCATTCAAATGGAAGTAGTCGCCATCAAACTCTTGTGCAAACCTACCAGACATATTATATTTATCTAGATAGGATTGGATATTTTGATCAGTAGAAGTTATAGCCATATCTCGTGATATAAAGCCTTTAACTAATAGACTTACTATGCTTTCAACCTGATCTACTTCTAAATCAAATAGTTTTTCCTTTACTGCATTGGCAATTTTTTCTATGATCAGTTTTCTTTCTGCACTGCCTGCATTTTCTGCATTATCGGTATCAGCTTTAATAAAATCAAATAGTGTATCGGCAGTCACAGTACCAAATCCTTCGACTTCCAGGGGTTGAAGCATCTCGAGTAGGTCTTCGGAAAAAGCAAAATTGATAATTATCATATCTCTGTAGGCGGGATAATTTATAGGATCATATATGGCTGCTATATCATAGTACTCTCTAAATTTATTAAGAGTCCAGTATAAATCAGGGTAAACGCCAGAGTCTTGAGCTCGCTGATAATAAGCCCCACAGCCGTTCAACATCAATGTAAGTTGTCCATATTGATTTCGATTACCTGTATCGATTCCCAAATCATAAGATACATAAGTCTCTACATTCCATGTATCTTGAAGTTTAATTTCTCCTATTTCGCCATTTTCGACAGTCAGGTTGCCAAATGCAGTTAATAATCCACCCGAGGCCCTCATTTCTGCTTCATTTTGTAGCAGAAGTAGATAACTATTTTGACCTCCGGATCCCAACAATGCTGGCACTCCTGCTAAAAATTCTATAACCTGCTTGGATGTTTCTGGATATTCTTCAGTAAAGTTTTTAAATTTTTGCAACTTTGCTTCAGGGTTCAAATCGTTTACGTTAGGTATGTACTTGGGATCCAGCTTATTAATTTCGGCAAATATATCTATTAGTGCTGGCTCGGTACTTTTGTATAAATCAAGATATTTTGGCATTTCTCGTAGAATTAAGCTGAAGGAAGATTCCTCTTCCACATCAACAGGCAACGGCGCATTTGGATCTACCCTAAATCCGGTGGTACTTAACAAATCTTTCAGTTCTGGCAGGACTGTTTTGATAAGATTATCTACTTTTACAATTATATTACTAGTTATCTGTAGATTTTCGTAATAGCCCTTTGTAAGTTTAAGATCATCTAAAAACTTATACTTCTGTAGTTCGGAATTAATATAGTCTAGATCTTCTCTAATTTTTTGCACATTAGCTTCTAGATTAGTTATATCTTTTTTTTCGAAATCAGCTTTTATAATTTCGGCTGTTGCCTTAATTCTATTTCCAGCATCCTTAATTCGCATTGCTGGTGCATATATATAAATGAATGAAAGATAGCCTAAGCTTACCAACACAATTACAAAAAGAAGAATTACTGTTGCTAAAAACCACTTGTCTTTATAAAATCTCTTTTTTTTGATACTTAGTTTTAATTTATTACTTTTGTGGGAGTCAATTTTAGATTCGGTTCTTGTTGAGCTATCTCTTTTTATTCTCTCTAGGAGAGATTTTGTTTCAGATTCAAACTCATCGTGCGTTGCTGGAGTAGCCTCATTTTTGTGTTTTCTATAAATTCTTTTGACCATGTAATATTATTTTCTGAAACAGTATATCAAAATATAAAAAACTATGGATTAAAAGTCCATAGTTTTATGTTGTTATGGAAGAATCTTAATTTAAAGACTAATTTAAAGCCAATAGTTTTAAAATTCGTTTACAATAATTATAATTAATAGGGAAAAATCATGCAAAAAAGTACTTACTTTAGTCTAGTTTTCTGACTAACAGTAGAGGTGTGCCGTCATCTTGACCTTGAGGATTTCCTCTTAGTATTTTAGAAAGATGTTCGGAAGATAAAGATTTTTTGAGTCCTTTGCTCATACCCATGATTATATTTTCGACATTATTTCCATCTAATATTGCTGTTTTATAGCCAAATTCTTTTTCTATTAAATCGGCTTCCATGTCGCAATTATCTGGTGCAATAAACCCATATTGTTTTAATCCTTCTGGATACTCCTCGGGTATAAATCCATCTATGGATCTTATATTATGTCCTACTAGTCTATAAAAATAGCCTGGTTTACCTAGCAATTTCATAAATGCGCCAGCAAAAACTGCAAATATAAATCTTGGTTTGCCAGCTATATCCATTGACCATTGGATCTTTTGGGGAATCGCGAAACCTTTATCGTTCGGCCATTTTTTTACAAATTTAACCAGAAATTTTGCTAACCATCCAACTTTTAGATCTTTCTCGTGAATATAAAATCCTTTTGTTATGCTGACTATTTTGGAAGCAATACAGAAAATATCCCCTTCTTGATAATCTTCCGTGTACTCACGAATAAAATCGCTTAAATTATCTTCGAACAGAACTAGTTTAGTTTTGATTGGATAGCGAACATACTTGGTACCGTCTACATCTACAATTAGTTCTCTTCCGGGATTTGCTTTTTGCTGTAGTCCTATGTCGCTCATCGATAAGATTATGACTCTTAATTGTTTAATAGTCAATGCCGACTCCGCTATGGCGGAGTCGGCATGAGTTACTATTCTGATCTTTTTCCGCCGGCATTTACCTCGTAGGATGTATTTTGTGCCTCGAAAAAGTTAACTAGCTGGTATGTATCATTGGCAGTTGTCATCCATTTTGCAGGATTCGCTACCCGAAAGTGGGATTCAAATCCTAATTCTTCCAATCTTCTATCTGCAACATACTTTACATATTGATTAATAAATTCTGTATTCATTCCAAGAATTCCGTTTGGAATAAGAGCTTTATTGTAAGACATCTCTAAATCTACAGCCTGTAATATTGTATTTTTAATTTCCTCAGCGAATTCTGTAGTAACTATGTCGGGATATTCTTCCAGAATCGTTAATACCAAGTTAATCCCTACTTTTAAATGTAGTGCCTCGTCTCTAGCAATCCAGTCTGTTAAACTTCCTAAATTTCTCATCAAATTTCTTTGTCTAAAGCTTAGTGCAAACATAAATCCGCTATAGAACCAGATTCCTTCAGTAACTATATTAGTTTTGACTATGTTTCTCACGAAATCTCTTTTTCCTTCTATAGTTTCTACATCTATTTTTCCACTAGACATTTGCTCAATTGAATTAACTAGAAAAGCTTCTTTTGCTGCAACTTCTGGTGTATTAATATGCGTGCCAAAGGCCTTGCTTCTATCTATTTCTAAAGTATTTATTATATAGTCGAAAGTAAGCGAATGGTTTACTTCTTCCCACATCTGTCTTACTAAATACATTAACACTTCAGGCGCAGATATGAATGGCATCATGCCGTTCATTATTGAATCATTGACTTCATACTCCATGGGATTGGAAAAGCCTATATACATAATAACAGCGTTTTTTTCTTCTTCATTCATTCTCTTCCAATCTTGTAAATCTTCAGCCATGGGAATTTCGTGTGGAAACCATGTATTTGCAACTGCCTGATCTAGTAATTCTACTGCCCACGGATATTTAATATCTTGTAGCTGTAGCTCATCTCCTTTAATTCTTTTTTTTAATATCATAAATTGATAGTTAACAATAATTGTAAAAATTTTAGCATAGCACTAATTGTGCTCCGCCAATTCAAAACCTACTGACAAGCTTCACACTGAGCACGTTCCGCAGGATCTATAGGGCACGCGAAGCCCGGTGGTAGTTCTTTGGCAGGCTTAAAGTTTAGCTTATTTTCTATTTTCGGATCTTGAATATTGGCAAAACCTACACTGCCACTGCCAGCATTTGTTTGCGTAGTATCCCCCTCCTGTGAATTAGTAGATGCTGGGGTAGCTACCCCTGTCACTGCAAAGCCAAAACCTCTCCTTTCTAATTGTCCATCTAGAGATGGCTGAGTGGTTCTTTGTACTACAGATGCAAATCCTGATTTATTAATTTTTTTGGCTTTATTCACTTTGATAGTGCTTTGCTCGGCTGTATGTCTTGGTTTAGTATGTAGGTAATATGTAGTTTTTATCCCACGCCTCCATGCTTCGACGTAAATATCGACCAATTCGTTTACATCTCTTGTTTCCAGATACATATTTCTACTCATAGCCTGATCAATCCACTTCTGCGCTCTAGAAGCAACTTCTATTGTTGCATATGGCGATACTTGAAAAGAAGTTTTATAAATTCTTTTTAATTGGTCAGGAATTTTATCGATTAGCTCTACATCCCCATAAGATTCTATTAGCTGGTCTTTTACTTCTTCCCAAATACCCAGTTTTTGCAAGTCTCTAACCAAGTTAGGGTTAATATCCAAAAATTTACCTGTGCTTGTTGCTCTACTAAATATTTGTGAAAATCGCACGTCGATTCCTGGTGTTGTTCCTAACACAAGTCCAGTTGACGCATTTGGAGCTATCGCCATTGTTGTTGCATTTCTTATTCCTTTCTTTACTCTTTCTCGGAGTTTATCCCAATTCATGGTCATGCTCCTATTTTGCCTTAATTCAATTCCTCGACCAACCTTGGTAAGCTCCTCTTCAGTTTCGCTGACTGCTTCTCTAGATTGCGCATTTTGATTGATTAATCCTGTAAGCTGCTCAAAAATTGCAAACAGTTCTTTACTTTCTTCCGATGAAGAATTCTTCATCCCGTTTTGTATTCTCTCTCTTACTTTTTCTAAAGTATCCTTGACCTGACTTTTTACATTAGATTCGGTAAAAGGCTTGCCTAATCTATCTAAAGCAACTTTTTCTATTGTATCAAAAGGCACAAATCCTTTTGACCACATAGATCCTGGAAAATTTTTGTAAGCACCTCTTTCTTCAGCCAAGTTACAGCTTTCATCGATTGCATGGTAAGTAATAAATTCCATTACTCTGTCCATAAGTTCATAGGCTTCTAATGAATCGTAAGCATATCCAAATAATTCCAATGTTTCTGCATAACCCGACATACCTAAGCCAACAGCACGGTTTTCCTGATCAGATTTTTTGGCTTCTTCTACGGTTAAATGATTTACATCTATAAGGTTATCTAAGTGTCTTATAGAAACTCTTACCGTTTCTTCTAGTCGGTCCCAGTCAATCTCAGCTTTTTTGTTTAGGACATCGGTTGTTTCTTTGGCTATAACGTGATTTGTTAAGTTAATGTATGCTAGATTGCACACAGCAATATTATCTCTATCTTGTGGAAGACAGATTTCTGTGCACAAATTAGAACAATGGATTGTTCCACTATTATTATTTAGTGCTCTAAGATTGATATTATCTTTCCAAGTAAGCCAGGGATGCGAAGTACCAAGCATTGAAGCCATGATTCTTTTCATCTGTTCTCGTGCAGGCACTTTTTTGAATAGTTTAATTTGGCCTTGTTCGGCCTTTTCACAGTATTCAGCATATTTTTTGCTAAATTCGTATCCATAAAGTTCGGGTAAGTCTGGTGTTTCTAAGGGATCAAACATGTACCATGTTTCGTTGTTAATTACTCTTTTCATGAACTCGTCAGATATATAAACTGCTGTATCTGCTGTTCTAACTCTCCTGTAATCATCACCGGCATTTTGTCGCAAATCCAAAAAGTCAGGAAAATCTAAATGCCAATTTTCCATATAAACACACATGGCACCTGCTTTTTTCCCGGCTCGAGATACCGATTTTAGAGCAGCATCCATTACCTTGATAAATGGTATAGGACCCGTAGAAAAAGTATTGTTAGATCTAACAGGGGAACCTGCAGCTCTTAGCTTGGTAACAGATATGCCAATGCCTCCTGTAGCTTTAGATATCAATGCAACATGCTTTACATTATCAAATATCGAATGTATATCGTCTTCTGTATCTATTAAATAACAGTTACTAAGTACAGGATAATTTGTTCCAGCACCAATATTTGTTGATCCCCCTGGAATATATTCTAGCTTTGATAACTTTTTATAAAACATTATTGCTTTTTCTTCTCTGTCTTTTTCTTCAATTGCCATCCACATGGCTATTCTCATCCACATAAATTGTGGTGTTTCTAGCGGGTTTTGGTCCCAGTCAAGTTTTAAATATCTCTTCAGAGCGGTACTGATACCTATATACTTGTAGATATCGTCTCTATCACTTACAAGTGCAGATGCTAACTCATCCATATCAAAGCCTTCTCCCATTCTAGTATTCAATAGCTTCTGCTCAATACCATACTTAATGTATTCCTTAAAGCTATCTTTGTATAATATTGCGAAATCATCGTACTGTTTAAAGTTTTTTAAAGCGTACTTGTATATTTTGCTGATTTGTAATCTTGCAGCCACAGAATCAAAATTTATATCGTTTTGAATGTTTTGAGTTGCTACTAATATCGCAGATTCAATAAGATCATCAAGGCTAATCCCAGAAAAAACTGTTAATTTAACTTCCTGAGTAATTAGCTTTGCCATTTGCTCGGCATTTGGAAAGCTTTCACAGTGATTAAGTATAAATTTATTAAATACATCTTCGTTGAAAGGTAACAATGCTTCAATGCTTTTGAGGCTTTCTATTGTCGCGTAAGTTTTCATTGTAAAAAATAAATAAATAAAATTTGGAACAAAAAACTACCTGACAGGTGTGCCCCGGTATTTTATCTTTCAATCAAGACCACAACATCTTGTGTTTTAAAATATACTAAACACAAGATGTTGTTATGTCAAATCTGTTAACAATGCTTCGATAACCTCTGTCGTAAATAAAAACAAAGCTTCGTTTAACTTAGCTAAAACTTTAAAAATATTTATAGTACTTAGAAATCAGCCATAAAAAGATTTATTCAAGATTTTGTAAAGATTTTTGTTACTGAAATTTGACATAAAGTTGGAAAAATGATTAGCTATGTTAGGGATATTGTGTCCCTTTTGGCAATGCTAAAAATTTTATTATTTAGCTGTTACGATCAAATATATGTAAGGTATTCTCTTAATGACTCTGGGTAGATAATCAGCTGTTGTCTACAAATCATAAAAGCTATCCCGGCGATCAAAATGGGAAATAATTTAAAGCTTTGAATTATTTGTTTCTATATAAAAATTTATAATTACGATCATGCAATTAAGAAAATTTAATAAATTAATAACTGCAGTGGCGATTGTACCTGTACTGGCGTTAGGGCTTGTAGGTTATACTGAATTATTTTCTACGGGTATAGAGGCTGCTGGTGTAGCAGTTACTGCAACTCCTAACGAAATAGCTTTGACAACCGCGACTGATGTTACGTTTACATACACAGCATCGAACGCTGTAGAGAATTCAGGTACTACTTATGTGTTTATAGTTAATCCAGCTTTACCATCTGCTTTAGCTGACTGCACTTCCGCAGATACTCAGGCCGATGCAACATCTGGAGGAACTGGTTCTTTTGGTTCATTTTCTACAACAGGAGCAACTTTTACTACAACAAATGCTACGACCACTACAGGTAGATCTTTATGTTTAAAGTTTCCATCTGTAGCAACAGCTGCATCTTATGGGGTAACAATAGTATCATCTACTGGTGATTTTGGTATTGCTTTAATACATTTTGGAGATAATAATGATGTTACGGTTACAGCCACAGTAGCTCCAACACTTTCCTTTAATATAAGAAATTTGGCTGATTCTGCAGATACGAATGTTTGCGATTTAGGAAATGTGGATACTACTACTCCTGTAGATCTAGATTCAACAGATGATGGTGCAGGTGAATGTGGTTACTCTTTGGCTATAGGCACAAATTCCGCGACTGGGTTCCAAGCAACTATCGATAGTAATGGAGCACTTACAAATGGTACCTACAACATGACTAATGTAGACGACAATGGTACATTTGGAACTGGAACCGAAGAATATGGTTTGGCTAATATTACTGCAGGAACAGGTGTGACTGAGAATAACACTGCGTCTTATACATACCAAACAGATACATCACCTATACCAACAACACCAAACAACTTTGTTTCCTCCGCAAGCGCAGTTAACTATGTTGCTGGAACTGACGCATCGGATGTAACTTTGGTTATGCATGGATTAACAGTTGCACCCGCAACACCAACTGGTAACTATACTCAAACAATTACTTATCAGGTGACTGCTAATTTTTAAAAAAGTAAAAATACCTTGGACTGGGTCCAAGGTATTTTTTAATTAGAAATGTGCTGTTTATTTACTGACCACTTCATCCCGCGGTAAATTATGTAATTACAAGAGTAAAATACAATAGGACAAAGCTCTCTCCTGCAAGCCATTTAGCTTCGCAATAGTTGAAAGCTAATAACTATTCCTTTATTATATTCTAAAGAAAGATATATTTATGAAACAAATACATATACGGTTGGTTCTATTAACCATTGTTACTATTGCATTAGCATTTCTAATTTCTGTAATAGTTTACAGCAAGGAAGCAAAAGCTCAGTCATTTAGAGGATTAATTATTGATGCTTTAGTTTTCAATATAGAAGATGTTAATCCAGGGGATAGCATAACAAAATCATTTACTGTTACATACGATTTCCAACCTGAATCTGACGGTTCTTACAAAGAAGTACTAATTAAACTTAATTCTTCTGATTTTACTCAAGGAGACCTACCTGGAATGCCAAAATTTCTCGCAAAAGAAGATGTTCCGATTGGGCAGAGGATGTCTGATTGGATAACGTTTGATAGAGATCAAATAATCTTAAACAAGCCGAATCAAAAGGAACTTGTTACATTTACTATAACTGTGCCGAGTTATGCAGAACCAGGGGGTAAATATAGTGCAGTATTTCTGAACAATGAAGAGGGATACGAAGTGGTTTCTGATTTAGAAGATAGCAATTCCTCAGGATTTGGATTAAATGCATCACTAGGACCGCTTATCTTGCTTACTGTAAATGGTAATGTAGAAAAATCACTTGGTATAAACGATATTTATACCAGAAATATTAAAGGAAAAAAAACTTCTTTCTTTTTTAACCCACCTGTAGATATAGTAATAGATTTTGCTAATACAGGTAATACACATGTTATACCAAGAGGCACAGTTTTTGTTCACAAAGGCAAAAAGCTTACTAGCGAGGCTCTTGCTAGCTTTGAACTGAACCCAAAAGGTGCTGCTGTATTGCCAGATACCAATAGAGAATTTGTTTTTAGGTGGGATCCTGAATCATTAATAAAAACTGTTGAAAAAGTATCTAAAGAGAATGATGTTGAAGTAAAGGAGTATAAAACTAATTATGATTTAAGTAATGTGCAGAGCGTAAAAATAGGTAAGTATTACGTCACGGTTCAATTTGACTACGAAGACGCACAAGGTCAGCGTATACCTGCGGTTATGGGCAATGCGTCATTTATTATGTTCCCGTGGCAGTTATTAGTATTAATTCTAATAATATTTTTAAGTACTTCATTCTATCTAAGTAGAAGATTGCGCTCACAAAAATGAGAAAAAGTTTTTTATCAACAACAGCGGTGGTTATTGTAAGTGTAATTTCATTTACAAGTACCATCCGTGCGCAAAACTTAACCTCAACAAACTACGAAATTAAGGATGCTACGATAGATGCCGGTGGTGGAATCAGCCAATCTACTAACTATGGACTTGAAAGTGCAATTGAACCTACATTCGACAGAAGACTATCTAGCGGCAGTTATGCACTTGGTTCTGGTTTTCCAAATGGAATTCTAGCTAACGTTCCTAAGATATTGTGTTTAGAATCAAACACGACTTCGGGTAATACAAATTGCCTTAATTTTCCTAATGCAAATGGAGCCCAGGGTGAATGCGGTAATCCAGGTTGCTATGATAGGGTCAAATTGGAAGTCGATGTTCAAAATAACCCTATAGATACACTATATTTAGTATCAGTATACGATAACGGAACAGGAATTCAATATTACTTACAAAGTACACATACTTTGTCTACGACATACGATATTAATGATTATATGACTATATGCGAATTAGAAGGAAAAGACATAAGGTCTGGTAGTGGTTGTGAAATAAGTAGTGATCCATTATGGGATGAAGAACTACAAAGGTATAATGTGCTAAATCTTAGGCCAGGGGCAACATATACTGTTAGAATACGAGCACTGCATGGTGATTTTACCGAATCGGACTTTGGACCATCTGGCAATGTCACGCTTGAATATCCACAAATGTCTATGGATATAGATATTGGTACTAATTCCTCGGCTAATACTGTTGCTCCGCATACAATTAATTTGGGAATTTTAACTCCGGGTGCACCAGTTACTGCGTCGGAGAAAATATGGCTTGATTTGAATACAAATGTCTTTCCAGGATTTACTACGTATGTAAAAGATATTAATACGGGATTACAAAGTGGTTCTAATAATATTCCTTCGACATCTGAGGACCTTGCTGTAGATTCAGGCGGTGATGGAGGTTTTGGACTACAAATTGACAGTGTGACTCAGACATCTCTTGGTCCATTATTAGAAGGCGCTACTTATGATCTATCAGGTCAGAATGTAGGTGGTTTATCGCCATCTAACGTTACAATATTCAACACAAACACTTCTGGAAACAATAAGGGTCAAATTACAGGAGGTAGAGCTGGAATTCTCGTAAAAGCTTTGTCTAAACTTACTACACCAAGTGGTAACTATGCCGATACTATAACATTTACTATGATTACTAACTTTTGATGAAAAGTTTAATAACAAACACACTATTTACAAGCTTAGTAATCCTACTTTTGCTAATTACCCAAGTATACAGAGTTAATGCTCAGGAGAATCAAGGCTTTAGCATTACTCCAGCTATAATAGAAATCAATCCAGGAAAAGAGTACGTATTAAAAATAGACAATCTAGATGTGAATTCACAAGTTTTTCAACTTAGCCCTGTACTACTGGAAGCAGATCAAGCTACCAGACAGGTGAAAGTTGTAGATTCATTAGATACAGATATTAATAACTATATAAAATTAGAGAAAGACATAGTAGAAATTCCCCCCAATAGTTCAGCTACAGTTAAAGTAAATTATCTGTCTGAATTAAAAAATTTTATGCTTGGTGTATCAGTAAGCTCTGTAAGTAATATTTCGGACACTGTGGGGGTAAACTATCGACTAATAAGTGTTATCGTGGATTATTCTGTAAATGAATCAACTGCAATAAGCTTTCTTAAAGATTTAGAAATCAAACCTAGAATAAAAGTCAGTCGAGTTAGTTTTAGCAACAAATATAATGTAATTACTGAGATAAAAAATGAATCTACCAAAGTCCAAAAGATTTTTGGAGAATTGCAAGTCAGAGAAGGATCGACTAGGCTGGACACAATTAATTACAATAGCTTTTTGCCTGAATACGTTTATCCTGAAGAATCTGTAAATATTAAAACTCAATTTGAAGATAATAGATCTTTGTTTAGTAGACTCGGGAAAACTACATTTGTAAGTATGGCTATAATAGACGGTAAAGAAATTTATCTTTCTGAAAGTATACTTGTTATACCTTGGCAAGTGCTATTAATAATTTTCTTACCTCTAATCATTACGATAACTGGTGCTTTACTTAGAACTAACCTAATTAGATCCAAAATCCAGATAAAAAGAAAGCGATAGCTCTTACAAAAAACCTTAGGCTCTATAGCTATTGTCTGTAACAACTTCATGCAAAATATATTTTATCTTCTGGGATTGATAATCAAATCTGGAGCTCAGCATCCGACCTGCCCGATGGCAGATATGCAAATACTACATTAGTAATGCTGAAAGTTAATTAGCTAAATGGTGAGTGCGTTGTTAAGTTCTCCTCTGCTGATTTTCCTATTTTTGTATAATCATCTTTTATTGGATCTACATAAATCTTCAGATTATTATTACCATTATCCAGATCTGCAAGAATCATAGCACTGTATTTGTCTTTAGTAAGTTCATAAGTATTTTTTATTTTTGAAGGAAACTTATATCCACTTGCCACTATTAACAAGGCATATCTGCCTGGTTCTCCATAAAAGTCAAAGTAGCCACTATAGTTAGTTAGCATAGTATCTACCAGTTCGTAGGTCTCTGAATTAAATATTTTTACTTGTGCAAAAGGTATTCTTAGCTCTGTATCCGAGTTTATGACCAATGATGTTTTTGGCTGTATAATAATTAGCTTTAGTAAATGCAAAAGAATTACTAAAAGATACAAGATAAAGATAATTACGTTGTAAAGTGTAGGCAAGTAGAATAGAGAAAGTATAGAAAAGAATAATCCAATAAAGAAAAGATATTTTGCCACTTTTGTGAATATTCTTACAAAACTCACTTTTAACCTTTCCGTCCTGTTTACTTTTTCATTATCTACCTCACCGATTGGATTAAGTTGCACGTCTTTAATAACATATAAGTTGTTGCTTGTAGTTTCTATTTCGAAAATGGCCTTAGTATATCCAAATCTTTTTATTTCTAGTCTGTACTTACCTGGATTTACTGTAAAGCCATACCTTCCTTCTAAATCAGATAAAGTATGCGCAACTCTATACTGAGTACCTTCGGCATATAAGTCGCATGCTACAAAAGCTAACGGTTCGCCGGTTTTTCCGTCCGAAACAATGCCCCAAGGTTTTCTATTTCTGTAATTAATAAAGAAACTAAATATTTGCAGAAAGAATCCAGTGGCAGAAAGCGCATTCACTAGTGGCAATAACGATAATAATGAGATTGCACCTATAATAATCGATAAGGCACCAGGCACACCAAATACTTTAAATAACGTATCTACAATTGTATCCTCTAATATAGTACCCTCCAACGGTTCTGGATTTTTTAGAAAATTATTTATAACTTCCCAAACATCTCCTGGTCCAGATCCGTTTGAAGTTGGACAATCGCATATTAGCGGTTCTTCAGGCTCCTGGGGTTCTTCAGGTTGTTCAGGCTCTTCTGCATCTGGTGGTGGTGTGAATCCATTATTAAATGCAATTTGTCTGGTAGTTCTATTGCCTGCCCTATCTGCTACTCGAACAATAAGAGTATTTACATCATCTTCTAGAAGTGGACTTCTTGGAGTAATACTAAATAAGTAATTTAGAGTGGACCCAGTATACGTTACTTCCGGGTCATTAATTGTATACTCTACTCCGTTAAGTATAAATATTAGTGTTTCTAAATCTATTCCGCTCTGATTATCTGTTGTTTTAAGCTCTATGGTAACATTTGCAGGAACATTGGTTTGATTATTTTTAGGTATATCGAATACAACTCTTGGAGGTTGAGTATCGGCCTCGCATGGTCCAGAAATAAAGCTATAATTTCCACTTGTAACAGAAGTTAGCAAATCTAGATTAGTAAAAGCATCTGCTATGTTTGAGTCTAAGGTTGCTCCTTCTCCATCAAATCTAATATTAAATGAAGTACCCGTAGCAGTAGGATATGATTTAAAATTAATTGTAGCAAAATTCCTTTTTTCGGAAAGTGCTTGCTGAAAAGATGCAGCAGCTACAATGATTCTACCTGCAGATTCATCAACTATATTATAATAATAGGCTTGATAAGCATTTCCTTCCTTTACCTGAGTACCAGGTGCAAGAGCATCATTATCTAAAATATCAACTTGTGTTGGGTCGTAATCTATAATCACTTCAGCTGCATTAGATGTTTGGCCGGTTGCGTCTATCTCTATGCTGATAGACCGAAAACATCCTGCTTCGAAAGTTTGCGAAGCTGGGGACAATTTAAACGTTGCTGCATCAATATTGCTTACAACCGGTTCAAAACCCAGCAATGCAAAAATTACGATAGTTGATAATAAGGTCTTTTTTAAATTCATTGTCCTGCTAACAAGTAATTGGTTAAAGTATTAGAAATATCTAGGCTGTTCACCTGACCGTCTCTATTTAAATCATTTTTTAAATCTCCAGTATATATTTTTGCTACTTGTGTTGTTATATCCATCACATTTATAAAATTATCTACTACGATACCAGTATCTCCTGCTTGAAGTTCTGGTTGATTTGTTAGATTAACGCTTACCTCTTTAGTAAAAAAAGTATTAACATTAGGATATACACGCCTAAGATGGGATAAACCTTTAATGGCAAAGGTATAATTTCCTCCTATAAGCTTAAATCCAAGTTGGCATAAATCTATATTTGCGGCACCTAAATTATTTGTACTTGCCTGAAAAGTGCCTAGTGACTGGTTGGAAGAGCTAAATATTTCTACATAAATAGTGTTCTGCCAATTATTAAATCTAGGTATTCTTTTTTCGGGATAAACCTGTATATTTAATCGGCAGGAGTAAAAACCAGTAATAATTTCAACATCACCGCTATTATTAACAGTTGCTGCTTTCACGGTTTCGATGTTAATCAAAAATCCTAAATTCAACAGTAATATAGTTGCAAATAAAATGCTCAAATGTTTCATACTATCATTCTATTTGTAATTATAATTTATATCAAGAACATTGTATTTACGCCTATCATATTCTTCTTAATTTTGATCCAAATGTACCTTCATAAAATATAATTCCAAATGTATTCAGATGATTCTTAACATAAGACTTTAAGTTATCGCTGCCCCTTAATTCTGCTCTACTTGCTTCTGCTAATAAGTTGTATGGTATCTCGCTGGCTATCGATGTTCGTACAGCCAGCCAAACTTTGTTACCTGTGACTAGTCCTACAATCATATTTGAACCAAATATTAATGTGTTTATATCTGTCGAAGAAAAAAATGAGTACTGAAAATTAGATCTATTGTAATAATTCTTTGGATGTGAATGAAATACTGCAACCGGTGCAAAAAGGTAGTTTTTTTTGATATTTGTTGAGTCGTATTTTTTTGTTTTATAAATTGTGTCTCCAATCTTTAATTCAAAACGTAGAGACTTGTTGTCTTCTGGAATTGGATTTGCTATAGCTGGCATGTTAATACTCACTGATCCGTAACTACCAGGAACAATTTTGGATAAATACAAAGCATCCACAAAATAGAAAACTTTAAATCCATACTCCCAGCCGACTGGACCAGTATTTCGGCTTCCAAACATGCTTTCAGAGTTTGTGTATTTATCTAACTCACGTAATTTTGATAAAGTATTTTGATCCAAGTAAATTTCGGACGGCCAAAACGAAGATGTAATCGGTTTGTTTTCTTTTCGATAAATAGCTAAATGTTTCGATAATTCTAAAAAAGTCATTTACTCTCTTGTTTAAATTTTATTGAACGTTATAATTTAAAGGTTAAGATAATATAAAATGGTATGTATTCAATTGCAAACTTATACAAACTTTTTGGAAAAAAACCTTTTTCCTTTCTACCTCTAAACTTTTACAAGTTTTTCATCACCGGAATAACAACATTTTTAATTGACAACACTGTGCTTAATATAGTTTATTATATAGTCTTAGGTGGTGAAGATTACGAGGTATTTGAAAAAATTTCTATTTCTAAATTTACAGCTGGCTTTGTAGCTATTATGGTAGGTTTTTATATAAATAGAAACTGGTCTTTCAAGGAAACAAGAGACAAAAAAGCTAGAAACCAAATTACTCGATATTTTTTGATTTTTGGAATTAATTTAGTTGTAGCAAGTGTACTTTTTCCAATTTATAAAGATCTTGTTACTTTTATGCCAGATAGATTAGAACCATCTTTGGCCAATGTGATTACTACTTCTAATATAATGTTCATTAGCTATTTCTCTTATAGATTTTTTGTATTTAGGTAAGTTGTGATTAAGTTGGATTTATCAATTTCTGCATTATATGTATAATATTTTCATAGTTAGTTAGTTATATGAACTCTTTTCAAAATAATGCGTCTATAAACAATAGCGCACTACCGCAAGGATTTACTCGAAATGATTTGAGTATTGCTCCGCAACAGGATAATAGGATAAAAGTAACAGTTAAAAAATCCAAATCTGATTGGTTTTACGGCTATATGGCCAAGATGATGGTTGGCATAGCTGTTTTATTGTTTGTCTTATTTTTTGGTTTTATTGGATTGTATGCGTCTGGGTTAGACAAGAAAATTTTTAATATAACACTGAATGGACAAGTTTTTGATGGATTTATAGCTCAGCCAATTGCAGGTGCAGAAATTTATATTGGTGATAATTTAATAACAACAACTAATCAGGCGGGAAGTTTCTCTATTACCAATCTAGAAGAAGGCGAACTAACAATCACAATTAAAGCAAAGGACTATAAAGAAACAACCGAAATAATTCAAGTGAAAAGAGGCTTTCTAGATTATTCTGTGAATAAGGATTTTAACTTATCGGGATTTGTTTCTGGAGACTCAGTATTGAAAGGTAAGTTAATCCCAAATACTCCAACTTACAGCTTTAGAGACGATAAGCTATTGATTAATGGTAAGACAATTGTTATTAAAAATGATGGTACCTTTAATCTGGAAGCTATTTCCGAAGGAGAAATTACCTTGAGTTATGAGTCTAAAAGCTTTAAAGATTTTGAAAAAGAATTTGAAATCAAAGCTGGAACTAATGAACTTGGCGAAATTCAATTAATTCCTGCTGGAGATATAGAGGGGTCTTTAAAAAGTTATATAAAAGAAGATATTATCAATAATTTAAAAATCGAAATTGCAGGGGTTTTCCCTGATGCTATTGGATTAGAAAAAGATGGTACTTTTAAAGTTGAGGATTTAGATTTAAACAAGGAATACAATATTCGCATTTCTGCCCAGGGATACAACACTAAAGATTATTCGGTAACAATTAAGCAAGGAATCAACCAAATACCCGAATTCAAAATTGTTGAAGAAGGAAGAGTCTACTTTCTTGCAAAAAGAGATAGTGATAGTTCTTATCACTTATATTCCTCGGATTATGATGGGCATAGAGAATCAAAATTAACGAATACTAATGGCCTTAATCCATACAATTTACTAGTCTCTAGCGAAACCAGTAAGATTTTTTTTCAAACTAATATTGATGGAACTAGGAGCACTATGGGTGGAAGAGCTTTGCTTGTCTATTCTTTAGATTTAAATAGCAATGAACTAACAAAAATAACTACTAATACTACTAATCTTGGTATTGTCGTGCCCAACTATAAAGCGGGCAAGCTTGTTAACATAACTAGCTCAAGTGTTGATAGAGATCAATTTCAGATTTTTATTGCGAATTTAAATGGAAGCACACAAACTCAGTTAACGATACCATTTACAGGAGATGTCAAAGACCTGAAGTTAAGCAATGATGGTAACTGGATTTACTATGTCAAGCAAGGGCCTAATGGTAGCGCATACGGACTATACAAAATTAATGTTGCGACCAAACAAGAGTCACTGGTAACAGACAAAAAGGATATAAGTATTTACGATATATCTCCGAATGGAGATAGAATTCTTTTTGGTGCAAAAAATGCTACTGCAGCCTTTAGAGACTTGCTGCTTTACGAAAACTCTACCTCTAGCACCAGAACACTAATGGCTAATGCTAATGGTAATCAGTATCAGTTTCTTCAAGGATCGAATGATATAATCCTATACTGGGAACGGCAAAGTGGTAAAGATAATGTGTTTCGATTAGACCTATCTCAAAACAAAACAGATCAGCTTACTCAACTTGGCTTTGACGATAATATACAGTTTATTCATCAGCAACTTGGAAAAATCACATACAAGACTCAGCGAGGATTCTACATTCTTGACCTAGAATCACCTAAGACATTTAAATTAATAACAACGGGCGATTTGATTTTTAGAGGTGATTTTGACTTCGCGACGTTGTAAAGGATAAATAGAATATGAATGTCTCTCAGATAAAAAAGCAGTTTGATATATTTAAACATAATCCTGAGCTAGTATATTTAGACAATGCAGCAACTACTCAGAAACCATATCCGGTAATAGATGCAATTACAAACTTTTATACCCAATATAATTCAAATGCACACAGAGGTTTATATCCAATAGCTGTCAAAGCTACTTCTGAATTTGAAAATGCTCGCAGAAAAGTAGCCAAGTTAATAAATGCAGAACCAGAAGAAATAATTTTTACATCGGGAGCAACAGAAAGTATTAATTTAATTGCATCCAGCTTGGCTAATTCTCAAATTATTGACCGTAATTCTTGCATTTTAATAACCGAAGCTGAACACAATTCTAATTTGTTACCTTGGAGAAATTATTCAAAAAATGTAGATTATATCCGTCTTTCTACTACGCTTGATTATATATATCCTGATAACTTGAATAAGTATAATGTAATTTCTGTTTCGCATATCAACAATGCAACAGGAGCCTATTTTAATACATCGCAAATTGGAAGTTCACGTGCAATAAAAATCCTTGATGTTTCTCAGTCAATCACTCATTCTTATATCGATGTAAAAAGATTAGATGTTGATTTCCTAGTTTTCTCTGGTCACAAAATGTATGGTCCCATGGGTATAGGAGTCTTGTACGGAAAAAAAGAATGGTTAGATAAGCTATCACCTACAAAACTTGGAGGTGGAAGTATAGTTAATGTAACTGAACAAGATATTACATTTAGGGAATTACCTTATAAATTTGAATCTGGAACACCCAATGTTGAAGGTGCTGTTGGGCTAGCTGCTGCAATCGATTTTATTAATAATATAGAAATTGACAAAATGGATGAATACTTAAAACATCTTACAAACTATCTTATTGACTCTTTAACTGAAGTACGTAATATTAAGCTATATCTACCCTCAAGGGATATGCATTCGGGTATAGTCAGTTTTAATATAGAAGGTATACATCCACATGATATTGCTCAGTTTTTAGGTGATAACAATATTTGTGTTAGAGCTGGAAACCATTGCACACATCTATTGCATACAAATGCTCTTAAGAAGAATGCATCTGTGAGAGTTAGTTTAGCGATATATAATGATGAGAACGATATTGCAAAACTTGTGCAAACATTAAAGAAGGCGGTCCAATTTTATGGCAAATGATTAAAAACTACTTAAGTGCCAATAACCAGATTTGATACCTTGATTACAATTTTGATTTTGACAAATTACGACGTAATTTGCTCCATAGGGATCCGTACCTTTGTATGCATAACCATCATGAGCTGCATAAATTCCAGTATTCCATGGTACTCCAGCAAAATCTGCACCTGTATGGAAGTCACAATATGTAGAATTACCCCACAAGAAACATCTGTTTCCAAATGCACTTGTATAATAGAATTCCCCTCTTATCGGAGCTTGAACAGTGCCATTTCCGCCGCAGCCTGCTATAAAGCCACTAGGGAGATAAGCACATGGATCTTGCCAGGCTCCATTATTTTGTATCGAAAAGTGTAGGTGGGCTCCAGTACATAATCCAGTACACCCTTGCCTACCTATTAATCTACCTGCAACAACATATTCTCCTCCGTATGTGGGAGAAAAGTTATTCAATAATTGCTGTCTGATAGATTCTGCTTGCCTTGCCAGATCAACTTCTTGTTGAGAGAAAACAGCTAGTGTTGCTTGAGCACCTGCTATTTGCCCGTTTATTTGGTTGATTTGTGCATAGTATTGCGCAATCTGTAATTCCAATTCTTCCTGTTTTTTGTCTAATTCTATTTTCTTGGCTTCAATATTCTTTTTCTCTTCTTCCACTCTAGCCAAATCTTCGTTCAAGCTTTTTTCCTGTAATACTAGTTCCTGTCTTAAATAGGAAAGCTCTTTCATTACATCGTTTGTATCTTCTTGGATAATGTCTCGATATTTAACTGTTTTGAAGTATTCATTTATACTTTCTACATTAAATAAACTAGTCCCGCTACCACCTTCGTTACCATAAATTCTATACTTCATGTAGTTACTTTTTATTCGCTTGTTTGATTCTTTCTCCAATGATTGTATGTCTTTTTTACTTTTTTCTATCTCTATTTTTGTATCTTCGATCTTTTTATTTAAACTAAGAATACTTAGCTCTACTTCTTTGATTTGAAGTTCTAGTTGATCAATATCTATCTGAAAAATCTGTATTTCTCCATACAGTCTGGAAGCTTGAGCATTATAGCCTGATATTAAATAGCTATTCTGATCTATTTCTCTTTGAATTCTATCTCTCTCGGATCTTGCTTCTGTTTGTTGCTGTTCTAGCTGCCTAAGTTGTTCTTCTAGTGTATCTGCTTTAACGTTTTCTATATTGCGTATATTAACGAATGAAGCTATCAGAGTTATGATTGCAATTACTGCGAGTACTTTATTGATTCTTTTTAGCATCTTAAATTGGTGCAAAAAATTATGTGACAAATCCATTCTACATTAAAATTTCTATAAGTGGCAAGTCTGAACTTTATCTAATCATCTCTTCGTATTTACCTATAAGCATTACAAGATCTTGAAGCATTATATCGAAAAGAAATTGATCTCGTCTTCTTTTACGTATTGCATATTCCGAAGGCTTAAAAACTGTGTAGTGAACTTCTCTACCACTTTTATGCTCATGTTTGCCTATAATTTCGTTAAGTACAGTCATATCTACTACCCCAATAATTACCAGGTCAACTATTTGATCTCCAAAATAAAATCCTTTGGTAAAGCATGGTGTTAAAAAGGCAAAATCTATATCTCCTAGTTTTCTTTTATTTCTAATCAATTCCCCTCCTAGGCCATAAGACTGATTAAACATTGATATTAGCTCACCAGCATATGGATGATCCATATTGAATTTAAAGTATTTCCTATTGCCCTTTGTTTCTGTGTCTAGTAATTTTACTTCTTCTAATCTAACTAATTCTCTTCGGACTGCGTTAATCTCTTCGTCAAATTCTCTTACAGCTGCTCTCAAATGTATTGACCTATTAAAGTTTAATGTAAAAAATTTTAGTGCTTTGAGTCTAACTTTAGAAACAAATAGCTTTTCTATAGTATTTTCCTGGCGTGACATGAACTTGGCGTAAAAAATAGTTCTAAAATAGTATACAACATTTTATATACCATCTCTGGAACTATGTAAAGAAGATTAAGAAATTTTTTTTGTTTTTGAAGAGTTGTCATTTTTTGGTTACAACTTGAATGCGAAAAGACCTAGTATAAAAACTAGGTCTTTTCGAATTCGCTACTATGAAATTACAAGCCAGCAGCTTCCTTTACTTTATTCCAGATTTCTTTCAATAATTTCTGATCATTCTTAATCAAATCCTTAACTGTATCTTTACCTTGGCCAATATTCTCTCCGTTATATTTAAACCACGAACCGGCCTTTTCGATTATGTTGTAATTAAGTGCAGCATCAACTAAGCTCGATACTTTATCGATTCCATGCCCGTGCCTAGTCTCAAATGTAGCTTCTTTGAATGGTGGAGCTACTTTATTTTTTACAACTTTTACTCTAACCATCGATCCTACAATCTCTTCTCCTTTCATTATTTTTTCTTTCTGTCTAACTTCCATTCTTATAGAGGAGTAGAATTTGAGTGCGTTACCACCTGTAGTAGTTTCTGGATTTCCAAACATTACTCCGATTTTCATTCTAAGCTGGTTAATGAAAATAACTGTTGTAGAAGTTTTGCCACTAATTCCAGTAATTTTTCGAAGTGCTTGAGACATAAGTCTTGCTTGTAAACCCATATGTGAATCACCCATCTCGCCATCAATTTCTGCTTTTGGGGTCAAAGCAGCTACCGAATCTACAACGATCAAATCAATTCCTCCAGACCTAACAAGTGTTTCAACAATTTCTAAAGCTTGTTCTCCATAATCCGGTTGAGATACAAGTAAACTTTCTGTATCTATTCCCACATTTTGTGCATAAACTGGATCAAAAGCATGTTCTGCGTCTACAAATGCGCAAATTCCGCCAAGCTTTTGTGCTTCGGCAATCATATGGAGAGTAAGAGTGGTTTTTCCAGATGATTCAGGTCCGTACACTTCTATTATTCTTCCTCGTGGCACACCACCAACTCCTAGAGCAATATCTAAAGAAATTGCTCCGGTTGGGATAACATCCATTTTCTTCACTTTTTGCGCCTCGAGTGTCATAATAGATCCTTCTCCAAACTGTTTAGTAATTTGTTGAATTGCCATATCAATCGCTTGTTTCTTTTCTTTCGAAACCTTAGATGTTTCCTCTTCTTGGTTGGATTTTTCCTTAGCCATATATTTGTATTAAAAATTATTAAAATTACACTTACCATTGCGCATGTTAGGAAATTTACTGTTTTCGAGACACAATTGGGCGCAGCAAGATTGGTCCAGGTTGACTAAAATTGATTTTGTATAAAATTTTCTAAACCAAGTCTCTACATCAATATTAATTCACTAATGTAAAAATTGTCAAAAAGTCGTTTAAAGAATGTAATAATTTTGAAAGGATTAGTACTGAATTTTTATATTAACTTTAAACTGAAAGTTAATGTTCGATGTTGAATTATAGATTAATTTATAATTTGTTTCTTGATTTGGGAATACTAAAAATTCAGTTGGATTAGAACCATAAACAGAACTGAATAATTCTTTTTGAATAAGTTCATCGGCAATATTTACACTAAGGGTATCATTTACTGCTCCTTCAATCTGCATATTTATTTTTATAGTTGCTTCTATATCCGAAAGATTATTGATCTTTAGCAAATCTACAATTTGCTGCCCTTCTGGCAAAGCATTAATTGTTATTTGATAATTTATAAGTCGGGCATCTTTGTTTTGGCTAAAATCAACTGTGTGCATTCTTTTTTTATAGATGTTAGTAAATACTAGATCGGGAATTGCATTATCGTTGACACCTGCAACTGTTCCTTCTTCCGCATTAAGTGCTCTATCGACTTTTGGATTAAAGACCATAAAGCCTAGAATAGATATCAACACTACAGAAACAAAGGCGACAAGAGACAAAGTTCCCTCTATAAAATCTAGTAGACTAGCAGTTTTAGTAAGTTGGTTATTTTTTTCCACACCTACATACTAGTTGGAAACACCAAAAACCGCAAGCTGTATTTAGTTTATGGAAACAGATTAGGCTGCCACTGCATAGTTTTGACGGATTGAAGGAATATCTATCACAGGAATTATATTTTGTGAATATCCTGTGACTACAGAAAATTCATCTAGAGTCTTAACACTAATTCTTTGATTAATAAGTTTTGTGATGGTGGATCTGTCAAAGTAACCAAGATATGCAAATCCCATCCTATCTAATTCTAGGGATATCGTGGTTTCGTCAAGCTCCGAAACATGCTCTATCGCTTTATCTATTACTTCACAAATGGTTTCTGGGTGTTCTGAAATCAACCTTTTTGCAATCCTATCTTGTATTTGGTCCAGCTGAATTGGACTTACATTTACATTAGTACCATCATGAAGCCCTCTGCCGTTTTGAGCCATTGAATTTAAAGTTCTAGGGAAAAGTTCCTGGATATCTGGCCAAACTGAGTTTAATTTACCTCTGATAGCTTCACCTGTTAATGTATTCATATCATTAAATATCAAGCCTTCTCCAATAGTAATAAATTCTAGAATGTTAAAAAAAGTTTGTTGCTGATTACCAAATTCTACAAGTTCTATTAACTCATCAAAACTCATTTTACCTCCCATCAAACCCCAAAATTGATCCACGAGATCTTGATATCCTGAAGGAAACTTATCAACACCCTCATCTTTTTCCATTGATGCCTGCGTCAGCGCTTCAGTTAGAGCTTCATCAGAAATTCCATTTACATGAAGTGTTTCGTGTTTAACAATATGAGTATTAATATTTGAAAGAAGGGTTGAATCTTGAATCATCATTAATAGCCATGGATTAAGTCTTACTATGTTCTCGCCTGGAATCATCGCACCAGCTGCGTTCATAGGTAACCTTGCATCATATACTATCTCTATACCTTTAACTAACCCAGGAATGTTGCGAATTGCATTTTCAGCTCTTTTTGATAGCCCACTCAGTCCAAATGCAGATTCCACTTCTTGAGCAGGCATGACACCAGCTTCTAAATACATTGTTTCACTTTCCTGATAAACGTATTTCTCCATGCAGTAATTATATCACAAAACGCTAGTTTTGTCCATTGGATAAGCGTAAAGGGTATGTGAGTTTTGGGTTGTGAGTTTTGGGTTATCAGTTTTAAGTTTTGGGTTTTCAGTTTTCAGTTTGATAGAAAGTAGTCTAAAGTACTTGATTCAAACAGTGACAAATTTTGAGAAAGAATATCTATCATCAGGACGTATATCTCCGTTTACTATCTGCTAAATATTTTACCAATTACCTCTTCCAAGCTAACTTCCGAAATATCCAAATCATCAACTTGAAAATTAGATAATATTTCGGCTGCAACTTTTGTATGTACTTCTCGAGTGACCGAAATGGTAGCTGAATAACCATCAGAATTAAATTCCATTATTTTGCCATATTTTGATAAATCAGCTTTTGTTATTTTTTGATTGAAGTTTAGTTTAAGATATTTATTGTTTGCGTAGTCCTGCATTAGCTTGCTTAACGATCCATCAAAAATAAGTTTGCCTTTATTGATTACTATAATTCTATTGCAAAGTTCCTGCACATCATCCATATAATGACTTGTCAAAAGCACGGTTGTTTTGTACTTTTGGTTATACTCTTTCAAAAAATTTCTAATCTTTTTCTGAACAATAATATCAAGTCCTATTGTTGGTTCATCAAGAAATAGCAATCTTGGACGATGAAGCAAGGATGCGATCAGTTCGCATTTCATTCGTTGACCCAATGAAAGCTTTCTAACTGGTATTTCTAACACATCTTTAACTTCTAATAATTCTGCGAGCTCATTTATCGAGTCGTTAAAAATTGAATCTGGAACTTCGTATATCTCTTTATTCAAAATGAATCCTTCCATGGCTGGCAAATCCCACCACAATTGAGATTTTTGCCCCATAACAATTGCGAATTGTTTTTGAAATTCTGGTTTTCTTTCAAATGGTTTATACCCTAGTACGTCTATTTTGCCAGCCGTTGGGTAAAGAATACCCGAAAGCATTTTTAGAGTAGTAGTTTTTCCTGCTCCATTAGGACCGATAAAGCCTACAATCTCTCCTTGATCAATATCGAAAGAAATTTTATCGACAGCTTGTACTTCAAAATATTCTCTTCTAAAAAAGCTTTTTATTGAACCTTTTATTCCACTAGTTTTTTTGTATTGCTTAAAACTTTTTGTTAAATTTTGTACCGATATTAGTTTTTTCATGGAATAAATATAATAATTAATTAAGCAGCTCCGCTGTATCTTTTTAAGCCCATGTGCCAAATCAATTTAGATAAAGTAATAAATAGTATAAGTAGCATAAGCTCAATGGCGACAACCCCAAAAAAATTGCTCTCTTTTTGCATGACTTTTACGGGATAATAAGCGGCAAATGCCATTGGCAATATGTAAGTTAAAATGAACTTAATCCATCCACTAAATAAATCTAAAGGAACTCTTATCATATCCATTGGTCCCATGGTCAGTAGGTCTCGTAAGGTATCTGCGCTATCTGTGTAAAAATTAAATCCCATAAGCACTAAGCTTAAAAAATATACTATTGCAATACATAATAATAGGATTATAAATGCACCAACAATACCCAGGTACGAAAATGAATCATCTCCACTTAACCCATAGGCTAGTAGAGGTATAATTGTAGTGAGCATCGGGATTATTTGTGCAACTGCCAGCTGTTCAAAAGACAAAATAAATTTAAGATTTATTGGTTTAACTATGTATCTGTCTAAATCTCCAGATATTATTTTCCTTTGTATTTGTCTAAAATTGTGGTCATAAAGTATATACGTAGCATATACCAGCAATTGTCCAAACGATAAAAGAAGGATTAATTCATGAAAATTCCAACCAGAAAGATCTGTAGTCTTAGTTGTTAGAAACTTTAGCGAAATAACTTGTCCCAAAGTCCATACAACATTTGCAATTGCAGACATTATCAGGTTGAATCTATGCGCCATAAGTAACTGAATAGAGTTTACGAAAGAGAGTCTGTAGATTCGTAGGTATTTTTTTAGATTAACCACCCTGTGCTTCATAGATCTTGATTCCTTTTTGATAAATAAGCTTGCTCATTAGACTTAGGATAATTATCCAGAATACTGAAACTACTAGCGCCTTAACAATTGTCTGAGGCTCAACATCTTTTTGGTAGTTTTCTATGGCAAATGATGCAAGATATGGAATTGGTGTGTAGCTAAGAATTAAAACTAACTCATCAGAAAAAAGATAGGCTGGTACCCAAGCTCCCTTCAATATGTTTAATACCAAATCTATCACACTAAGTGTATGCCCTATTTCTGTTCCCCAAAAACTTAAAGATCCTACTGCAATCATAAAAATATTCCAGATTACTAATCCCAATATAAAAAAAATTAAGAACCATAAAAGAGAACTTAAAGAGTGTGGAGCAAAATATTCTGGAAAGAAAATCATTGCCGATACAAAGGCAACTGTTGGCATAAAAACCCTTATAAATATAACTGTTAGAAGACTCATAGCCTTCGCAAGCGGAAAATTTATTGGTTTAACAAAGTATGTGGCTACTTCTCCGGAATGTACTTCTTTATTTATCAATTTAGCAAGCCTGCTTGTTGATGATGTTTGGAAAAATAAATAATAAAGCACAAAATATTGCAAGAGCCTTTTTACTTCTTCATCATTATTTGTGGTTAGTTTCCATAAATAATAGAAAACTGCGATTTCGAACAACCGATACGCCCAGGCAGTTAACAGCTCGAATCTATACGAGGTTACCTGACTAAACTGTGTTTTAAGCAGAAAAATATACTTTTTCACAGTGTAAGTTAGTTAGAAATAATGATTGTAAGCGGGTTCCAGGAAGTTCTGGAGCCATTACGATTTATATCGTTATTAGGGAATAGCAAAGATTGTATCAGATTAAATATAAGCTTGCAACAATTTTATTATATATTCAATCTATCTCTTATGAGTTGTTCTATCTCTTGTGGGTTAGCTTTACCTCTAGATAACCGCATTACTTGTCCAACTAGAAATTTTATTGCATTTGGATTCTTCTTAATATCTTCTACAACCTTCTGATTCTCGGTTATTGCTTGATCGACAAAGAGCGTAACCTCATCAGCTTGTATTTTGTCCATTAACCCCTTTTCTTTTACTATTTCCTCGGCTGCCTTGTTTGATACCATCAGAGCTTCCAACACATTTTTAGCGTTAACTCTGGATAATTGATTATTATTAACATTTTTTACCAAAAAAATTAAATCATCTAATTTAATTGGGCATGTAGCAAATGTTTGTTTTGATTTTACTAGTAATCCAGCAATTTCTGTATTAATCCACTTAACAAGATCTTTAGGAGGAATTAACTCCGCAAGAGATTTTTCTTCAGTTAATCTTACAGCATTATCGAAGTAATTCCCTCTTTCTGGTTCTTCTACCAGGATTTCTGCCTGTTCAGTTTCTAATTTCCAGGATAAATAACGGTTCTTTCTTTCGACTGGAAGTTCTGGCATTGTTGACTTAATCTGTTGTATCCACTCATCGGATATATTAATTGGAGGGATGTCTGGTTCAGGAAAATATCTATAATCGTCTGCAGTTTCTTTTGATCTCTGAAAGACTGTTTCACCAGTCATGCCTTTAATTCCTCGGGTCTGACTTTTTATCTTTTCACCTTTAGTCAATAGTTCAGTCTGCCTTTTAACTTCATACTTAAGCACTTTTTCTAAAACTGAAATTGAGCCAATATTTTTAACTTCTATCTTGTAATCTGGTAGGCCCTTAGTAGCGGCTTCTTTTACCGATAGATTTAGTTCATATCTGATTTGTCCTTTTTGCATTTCTCCCCCGCTGATGTTTGCGTATTTAACTATTTGCCTTAGCCTTTTTGCAAAAGCTATAACTTCTTCTATACTTTCGAAGTCTGGCATTGTGACTATTTCGGCTAGTGGCACTCCGGATTTATTGTAATCAATCAAGGTATCTCCTGATTCATCATGTATGGACTTGCCAGTATCCTCTTCCAAATGTACTCTTTGAATTCTTATTCTTTTTGAATCATCACCAACTTCAAATTCCAAAAATCCATCAAAACCTAAGGGTTTATCGTACTGAGATATTTGATATCCTTTTGGCAAGTCGGGATAAAAATAGTGTTTTCTATCAAATTTGGTGTTTTGGTTTATACGGCAATTTAATGCAAGTGCCAATCTTATTCCCTTTTCAAATGCTGCCTTGTTTGGTACAGGTAGGGCTCCAGGTAATCCAAAACTTACAGGATCTATATGACTGTTAGGTTCACTGTTAAAGTAGTTAGCACTCTCTCTACTAAACATCTTGGACCTAGTGTTCAACTGAACATGGATTTCTAATCCTACTACTGGAATATACATCTAAATTGAATAAACAGCTAATTTTACCAAGATAATGTCTGCTTGTAAAAATGGCCTTCTTCAAACAGAAATGATTGAGAAATCTATCATGTTTAACTATACTATAATTATTATTAGATTTTGTTATGGTAGGCTTCAATAAGTCTCAAAGCACGGTTTTTATAGGGATTTCGGGAACCAGGGGTAAAACTACGTCTGCACATTTACTCATTCATTTACTCAAAACGGCTGGCGCCAGAGTTGGTTATTTAACTTCTATCGGAAACTCGGTTGATGGTTTTGAAGAGAAGTATGATCTTACTTCAAATGAAATTTCAAAAAAGCAATTTAAAAAAATGTTAGCTAAAGTAAAGAAAAATAAACCTGATTTTTTTATTGTAGAGATTTCGTCCAAAAATATTAAAAATAATACTTACGACAAATTAGAAATAAATGCTGGAGTACTTACAAATATCAAATCCGATAGTTTAGAATATTACTCTGGAGAAACGCACTACAAAGACACCAAAATGGCATTTGTGAGTATGATTGCCGATCAAGGTATGTTACTTTTAAATGGTGAAGATCCTCAAACGTTAGGCTGGGTAAACGAGATTTCTAACAAAATTAAAAAGCAAGTTTTTTGCGAATGGGTAACTATGCGGGATGTTTTTAACTTACAATACTATCTTGATGGCATGACTTTTTTTGTGCACAATTTAGGAGATGTAAGAACTAAACTAATAGGCAGGTTCAATATTATATATATCTTGCTTGCTTTAACCATAGCTGGTAAGTTTGTGAATAATGTAGAAATCTTACTAAATGGTATTCAGACTTTTAGTCAGCCTCCAGGAAGACTGGATTATTTTGCCAAAGAACCACACTATATTATTGTTGATAGTGCTAAACATCCCGATGCAATGGAAGAAGCTCTTTTTTACTTAAAGAACACAAAGCCTGACAATGCTAGAATCATAACAGTTTTTGGCAGTTCTCCGGATAACAGGTTCAAAGGCGAACTTGGAAAAGTAGCAGCTCAACATTCTGATTTAGTTATTCTTAGTCCCCAAGATCCTAGAGCATTTTCTGTAGCATCAATCAATAACGAAATTCATGCAAGTGCAGAAAGATATGGGGCTATTTTGTTGGAAAGATTACATTCTACTGAGGAACTAGATATGCTTGATAAATCTAATATAATTTCGAGAATCGAAATGGTTAGGAACAATAATGATGTGCCTTTTGTTTCTTTTGATGCAGATCACTTTAGTGGACGGTTAGATGCCATTAGATTTGCATTAGAGTATGCAAAACCTGGAGATATTATTTATATTGCTGGTAAGGGACACGAAACCACACTAGCATTCAAAGATGTTGACTACGAATGGTCTGATTATGAAGCGCTTAGAATGTTGATTAGCAGGATCCCTGTTAATTTTTTGTGAGTAGATTTACGGATAAATAGTAAAAACAGAGACAGATTTGGCATCTGTCTCTTAACTATTCTTGGTATTATTCGCTAGAAAATTTTTTCAATTTTGTACTGTGTGTTACCTGCAGGCGTTTCAACTTCCACAGTCTCTCCGGATTTAGCTTTGAAAATTGCTCTACCAATTGGAGAGTCTACAGAAATTTTCCCCTCCGAAGGATCTGCTGTTTGCGTTTCTTCAGAACCGGCAAGTACAACTTTTCTACTGCTATTAGTTTTTAAATTTTTGATTTGAACTTTTGCTCCAATAGTAACTACACTTGTAGAATTTGATGTTTGTACTACTTTTGCATCTTTTAGCATAACTTCCAACTCTGCTATTCTATTTTCGTTCATTTCTTTTTTCTGCATTGCTACAACATATGGATAGTTTTCACTAAGGTCGCCTAATTCCCTAGCTGCTGCTATCTCGTTTGCAATCTTTTCTCTTTCTTCATTTTTTCTTTTTTCCAATTCTGCCTTTAACTCGTCGTAAGAATCCTGAGTTAAGGTGATTACACTGTCATCTTTAGCATTTTGTTTGGATGCCATTTTTACACTTCTTAACAATAAAAAAAACCCCTAAGTGAGGTACAAGTCAATATTATCATTAAATTGACAAATTGTGAAGTCTAAATAGTGTTTCCAGATTTGGTAGTTACTGTGCGATAGTGGATTTTGCAAGTCCTACCTGAATTAACCTATTAGTAAACAACTTCGTTCTAAAGCTGAAATTTGTTGGATTAAAGCTCGTTGGGGGTATAATTTGGTTAATACTTAAGCCGTTAGAAATACTAAAAGAATAATCCAGATCTGTAGTAGCGCCATTAACTTTTGCTATGCCATGAGTAAACTCGGCCGATTGAGCCGAATTAATAATTGCATCTTCTGACCATGAAAGTGTAATAAGTGACTCGCTAAGAACTTTTACTACTGCGCACCTTTCAAAACTATTGCTATTTACTGTTAAACGATTTGACGGAATATTTGTTTCTACAAGTCTAATCGAACTCAAAGTAACATCTAGCGGGAAACATACAGAAACCTCGCGAGAAGCACCTAGAGAACTAATCAAGTCAATCTGCAGAGTATTGATTAGCTTAGAAGTATTATCTATAGAGGTTTTTAAAGTTAGTGTGACATATGGATAAGCATCGTTATTTACTTGATTGATATCGTCCATTTTTACTCCAACTTTTATATAGCTTGTAGCATTTTCAATTTCGGCTAGACTAGTCTTACTATTCTTAACTAGATCCTGCAAATCAGAAGTTTCAAAGTTGATAAGAATATCTTGAGTAGAAACTGCATTGCCTACTATATTACTTATTTCTTTTAGATTAGAATTAAAACTGTTAAAAATGTTGTCTAGGTTATAGGCAAGTAACTGTGCCATAATTCTTCTTTTGGTTTGCAGGTTAGCATTTGTAACCTGAGTAGAATTTAAGCTTGCAAGAAAATTATTATCAAATCTAGCGCCTGCAATTTCGACTGTTTGACCTTTATCTATAGCAAATTCATTCATTTGCTCTAGGGCATTGAGATTCATCAAAATAACTCCATCAATCTCGACATTAAATTGGTTTTCCCAAATTTTTCTGGCAACTTCCGAAAAGCTATCAAACGAATTTATAGTCGATATATCCTGCAATTGTAAGTTATTGCGGTCCACATAAGTAAACCTGGTATTGTTGATCTCTGTAAGATCTAAATCTGAGATTAGGGTTTTATCGAATTCTAACTGATCGATTGACTGAACAATAGTGTTTGCAATACTTCCCTTTTGCAATGTTACTAAACCAAAAGCGGCTATTTCTCCACCTATTGGAGTTTGACGTGTATTATCTAGCAAAAGAACCAGATGACTCTTGGGATTTCGGGATCCCAAAAATGTGCTAAGGTTACTTTCGATTTGTAGAGACTCGACTTCAGATAAAGAATTTTTAAGCTCTGTATTAAATTCAAAAATTTCTGAATTAATGAAAGATGGGAATTTTGTGTAGTCTATTAAACCAAGTCCTTCAAGACCTTTATTAACTTTGTCTAAACCTATTTGTAAATATACCGAATTTGTTTCTAGATTATCAAGGTATGCTTGATAATCGTATCCACTATCTTTAATACTCAAATAAGTTTCTGTTCCTGTTCTGACTTCAGTGTTGTTTTGGTAAGTATTGGTGTAGTTTGTTAATGGTTCTAGTGATTTTCCCACATCTTCCACACCACTAGAAATTATTATATAGTTATCTAATAATCTTTGCCCCTGAGCAAATTCATTGTCGAGAGTTAAAAATTCTGCTACCACTTTATACTTGCTTGTAATATTTTGAATATTTTCGAAAGAGTCATTCAGTTTTTCGGCACTTTTGGTTACTTCAATATAATTTTTATTTTCTAAGTTTTCTATTATAGAATCATAATTACTTTTTGCATTTATCAAATTTCTACCTATATAGATTGCTGGAGAAAGAAGTGTGAAGTAAAAGAATATAAACAGAGATATGCTAAATAAAATTATTCCTAGCTCTAAGGGTGATTTATTGCTTAGAATAGTTATAAACCTAGCAAAGAAAATAAATGTTTTCCAAAAATAATCCTGAATTTTTTCTGTAAAAGTCCTTGGTCTTCTTCTTCTTGCCTTAAGCTCATTGTTAGCGAGTAATAGTCGGCTTTTTTTGAGTTCGTCGTTACCCTGCTTTTCGGCAATTAAATTAGATATTAGATCACCTTCTGTTTGGAATTGAGATTCGTCACTTTCGTTCTCGGCAATATTTAAAAAGCTTCTTAATTTACTCTTAAAAGATTTTGGCGAATTTGATTGTATGTTTTTGTTTTTTAGTGATTTGAGTGAATGTTCAGCAATATAAATTTTTGCCGAGGCAAGAGATTGCTTTACCGCTTTATCGAAAGAAACTCTTGGCATCCATCCTATATCGGATAGGTTGGGTGCGGCCTTATAAAGCTTAATAGCCGGCAAATTATCTTTTTCTTCTACAAACCTAATTTCTAGCTGTCCTGGGCTTATTTCTTGAATTTTGTATGCAATGGATAAATGACGATATGGACTATCGTAAGCCGCAGAATAGATTTTCCCTTTAGTTCCTTTTCCAAATTCTGCTTTTACTAACGCATATGCTGCGTCTTGCATATGAATAAACCATTCGTTTTCTAGACCTTCTTTCCTTAGTTCCAGCATTTCGTTCTGCGCTGCATTTAGTATTAATCTAACAAATGCTGTATTGTTTTTAAAATCCATCCCATCTCCTATAATCTCGCCAAGTCTGATTACTCTGGCGTCCAGATTAACTTTCTTCTCGTACTCTAGTACAAGTCCCTCTGCATATTTTTGTAGCTCCATATCTGTATATGTTGGAGTCGATACAGATGATTTTCCGAAATTCATGCCCATATCATTTTCCATCAAAAGCATTTGGTTAGCTTTTATAGAAGTAGTTAGTAGGAATTTTGCTTCGAATTTAGAAGCTAAAGATAATGTTGCATCCAAATAATTGGAAAAAGTAAGAAACTCTTGTGTAGAGACTTCGCTTTTAAAGTCTACGCTATCGTGGTTAAAATAAAAAACGTAATCTAATCTTCTAATGTCTTCTTCTAGATGGGGTATTGCAGAATAGTCTAAATAGCTAATTAGATCATTTTTATGAAATCTTTGTAATTTCTGAATACTTTCTGCTGTTACGGTGTCTACAATAACTACATAACCGCCTTGCTCGATTAACAGTTGGGCTAATTCTAAACCAAGCCGTGAAATTCCTCCCACTATTACTGTTGTAGGATATTTAATTGTATTTTTTAATCTATATTCTTGCGGTACTATCATATTATTCCACCAATATTGGTTGTGCCATTAAGTATATATCCACATTAATATCATAACCTTTTAGCGCATCTCTGTCTTCTTGGTCTTTTGGCAATATTGTAAATTCTAATGTTTCGTAACCTGGCTTTTCCACTTTGATTATATGTTGTTTGTTTAAGGCTAGGGTTTCTGATAGCTCTTTTGTTGTAATTACAAACGGTGCATCATCTATAAATAGATTAGCACCACTAACATTTGCTTTAAAATTTATTACTGCTCTATTGCTATCTGCTTGTAAGTCAGATTTAGAAACTGTGATTACATGTCCTTCCGAGAACTGTTCTTCTGGACCTAAATTATAGGTAATTACTACTGTCTTTCCTTGCTCAAAATTAATTAATTTACTAAAACTCCAGTAGCTATCAGGAAAATCAGACTTCCTAATAATTCTGATTAGTCTGTTACCAGGTTCTACTTCGTCTATTATGAGAGGGGATTCGTTGAATACAGCTGTTCCTTCTGCCTTCTCTTCATCGATATACACTTCTAATTCACCACTCAAAGAGTACACCTCTAGTCCTGAAATACTATCGGGCTCCTCCACTCCAAATAATTTGGAAATACTTATATTCAATTGTAACCATGGTGACCATAGACCGACCACAGTGCAGATTAATAGCACTATTATTATCGATAGCACACTCCTCATGAGATTTTGTGTATAAATTAGCTAACAATAATATTGTACATTGAATATAATGGAAGTTAAAGAGTCTGTGCGAAATATTAAACGTTGTAGCTTAGTTTGGATTAGTTCAAGGTTGTTGATCTGATAGGTATATTGATCAAAAAAAATCAAGGGTATTATCAATACAAGAAGTTTAAATTCTTATATTCCTGTACTTTTTCCCAGTGCGTTCTCTCGCAAGTTCTTTTTCTATTCTTGCAGCAATATTTGCAAATTCTACTTCATTTAAATTTTCTTGACTTCTCAATAATTCCTCAGCTTTTTTCCTTGCCTCTTCTGCTCTCTCTATATCTATATCCTCAGCTCTTTCTGCTGTATCGGCAAGGATATAAATAATACTTTGCCTTCTTACTTCCAACACCCCACGAGATACAGATAAATAATTTTCTTCTTCGACAGTCTTAACTGTGATCATTCCGGTACTTAAGATAGACACTAGTGGAATATGATCTTCAAGAATAGTAATCTCGCCCGCTTCTGTTGGAATAGTTACAGAAATAATATCTTTTTGATCTAAAATTATCCCTTGTGGTGTGACTATTTTTATACTAATCATTAATACCTATTTAACTTCTAACTTCATCAATATTTCCTTTTAAGAAGAACTTTGATTCTGGTACATCGTCTAACTTACCATCTAAAATTTCTTTAAATCCCTTTATGGTTTCCTCTATTGTTACATACTTTCCTGCAACACCAGTAAACTGCTCAGCCACAAAGAACGGTTGTGAAAAGAAACGTTGTACTTTTCTAGCCCTTGCTACAAGTTGCTTATCTTCTTCGGACAACTCTTCCATGCCAAGAATCGCAATAATATCTTGTAGATCTTTGTATCTTTGAAGTACTTTTTGAACCTCTCTTGCGACATTATAATGCTCCTCGCCTAGTACATTTGGATCCAGTATTGTAGACGATGAATCCAGAGGATCTACAGCAGGATATATTCCTAACTCTGTTAAAGATCTGTTCAGTACTACCGTCGCATCAAGGTGAGTAAATGTGGTTGCTGGAGCAGGATCTGTCAAGTCATCTGCAGGTACATATACAGCTTGGACTGATGTGATAGATCCTTTATCTGTAGACGTAATTCTCTCTTGCAAGATTCCCATTTCGGTAGCAAGTGTTGGCTGATAACCTACTGCAGAAGGCATTCTTCCTAATAAAGCCGACATCTCTGAGCCAGCCTGAGTAAATCTAAAGATATTATCGATAAAAAGTAATAAATCTTTTCCTTCGGTATCTCTAAAATGTTCCGCCATTGTAAGAGCTGTAAGAGCTACTCTGGCCCTTGCGCCAGGTGGTTCATTCATCTGACCAAAAACTAGCGCAGTTTTTTCTAACACCCCTGATTCTTCCATTTCTCTGTACAAATCATTTCCTTCTCTTGTTCTTTCACCTACACCGGCAAACATTGAGTATCCACCGTGTTCCTGTGCTATGTTTCTAATCAATTCCTGGATAATAACAGTCTTGCCAACTCCGGCTCCTCCAAATAAACCAACTTTTCCTCCTTTTAGAAAGGGGCAGATCAAATCTATAACTTTGATACCTGTTTCTAAAATTTCTGTTTTTTGAGATTGATTTTTAAAAGCTGGAGCTTTTCTATGAATTGGTGATTTAGATGCGTCTTTTGGCGCATTCATTCCATCGATTGGATTACCAACAACATCGAACATTCTACCTAAAACTGCTTTTCCTACTGGAACAGAGATTGGTGCTCCTGTATCTAGCACTTCGCTACCTCTGGATAATCCATCTGTAGTGCTCATAGAAACAGTTCTGACTGTATTATCTCCAAGATGTTGCTGAACTTCCAAAACTACGACTTCACCACTAGATAACCTTGCTTCTAGAGCGTTGTAAACAGCTGGGATTTCGTTTTCAAATTTCACATCTACAACAACCCCAATTATTTGTGTAATTTTTCCCTTATTCATAAACGATTTTTTAATTTCTTATTTTTAATTATTAATTACTAATTATTAAGAGCACTAGCGCCTCCCACAATTTCGCTTATTTCTTGTGTAATTGCAGCTTGTCGCCCTTTATTGTATTGCAAAGTTAATTCATTAATCATATCTCCAGCTGACTCAGTAGCATTTTTCATTGCGATCATTCTACTGCTATGTTCACTTGCAGTAGATTCTAAAAGTGCTTGATAAATTTGTATTTCAACTAACATTGGTAGTACTATTTCTAATACTTTTCTTTTTGTTGGCTCAAATGTATATTCATCGTCCAGCGATACCTCAAAATCTTCCTGGCTAAAGTCTATATTTGCACGTTCTACAATTCCCCCAGTATTTTTGACCATTAATTCTATAATCTGCTTGTTTAATGGTAGGATTCGTCTCGACTCTACTTTCTGCACTAATCCAGAAATATAATTTGTATAAATGATTGTAACCGCATCGTAATTTTTATGCTTAAATTCTTGAATTACTGTATTGCTAATCGGGTAGATACTTTCATATTGCGGATTCTCTCCGAGTTTTTCGTAAAGACCAACCAAGGCAAGTCCAAGTTTTTTGGCTAATAATGCTGATTTCTTCCCGATGGCTAGAACGCTAACTTCAACATTGTTTTCCTTTTGAGTTTTTGCATATTCGTTGGCAGTTCTTAATACATTTGCATTGTAGCTGCCACATAATCCTCTATCGGAAGTTATAAGTATTAATAGTTCTTTTGTTAAAATTCTAGATTCTGATAATGGATGATGAAGTCTGGTAGACTTTAAATCTTCCATTAATTCACTCGCCAATGTTGCATATGCTCTTGTATTTACTGCTGCCAAAACAGCTTTTTGCATCTTAACAGCAGAAATCATTTGCATAGCTTTTGTTATCTTTTTAGTATTCTTTACAGAACCTATTCTATTTTTTACTGCCTTTGTATTAATTGCCATTTTACAAAAGTTTTTCCTTACAAGTTCTATGTAATTCTTCTTCTATCTTTTCGTCCCATTCACCATGTCTAATTTTATCTAAAAGTTCTCTTTTAACATTTCTTGCAAATTCGAGAAGTTCCTCCTCTTTTCTGCCTACTTCTGAAACTTCGAATTTATCCATATAGCCATTGCTTACAGAAAAAATTGACAGCACTTGTTCTTCAACACTTAATGGATTGTATTGTTTCTGTTTTAATATTTCGTTAAGTCTTCTTCCTCTATCAATTTTTTGCTTAGTATCAGGATCTAAGTCGCTAGCAAATTGTGCAAATGCCTCCAGTTCTCTAAATTGCGCATGCTCTAACTTTAATTTACCTGCTACTTTTTTCATTGGTTTAATCTGAGCTGAACTACCCACTCTCGATACAGACAATCCTACATTTACTGCTGGCCTCTGTCCTTTGTAGAAAAGATTAGATTCTAAAAAGATTTGCCCATCTGTAATAGAAATCACATTTGTAGGGATGTAGGCACTAATATCTCCAGCCTGTGTTTCGATTATAGGAAGTGCAGTTATCGATCCTCCTCCAAATTTGGAATTCAAATTGCAGGCTCTTTCTAGTAATCTTGAATGAAGATAGAATACATCTCCCGGATAAGCTTCTCTACCTGGTGGCCTTCTTAACAATAAAGACATTTCTCGGTATGCTACGGCCTGTTTTGATAAATCATCATAAATTACTAATACATCTTCTCCTTTTTCTGCAAAATATTCTGCCAAGGTAACACCGGCATAAGGTGCAAGGTAAAGCATAGGCGCAGCTTCCGAAGCTCCAGCTAAGAATACTGTTGTATACTCCATTGCTCCTGCTTCTTTTAGTTTTGCTACTAGTTGTGCAACTTTAGATTCCTTTTGACCGATTGCAACATAAATACATTTTACATTTTGACCTTTCTGGTTAATAATTGTATCTATTGCAATTGCTGTTTTTCCTGTTTGTCGATCTCCGATTATCAACTCTCTCTGCCCCCTACCAATTGGAATTAATGCGTCTATTGCTTTAATTCCTGTTTGCAAAGGTCTATTTACTGGCTCTCTTGTCATCACGCCTGGAGCTACTCTTTCTATCTGTCTAGTTTCTTTAGTTTTAATTATACCCAGTCCATCTACTGCCTCTCCTAGAGAATTTAGTACTCTACCAATCATTTCTTCTCCTACTGGAATTGACATTATCTTACCGCTTCTTTTTACAACGTCTCCTTGTTTAATTTTTTCGTAATTTCCTAACAAGATTGCGCCAACTGTTTCTTCTTCTAAGTTTAGAGCTAAGCCCGCTACACCTTCTGGTAGTTCAAGCATTTCTTGTGATTGACATTTAGTTAATCCTACAATTTTTGCAATTCCATCTTTGACCTCAACAACCTCTCCTATTTCTTCCAATTCTATATCTACATCGTATGAATCTATTGTATGTTCTAAATTTTCTACTATTTTTTTAGTATCAGACATAATCAGAATTTAATTATTTAATTATTTTTTAGATTTAGTTCTAATTCCCTAAGCTGGCTTTTAATAGTTCCATCAAAAAGCTTATCTCCTTTACGGATAGCAATTCCACCCAAAACAGCTGGATCCACTTTGACCTTTATGTCACAGTCCTCTCCAAATTTTTCTTTTATTTTGGTCAAAACTTCTTGATCTAATTCTTTAGCTACAGTCACATGTATGGTTTTAGGATCTAAAGCTTTAATTGGCTTTTTAAAATTTTTGTATACAACTTTTACTTTCATTTTATTCTTCTATTTTTAATGTGTTTAAGTATTCCAAAATCATCTTTTTGTCTTCCTTTGCATCAATTTTGCCGGATATAACTTTGTTTGCAGCTTTGATTGTTAGGTCCGCTGTCTTATCTTTTAAGTCTCTAAGCATTGTTTGCTTTTCTGCCTCTATTTTTTGTAATTCTGCCCCTCTTATTTCTTCTGCTTCTGTTATTGCCTTTTCTTTAGCTTTTGTTATTATCTCGTTTCCAGTTTCCTGATGTTTTTTAATAATTTCGTTCGCTTCTATACTTGCATCCTTAAGAATTTTTTCTTTGGATTCCTGTACTTCGGCAAGTTCTTTTTCTATTGTTGCTGCATCTTTCAAGCTTTTTTCTACAATTTGCTGTCGGTTGTATACCGCCTGTCCTATTTTTCCAAATACAAATTTATTTAGAACTAAGAAGAATATCAAAAAGTTAATTGAGCTGAACAAAGCCATTTTGGGATCAAATCCAAGGCTATCGAATATTGCTTGAAAATCCATAGTAATTTAGTAACTTATTATTTTTAACTTAAATAATTTATTTTCCATTCCCGAAGTTTTTAAATTCGGGAACGAATAATATTCTACTAAAGTGTAAAGAATGCAACTAATGCATAAATAGCTGTAGATTCAACCAAGGCGATAGAAATAATAACTTTTGGAAATATTGTTTCCTCAAGTTTTGGATTTCTACCAATAGCATTAAAAGCTGCTACTACCAAATTAGCTTCTGCTATAGCTGTAGGCATCATTGCAATAATGCAAAGAGCTCTTGCTATTGTATATAGACCTTCGTCTGTCATTTTGTATAAAATAATAATTAATCTACCATCGGCCCCCCATTTATAATAAATTGCCTCAGGTTAAAATAAGAGCAAACTAATCGTCGCTTAATGACGCTCCAAAATATGATGCAGACAAAGCTGCAAAAACTAAAGCCTGCAACACACCTCCAAATACGCCATAAAATATCAGACCGGCTGGCAATATAATTGCAAAGGCGCTCATAAGTAAAGTTGTAAGAACTTCTCCAGCAAACATGTTGCCAAATAGTCTTAGAGATAGAGATAAAGATTTTGCAAATTCAGAAATAACATCCAGTAATCCGATAAAGAACTCTATAACTGCCATAAATATACCTCCTGGTCCCTTTCTGATTCCTTTAACTAACTGATTAAGTTTTATGAATTTAAATATATGATTTATAGGATTGTATTTTAATATACTCAAAACATGTGTCCATAAAACTACAGTTGCAGCAATACCAAATGTAATATTCAAATCTTTGGTGCTAGTTGTGAAAATTGCTTTACCATCGTAAGTAATGGATCCTATTATTGGTAGCAAAGCAATAGTATTTGACAACGCTATGTAAACAAAAATTGCCATAATAATTGGCATAATTTGCCTTGCTGTTTTAGGGCTTCTTGCTATTTTTTCTACCAAGTCGAAAAACCAGACATAGATCATTTCTAAAGCTGTTTGCAGTTTACCAGGTTTCCCTTTAATTTTAATTCTTGGGGAAATAAAAACCACAGATACCAATAGCAACAAAGTAATGGTTAATGCAGTAATCATAGGTCCTGTAAAGGGGATACCAAAAGCTTCGAAAAGTTTGGGTGATTTTATGCTAATTTCGCCAGCTTCTATTCTAAGAAAGCTAAATAAATCTTTTATTATTTCCATATTCTATTTTTTAGCAGATTCTTTAAATTGCTTTTTTAAATTTAAACTGTAAATAAGAACAATTGTCCATGTTATTAAATAAAATACAAACAATGTCCCCAACGAGCCATAAGGCTTGATATCAAGTTGCTTGTCGATAAAATTACCTAAAAGGCTCCCTATTATTGCGGGTATGCTAACAATAAGAAATACTTTCAGCATCAGCTTATACGTCTCCCGTTTTAAGTAACTTAATCTAGAATCTGCCTTTGCTTTTACTGTATTATGTTCTTGGTTGTTCTTCACAAGTGTGATTATAAATGTATTAAATATATTTGTCAAAAACTTATGACATTCGTAAATAGCGTCTATTGACACTGTTGTCCATTCTACTTATAATTCAGAAGTTAATCTTAAAATTAGATGGGAGATATGGTGAAATATGAAATTACTAACCAAACATTAAATACGATTACAGAATTCTATAAATTACATACCTATCTTTATTCCATAAAGGATAATGTTTGGTTTAACAAATTGTTTACCCAACTTGAAAGAAAGGCCTGCATTGCAGCAGTTAGTATTGACTCTGAAATAGCGCCCAGTGATTTATTAGATTTGAATAAAAGGAATCAAATACCTAGGGAATTACTTGAAGATTCTGAAAAGTATAAAATTGAAAGAAGAAATATCAATAACCTATTTACTTCTCAAAAAGATCTGAATCTTAAAAAATTTAAAGAAGTTCACTCTGCATTGATTGGAACTGCCAACCCTTTAGCCGGCAAACTTAGAACCAATAAGGTAGCTCTGCCAAAAATCATTAATGAAAACGGTATTTACAAAAAACTAGATCTTACTATTAAAACTGCTCCTATACATATCGAAAAGGAGATAACTAAATTCTTCGAATGGTTAGAGGCAGAATTTCTTACAATCAATCCAATTATTTTAGCTGGAGTTTCTCACTACAAAATTGTAAAAACCCATCCTTTTGAAGAAGGCAACGGTAGGTTAGCGAGATTGTACGAAAAAATAATTCTCTGTCTACATGAAATTGATCCTAAAAATATACTTCCTACAGAAGAATACTATCTGCTTTTCCGAGAAAGATATTATGATATTCTTGAAAGGGCTATAGAATCAGAGGATCTTACAGAATGGTTAGAATTTTATACGCAGGTACTTTTATTCTCTGCGAACAAAGCTGTGTCTAAGTTATTCAAAATAAGTGGCGGCACAATTGATATAAAAAATAATAGTATTATAGAAACTACTCCTAAAGAGAAAGAAGTAATTAATATACTAGCAGCCAAAAAACAAGCGAGCGGTGCAGAAATTGCCAGAGAAATGCATGTAACAAGACAGAATACTAATACAATTTTGAAGAGGCTTGTGGATAAGAAAATTGTAGACAAAATAGGTAGTGGAGCAGGACTAAGATTTGTTCTAAAGGTTTATAAACAGTAGTTGCAATCTTCTAAATATACATTTTTACTGTATTTTACATACAAAAATATACTCTTTACAAATCCATACTAGTATGCTAGTATGAGTAATGGGAAGTAAACCGTTAGATAAATTAGTAAATTTACTTGTAGGTATAATTGATAAGGAGCTAATGAAAGATTTTTTGGAAGGGATACTTACGCCTAAAGAGCAGGAAGAGATTCCTTTAAGACTTGAGATTGTTAATAAATTAATAAACGGCGAAACGCAGCACAAAATAGCGAAGGATCTTGGAATAGGTGTTGCTACTGTTACTAGGGGATCAAGAGAACTAAAACTTGGCAAATTTAAAGTACTTAGAAAAGATGAAAAATAAATTAACTTTACAAAATTCGTGGTGGCAAACTTCTCTTTGGAGGAGACTTTGCACGTAAAGTTCGTTACTATTTAGTTTAAGTCTATCCTCCCTACAAATAATTAGGGAGGATTTTTTAGTTTTTAAGTAATTTAATATGAATAATTTCAAATCTGTAAGATTAGATATACCAGATAATATTCCGGAACCATACGACCAATATGTTGGCGCCGAAGGAAGCACCAGAGATACGAGAGGTAGAAATGTCAATGTTGCTCATGATATTGCAGACATACTTAATTTACCATACAGAGGAAGAAGTGTAGAAGCCGAACCTCAATATCATGTGCTTTCTCAGGCCCTAGACTCAAGTATGGCATTGAAAACGAAATTAAATCCGCTAACTCAAAATTACTATGGAGCTATTTTTGAAAATCTTGCACATACAGATAAATCAGTGCTGCATCGTACTTTCAATAATACTGACAGGGTACCTTCTTATTTTTCTAAAAGAATTGCATCTCTTTTAGAAAGTGTGACTATTCCTGGTTATACAGCTTTTGACATTGACTCAGCCATCTTGTCATTTAATGACTTATGTAAGCAAGGGCACGTACCCAGAATAAAACTAATGGGAAAAAGCGATGGACGTGGACAGTTTTCAGTTACCTCTTTAAAAGAGTTCATAAAAATAGTCAGAAGTATTGAAGATTTAGAGCAAAATGGCATTGTTATAGAAACATCTTTATCTGAAGATGAATTTGAACAAGCTATTCCACAAACTTTCACTGCGGGGCAAATTATCTTACCAGTTGGAACTTTTACATATTTTGGCAAACAAAAAGATTTAATAGTAAATCAGCAGTTCAAATATGGAGGTATCGACGCTGTTCTATATCGCTCTGACTTAGAAAGAACAGTATTACTGCCCCATATAGATGAACATGCAAGGGAATGCTTAAAAGTAACTAAGAAAACTTTGGATATTTTAAGCCAATACAATCCAAGCATAACTAGATTCAGTGTTGATATTGTAGAAGGATATTCTAAAAATAGATCATTTTATAGAGGTGTTACAGACTTAACTACTAGGATTGGTGGTTCAGAACCTGCACTAATAGTTGGATTACAAGCATTAAAGCGCTATCCGCACCTAAATTCTGTAAGTGTTTCTACAGAGTTAAGATATAATCCATCGCTTAGATCAATAGCTGCACATGAAAAAATTTTCTTAAATCATAAGGATTTACAGATTGTGGGTATTTTACATATGCCTGAAAATTAAATTTTAAAGTTCTTTTATGAAAACATTAATAGTAGGAGGTATTCACGGCGATGAACTGACAGGCATTCAGTTAGCAAATTATTTTAGAAGTAAATATTCAAAAAATATTTACAGCTTACTAGCACATGATGCTGCAGTGAAAAGAAGAAAAAGATACTTAGAAACCGATCTAAATCGAAGTTTTAATACAAGTTTGCAGGTTAGTATAGAGGAGCAAATCGCAAAAGATATCAAAAATAAAATCGGTTCATACAATCTAATTTTGGACTTCCACAACACAAATGCAAAAGCAAATGATTGTTGTATAACCACTACTTTTCCAAATTTGATGCAAGTAAAAGTATGTTCCTTACTAGGTTTCCATAATCTAGTTATTATGCCGCCAAGTGGATCTTTAATATCTATTAACCCCAAGATATCCATGTCTATAGAAATCTCTAAAGAATCACTTGGCTACTACTCAAGATCTTTTTTAGTTAAAAGGATTCTTAATCTGGAGGCAAATTTGAATCAAAAGCAAATAAAACATGTTAATATTTTCAAGTTTGAACATAGAGTTTATAAATCGACCGTAAAAAGATTAGGCATGGACTTAAGTACGTTAACGAATTTTAGAAAACTTAGTGTGAATCAGTTAAGAAAGTTAGAAATACTTTCAAGCAAAGATCTTTTTCCAATTTTTATTGGTAATAGTTATACGGATGGCTTAGCATTTATATTAGTAAGCAAGTATAATAAAGCAATGGAATAGCAAAATATTATGAAACAACTCGAATTAATAAAAAATATCTTACAAAAATCAGGTGCAGACTATAGATTATACAAAGTGCCTAACGATGTTGGGCCTTCGGTAGACGAGCATATAAAAGCTTTCGGATTGGATTACTCTGATGGCTGTGCTACTTTAATTTTTTCTACAGACAACGGATTCATAGCGCTGTTGAGACGCGACGACACCAAAATTAACAACACTAAACTAAGAAAAGCAGTAAATACAAACAAGCTAAGATTTGCATCTGCAGAAGAGCTAAAACAAGTGACTGGATATCCACCCGGAATGGTCTCTCCACTAACACTCGAAATTCCTATTTACATGGACGAGAAAGTACTTAAAAAAAACAAGGTAAGAGTCGGCTGTGGAACCAATGAGTATAGCCTTGAAATGCATGTGGAGGATATAAAAAGAATCACCAATGCTAAAGTGATTGATGTTACTGAAATTGATGATGCCAAACGAGGCGATTTAAGAGTGCTTTCTGGAATAACTCCTAGTTCATCTAAAGGCCTACATTTAGGTAATTATCTAGGTGCAGTAAAATCCCACATTGAATTTCAGGACAAAGGTGAATGCTTTTATTTTATTGCTGATTACCATGCTCTAAATACTGTTCATGATCCAAAAGTATTTCAAAATAATGTTATAGAAACATTTATAGACTACCTTGCTTTAGGAATAGACTTAGAAAAAACGACTTTTTTTGTGGAATCGACCGTAAAAGATATTTTTGAACTTACAGAGATTTTGAATAATGTAGTCACTTTGTCTCAGATGAAGAGAATGCATGCGTATAAAGATAAATTAAATGATCCAAACGCCGACATAGACAATATAAATATGGGGCTTTTCAATTACCCAATTTTGATGGCTGCAGATATTCTAGCCTTTGAGCCCGACATAGTGCCTGTGGGCGAAGATCAAGCCCAACATGTAGAGATATGTAGAGATATTGCACAGTCTTTCAATTATAGATATGGGAAAATTCTAAAAGTTCCAGAACTTTACATTAAGCCAAGCGTTGCCAGAGTTCCAGGAACAGATGGTGTAAGAAAAATGAGTAAATCACTGGGGAATGACTTAACTATTTTCGCAGATGAGGATACTTTACGAAGGCAAGTGATGGCCATAACCACAGATCCAAATAGAATTCATAAGGATGATCCCGGTGATCCAGAAAAAAACGTGATATTCAAATACTTCAGACTAATGGACTATAATGAAGAAAGAATTTCTGAACTAGAAGATCAATATAGGCAAGGTAC
>CAYMSO010000002.1:64019-151094 GCA_964393185.1 uncultured Candidatus Saccharibacteria bacterium | reverse complement strand
GTTATCGGTTATCGGTTATCGGTTATCGGTTATCGGTTATCGGTTATCGGTTATCAGTTGTTCGTTTTGCAAAAATTCAGAATTCATGACTTATTTCCTTCTTTCAACTTATATACAGTTTCCTATATAATAATTATATGATACTAAAATTAAGATTAAAATTCCTTTTTTCTCTGATTATATGCTTGATAAGTTTACTATTTATATTCTTGATTTTAAATAGGCTTGGAGATTCTTCGCTTTTTCATAAAACAGATATAATCCCTTCTGATTATGCAGAAGGAAGAGTTTATTTTGATTACCTGACTGCCCGCTCACCAAATAATCACTATTATGCAATAGTCAGCTTCGAAAATTATTCCTTGTACAAATCAGAACTTAAGGTTGTAGATAGATTTGGCGAAAATAAGTATACAATTGCAAGAAGTGATAATTACTCTTATTATACCAATCCTATTTGGAGTCCTGATGGCAAAAAGTTAGCTTATGTAATGATTTATCCTTTTCAAATTTGGGTTTCTAATCCCGACGGAACTGACAACAAGCAGTTATATGCAGAAGTCGACCCTAGCAAAGATTCTGATTGGAAGGTAAAAAATCTTTTTAATCCTAGTATTACCAAGTCTACCAAAGTAGATATTTCCTGGGCAGATTCAAAAACTTTATTATTTAAGAATAACTACGAATTCCCGACTGTTACATACTCCATAGACATAAATACCTCGACTATTTCCAAAGTTACAACTCAAGTTGGAGAGTTAAAAAATTCACCGGCAAGTATTTCCGTTCAACCTTTAAGCCAGCGAGATGATAAGTGGAAAGATATTAAATTAGGAGGATGTGATGAAGATTCGATCGGCTCGGCTGGGTGTGCCATTACAGCAATTTCTATGGTACTTAATTATTTTGGAGAGACGACAACCCCAGATAAATTAAATGATTTTTTGAATTCTAATTCTGAACAGGGCTATTTTGACGGCTGTGCTGTAAGATGGAGCGCTGCAACGAGCTTTTCAGACAAAATAGCATTAAAAGGTGTTTACTTTAATGAATTTAACTTAGATAGACTTAAATTTGAACTGCAACAAGGAAATCCGGTAATTGTAGGATGGAACAGCGTTGCCTTTACTCCTATCCAACACTGGGCATTGGTTACAAAATTTGATCCAACACAAAAAGAAGATCTTGAGCAATTTATAACTAATGATCCTTGGACAGGTGAAGAAAAACCATTAAGTTATTTTGGAAATAACTTTGATCACATGGTGGTATATACAAAGAATATTTAATTAGTCTAAAAATTATACTTCTTTCGATAGCTTAAGCCAATTATAGTTATTTTAAGAGGTTCTCTATGGAGTTCTTAAGCTCGTTGTTGTGTCTTTTTAGAGATTCTATAGTAATTCTAAAATCAATCTCGTGCACCAATTTATTTCTTACTTTGTGAGCTTCCCATATTTTGTTGTAAGAATCTTTGCTGAAAAAACTTCTAGATGATTTTAGCCTGTCTCCCATGCTGTCTCCATTTAGTTTTTTATTTTTAAGACAGAAATCCAATAATTTATCAAGTTCTATAATCAACTGCTTTTGTGATTCTAAAGTATTATGCTGGCCTCTCTTAAGGCTTAGGAGCTTTTTGCGGGCAATGCTTTGCCATTCGTTGTTCTGGGAAGGGTTCAAGGCTTTCAAAGCTAAGAGAATACTTACTAGAATTCCCAAACCCACGAATATGATTAGGCTACTTGTGGTCATATTATTTAATTTTAACTCTTTTAGTGCGATTGCGCTAAAAAGAATTTCGTACGAATTTGCGGCTATGTATTTTCTAGTCTACTTTAGATAGATATCTGATTTGAAAATACACTACAGTATTGGTTAACTCGGCGTTTACTCGATATATCATCTCGCTAAATATAACACTATGCTTAGAAGCGTCAAAACTTTATACATTACAGTAATCACATCGCAAATATTGAACAATCTATTTACTCAATCATGTGTACAATTTACGTTAGTACTCTTGCTCTATATATCTAATTTATTTTTGAGACCTAAATAATTAAATTTTAAATAGAGGTGATTTTTCTAATGATTTGGAGTTATGAAGGATTAGTTATTTAATCCCTAGTTGCTGTTTAGCGTAATCAGTAAGATTACTCCTTTTGGACCACTCTCTTTCGTGTTTTTTTAGAAAAGCTTTTCGGAGTCTTAGATTTTGTGGAGTAACTTCTAAAATTTCATCCTCGGCTAAGAAGACTAATGCAAAATCTAGAGTAACGGGTCTAATAGCTTTTAGAGAAACATCTGTAATTTCGGCCTGATTTCTTCTTACGCCTGATTTCTCTCTTTCTTTACAGGGATTCACTTCCATATCTTGGTCGTATTTATTAATTCCTACTATCATACCTTCGTATACTTTAGTAGCAGGTTCTATTAATAATTCTCCTCTTTCTTGAATCGTATTTAAAGTATATGCTGCTGCGACTCCAGTATCGGTAGATATTAATACTCCTTTACGATACAAATCATCTGTTTTTTGGTAGGGAATATAATCTATTAGAAAGTTAGACATAACTACCGTTCCTTTAGTCTGGGTAAGTAGCACATTTCTTAATCCCAATAAGTTTCTGGTTGGAATTCTATAGGTGAACTTAGCCTGACCATTTTCTATTCTTAAGTCTACCATTTCGGCCTTTCTTTCTCCCAATGCTGCACTTACTGCACCCTGGTACTCTTCTGGAACTTCTATATACAGCTCTTCAATTGGTTCTTTACTTATTCCTGCTTCTTCTATCATAATTACCTCGGGCCTTCGTACTTGGAATTCGTAACCTTCTCTTCTCATTGTTTCTATTAGAATAGAAAGCTGTAGCTCACCTCTACCAGAAACAAAATATGCGCCTCCATCTGTTTTTTCTATTTTTAAACCAATATTAGTTTCCTTCTCTTTTTCTAGTCTTTGCTGTACCTGTTTTGCTGTTACAAATTCTCCTTCCTGACCTGTAAAAGGGGAAGTATTGGCTTCAAATTTAATTCTTACAGAAGGGTTAGAAATTTTTATATTTGGAATTGCTTCAATTTTTGTTGGGCTACATATAGTTCCTCCAATCGCCGTTGTTTCGATGCCTGTAATTGCGATAATTTCGCCTGCGCTTACTTCTGTTGTCTCTTTATACTCAAGTCCTTCTTTTATAAAAATGTTTTTTATCCTACCATTAAGTTTTTCAGCTCCTTCTTGATCACTTTTGATTAAAACTACCGCATCGTTAACTTTTACTTTTCCTCGCGACACTTTACCAATAAGTAATCTTCCTAGATGCGAATTATATTCAAGAGAAGTAATTTGCATTTGAAAAGGTTGTGTTTCGTCTCCTTTTGGAGATGGTATATGTTCAATAATGCCTTCTAGCAATGGAAAAATATTTGCTTGAGTTTGTTGCAGATCTGCTTCTGGAAGAGATTTAAACGCCTTACCTTCTCGACCAATTGCATAATAAACTGGGAAATCCAACTGACTATCTTCTGTTGCAAGTTCCAAGAAAAGATTATTAACCTTGTCTAGCGCTTCTGCAGGATTGGCGTACTGTTTATCAATTTTATTAATTACAACTATTGGCTTTAGTTTAAGTTCAAGAGCTTTCTTTAATACAAACTTGGTTTGCGGCATAGGTCCTTCCTGAGCATCTACTACAAGTAAACATCCATCTGCCATATTTAAAGTTCTTTCTACTTCTCCACTAAAATCTGCGTGTCCCGGAGTGTCTATAATATTCACTTTAAAATCTTTAAAGTGAATGGAGGTGTTTTTAGCAGTTATAGTAATGCCCTTCTCTCTTTCCAGGTCTCCGGAATCAAGAATCTGTTCCTGTTGCATTTCGCCCTGATTGGATCTAAACAAATTACTCTGTTTTAAAAACGCGTCCACTAGCGTAGTTTTTCCATGATCTACGTGTGCAATTATAGCTATGTTTCTGATTTTTTCTTTATTCATTATGTATTTAAAAGACTAAGGATTATATCATAAATGGAATCTTAATCTTTACTCCTACATTCTAGTTGTTATTGCAACAGCTAAATGTTCGAATGAGATAATACAAGCAAAGGTAGCATACACTATTGTTAAGTATTATGATCCTTCGTTCAGTCTTGGAAGATTAAGATTATCAAAGCATCTGCTTTCGATCTCGGCTACCAGATTCATATCTTCTTCTGTAAATTCTTGAATGTCAATAGGGCTTTCTAGTAATCCAGGAACAGAAAGCCTTTCAAACTCTACGCCCATGTCATCTTTACCTCTCAGATAATGGAAAATCGCCTGACCATTTTCATCTACAAGAGATACGAATTGTCTTGAAAGGAAGGTTCTATTTTCTGAATCAATAATAAATCTCTGCAATACAACTCTACAATAATAATTACCTTCTTGGAAATAGGCGCTTGTATTGAGCTCTATGGCTTTAGAAGATATATACGGAACGCTAAAAATAAGCTTTTGCCATAACATACTTGCAAAATGATGTTGACCACCTACAGATAGATCCTTGTGTACAAGCTCATTTAAATAATTGTCGCCTTTGGCAGGGTTTGCGTCCAAAGGTACAGCTGAAAAACCTTGTACGCCGCTCCGGCTTGGTTGAAAAGGGAGCCTGACGTTATAAGTCATCCCATTTGTGAGCTTGCCCCAAAATGTAATTTCGTAAAGGCCAATACCTTCATCAATTTCTTCTGGTTGACCTCCAAATCTATCGATATGTTGCAAAATCTGGCTGTATGTGTACCAATTACTTTCATCTATCTCCCCTTGAGTTAAGTCAGTTACTACCTGTCTAAAAATCTCACCATCATCCATTCTCATTCTTTGTAAAGCAACCCAACTGTATACAACAGCACCTATTATTAAAGTTCCGATACCTGTGTTTCTAAAAAATTTATTCATCTGCTTTTGCTATACATCAAGATTATATCATTAGTATATCAAGACCATATTACTTTTACTTCACGTAATTAAAATTTTAAGACACCATTCAGAATAAGTCAGTGCTAGTTATTTATACTCTATCTGCCCGCAGCTTCCATCATATTTTTTTGTAAAAAGATTTATTGTAAAATATTCTGTTTTTTGAACTCTAATTAATAATAACCAAAATACTCAAATGATCACACACAAAATTCTCGGTGCTAGTTACCGTAAAATAATTAAACCTATGTTTTTTAAATTTGATCCCGAATTCATTCATAACCGTATTAGCGTACTGGGCGGAATACTTGGATCTAATTCAGTTACTAAATTTCTTACGCGGAAGTTATTTAGATATGATCATCCATCTTTAATTCAATTTGTTAAAAATGCAGAATTTAAAAATCCAGTTGGACTTTCGGCTGGTTTTGATAAAGATGCACATTTGGTTCATATTCTGCCAGAAGTTGGTTTTGGTCATATGGAAATTGGTTCTATAACTTACAAACCTTACGCAGGTAATCCAGGCACAAGACTATTTAGACTTCCAAAATCGAAAGCGTTAGTTGTTTATTACGGTCTTAAGAATATTGGAGTAGATAAAATCTTAGCTAAGCTTAAAAAATACAAAGCTAAGAATACAGTATTGGGTATTTCGATTGCTAAAACTAATGATTCTTCTACGTCGACATTAGAAGGAGGAATTGAAGACTACTATCAGTGTTTTAGAAATGTAGTGGAATCAGGAATTGGAACATATTATACAATCAATATTTCTTGTCCTAATACATTTGGTGGTGAGCCTTTTACTACAAAAGATAAACTTGATGCTCTGCTTACAAAACTTGCGGAAATTAAGACAGATAAAATTAAGTTTATAAAAATGCCAATAAATTTGGATCTACACGAATTTGATGAGCTATTGCAAGTAGCAATTAAACATAAAATAGATGGTGTTGTAATCGGTAACTTGAATAAAGATCATAAATCGGAAACAATTAAAGATATAATTCCACAGGATATTAAGGGCGGAATCAGTGGCAAACCAACTTGGGAGTTAAGTAATAGATTGATTGAATATACATACAAAAATTATAAGGATAAATTAATTATAGTAGGAGTTGGCGGCATTTTTAGTGCTGAAGATGCATATACAAAAATAAAACTGGGAGCTACATTAGTTCAGTTAATAACAGGTATGATTTATCAAGGACCGCAATTAATTGGAGAGATTAATAAAGGTTTGGTAGAATTATTAAAGAACGATGGTTACACAAATATTAGTCAAGCAATTGGTGCAAGTCATAAAAATTAAATTCTATGCAATTGAGCAGCGATCCAAAACAAATTGCCAAGATAGTTGCAGAGCAATTAAAGAAGGAGTATCCAGAGGTTGAAACGCCACTTCTTCATTCGAACGTTTTTGAGCTCTTAGTTGCTACAATTCTTTCGCCACAAACAACCGATGAAGTTACTAACAAGGTCACGCCTCTACTCTTTGCCAAGTATAACTCGCCCGAAATACTTGCAAATGCAAACATAGAAGACGTAGAAAAAATTATTAAAGTACTTAATTACTACAAAACAAAAGCAAGAAATTTGATTAAAACTGCTCGGATGCTTATAGATAAGTTTGATTCTAAAGTACCACACACTTTGCAAGATTTATTAACTTTGCCTGGAGTTGGTAGAAAAATAGGTAATGTGATAATTTCTGAATGGTACGGAAAAAAACCAACTAAAATTGATAGTAAAAATGATATGTATAGCACGATTCCGCGAGGAACTTTACTACCAGAAGGTTTTGTGGTGGATACACATGTATTAAGAGTTACTCGACAGATGGGATTAACAAAAAATGAAGATCCTAAAAAAGTTGAGCAAGATTTGATGAAGCTTTTCCCTAGAGAAGAATGGAATGATATGAGCTTAAGATTTATTTTTCACGGAAGACAAGTTAATCAGGCACGTAATCCCAAGTATCACGAGCATCCTTTCTGGAGCAAATTTTACAAAGGAACTAACGTGATTGATTAGAAAATCTCCTTCGTAAGAAGTTCTTAACTTATCTTGTTAATTCATAACCACTTTTTTACAAAGAAAATTAACAGTGCTACCAGTGCAATTAAGCTGCTTAACCCGACCACTATTTCAAAAGCATCAGGATGGTATTGATAAGGAAGATTCAGATTCATGCCATAAACACTGGTGATAATCATCGGTATGGTAAGAATTACTGTAAGTGCTGTAAAAAATTGAATTGACTTATTTAATTTATTAGTAAAAATAATCTGATAAGAATCTCTAATGCTTTTAATGCTTTTTAAATTTACAGTGCAAACTTCGACTGATTGAGTAATACTGTTGAGAAGCTGTTCGTACAACTCAGCTTCGCTATTATAATTACCCATATGCTTGTCTTGAAACACTGTTGCGAAAACATGTTTCATAGGTATCAATGCATATAGGTATTGGTTTAGGATTTCTTCAATCTCTACTAAATCCTCAATAGTGTCCGAATTTATAGAATAAATATCTTCTTTGTGGCTTAAAACTTTACCTCTTACTTTTCTAACATTTTCTGTAAATCTTTCCGAAATAACTACGAAAAGTGAAAGTAAAAATTCGTTCAGATCGTTTGAATGAATGTCTTGCCTTTGTTCAAGTACGTATTTAAATAAGTGATTTGTATCGGGCGAAAGCACTACAAGGTGATCCGGATTGACAATAAATGTTAGTGTTTCTGTATGTAGACCGCTTTTATCTGTTTCGGGCGTCCTTAAAAAAACAATGGTATTTTTGTCTTTTTTTACTATTCTAGGGACCTCGTATTCATCTACAACGTCATGAAAATTTCTCAGGTGTAAACCAGTAATTTTAGAGATCTCGTCTAAATCGTGTTTAGTAATATTCTCTACCAGAACTAGATATTTCTTTTTTAGGTTATCGACTATTCTAAAACTTCCGTTTTGGTTTTCATAATATTTAATCATGAATTCATTCTATACCGAACTAAAAACAAAGGATATGTTTTTTTTAAGATAGCCAGATTTACTGGCTATCTAAATTTGCTTTGATAAAAAGTTGGGCCAACTTAAACCTTGGAATGGATATTCTTTAATATTATTAGCAAGCAGTTCAAGCTTTTTTATAATACTGCTAGGACTATGGATTTCTTTGTCTCCAATCACGATGACCTCTTCAACAAGATCATGATAGGCTCGTTTTACTTTACGGTTGACTGGTTCATTTTTATCGTCGATTTCAATCCTAAGTTTATTCTTGTACTCATTAGCCAAACTTATACAGAAATCATTAAATTTTTGACTAACAGGTAATAATCTAAGATGGACTGGCTTTAGCCATAGTGGAAATTCTTCAAAGTTGTCAAAAAGCATATAAAGAAATCTTTCTAAACCACCTGGAACTGCCGCATGAATAATGACAGGATTTTTTTCTTTACTATGTTTGTCTTTAAACTTAATTCCAAGTCTTTCTGCATTACCGATATCTATCTGAATGCATCCTATTTCTCTTACCTGTTTAAGATTATCTACAATACTATAATCCACATCTATAATCCAGTACCGTTCTTCTTCTCGTATTTCGACTAGCACTGGCTTTTTTCTTCTTAAAGCAATTTGCTTAATCTCTTTTTGGTATTGGTTAAAGTATTTATTTGAACTCACTTTTATAATATTTTCGTAATCCCTTTTACCCATATGTGCAGCCTTGAGTATTTGCTTCTCTATTTGGGGATACCATACAAAAGCACTTTTCACACTTTCAAAATATGGATGCAAGTCTGGCATAAAGAATCTTCTACCTCTAAACAATAGCATGCATTCTCCGCTCTGCTCATGTCTGTAGCAATCCGAAACTGAAAAATGGCCGAAAGGTAAGTTTTTGTAACTCAGATTGTACTTGCTTGCTAAATTAAATTGAGGATAGCTTGCATCGTAGCTCATAATTAATTTTTTATCGCCATCCTCAAATTTGAAAAGTCTATCGCCGAATAACTTGGCGTAGGCATCAACTGCCGGATAATTCATATCAAATAGATTTGAACCGCTTACTTGATATATAGGAAATCCAATTTGAGATACTAAATTTTTGGAGTACTGTTTAATTAACTCCATTATCAAATTTGCTTTATGATCGTACTGAATAAAACCTATTCCACCAAAGGGTTCCCATCGGAAACCATATTTGTTGGCATATTCGATATATTTTGGTTTTATATTATTTTCGTCGGACTTTAGCCCGAAAGCTTCTCTTTGAATCAGAATTTTAAAATCTTTTGAGCACCCTTTTGATTTTAAAAATTCTTTAGGATCGCAAAAATCTCCATTGTTATTAATGACTAAGTATTTATTCATCTTTAAAACTTAACGTAAGTAATTTAAATTTCTCTTGATTTGCGACACTTGAAGTTTGATGGCGAGAAACAAAAAACTCCCGATGATCGGGAGGTGTTTTTAGCTAAGCGTAGTAAACCCGATCACCTGGTCGTGACCGTTGTTGATCTGATTTGGTTTACTAAAACTTGATTCATACTAATATTATATCAAAAGAATAATCAAGTTTCTATATGCTATAATTATTATATATCTAACGGTAGTATGGAAATACGAGATAATAATTCTACAGAATTTTTACAAACAGAAGGGTTAAGAGTCTATACAGAGAATGCTATAAGTGCACTTGAGGTAGCAGGTTTTAATTTAGATAACTGTACAGTTGATCATGTTGGTGTGAGAGTATCTTGGGGCGAAGAGGTTGGTTATGCTAGATACTGTGGATTAAAGAACATTTTATTAAGTCGAGCAGAGATGGTTTCTGAACAAATTATTCCTCCAAATGCTAACGGTAGGCCAATAGCAATTTTCGAACTTAGCGAAGGCTTTCTATGTGCTTTGGGTATGGTTAAATACTTAGAACTACCAGCACCAAGAATTGGCCGAGATGAAGCTGAGGTAATTGACCATATAGAGATTGTTGTACCTGTTTCTTTGACTGAATATTACATGAATCACAAGTCGATATTTGATGAGTTTTGCTCATCGGAACATGTATCTACTGCTTTGGAGTCCGAGGCTAATAATGGTGTTAACCCAGACATTACAGTTGAAATTAATAGATTTAAGGTTAAATTTCATACAAAAAGTATTGAGGAAGTCATAAGAATTCAGAATACAATGCCAGTTTTCTTGACTTTAGCTGAGCAGTTTAGGATTAGCAATCCGGGAGTTATGACTAATTAATTTGCTTATGGGACCGATTTTCAATCGGTCCCATAGTAATCAACTTTGATTGTTAGTTACTCTATTCCAAAAACAACTTCTACTGTAATGTTTAGTTCAAGTTGTCCAGTCGAAATAGATGTACTTCCTGCAGAAGATTCAGCTTGGTCAACTGCTAATTTTGCATAATTTGAGAAAACTGGTGGATTATAGTCTATGTTGCTATCTGTTATAGAAATTGGCTTTAATAATTCTACATCGCCAAGATTCGCAAGTTCTTCTGCTTTCTGTTTTGCTTTTTTGAATGCTTCTTCTCTTGCCAAAGAGAAAAGCTCTGTTTTATCTTCGATATCGAATGCTATAGAAGAAATTTCTATTTGTTGAATCTCAGAAACTTTGTCTATTACCGTAGCAGCTTTTGTAGCTTTTTCGTCTATATCTTTAATTTCTATCGTTAAAGTTTGGCTTGCCCTATAACCTAGTAAGGTCTGTTGATCTCTTTGCCAATCATATTCGGGATAAATACTAAAGTTAGAAGTCTGTATGTTCTTTTCATCTACACCTTCTGATTTAAGTGCATCTTGAACTTTAGAGATTTTCTCGTTAGCTGCATCTAATGCATCAGATGTAGTATCTCTTCTTTCCGAAACAGTGATCGAGAAAGTAACCATATCTGGCTTTGCAAATACTTTTCCTTGACCATTTACAGATATAGTATTAGCAACTTTGCCTTCTGAGAGTTCTCCTCCACCAAGGCTTCTTACATAAATATCTGTTTGAGAAACGAGGAAACCTGTAGCAATCAATGCGACTCCGAACACTGCAGCTCCGGCAATAACTGCCTTTGGTAAGCTAAAATTAGCTTCATTCATAAATAATAATATAAGAGATAATGTAACAATATTTACTAATCTATTATGTATCAAAAGTTGTTACATTTGAAGCTTATCAGAGTGGACTCGATCAGATTCGAACTGACGACCTTTCCGATGCCATCGGAACGCTCTACCAACTAAGCTACGAGCCCAGCACTCAAGAAATTATAAACTACCTTACCAGAATTTGAAATATTGAAATTATGTTTTATAATCTACCAACCTGTAATCTGTTGCCATATATTGCTAGCGACTATGAATTTAATAAAGTTAGTACAAAAAGAAAAACAAGCACCGCATAATTTCACAGTTTCTTCTACTGAAGTTATTCAGCAAAGAATGGGAGCAAGTAGAGTTATCCAAGAAGCATTACAAAAGTTATTTCCAAGAGATTTGACAGACGGTGCTATATTCAACTTTACAGCTGAAGATATTGATTCATCATCTTTTTGTTTTCTGAATTCAAGTATGCAGTTTAGAAATCTAATTAGTACGCATATAAATGTAAATAATCTTGATGATTTCTTAGCAAAGTATAGTAACAAAAGATTGAACAGATTACCTCCTGAAGCATTCGTTCAATTATTTGATCTACAGTCTCAAACCGCTATTTTCCATGAATTAATGCATGGAGTACTAAGTAAAATGTACCCCCAGTTTAACTTCTTACCCTTAGTAGAATCTGACGAGGATTTGAACAGATTTATTTTACAGCTCGGCCATAACGAAAAAGTAAGGGATGATTTATTTACAAAATTTATCCAAACACCATTAGCAAAACCAAGTAGTTACCAAATGGCAGTTAAGCTAAACAGGGACTTTTATAATTATTTTCTATTTTCCGACCAGTATGGCCAGCGCAGTTCTCAAGACACTTTTATATTTGATTACTTTTCATTTGTTCAAGAGTATTGGATTCGATTATTAGAAGTAAAAAATGATATGGTGAATAAAATAAATCATCCTCAAAATTTTATTTATTTAAATCATAAAACTTACAGTAGTAGTAAACAAATTATTGATGAAATCATTCAATTTTACTCTCAAAGAGTAGTACTACCTGACTGTTATGTACTAGAAGAATTATCATCTTTTACGTGGAATGGCGTTAAGTCTATAGACAGCTTCATTGATAATAAAGTAAAACCGTTGCTAGATAGTCAGGCTGTATCAGAGTTATGGTTAGACTTTCAATTTTGTCAGCTATTTGCAGAGCTGTAGCTGACAAAAACTCTCACTCCAGTTATAATTTAAGCTGATGTCTACTTTTAAGTTAAATTCACAATATAAACCTTCTGGGGATCAGCCACAAGCAATTGAATTGATAACTGCAGGTATACAAGCTGGTCTTGAACATCAGACAATTATTGGTGCAACTGGAACAGGTAAAACATTTACAATGGCTAATGTGATTCAAAATACAGGTAGACCAACCATTATTATTTCTCATAACAAAACCCTGGCAGCACAGTTATTTTCCGAATTTAGAGAATTCTTTCCGGAAAATGCAGTTTCTTACTTTGTTAGCTACTATGATTATTATCAACCAGAAGCTTACGTTCCGCAAAGGGATTTGTATATAGAAAAAGATTCAGATATTAACGAAACAATCGAAAAATATAGGAATACTGCAACTCAGAATTTGTTAACTCGGAGAGATGTGGTAATAGTTGCTACAGTAAGCTGTATATACGGTCTGGGTAATCCAAATGACTATCTTGCATTAAGTGCAGAGCTTAAAGTAGGTCAAACACTAAATAGAGACAAGCTATTTAGCCGATTAACAGATATGCAGTACGAAAGAGGTACGCAAGATTTTAGAAATGGAAGCTTTAGAGTCAGAGGCGAAATTATAGATATAAATTTGTCTTTGGCAGATGATCAAGCAGTCAGACTAGAAATGTTTGGAGATGAAGTTGAATCTATCAAATTAATAAACCCAATAAGCGGCGAATTAATCAGAAGAGTTGATTCTTACAAAATTTTTCCTGTTAAACATTACGTAAGCCCACAAGACAAAGTCAACGATGCAATACAGCAAATAGAAATAGATGCAGAAAAAGAAGTGAAAGCTTTTACCGATACTGGCAAAATGATAGAAGCAGCCAGGTTAAAGCAAAGAGTCGCATACGATTTAGAAATGCTTAGGGAAACTGGTTTTACAAAAGGGATAGAAAATTATTCAAGATATTTTGACAAAAGGGCCCCTGGAACGGCAGGGTCCTGCCTGTTAGATTATTTTCCCGATGATTACCTCATGTTTATAGATGAATCTCATATTACTGTGCCGCAAATTGGAGGTATGTACGAAGGCGATAGATCCAGAAAACAAAATCTTGTAGATTATGGCTTCAGATTAAGAGCTGCACTAGATAACCGGCCACTAAAGTTTGAAGAATTTAAAAGCAGATTGAACCAGGTAGTGTACTTGTCTGCAACTCCTAGGCAATACGAGATAGAACAAAGTAAGGAAAGCGCAAGATTGTATAATAAGTAATTGGTTATCAGTTATCAGTCATAGGTTTTCGGAATGGGGTTATGAGTTATAACTACTTCTGATTAGTTTACCTTAATTTACTTCAGGATACTTTCATTTTCATTGGGTAACTAGCATTTCTAATCGAAGGTTAAAAGTTTACTTACTAGAATCAAGGTCTTGGTAAAATAGAATTATAATCTTTTGCCAACTATATGATGTTGTCAAAATATGGCGACTATAGTATAATTATTCGCTTTATAATTTATATTGATATTATGAGTGATCATGAGCTATACATGTCTAACAGCTTGGAAATGCCAGAAGTTGTAAAAGGTCTTACAGTAGATACTTTTCGCTCTATTGCCAATCAGCATGGGACATTACCTGGTACTCCACAAAATATAGAAGCATATTTATCTGGTGAAGTTGAGAATATTATGGTGCAATTGCCAAATGGTACTAATACGCAAATAGCCGGCTCGATATTGCAACATATTATAGGCAAAGCCATAAATAATACCCAGGAGTTTGACGACTTTATATTACAGGGTAACAGATTGCAACGAAGTTTAGTTCAATGTATTGAAGGTAGAAATGGACAAGATTATATAATACGGATTCGTAATAAAGATAATGAGGGACGTGCTTATGTTGTAGAAAGGCGTAACTCAGTTTTTCCTGTTACTAGGTTTGAAATTGAAGGCAAACCTACCTTGCAGGTAAATATGTTTAAACCTGTGTACCAACATTTAGGAGATTTGGTTAATAAAGAAATACATATTCCTAATAGAGATAGAATATTGCTAGGAATATCCCGAAGGTATGGAGTAACTGCAGGCATTTTAACTGCAATATGTTGTGGAAGTATGCTACCTCAAGAGATAGCAGATAAATTTTCTATACTAGCTGGTGAAAATAAGAGTAGATATATTAATGTAAGGAGAAGAGAAGTACAGTCAGCTATTGCTCAACTCGATGCTGCTTTGATTATCAGTCGCGGATCTAATCAGCAAAGGAAAATTGCCCATAGAAAAAGTACTCATACTAAAGTTATGGATCTGATTCAGGGCAATGCAGTTTTGATGGAAGATTTATCTAATAATCCTGATGGCAATAGTATAATTAATCGCTATACAAATTCTGGACTACACAAGATTACGCCGGCAGTTCAGTTCTTAGGAGCCAGAGAATTATTTCTCGCTTCTGCTCCAAGCGCTTTTCTTGAGTCCGCATTGGAGAGAGTCGCATATGGCCACTTTCAAGCTGATAATATAATGACAACTATTGCTCATCATCTTTATCTAAATGTACAGAGATTGGGTTTTACCGACGAACACGATGAACTGCCAGACATCATAACTAAAGCAACTCCAGACAACATTGATCGAGCACTAAAACTGAGCTAAAAGTAGTGACACAACTGTGTTACGAGGTTATAAAGCTAAAGATATAATTGATCGCGTGTTAGCTGAGTAAAATTAAAGCTAAAGCTACCCCCGTTAAAAACGGGGGTTTTTTGTGCTATATTAGTCAAATGGGAAAAAAACTACTACCAATGCTACAAGGTGCAATAATGGGAATCGGGGAAATGATACCAGGAGTAAATGGATCTAACTTAGCAATTGTTATGGGTGTATACGATGATTTTATCAACCTGTTAAGCGATTGTTCCAGGCTCGCTCAGGAAGTTTTATTCTTTGTTCTTGGAAAAAGTAATTATAAAAAAATTAAAGAATCTTTCTTTAAAATAAAGTGGGAGTTTGGAATAAAACTAGTAATTGGAATGATTTTGGCAATTGCATTACTTTCAAATCTAATACACACGCTAAGAGAAAATTACCCCAACTACGTTGTAGATTTCTTTTTTGGAGTTGTTTTAGCTTCTGCATTTATACCATGGAAAGAAATAAAAAGACCTAATGCAAGACACTACATAATTGCAATTGTAAGTTTTGCGATTGCCTTTCTACTGTTAGGGTTAAAGCCAAACGCTGTTAAAGATCCTAGCCTACCCTTCCTATTTTTAGGAGGAGTAATAGGAATAACTGGTTTAATTTTGCCGGGCATTAGCGGGTCGTTTATTCTTTTGGTAATGGGAATTTATGATTACGAAGTGGATATAATAAAAAACCTAACTAGATTTGAAGCCAACCTAAAAGATCTTCAAGGCTTAGTGGTTTTTGTACTTGGATTGACTTTTGGATTTTTGGTATTTATAAGATTATTTAAAATAATCTTCGAAAAATATACCTCGGAGCTTCTTGCCTGCTTTTTTGGAATAATGTTGGCGTCCCTAAGGGTAATATGGCCATTTTTTGAATCCGAAATTGATTCGAATGGTAATGAGGTTAGAAACATTGTAAGCCCAACTACTTACGAATTTATAGATATAATAATAACAATAATTCTAGTTACTGTAGGTTTTTTGATGGTATATTTATTAAATAAGACAACTGTAGATCGAGAGCAAGCCAAACATATTACAGAGTCGTCTTAACTATGTCCCCATTTAAAATCTTACAAAAAGATTGGAATCAGTTTATCAATTCTGACAAACTTACTAAACTATCTATTATTGCCTCGCTGGTGCTTACAGAGTGCTTGTTTCTGTTTTTCTTGACACAAAATAGTTTGGGATTAGTGGTAACTTTAGTAAGCTTTTTATTCTTCCAAGTACTAGGCTATTTAATACTGTTTGATATTTTATATTTAGAAATTCCACTTAAACTTGTAAATTCTCTAATTCTAGTTAGTGGTACAAGTAATATCGTATTGGGAATAATTTATGGTTTTAGTAATAAACCGATCCATATACTGCCTAATCCACTGCAAAATTTAATCGGCGGAGTTGTTGGAGGAATTATTATATTGATTATAGTTTTAATAACAAAAGAGAAAGGTATGGGTGGGGGGGATATAAAAATATTAGCTTTAATAGGTTTACTTATAGGATTAGAGAAAATGATTATTGGTTTGTATATTGCTATTTATCTTGCTCTTGTGGTATCAGTACCTTTAATTATTTATTATAAAAGAATCAAGAATATTCAAATACCTTTTGTACCATTTTTAATCTTTGGTGCAATGATTGCCTTTGTATTAAATTTAAGAATTGGTTTTATTCTATTTATTTAACTAGAGTTATAGGATCGGTTGAAATGTCTACCTTTTCTGTTTTGCTAAAAGTGTAGTTTTGAATGGAGCTTGTTACTTGCACTACTCTATAATTTGGATTAACAGAATCTATAGTTATATTAGCAGTACAAGATCCTACGGGATTGTTAGGAGAAATAGTTCCTACAAAGGATTCGTTATTTTTTATCAATCTTAAACTTTCTTCGAGGCAGCTTAATGTATTAAATTCTGTTCTTGTTTTTAGATTAAATCCCTTAGATGTTAATGCCAGATCCATGCTTAACAAAATTAATCCAAGACCAGCGCTAAACAGAATTCCAGATACCAGGATGACTGTTGTTAATGCTGCGCTTCCTTTTTTTAAACTTATCAGATTCATAATATATAAGATGTTTCTATGGTTGTGTTAACTTTAGGAGTTTTAAAATTATAAATTGTAATTTTTGCCTTTATGCCTAACAATTGAGTTTCGTCAGAATTTAGTATTGGATTTAACTCAAATAAAGAAATACCGACCTGAGACGGAGTTAAAATTGTTTGATTAGTACTTGCCTCTGTAAAAACTAATTTACTGTTTTCTATACTATATTCTACATAAGAAGTTCCCTTATTAAGGCGGACAGTACTTAAAGGCTGAGACAAATCAGAATTAACTGTGTCTATTGCCAACGAATTTTCTACTATATCTTTAATATGTTCAGCTACAAAAATAGAAGTTTGATTGATAATAATCCTGTCTTCGGCAATCTTATTATATTCACTAATTACTCGTACAAATCGTAAAATTGTTGTAAAAAAAATAGCGAAGAGTGCCAAGTAAACTATTACTTCTATTAATGTCATACCCTTTTTGTTCGTCTTCAGATTAATCATTTTTGATAATTAATTTTAAATTCTTCTAAAACTGGAGAATTAATAAGCTCAGAATCAGAGTTAAAATAAGCCACTACCTGAAAGTATCTTTTATTCTTACTGGCCGAGTAATTTATAAACTCACCAAGTGAGTTAGTAAAATATGTATTGCCAGTTCCGTCTGGTCCAACAAGAACTCCATCACTCAAATCAGGTTGATTCCCTACTTTTAATTGTAATCTTAGGTTAGTAGATTGCGGAATCTGGCTTTTCCACTCAATTACATAATATGCTGTTTTGCTAGACCCGGTATCGTGAATAGGTGAAGCAAATGTGCCAGTTTCTAAATATCTGTATCCATAGCCATTGCCAAGACCACCTTGTACAATTCTAAATTCTGCAGAAGTATCATTTCCTATTACGTACGAATACCTGTCGCCATCCAAAGTTGTTACAGAATTTACACCTGTAAGCCCTGTATTAACTTGCAATCCTCCACAACGAGTCATCGAAGCCGGATTACTCACATCAACTACCTGGTACTCTTCTCCACCAGTTCCTACGATTATGGCTCTATTGTCTATTACTGTTACTCCACGTACAGACATACCATTTGTTTCGTATTGTCCAATTACCGGTCGTACTCCTGATTTTACTGAGGTATCTATTACAAAAAAGTCTTTAGCTGAAGAGGAATTTGTGCCAAAATACACTTTGTTTCCATCCTCCGAAACAAATAGATCGTATGCTTGTTGAACGTTTACATCTCCAGTTGCTACTTCTCTTAAGTTGCTGGGATTGGATATATCTACAATCACCAATTCATCTAAATCATTATATAAAGTAGCATATAAGTAGTTTCCTCTTATTTCTATTTCTGTTATATATGCAAAATATGAGCTTAATGTTATTGTATCTATTACTGCTCTTGATCCAGTTTTGCTAGAAAGATTAAATGAACTTAAGACTCTACCGTGTGCAACATAACCTACATTGCCAGCCACTGCAACGCTTTCAGCATCGGCCGTACCTGACGCATTAAAATAACCAATTTCGGTAAAAGGATTTGTGGAAGTATTAACTATTACAACTTCTTTGCTATTACTAGTTGTTGCCAAGTATGCATAGTTTGGTTCTGCAAAAATTGCCTTGGTTGCATAACCAGTAAAAGTACTATTAACATTTACAGTAGCCGGACTTACTGAGTGATTAATATCAATACCTTGCAAGGATGAGCTTGTAGAACTTGAGCCAATATAAGCATTACCTGGAAGCGAGCTAATTAGTGTAGGTGCACCACTACCTGGTAAATTGTATACCGCTTGGGTAAGTTCAGGTTTGCACCAGTCAGTAACTAATTCTTTTTCCAATTCAACTTCACCACCTGAGTTATTTGTAACAAGTGTTTGGCTTAACTGCCCTAGACTAAACTCTGTATTTGTGGATTGCTGCCAGGTAATAGTTTGCCAATCACTAACATAAATTCTGTTGCTGACAGTAACATTTGCACCGGTTAGGTCTGGCCATCGTGATGTTATATCTATTTTACGAGTATGTAAGTCCTCTATTCCACCTGTATCAATTATATTTCCATTGGCATCTCTAAATACCTTGTTTATTGTGAAGCTAGTAGTGATTCCGTTTTTGGTAGAAGGACCATCAACTAATCGATATTTGTTATCTTGGTACAATATAGATTTTTCGCCATCATCTGTATTTTCTAAAATATTTTGCCAAAGTTCGTGCTTACTAAGGGTTAAAGCATTCATCGTTTCTTGAATGTATAAAGCCGCTTTTATTCTTTTCTCATTAGTTTGTGTAAATCTGTACGAATCTATAGAAAAAAAGACTACGCTAGAAATAACAAGTGTAAATAAACTTATTGCCAAAATAATTTCGACTAAACTAAAACCTTTATTGTTAAATCTTTTCATAGAAAATTGCGCCTTCCTTGTTAATAGTTATTAAGTAAGAATTACTGGCATCGCTCACTATAAAACTACCATCAGCTACTGGTCTAAACGCACCTCTTGCAAATCTTACTTCGTTAGAGGTATTAAAATTTATGTTTATAATACTTACGTTATTAGGAAGATAAACTATTTCTTTACTTGTTGCTTCGCTTAAAGAATTGCCTGTATATATTTCGTACCTGTTAACAAAGAATGCTATGCCGTGGTTAGTATTACCTAGTCCTGTGTATGCATTCTGCTGCGTAAGAAATGTATCTGAATAGACACTTTTGGCTACTGATTCTGTGCGATTGCTTCTAAGAAGTTTTACAGATATGGGTATAATTACGGCTGTTGCACTTACAAGTAAGCCCATAACAATAAGCATCTCAACTAATGTAAAGCCTCTTTTCGAACATAAAGCTTTCATGTAGGAGTTGTACTAACACTTCCAGTAAATTGATAAATTGGCCCTATAATAATTATAGCTAGTAATCCAATCATCGAGCCTATAAAGATTAATAATATGGGTTCTATTAGGGTTGTAAGATTTGTGCTAATATCTTCAACTTCATTTGCATGAAAGTCATAAAGGTATCCTAAGTTAGTTTCCAACGAAGCGGTATTTTCTCCGATTTCTACCATCTTAGTAAAGGTTGGAGGGAATAACTTTTCGAATTGCTCCAGCGACTGAGCCAAGTTCTGCCCTGATTTTACGCTGTCGTGTACTTGCGTTAGAGCTTTTTGGTATATTCTATTGCCTACTGTACTCGAAGTGATTTCTAGTGCGTGAACAATAGGTATACCTGTTTCTAAGAGTATACCGAGTGTTCTTGCAAATGTTGCCAAAATATTATTAGAAGTTAGGCTTTTTATTACAGGTAAATTCAAAGACATCCAATCTTTGAAGTACTTTCCTCTTTTCGTTCGCATGAACACGATCCAGGAAGTTATTATTAATAATATTCCTATTACTATAAATAGCACATTTTCTCTCATGAATAATGAAATGTTCAATATACCTTGCGTAAATTTGGGTATATTAGAGAAAGATGAAAATAATTCTTCTAGCTTAGGTAAAATAAAAAACATAACTCCTACCATTTCTACAATTGTCATAGTAAAGACTATACCTGGATAAATCAAAGCACCTTTAACTTTTTTGCTTAGTTCGTGACCTTTTTTTAAATAATCTGCCAAAAATTCTAAATTTTTCTCTAAGGTTCCACCTTGTTCTCCTATACTTACAATGGATATGACTATATCACTAAAGACTTTTGGATGTTCTTTCATTGAATCGCTAAGAGTCATACCTGATTGAATATTTTGAGAAATTTTTGAATATGTTTTCTGTAGTCTAGTGTCAATAGTTTTTTCGGCAAGTATCTGAATTGCATCTCCCAGCGCAAGTCCTGATTTTAGCATTAAGGATAAATGTCTTATGCTTAAAGCAATAGCTATTTTAGAAACTCCAAATATATGAAATTCAGCAGACATTACATTTTTCTTTTTGTCTGGTTTGCTTTGTGCATGCTCTTCTTGCAGAGCAGAATTCGACTTTTTTTTCCAAAACATAATTTTTATTGTTTCACTCTTAGGCCCATTGATTTTGTTGTGGCTTGTAGAGCAATTTTTATAATAGAGTGTAGTTCAATTGGCTACTTTATTGTAAACTAATCTTAAAATCATTGGCTTTAGCCAATGGAAGGAGATTAGTCTTCAAATTAAGCTTCTTACTTAATAATATAAAACTATGGACTTACGTCCGTAGTTTTTTATTGTAAACTAATCTTAAAACCATTGGCTTTAGCCAATGGATGGAGATTAGTCTTTTAATTAAGCTTCTTCATTAACAACATAAAACTATGAACTTCAGTTCGTAGTTTTTTATTTTAATGCAGTAACCCTCATTACTTCGCTAAGACTGGTAATTCCTTTTCTTAGCTTATCAATTCCATCTTCAACAATCAACTTTAATCCTTTAGATCGAGCAACTTTAAATATCTCGTCTGTACTGGTTTTTAATAGAATAAGTTTTTGCATTTCTTCGGTGATTTCTAGTACTTCGTAAAGACCAACTCTACCTTTAAATCCAGAAGCGCACTCTTTACAACCTGTTTCTTTAAATACTGTTTCTTCAGGTTTTAAAAGCTTGGTTAAGTCTGGTCGATAATAACTTAGTGCATCTAAATCTTTTTGTGTAATTTTGTATTCAACTTTACATTTTTGGCAAAGTCTTCGCGCAAGTCTCTGGGCAATCACTACATTTAGGGTATTTGCAATTAGATAGGGGTCTACTCCCATATCGATTAGTCTTGGAATGGTTGTGATGGCATCATTAGTGTGGATGGTAGATAACACTAAGTGGCCTGTCATAGCCGAATTTGTTGCAATTTCTGCAGTTTCGGCGTCTCTGATTTCACCTATCATTATTATATTAGGATCTTGTCTAAGTATTGATCTTAAACCTTTTGCAAAAGTTAGACCTGCCTTAACATTAATTTGGACATGATTAACGCCTTCAATTTCGTATTCCACCGGATCCTCAACTGTAGTAATGTTTATATCTCTCGAGTTAATTATCTGAAGAATAGAATACAAAGTTGTTGTTTTTCCCGAACCAGTTGGTCCAGATACTATTATAGATCCGTAAGGTTTAAGATATGCTCTGGTTACTTTCAGTAAATCCTCCTCTCCCATACCTAAATCTTCTAGTTTAAAAGACTTACCTTCTTTAGACAGAAGTCTCATGACTACTTTCTCACCTTTTGTTGTTGGTAGTATAGAAATTCTTGTATCGACTTTTTTGCCAACTTCAAAAGTAATTCTTCCATCTTGAGGTGCGAAATGTTCGTCGGTTCTTAGCTTGGCATTGACTTTAATTTTGAAGATCAGAGATTCTTCGTATTTTTTTTCGATTTTAAATGCATCTCTAAGTATGCCATCTATTCTGTACCTTACTACAACTGCTTCTTCTGTAGGTTCGATATGTATATCGGATGCACCCTTATTTAATGCCACTACTACTAAATCATTCAAGATCCCTCCTACTCCTTGTTCTGAACCGGTGTTTGCATAAACTGTTTTTTCTGGCTCAGAATAAGGAGCATGATTTTGTGCACTAGTTGTGCTTTCTGTGGCTTTATTATAAAAACTTGATCCACTACTTGTGGGTTTTGTATCTTCTGTTCTGGTCGATACATCTACTTTCTTTTTTTTGTCTGAACTGCTTCCTTCTAAATTAGTAACTAGCTTCATACTCAAAATTAATTAACTATGACCTTAAAATCATTCTTAAAGAATGATTTTAAGGTCATCAATACTTTTTCTAAGTTAGTGTTTACTTAACTACTATTGTCTCACCCTCAGCACTAGGAGCTCTTAATTGAACTCTTTCCCCAGGGCTTGTAAGGCATATTTCGTAGCCTGTATCTTCTTGTGTTCCACCTTGTGGATCTGTAGGTATTTCTGGGATGTATTCATCAACTAAAACTGCTGCTAAGTTAACATTTCCAGCTCCTGTTCCGATAGCTGCTGGTGTACCTGTGCATGCAGGAATAGAGCCTAATCCTGCTACAGAATTTCCTTCTTCTGAAATAAATTGAGTTGTAGCACTAAGAATTTCTGATAAGTGTGCTCTTCGCTTTAAATTTCTTGTATCTCTATAGTTTTTTCCTGGGTTAATGGCCACAATAGTAATGGTTGCCAAAATAGCGATTAAACCAACTACTACAAGGATTTCTACCAGTGTGAATCCTTTTTTGCTTTTGAGTGTATTACTCATATTTACAAAAATATAATAAATAAATAGTAAATTAAAACTAATTTAGTATATGTATGCTTTATAGCGATGTCAACATTTTCTGTAAATTTAGTAGATTTGATTTACTTTTGCCTAAAATATAATTGAGTAAATAATATATACGATCTCGCCAAGCTGTCACTCGATAATGACATAATACGTTAATTGATTTTCTTGCTATAATTTCCTGTTTCAAAATAATTAAACACAATAAATGGATTTAGCAACAAATAACAATGTGCAGGCAAAAGCTTTTTTCGAAATGTTCGAGGATAGACAGTGTGTTAAAAACTTAACTGTTAGTGATCAAGATGGCAGACAATTGTGTTTTAATGCTTCTTTTGTAATGAATGTTAGTAGTCATGAGGGTGGGAGTCTAGGTCTTGCTATTTTTAAAATCATGCAAGTTGCCAAATTTAATGATACTTATATCACATCAGCAAAAAGTTCGAAAGACCTGCATACTGGAATAGGTCCATTTGTATTGATTAATTATTCAACTAACAACATACAACTTGGTTCACAGGGCAGCATTAATTTTGAAGGCTGCGATCAAGTATTTAACATTATAAATGTGTCCGAGCCAGTTATGGATATCGGCGTTCGAGAACTGTAAGTTTTAGAGCAACTTTTAAAGAGTAAACTCAAACAGTAAAAGATACCTTGAACTCAAGATCGTAGTATTCTATTGCAAAATAGCTTTAATTCTCCTAGTTCCTGCACCTACATTTTCCTGCTTTTGGATTTTAAATTTCTTTCCACCTTCACCAATTTCTTTAGTATTTTTAACATGTGGTCCACCACAGAACTCAGCTGAGAACCAGCCTTTATTATTTTCATCAGCACCAATAAAGTAAACTGAAACTGTATCAGGATATTTCTGTCCAAATTCCATTTGCGCTCCAATTTTTTCAGCCTCATCTTTTGGCATTTCAACTCTTTTTACTGCTAATCCTTCTGCGATTTTTTGATTAACTATATCTTCAACTTGTTTGACCTGCTCATCTGTTAATTTATCTCCATAGTTAAAATCAATTCTTAATCTTTCGCCTGTAATATTACTTCCTCGTTGCTTAACTTCTGAACCTAAAACTTGTTGCAGTGCTTTCAATAGCAGATGATGAGCTGTATGCAGTTTAGTAGTTTCTACAGATTGATCAGCTAGGCCTCCTTTAAACTTTTGTTCTGCACCTGCTTTTGACTGTGATCTATGCTTTTCTTGTTCTTCATTAAATTCTTTACTTATCTCTTCAATTTGATAATCTTCTGAAATATTGAATTCATCTAAAGTCATTTCTAAAGGAAAACCATAGGTTTCGTAAATATAAAAAGCTTTTTTACCATCTATATTTACCTTGCTATCAATCATTTTCCTAATTTCTTTTAATCCATTAGTCAGGGTCTTTCTAAATTTAATTTCTTCTTTTTCAATTTCTTCTAGAATCTTGTCTTCATTCTCTTTAAGGTGCGGATAAGCATAATTCATTGAATTGACTACAGCTTTTGAAAGAGTTTTTGTAAAATTACCTTCTATACCAAGCATAATTCCATAACGTACTAATCTTCGAATAAATCTTCTGAGAATATAACCTTGATCTTTATTTGAAGGCAAAACCCCGTCAGCTAAAATAAATGTTGCAGCTCTTGAATGATCAGCTAAAATCCTAAAATATTTAGTCATTTCGTATTCAGTGCCATCTTTCTTATAGGGTTTGCCTGAGATTTTTTCAATTTCTCCCAGAACTTCTTCATACACATCTGTTTCGAAAATATCTTTTTTATTTTGTACAATCATAACTACTCTTTCGAATCCACCACCAAAGTCAATATTTTTCTTGTCCATTAGAACCCATTTACCTTCCTCGCTAAATTTATATTCCATGAAAACGTTATTCCCAATTTCAATGAATCTTCCAGAATCATCATTAATATGATATTTATCCTGTTGTTGAATAATTTCTCCCATATCGTAAAACATTTCTGATGTTGGGCCGCCTAATTCTCCTGGTGCATCAGCAGCTCTTTGCCACCAATTTTTCTTTTTACCATAGGGGAAAATTCTATATTTCCATGTTTCACCTTCTTTTAGATCTTTTGGAATATTTGTTATATCATCTGAGAATTCTGCTTCAACGCCATACTCTCTGAAGGTTTTCTTCCAGGTTTCAATTGCCAAATCATCGCGTGGTGCAGCATCATTGCCTTCGAAAACTGAAACATAAAGTCTTTTAGGATCAAGTCCGCAAACTTTAACCCAGAATTCCATAATCCACGGAATTTGATCAACTTTTGTAAAGTCACCCAAAGACCAATTACCCATCATTTCAAACATTAATGTGTGCCTGTTATCTCCAATTTCGAGCATTTCGTCATAGTTTGTTCTCAAGCATCTTTGTAAATTGCAAAGTCTAGTTCCCAATGGGTGCGGCTGACCTGCTAAATATGGATTAATTGGAAACATTCCTGAATTAACGAAAAGTAAAGTTGGATCGTTGTTTGGAACAAGAGAAACATTTGGTACTTCTTTTGCGTTTCTAGGACTTGAGGTCCAGAAATTGATGAAGTCGTGTCGTATTTGTTTTGATGACTTGTGGTCTTGAGTTTCGAGTTTTGAGTTTTTAAATGAGGTTGTGTGGTTTGAGATTTGTGAGTTTGTCATAGACTTTTATTAATATATGATTTTTTTAAATTTTAATTTTTGATTAATGATGGATTTTTAATAATATATTTTCTGACATTTTCTAATTCGTATTCATTCATGATTATTTTATCATTGTATGAACGTTGCCATTTAAAATTTCTATCAGGGAATTTTTGATGGATTAATTTTGATACTGCTGATTTAAATCCACCTATGACACGTGGTAATCTATCATATTTGCGCTTTTCGGATTGAAGTGACAACGCATGCGTTGCCACTCCTTCTAAATGTAATATTCCATGTATGTGGTCAGGCATGATTACGAAATTATCTAATTTTGTACCAGGATAATGAATTGGTATTTCATTCCAGCATTGCAATGCAGTTTCTCCTATATCGGTTAAATTCATCTGCGAATTTACAATTTTGCCGAAGAATTCCTTCCTATTTTTCGTGCAAATTGTTATGAAATATGAATATTTTCCATTGTAATTATGGCTCGGTTTTCGAAGTGTTTTGCGTTTAATATAGCCCATATTTTAAATAAAACACAATTTATGCACTGTCGATAATAATCCCTAACCCAACACCCATAACCCATAACCCAACACCCAAAACTCACAACCCAAAACCCAAAAAACCCGTCCTCTATGTTTATTAAACACAAAGGACGGATTTCCGTGGTACCACCTTTATTCGCTCTAACATTGCTGTTACAGCCTCTGTTGTACTTTGTACAACCTACTTTAACGATGTAGTTTTCGGAGCTGCTTGTGACTTTTGTCTTTCTTGCAGTCTGCTCATGGGTGGCTGAAGTAATTTGCAATAATGACTTTCACCTACCGTCATCTCTCTTAAATTGGATGAATTACTTCTCTTCCCAATCAATGCTTTTGCTAAATTGTTAGGAAATTATAACAAAACTAACTTTAGCACTCAATTATATTTCTGAATCATCTGCATCTTCTTCTGTATTAGGCACGGCAGTAGACCATTCATTAAATGGAACTCTCACAGGAATAAACAATTCAACATTATCTTCTGTAGGTTCAAAACCCGGAATTTCTCTTAGTAGTGTATTCCAAAAATGCTGGGCAGCATAAGGATGTGCATTAAATTTTACATTGATTTTGATTGTAGTAAGTTCTGGTTTTCCGTTCTCCTGATTAGAAAGACTTATGCTGAAAACTCTATGATCTATGAATGCATATCTATCTATGATTGCGATTTTAATTGCTTGGCTGATAGCGTCAATTATAGGTTGGGTGTCACTAGTGAAGGAATTTTCTATTACTATTGGCCTCTCTTCCGAACCAGGTCGTGATAAGTCTGGGTCTCGATTGCTCATATTATTTATGTATTAATATGCCACCATTATATGATGTCAGCTTGATTACGTCAATGTTGATGATCTAATTTCCAAAGAACTTGAAGATTCTATGAAGTATAAGCATTATAATACTAAACAATGCAGTTACTAAGACTATATCTAATGTTAAGTGCTTGTTGATTGGCTCTGCCTGGTAATAATACTTAAATGGGAATATCATCAGCACTAAAAAATGAGCAAGTCCTAAAACGATTGCGTACTTAATCCTATTTGCACTGTGACTCGAAATCTTATACACAATATAAGTAAAGAAGATAGATGATGTTATGATTAGTCCTAATAATCCAATCACCTTATTACTTACTTCGTTATAAGAATATATTGGTAAGTTTATAAGTAACATTCCATAGAACATTCCTATAATCCATACAAATAACATAAATTTTATTGAATTAATTTTTTCAGCCTCCCAAAGAAGGTAAATTGCATATACCAAACTTACAGAAAGTAACCCCATAACTAGATAACTATTTAGTAGGTCAAAAGAGGTGCTCTTATTTATTAAATACATTAAAATGATTGACAATCCCATAAAAATTCCACTAGGAGTTGCAGTTGCGATAATGTTTTTTGTAAAGTCTGTCTGATTTTTTACTTGCTGTCTAGAAAAGGAAACTACATAACTAATAAATGTTCCTCCAAAGAAACTAAATATTAGAGAAGTTGAAGGCAAAATCGGAATTGGTTTCATTAACAGTGCGAAAAAACCAGCAATCACAAATCCCATAAATGCTTTGGCATAAAAAATTTTGGTAGTTAGTTTTAAGTTAAAAACTATATTATCGCCTTCGTAAAATATTTGAGGAACTTTCTTGTAATCATTTTGAAGAAGAACAATGTCTGCGACGTCTCTAGCAATTTTTGCACCATTTTCCATGGCGATACTTACTGTAGATTGTTTCATGCTAAGTACATCATTGATTCCATCACCTATCATTGCTACTTTATGACCGTTCTCTCGTAGTGTTTTGATAATTACTAATTTATCTTCTGGTTTAGCTCTAGTAAAAATATTATATTCCAAAGCTAATCTTTCGAGTCTCTCATTAGTTTGAGATACATCTATAATTCTGGGATTTGGAAAGCCAATTTTTTGAGCAATATCCGAAACTGACTTATAGCTGTCTCCAGAAATCACTTTAACATCTATTTCCTGTTCTCGAAGTTGTTTAAGAATTTCTTTAATTCCTGGATTTAAATTTTCTTGAATAGAAAAGCAAGCTGCCGAATCAAATACCTGTTTTACATCCTCTATTGTTTGAATGTTGTTTAATTCAATCTTTTGTTTTGTTGAGTAAAGTAATATTATTACTCTAAAACCCTTGTCTTCCTGTTTCTTTACATGGTTTTCTAATTCAATTTTTAAATTTTTTTCTACAAGATTAAGTAAAATTGTTGGGGCGCCAAGAAAAACAATATGCTTGGTGTCTTCTTGAAAAAAGGAAAATGCACTATACTTATTACGTGACGTAAATGGAATCTGATCAAAATCTGAAAATTCAATAGTTTCAAATGTGGCATAAATGTTTTCGATTGCGGAAGATGTTTTGTTCTTTCCATAGAATAATTTACTTGCAGAGTTGAACACTCTTCCAATTAATTCTTCCTTTAGATTAAAGTATTTATTTTCTGCAACATACATTTGGTTTGTAGTAATTGTACCTGTCTTATCTATGCAAATTGTATCGATACCTGCCAGATCGTCTATGGCTCCTCTTTTTTGAACAAGAATCCCTCTGTTTGCAAGCTTTGTTATAGAAATTACAAAAGTTAATCCATATAAAAAGATCAAAGTCTGCGGTATTATTATAGAAATTACCATTGTAAAACTTAAAAGAAGATCTTCACGACTTGCACCTCCTTCGCGCGCCATAAAAAGATGGAAAAGCGCAGCTATAAAACCCGTAATTACAAAGAAAGAAATAAATCTATCCCCCGACTTCTCTAATCTACTTTTAGTCTTTTTGTATGTAAGACTTTTAGAACCAAGCTCGTTCAAATAGTTTTGCTTACCAACTTTCTGAGCAGTATAGATGCAATCTCCTGTTACTACGAAACTACCAGATAGTACCTGATCGTTAACTTTCTTTTTTATATAATCTGATTCTCCAGTTAATGCCGATTCATCGATTTGTAAATAATTTTCTTGCACTATTTTTCCATCGGTGATTATGGCTTCACCTTCTTCTGCCTTTATATAGTCGCCAATTACAACTTCGCTGGAAGGAATTTCCTGTACAATGCCATCTCTAATTACCTTAGTTTTCTGTTGAAACTCTTGAATTAGTTTTTCTATACGTCTTTTTATTCTGATTTCTTCAAAGGAGTTAAGAATTGTATTGCCAAGCACAAAAACTCCAAAAACAGTGGCATCGTTGTAAAGCTTAAATGCGTAAAGTAATATAACCAATGGAATAATCACAAAGTTCATAAGACTGAAAGTGTTTCTTCTTACAATGCTTAAGTAACTTGGCGAATATGAATCTATTTTTTGATTGGTTAGTCCCAAAGTCTTTTTTCTATTGACTTCGGCCGAGGTTAATCCATGTATCATTAAATGTACTAAAACAGAATATTTTAACACGATAAAAAGAAGTATGCGTAGGATATAAGAAATAGTTGGTACTAAATAAATTATCAGTTTTCGGTTTTCAGTAATTTGAAGAAAAGGACATAAGATAAGAATCAAGTACTCTGAAAACTCATTACCGATAACCGTTAACTTGTTAATTTCTCCTTGTTTACATCATGCTTTTTTTCTCATATACTAGTTGTTAGAAAATGTTTTGCAAAACGTGAAAGATAAAATTTGCTTTGTCTACAATAAGATCTATACATACAGGTTAGTAGTAATTCTGCTAGTAGCTTTCTTGGTAATTATTCCCTTTTTTTGGCCTAGCAAAGATATAGAAGCTAATGGAATATTCGACACAGCAAGCGATATGAATGCTTGGAGTGTTGGGGATCCTGAAGTAAATCAATTGCTATATGGTACAGCGTGCCCTATATCTCCTGCACAAGGAAGCTTGTGGGGCGGATTAATGAAACCATGGGCAAAAATTCTTTCTACAGACTATCAAACTTATTCGGAATTCTTGGCTGAAGTTACAGAATCTGATGGTAATGGCGGATGTAAAATAACTGCAGAAAACTTTGTGCAGAGACAAGCCAGACTAAATAATCCTGATGCAACTAGGGGACTATCGGGTGTAGTATTAGCTGCAAGTAATAAATTGCTAGATGAACGTCCCGCAAGTGGACAGGTATACTTTCAACAGCAAGTTTACGCAATAAAAAATTTAGGTCAGGTTAATGCACAAGATAACGCCGATGCACTATACTATCCTGGTAACGGATTTACTCTATTAAAACCTATTCAGGATTTTTGGGGTTGGTCTGTTAATATAGTATACGGATTAATGATCTTTCTAATTATTGGAGTAGCATTCTCTATTATGTTTAGAGCTCAATTGCCTGGAGGAGTTTCTGTAACCATACAAAATGCAATTCCGAACATAGCACTGGCCATGATTCTTATTCCACTTAGCTATGCTATTAGCGGATTATTTATAGATAGCGTAACAATAGGCACAAATGTGGTTAGACAATTCTTGATCGGACCCGGCGCACCTGCACGATCTGTGTACGAAAACAGAAATTGCGACTCACCTGACGATAATAACAAACCACCTGGTTGTATAGGATATGCAGAGAACGATAGAGGTCTCTACCCAGATGACCCTAGATTGACGTGGTATTCTTCCGGCGGTAATGTAAATGTAAGTGATGAGATACAACACGGTTTGCAAAGTATAGGTTCAACTATTATAGGTGATAATCTAGGACTTACTGTAGCAGCTATACTAGAAGTATTGGGTCAATCAGATGGTGGACCCATAGCTTGGATTGGAGATATTATAAATTTTTTTATAAGAATCCTGTTGTTCTTTACTGGGCTTAGAATTCTAAAATTACTTTTGATGAAGTATCTTGTTTTCTTATTAGCTCCAATTGCCTCCCCTTTTATCTTTGCTACTATAGCAATTCCAGGCAATGGCACAAAGCAAATTATGCAATTTGCAAAAATTATGGGAGCTGCTTCGCTTTTTTACATTGTTACTTATGCAATGTTTTTACTCGCAATTATCTTTTCTACCGAGGCTTTTCAAAACTCTATACCAGACCTAGGCAAGTCTGGCTATGTACCTCCACTATTGGGTTTAGAAGAATTAATATCTGGTGGCGGGGATTTATTATTTAACAGTGTAAACGCATTGGTATTTGGAGTTCTAGCCATAATGATTTATTTAAACGTTCCGAATATACTAAATTCCATTGATGATTCTATGGGTACGAAAGCAGTTATCCCTACATTTGTAAGTGGTGCGTTTTCTAGTGCTAAAGACTCGCTTAACTTAGCAAATGATATAAGGAAAAATGCTACCTTCAGAGAAGGAGCAGTGACAACAAAAATGAGAAATGCAGCGCTAGTTCCTACAAGAGCGGTAGGCAAATTTAGTGCAGCAACCTACAACAGAATGGTTGGCGTTAAGGCAGGACAACAGGGCTCGGCAGAAGATAAAATGAATGAGCTAGGAACTCTTGCAAGGACGAGAATAGGTAATTTAATTAACAGGGGTGGCGCTGCCAGGGCAGTCGGTGAAATTTTACAAAAAGGCACAAATTTGTTTGAGGGAAGTATGACAGGTTTAACAGGAGTAAATATGCGAAGCGGTGGATCTATACACGAAGAAGGTAAAGAAATAGGTATAGATTTTAAATTTACTTTTCCACAGAATCCTGATAATACTATAGAATTTACTGTCAACGAAATTATCCAAATATTTAGAAGTTGTAATGTAGATCCAGCAAGTGGTGCTATAGCTAATCCAGCAGAGGGAGCACCTCCAGTTAGATACATTGCCAGGAACAATGGTAAGCTTACCTTAATGCCTAAAGATTTTGAATTTGGCAGAACTATAGATCCAATGGATATAGCCGTAGTAAGCTCACCTGCTGGATTCCAGAGAGGTATTACTCAGCCGTTTAAGCGGCTAAGCAATGGAAATGACCCTTTCATGTGGGCTTACGATAGGAGAACAAGTCGTTGGTATCATATAACAAATGGGATGCTAAAATTATTGGTATCTGGATCTAATCCTCAACCTTATCCTACGTATGGCGCAGGAAAGCTATTAGAGATTAAGTTTGAGTTGGTAATAGAAAGAAAGCCTGGGGATGCGACTGTAATGGGCAGTTTGGTGCAACTATTTGGTAAGCTTGATCCACTCCAAAAAACGTTTGTAGGTGGTATGATCAGCGGTAGCGGTGTTTCTGGAGGTGCACTAGTAACAGATGCAGTAGCATTTGGTATAAGTGGGTATGGTAGTGCTGCGTCTTTGAAAATTCCAATAACTATGCAAAAGCAATAAGCTTTAAGTTTGTTCTTGTCATAACGAAAGTTTTCTTCGTAAACTGCTTTTGTTTCAATAACCCTTGTTAATTGCTAGGTACTATTGGTTGATTTTTATAGTACAATATATTCATGACAATAATACTGCTAATCACACTACTATTTATACCAGCTGTAGGTCTATATACCTATCAACTTCGTCGTAATTATTTAAAAATCACAGTAAATGAGACAATTAAAGAAAGAATAGTATTAAAAATTGCTGTTCCACTTTACAACGACAAAAAACCACTAGCAGCAGAAGCTTTTTTTCAATCCCTACATGGAACCTTGAGAAATAATTCAAAGTCAAAGGATCTTTTCAGTTTTGAAATTGTAGGAAACTCGATGGGTATTTTTTTCTTAATAGTATGTAGCAAAAGATACAAAAACTTTATCGAAAACCAGGTTTACGCTCAATATCCCGAAGCACAAATTACTCTGGTGAAGGATTACGTGGAAACTATCCGTCAGTTTAATGGTGTTATAAGTGTGGCAGAATATGGACTTGCCAGAGAAAGTATGTACCCTTTGAACACATTTAAAAATTTTGAGATTGATCCACTTGGACCTATAACTTCTTCAATATCCAAAATGCAAAATGGTTTTGAAGCCTGGATACAAATAGTATGCAGACCTGTAGCCAGCTATTGGCAAGACACTGGAAAGTCATTTGTAAAAACTTTAAAAGACTCCGCTAGATCAAAACCAGAAATACAAACGGCATCCACACCATTAGATACTGATCAGCTTCAAGAAATTAGAGAAATTGAACAAAAAAGCAATAAATCAGGCTATCAATTTACTGTGCGAGTAATTGTAAAAGGCCCAGACAAAATGATGGTGAATAACTTAATGGAAGATATTGAGGCATCCTTTAAACAATTCCAAAGAGGAAAACTCAATAGCCTTGCTGCCAAGAAGAATTCAACTTCTGCAATCAAAACATTATTTTTAGGCAAAAGATTAGAACAGTCTTTAAGTATTAAAGAAAAATATATAAGAAGATTTTTGGACGAGAAAGAAGTTAATATTATTAATACAGAAGAACTGGCTTCTCTTTATCATTTTCCAAATGAATCTGTAAAAACTCCAAACATTGATTGGGCTAGATCAAAAAAATTGGAAATACCGGCGAATTTACCAGTTATACCCAATTATGATTCAAGTATAAAAAACAATTATGGCATACGAGTATTTGGCTATACAGATTATAGAAACGTGCATGTGCCTTTTGGCATAAAAAAAGAAGATAGAAGAAGACACATGTATTTGATAGGAAAAACAGGCACTGGTAAAAGTGCTTTGATACAACGACTAGTTTATGGAGATATTCATGATGGCGAAGGATTTGGCATTATCGATCCACATGGCGAACTAGTTGAACATGTTTTGAACCTTATTCCACAGCACAGACTTAAAGATGTAGTATATATAGATCCTTCCGATACAGAATATCCAGTGGGTCTTAACATGCTGGATATTAAGGAAGGAGAATCGATGGAACTTCTTGCAGATGGCATTGTAACTGTCTTTAAAAAGTTCTTTGGCAACTCGTGGGGGCCAAGATTACAGTATATATTGACAAATACAGTCCTTACTCTACTTCATTGTCAAAATGTTTCGCTACTTGCAGTTCAAAGAATTTTGCAGGATAAGAACTATAGGAAATTCTTGCTTAAACAGGTGAAAGATCCATTTTTGATTAAATTTTGGGAGCAGGAATTTGAAGAAATGGCAAAGAACCCACGCTTAATTTCTGAAGCTGTGGCTCCTATTAATAATAAAGTAGGTAGATTTTTGAACTCTCCAATGATTCGAAACATGATTGGGCAAATAAAATCGACCATAGATTTTAGAGAGATAATGGATTCGGGTAAAATTCTTTTGGTTAATTTATCTCAAGGTAAAATTGGAGAGGAAAATACTTCTTTGCTTGGAGGTATGTTAATTACGAGAATCTATACAAATGCAATGCAAAGGGCAAACATGATCCTGGATCGTAGAAGGGACTTTTATTTATACGTAGATGAATTTCAAAATTTTTCGACCGATACTTTTATAAAAATACTTTCTGAATCAAGAAAATACGGTCTTAATCTATTTGTTACTCATCAATATATCGATCAGATTAGTACAGAAGTACAGGATGCAATTTTTGGGAATGTAGGTACATTAATTAATTATGTAGTAAGTCAGAAAGATGCATTGAGGTTACAAAAAGAATATGCGCCTTTTTTGAATATGGAGGACCTTGTTAACTTAGAAAAATTCAGAATGGCTATAAAACTCACAATAGATGGGTCTCAGAGCAATCCTTTTACTGGCATTTTAATGTTGCCTAACTTTAAGCCAGAAGAGTTAAAGGAAGAAATAATTAAGTTAAGTAGAGAATCGTATGCCAGTAGCAAAGAAGAAATTGAATTTAAAATTAACAAATGGGCTGCTCAAATATATAATGATAAAGGCAATATTTCGAAAGATTAAATTAACCCACGAGTTGTTATTGAAATTGTATGGCAGAGTCACAAAAACCCAAAGGGTGGTTAGAGTTAATAGGCAAAACTATTAGCGATTTTGTTAATCCAGGAAGCTTTTCTGGCAAGCTTACGCAGCAAAGGGAAATGCAAAGAAATTTAAGAGAGCAAAGAAGCAAAGCGCTATCTGATCGAATTATTGCGAAAAGAAATAATATTAGCTCCAGGAACAGGAGTGTTCAGAAGAGACTTAGTGATGCGTGGTCAGCTCGAGATGAATTAAGCAGACGCCGCACTTTATTACAAGAAAATGGTGGATCCGCAGAAGAAATAAAGCAGCTTGAAGATCAAATTTTAGAATTAGATTCACAAATAGGCCAGCTCCAACCTCAACTTCAGTCATCTGATAACGCAGGTGGGAATATAGATAATAGAACACCTGCCGATTCTAGTATTCAAAATACTACATCAAACGGGGGTAACCAGAGTGACTTCATAAGTGATGACTTTGGACTAGATTCAGGAAGGCGTACATTAGATTCGGCTATTCAAAATGCAGAAGGTATGGATTCAAATCTTGTTGAACAAGATGGCGTAGATGAATTAGGAGAAAGAATGCTCATGTCCACTTCATCAATTACAGATATCCCACCGGCACTAAATAATCCTATTGGAAGAAAGATAATAGCAATTGCAAATAAGTATGCTGGTGGTGATGTAACTGTTATGTATAGAATCTATGAGTTGCTAAAGAAACCTACTCCCGGCAATATTTTTAAGGCAGCCAAACTATTAGGAAACAATGCAGACCAAATACTTCCTGCAATTGCAGCACTTTTATTTACTCCAGCAGTAGGAAAGATCGTAAAGGCAGCTTTCTTTATATATAAAAAAAAGCGCTATATAATTTACGGTCTAGCTGTGATTGTATTTATTTTTTTTCTAATCACCTATGTGGTTCAAGATTTATGGAATTGGGTTAAGGATAATAAAAATGAGACAGTTGAAATTATTTTTGACTCATCGGTGGATATAGCTACATCTCTTGCTTGCCAAGAGCTAGCTGACCAAGTTAGCATAGAATTAACTACGGATAGCAGTGAGGAAGGTCCATCCTTAAATCAGTATAAGATGATGGCTATGGCTCCTTCTGTTACTGGCGCAATAAATATATATAAAGATACAGCAGAGGCAAATATGAGAAAACCTAATTTGAAGGCAGAGATAGAACTGGAATTATTAAGAAAGTGTATTCTGGATGCTAATCTAGTTAATCGCATCATGTGTGCCAGGCGCGGATTAGATAGCGACTGCTTCGAAGAAGAGTAGGACCTGCAATTAATTAATAGATTACATAAATTAATTACAAAATAAATATATTAAATACCACCAACAGGGATAACATCTAATATATTTATACCAATAATTCTTAGTATTAATACACTAAAAGTTAACAAAGCAACACCACCTAAAGTAGCAAAAAGCTTACTTCTAGCATCAGCGATTTTAGCTTCATCACCAGATTGATACATAAGACCAACAAATATTAATTGTAGTAAAGCAACACCACCCATAACTCCATAACCAATTCTAATTAAGCCAGTAAGAATACCAGTAGGAGAAGGGTCAATACAACCAATAGCAGTCCAGATACCACCTTGTCCTATGCAGCTAACGCAACCTGGATCATCTTGTAGATTACAGTTTTCTACGCCATTTCGATAGTCAATTTGATTATTCTCATCATTCTCTTGATTATCCTCGTCTTCTTCATCCTGCTCGGGTGTACTTTCATCTATGCATGTATTGTCAACGCAAACAAAGCTTCCCCAACAGAAGGAAGGCACAGAGATATCTTTAGGTCTATAGATAGTACAACACCCTTCATTTTCGCTCCCACATCCGAATCCTCCGTCACTTGTTCTCAGTTGTACGCACACATCTCTATCATAGCCGAACTTTCTCATACAAGTTAATCCACTATTGCATTTATCATTGTCTTTACAACCTTTACCGAGTTCACCACTATCTGCTTTTATCGCATTCCAGTTGGTGACTCCAATAAATCCTGTCAATAAAGTCAAGCTTATAAAGGTTAGTACTATTATGTTTATTAATCTTATATGTTTAATCATAAAGTATTATTATAATTTTTAAAATTATTGTGCTCTTTTAATTGCATCTACAAAAAATACAAAACTGGCAAATCCTCCATTTTCTAATGTTGCTGTTCCTCTAAATACAAATATGGGATAAGTGTAACCACTCCAAATTTCGGGTTCGTAGTAGGCAAGTTCTGTTAATCTGGCATCCATCCGAAATTCCTTAATATTCACACTCTGGTTCCCTCCAAAATAATTTGCACCTTGGGGCCTTACCAAAACTAAACTACCCTTGCCAAGTTGCACATCTGTCCAAGCTTCATCTGCAGATTTTATTAGATAAACTGAACTTTCGGAATACTCAAAATCTGTAAATTTAATCCTAAATACATCCTTAGGGTAATTAGATAAGGAGTTAGATACAACTAGTTCTATTTGTCCAAGTCTTGGATCGTTTTTATACACTTTACCACTTACTGGAGGTGGAACTGGATTTTGCTCAGTGGCAGGAGGTCTTTGACCATCCGGTTTAAGATCGGCCAGTGGCAGTTTTCTAAAAATGTTAATAAAGATATAATCAGCTACATTATAGCTAGTAGTTTCGAGAAAAATACCATCTAATCCAAGTTCTGCAAATCTTATATCGTAAACACCATCTCTAATACCAGCCGTATCAAATCCAAGGCTGGATACAAGTCCTAAAGATCGGGCTTTGTAAGTTTCTATTTGTTGAAGAATTTGTTTGCTAGCTAAGGAATCTATGTTCTGTAAAAATAGCGTGTCCATATTCCATACTAGGTTTCTTCGATCAAATGTTATATTTTTTGTTAAATTATCTTTTGTCCATTTATACACCTGTCCATTTTCCAGTGATTGAAAATCATCTGCGGGGAAACCTAATACTCGTACACTCCTTTTTGCATTATCTATAGTATTTAAATTTTCCCTAGGTTGTTCAATTTTGTGAATGTAAGCAGTATCTGGATAAAAACCGTGTACGCTTTCTCTACTAAAAACAGCATTAGCGTTATAGTCTAAACCATCTATATTGTACTCAGCAATAGCTCCGAATCCATTCTGAGGATCTAAGTAAAATCTATTTTTATTATCTACTACAACTTGCTGAGTAGGAGTAAGAATATAGGTATCTACAATGTATACAACTAACATTAAAATTATAAGAACAGTAAATAATTTTCTTGCTCTTGCACTTGATTCGTAAAGTGAGGCCATTGATAATGTTTTTAAAAACAAGATACCTAATATAAGATAAGATATCAGATAATACTGTTGGTGTAAATTAGAAGTACAACGAGACTAATCCAAGCATATGTTAAGCCTTTGTATAAAAAATTTTGTTTCTAAAATTATGTTATTCTACCTAAAATTTCTATTTGTCGAAAACAACTAATCGACCTTTACAACCTAGACTTACTAATATAGACTTATTTAGATTTAGCAATTATTAATGGAGAGCAATAACGCAGACTATTCCACACAGGATTTTTCTACAACAACGATTGAGCCATACACTGTAGATCCTGCGCCTGCCGAAGAAACTACTTATTACGAGGAATTTTCTACTGACGATGATGCCGAATATCAAAACGAAAGAAAATTCCCACTACCTTTGCTGGTACTTGGAGGATTAGTCATCCTTGGAATAATAATTTTACTTTTTTTCTTGCTTTCGGGGGGTAAAAGTAATACCAATCAAAATAACAACAATAATACAGGAAATACAAACAACAATACACCAATTACTTTGGAGTGGTGGGGAGTATTTATGGATCCAGAAGTTATTCAACCTTTGATTGAAGAATATCAAGACGAGAATCCGAATGTAACAATAAAATACGAGGATAAATGGTTCTACGATAAAGATTTTAAAACCGCATCGGAAGACTACCTAGCAGAATTAAACAGGGTGATTCTGTCTGGAGTTCAAAATGGAGATATAGTTGAAATCCCAGATATATTTATGATTGAAAATACATGGGCACTTGACTACGAAAAGTACACTGCTCCAGCTCCAACAGCACTGATCAGTGCCGAATCCCTAAGAAGTAGCTACTACCCTGCTGTTGCAAACGATTTTATTGGAACAAGTGGAGTTCATGGTTTACCACTGTGGATAGATACACTTGCTATAATTTATAATAAAGATCTGATTGCACAAAACAATAATAATATTCTTACACCTCCGGAAAATTGGATTGAGTTTAGAAATTTTGCCGAATCCTTAACAAAAAGAGAAGGCAGAAACCTATTGCAGGCAGGATTTGCTGCAGGTGCTCCTGGCAATACATCCTTTACTTTTGAGTTGCTTAATTTGCTTTTTGTGCAGAATGGAGTAAGTCTTTATAACCCCACAACAGGTCAACCAGAATTTGCAACTAATACTCAAGCACAAGGCGCTGTAAATTTTTATAAAAGCTTTGTTTCTTCTAATCAAACATGGAGTTCAGGTTTTAAAAATGACGCAGCAGCATTCTTAGAAAAAGATGTGGCCATGATTGTAGGTACAAGTTGGAGACTTAGAGATTTACTTAACTATAATGAATCATATAATTTGGGAATTAATATAGGAGTGTCGCCAATGCCACAAATACAAGGACAGTCGCAACCATTTCTTAACTGGGCAACTTATTGGGGAAATATGGTTAGCAATCAGCGGCCAAATTCGCAAGCTGCCTGGCAGTTTCTTAACTGGCTTAGCCAGCCTGAACAACTTAGAAAACTTCACGAAAATATTAAAACACAGGAAGGACACTTTGGTACACTTTACCCAAGATCAGACATGGCGGATGATCTGGCAACCGATCAATATTTGAATGTCTACAATGAAGGTCTTTCCACTGCCCTAAGTTTGAAATTTATAAAAGGATTGCAAGCTCGGAAAGCATTTGAAGAAATGGCAAGCGTAGAAAGTGCTTCCGATACTCAACTTAGATCTTTGGAAACAGCACTAAAAGGATTTATCGAACAAAAAGGAATACTTTAGAACGTAGTGCTAAAATACATAAATATGAATGATTTTATAAATATATTTAAAAAATTTAAATCAGCCTTCTTTATTGCATTTATTTCGATATCTATATTTGCGTTTTTTCCAAACAAAATTGACGCTGCTTTAACAGACGATGATGATGTATTTGAGATCGAAGCTCCAACTAATAACGAAATAGTCAAAGATATTTTTAATGTTAGCTGGAAATTATACGATGATGATCAAGAAGAAATCCAGTACAGTGCTAGACTTTTTGACGCACAAACTTGTTCTAATACCAATTTGGGCAGTATTACAAAAAATAGCAAAGCACAATCATCAAAAGATGAAAATAGCATAATTCAATGGAACACGAGTTCTACAAGTACAACTTCGCCCTTATCCGATGGGAAATATTGCATTAAACTATGCGCAGCTTTGTTAAACGAACAAGCACCCTACTCTGTTTGCAATACGCGAGTTATAGGTGTATACAATAGCAATACCCAGCCTAAAATTACATCAAATCCGGATAAAACAGAGTTTACCCAGGGAGAAACATTCTCGTATCAAATTACTGTAGACGATCCGGATAAAGATCCCATTAAATATAGATTTATAAAAGCGAATGCAGAACTGCGAATAAACGAAGATACGGGAGAAATCACTAGTATACCACTTTCCACTCACGGACAAGAATCTATTTCTTACGATGTTACTATTGCTGTAACAGATAATAAAAGTCCCAGCGTTTTTCAGTCATTCACTATAAAGGTAAGACAGGATGAGAATTCGCAAAGCGATGACGACGAGATTAGTATTGTAATAAAATTTCCGTTAAAGACTTCAGTGCTAAGTGGAAACAATGCTTTAATAAGATGGGAGCTTGTAAATCCAGATAATGTTATTACTAAATTAAGTATTTCCTATACTAAAGATACATCCGAATGGACAACAATTGCTAACGATATTGGTACTGATAAAACTGAACAAGTATGGGATGTATCCGACATAGAAAAAGGTGAGTATCTTATTAGAATTCAGGGACTAGATGCAGACAACAATGTAATTTTCGAGACAGTATCAGATAAATTCAATATTTCGGATGAAGATAATACAGATATAACAAGTACCCCACTTATAATTAATCCGATACCTGCGAACAACGATGTTGTAGATTCTGGAACACCTATAAAAATATCGGGAGAATTAGTACCATCTATCAATAGCGAAATTGTGGTTGATTCTTTCGAAATGATCTTCGACAACGAGGATGTAACTTCCAAATGTACAGTCACAGCGATTAGTTTTGATTGCGATTTAACAGATAGAACAGTTCCGGATGGAAAACATCAGGTTCAAGTAAGAGTACAAGATTCAACCGAAAAAGAAACCAGTTATGATTGGGTATTTATTGTTGGGCAATCTCCAGGTGATCAAACAACTCTAAATGTTTTTGGAAGAGAAATACCAAGATCTGCATTAATTCTTATTATAATTATTTGTGGACTTGGCTTTACCATATTATTTGTGCCATGGATTATATACTTAATGTGGAGCGGTGGAAGCGATGAAGAAACAGTGGAGACAAAAGAACAGGTTATAGATCAGCAATCAATGACTGATTATTTAAATCCATATGATCCATATACTCATACGGATCCTTCTGCTATAGACTATAATCAACAAGGCACGTTTGTATACCAGCCAGAAACAGATTGGACACAAACGTATGTTCCACAAGGTCAAACTCAATCATCAAGTCTTGCTCAAAATAATCAAACTAGTGCAGAACCTAACACTACAATTACACCTGCCGATCAAGAACCAATTAGTTATTATGAGCCCGAAGCAACGAGTTAAGGCATTGTCCTAGTACTACTTTATTGCGAGTTAATCTTAGAAACATTGGCTTTAGTCAACGAAAGGAGCTTAGTCATTAAGTTAAACTTTTTCCATAACAACATAAAACTATGAACTTCCGCTCGTTGTTTTTTATTTTAACCAAAATTACTTCTTTAGAAAGTTACAAAATCCAGGGTATAATGATCAAATAGTTAATTATTTCCATGAAATTTATAGAATTTTCTGAGTTTCTAAAAAAGTTAGAAGAAACTTCTAAAAGAAACGATTTGACAATTATATTGGCAGACTTTTTTGCAAAAGTAGATCCTGATGAAGCACCTTACGCAATGTATATGATGCAAGGTCGACTTGCACCTAAATTTGTTAATCTGGAATTTAATTTTTCGAAAAAGCTTATACTAAAATCCTTCGAGAAAATTATTGCAGAAAGCCAAATATCTGTAGATATAATGGATATATATAAATCAAGTGGTGATCTAGGTAGCGTGGCAGAGGTGATAATGTTAAAAATACAAGAGCTAAAATTAAAAGAAGCACTTGTTAGTAAATTCAAATCAGCAGACTCAAAAGAGCAATCTATGCTAATTCCCGAGAATCAAATTGCTGTGATTATCTCGGATAAAATTTCTGACATATATTTTAATCTTGAACGTATAGCAAAGGCTGCAGGAAAAGGCTCAGTCGAATCAAAAATTAACTCTTTTATATTAACATTACTTTCGTTGGATCCGTTAAGTGCAAGATTTGTGACTAGGATTGTATCTGGTGATTTACGATTGGGAGTAAGTGACAAAACCGTTTTAGATGCATTGTCTTGGTATGTAAAAGGAGATAAATCTTTACGGGAAATCTTAGATTATGCCTTTGGCGCTAATTCAGATATTGGTGAATTAGCAAAACTAGTGATTTCCACTTCTAAAGATCAGATTGAAACAAAATTAGCAGATATCGAATTACAAATTGGAAAGCCGGTAGCATCAAAGTTAGTAGAAAGAGAAGCTGATCCAGCATCTGTTTGGAAACGAATGCCTAACTGTTTTGTACAACCAAAGTTAGATGGTTTAAGAGGTCAGTTGCATTATTCCAAAACAGGTGGTTCGCAAATCTTTAGTCGGAACATGGAAAATATGACTGATCAATTCCCGGAGTTACTTTATTCGTTAAAAAATCTAGAAGTTGATTCGATTATTCTAGATTCAGAAATAATAGGCTTTAATGAGGAAGCAAACTCCTATCTTTCTTATCAGGAGACAATGCAGAGAAAAAGAAAATACGATATAGATCTTTTTAGCGGTTCGATTCCTGTAAGAGCTATGTGTTTTGATATCTTATATTTGAATGGACAGGACTTATCTTCAGTAATACTTGAAAAAAGATTAGATTTATTATCTTCTATTTTATCAAACTCGAGCTCTGCCTTGAGAATGCTAGAAACTAAGCAATGTAATTCCGAAGCAGAATTAAATCAATACTTTACCGAAAAAGTAGAAGCTGGGTTGGAAGGAATTATCTGTAAGGCACCTGGAACTACTTACGAACCTGGATCAAGAAATTTTAAGTGGATCAAACTAAAAGCAAACACAAGATCTGATCTTGTAGATACATTGGATGTTGCTGTGATTGGTTATTATATTGGCACAGGTCAGCGATCTAAATTCGGCATCGGAGCCCTACTCACGGCTGTGTACGAAGAAAAGGAGGATAAATATTACTCGGTTGGTAAAGTGGGTAGCGGTTTGACAGACGAAATACTAGAAAAAATTGCAATAGCTCTGAAAGCCGAAGAAGTGTCGGAAGCACAACAGAATTATGTGGTAAATTCTCAGCTTAAACCAGATGTTTGGGTAAGACCTAAGTATATTATCGAAATTATAGCCGACGAAATTACAAGAAGCCCTGCGCACACTGCTGCAATGGGAATACCCACAAGCGTTAAGGGTGATAAATCAGATAGAGGTTTGTCTGTAAGATTTCCACGAATCAAAATTTGGGATAGAGATAAAGACTATCCTAATACTGTCAAAGAATTAGTCAGAATGTATGAATTAAGAAAAGGAAAGTAATAATCAAAAGAGATCAGTTAAAATCTATTTTATTTTAAATATGAGACAGACAAGAGAAAATATAAGGATTCTAACAATAGGCGCTAGCGTATTCTTAAGTTTATTGATTTTTGTACGAATAGTATTCGATTTGATAAAAGCCGATAGAAATAATAGTTTTGTCAAATTTTTACTCCAAATTACTGATCCACTAATCAATCCATTTATTGGTATATTTGAACAACAAGCAAAGCCTGGAGATTTTAACTTAAACGCATTGGCAGCTATTATATTCATTATATTAATAGGCACCATTCTTTCTGAACTATTAACTTCTTTTTTCTATGACCGGGTATCGGATGTTATGCTAAATTTATTGGATTTCTTTTTTAAAACAGTAGAGACTTTAATAATAATTAGGCTGGTGTTTGACTTTTTTAAAGTTAATCTTAGTGTAAGCGATTTTGCAGATTTTGTAGCTAAAAGTACAAACTGGGCTGCAACAGTTATAAATACAAGGCTTTTTGATGGCAGAATCTCTCTTTCTCTTGTGCTAATTTTGTTAATAGTAATGTTTTTTGATTTCTTTCTAATGTCTATTATCGAAGATATGATTCATAAAAGAAGAGTTAGAAGAGTCACAGTTATAAGACAGTATAGATAAGAACAGCTTTAAACAAGGTGCTCTTCTTTGCACTATTTTCGATTATTACTAATTTAAAATCATTTTTTTTGATCTAACCTTCCGATGATACGTAATAGCAAATCTATGAGCTTCATCACGTATTCTTTGTACCAAAAAGAGCGCACTAGATCTACGTGGAAGTAATATTCGACTAAATCTATTTGATTCGTTAACTTCTCTAAAATCATCGTTGAATTGATCAGAGATTTTAAAAATTTCTTCTTCGCGTTTTGCTAATCCAACAATTGGAATTTGGTTGTGCAGATTAAACTTATATAAGATTTTGTAAGTAGAAGCAAGCTGCCCTTTTCCACCGTCTATTATTATCAAATCGGGAAGTACAGAAAAGCTAGGATCAGGCTTGATTTTAGGCTTCTTGAGTACTTCGCCATCTTCGTAACGGCTTAGATTTTCTGCTACAATTCTTTTAAATCTTCTAGTTAAAACTTCTTGTAACATGGCAAAATCATTCGGCTCGTTTTTCATTTTGATTCGAAATCTTCTATAAAGCTGTGGCTGTATTTCTCCACCAACCATAACAACCATTGAACCTACAGCGCTTGTACCTTGAATATTACTAATGTCGTAACATTCAATTTTAAAATCCTCCTTTATTTGTAAATGCTCAGCTGGAAAGTCTAATTCAGCTAGTAATTGTTTTAAACCAGATTTTTTTTCTTTTGTTCTCATATTTTCGATTGCAATATCATCCACACTATTATCGATTCTAATGTTTGCTGTTACATATTTAATATCATTCATTCTATCCCTCAATCTTGCAGCTTCTTCAAAATTTAGATTTTCGACTGCTATTTTCATTTTCTTCTGAACTTCTTCCAAAAGAGTGTTCTTTTCACCTCTCAAAAAACTTCTTACAGCACGAAAGTTTTTTAAGTAATTTTCTTTAGTTTCTAATCCGGCTTCAGCTCCATTGCTTAGCCCGAGATGGTAATAAAGCGAAGGACGTTTGTTGGAAGAAATAACTTTGGAAGTATCTTCAGGATCAACATATACAAGTTCGTTAGTTGTTCTGAAAGGGAAAAGCCATCTTAATTTTCTAAGTATTCTTTTGACTGGAACGGTATTGGGGAATGGACCATAATACTCTGCTCCATCGTCTTTTTTTTGCCTAGTAACCGAGATTCTTGGAAAATCCTGATAAACTGAATCTCTAGTAGGTATTGGTTGATTTTTCTTTCTTATTTTCTCTAATCTAATATAAATATAACTTTTATCGTCTCTCATTATTATGTTGTATTTTGGCCTATACTTTTTGATCAAGTTCATCTCTAAAATTAAAGCCTCTACCTCCGAATCAACTGTAATGATTTCTATATCCTGAGCTTTCTGAACCATTATCTGTTTTTGCAATTCAATCTTCTGATAATTTGTAAAATAGCTTTTTATGCGATTTCTTAGATTTTTTGCTTTTCCAACGTAAATTACCTTTCCATTCTTGTTTTTGTACATGTAGCATCCAGGCAGCAAGGGAGCATCTATAACTTTTTTTTGAAATTCTTTGCTTTTTGTTTCTAGTACTGGATTCATTTGTTTAATTATACAGTAAGACAAATTCTGTGTCTTTGTGTAGGTAGAGCTAGGCTTAACAATTAACAGTCGTAAACTCTAAAAGATTACTAGCAGGCTAAAATCAAATGCCAAAAACTGTAACCTGTTTACACTATAAGCACTATCTGTTATTTTATAATTGGTTAAGCATTTTTGACTTTAACTATCATAGCAATTAAATACTATTGAATGTCGATCGAAATTGAATATGTACTCACAATAATTATCTCCTCGATGTTATTTAGCTTCGCCATAGCATTTCCAATTATTTCTATGCTATACAAATTTAATATAACTCGCAGAATGGATGCTGAAGATTTTACTACAGTAATAGAAAAGCGGGATGCTAAAGCAGGTGTGCCAATCATGGGAGGCTTAATAGTGATTATAACAGTTATAATTCTCAATTTACTATTCAATCCAGAAATTAAAAATGAAGGTACAGTTTTGATGTTGTTTATTTTTACTATATCGGCTCTGCTAGGTGGGATGGATGATGTTCTTAATATTTATGGCTTCAAAAGACAGAATCCAAGAGCGTTAAGCAGAACATTCAAATTGATTAAAGTTCATAAAAGTAAAGCAAAAAGGTTGTTTTTACTGGTTACCTTGCCTTGGGAAATTTACAAAAGACTTTTTTTTATTTTAGGATCTAATCCCGGTAAAGGAATTCAATCCCACGAAAAAATACTGGTTCAGTCAGTTGCTGGCCTATCTTTAGGCATTGGTCTCTTCTTTTACGCCTCACGAATGAATCCAGGTGATTTATGGGTTCCGGTGCTAGATTTTAACCTAAACATAGGTTTTCTGATTATCCCGTTTGCTTGGCTAACTGTACTGTTAATGACTAATGCTGTAAACATATCTGATGGAATGGATGGACTTTCGTCAAGTTTACTTATGTCATCATTTATTGGTTTTCTTATTATTGCACTATATAAGAATGATATAAGATCTGTATTTATAATTTCTACTGTTATCGGGTCTTTAATTAGCTATTTATACTTTAATGTACCACCAGCAAGATTTCAGATGGGAGACGTAGGAGCCTTGGCTCTTGGCAGTCTGCTGGCAGGATTAGCATTTTTGGTAGATGAACCCTTAATGTTACTTTTAATATCTGCTCCTTTTGCCATTACTTTGCTTTCGGTAGTTATACAAGGTTTTGGTAGAAGAGTTTTGGGTAGAAGAATTTTTAGGCTGGCTCCGCTTCATTATCACCTACAAATCAAAAACAATTGGTCCGAGGAAAAAGTTGTAATGAGGTTGGCGCTTTTTGGTCTTGTTTGTTCTATTATTGGACTATGGATTTATTTTGTACAAAGATAGGTTGTTAATTCTTTGTAAGTCTCTTTAATTCCTTTTCTACATCCTCTAAATCTTCAAATTCTTTGTACACAGCAGCAAACAATAAAGCTCCTAGCTTATCAATTTTGCTGAGTCCTTTTAGCACTAGTTCACCAATCTCGGTTGACTTGATATATTGCTCATCACGGGCCATTAATTTTTGTTCAATATCTTCAATCAGTTCATCTATTTTTTCGGGTGGGATAGGCCTTTTTTTAACAGCTTTCATTATTCCTAACTTCAATTTTTCTCTGTTAAATTCTTCAACTCTGCCGTCACGCTTCAATACATTTAATAAGACTTTTTCTACGCGTTCATAGGTAGTAAATCTTTTTTCACAATTCTCGCATTCCCTTCTTCTTCTTGTAGAATTTGTTTCTTCATTATCTCTTTTATCTACCACTTTTGTGTTTCTATTTTTGCAATATGGGCAATGCATAATGGAGTTTTTAATCGCTTATAGAGTTATTATATTATGAAAGCTGTGAATAATACAAATTCTGCTTATTTTTGGTATTACTATTTAGACTAAGTTAGAGATAGAAATCAAGAAACTCTATGCAATCAGGAATACAGCAAATCGGAGCTAAGGCTATTATTGTTAAAGAAAATAAATTTCTTCATTTAAAAAGAAATTCGGCAGTTTACAAAGAATCTCTTATTGACTTTGTGGCTGACTACTGGGAAATTCCATGATGGAATTATAGCAATAAAATAGTGATATAATACCTATTATGAAAAAATGGTTTCACGCTATTGGTATTTGTGGAAAAGCAACTTCGAATGTGGCAAAAATGTTTAAGGATATGGGCTGGTTTGTAACAGGCTCTGATTTTCAATATTTCCCGCCAGTTAGCGAGTTTCTTATACGCGAAAAAATAAACACAGCCGAAGGATACAACTTTAAGCACCTAACTCGGGAATATTGGGAAAGAAAATTAGAAACAAAGTTATCTATTTCGGATAAACCCGATCTAGGATTAATAGTTGAGTCTACAACTGCAAAAAACAAAGAATTACTTTTTGCAAAAGTACACAAACTTGACTTTAGACCATTTTCGCAAATATTAGGCGAATATTTAGTCAAACAAAATTCTGTAGTTGTGATTGGAACAGCAGGTAAAACAACTACAACATCTTTAGTAGTAAGAGTCTTGCAAGAATTGAATCTCGACCCTAGTTACATGATTGGAGCTGAGGTTAAGGACCTTCCTAGCTCACTAGTAAACACAGAATCTGACTGGTCAGTTTTAGAAGGAGATGAATATCATAGCAAAGAATTTTCTAGAGGAGCTAAATTCTTAGAGTACAAACCTAAGTACTTGATAATTACAAATATAGGCTATGAGCATCAGGATGTTTTTCCTACTCAAAAGGATTACATTGATGAGTTCAAAAAATGTGTAGAATTAGTACCCGAAGATGGCTTAATTATTGCTAAATGGGGAGATGAGAATATTGACAAAATAATTGAGCACGCCAAATGTAAAGTGGTTAGGTACTTCTATAATTCTCAAATTCGAAATTCCAAGTTACAAAAAGATAGTAATCTTTTGTGGACTATCGAGAAAGACGCAGCAGAACCTAAAAAGTTTAAAATTCTAAATCATAAAGGAGAAGTTATTCTTAGATCGGAAACTAAACTTTTAGGAGAATATAATTTAGAAAATATTCTTGCCACTACAACTTTAATCTGCAATTTGCCTTCAAAAGTTATGCCCGCACAAGTTCTGTTGCAAGGCACAGGTAATCTCAATATAATTTCTAAGGTATTTAGGGATTTTTTGGGTCCTAAGAAGCGGCTTGAAATACTTCATTCATCTGATGATTTGGTAGTTGTTGATGACTTTGGCGTAGCGCCAAATAGAACGCTAAATTCTTTAAACACATTGAAACAATATTATCCCGATCACAAAATAGTTGCTATTTTTGAACCAAACAGTGGAAGTAGATTTAAGTCCGAAACTGAATTCAAAAAGAACTATTCTGGCACATTCGATAACGCCGATCAAATAATCATTCCAGATTTATCGGATTACAAGAATGAATTAGCAACATCGGAAGAAATAGTTAAGTGGCTCAATGACTTGGGTGTAAATGCAAAGCATGTTCCCAATAGTAGTATTATTGCTGAACTTAGCAATGCCGTAGCTAATCACCGCGCAAAAACGCTTATAGTTTTCTTTAGTTCTTATAGATTGACAGAAATAGCAAATAAGCTAGTTGAGAGCATTGTATAAATTTCTGCTTACAATTCTAAATATTCTCTGCTACAATCCCTGAAGTTTTATTGAGCATATGAACTTAACCCCCCAAGAAACGACTACTATACTCTCCTTTCAGGCACCAGGAGCAGATATAGAATCCGTTTTGCAATATAATGAGTTACAATATTTAGTTGAAGCAAATGTAGTTGACGCTATAACACGTACGAATGAATTGATTTTTTACTTATCAAATCAAGGTGATTTTTTAGGTACTCAGTATAGACAACAGTTATGTTTACTAGCGACTTATTATATATCAGCTATATCTAAAGTTGATATCGAAGTGGCATTTAGGTTAAGCGCAAATTTAGGCAATTATTTAGAGCTGCAGTGAATAGGATCTTTGCTGCTTAATATTTATTGTTCCTCTTGAGCCTGTCTAATACCTTCTTCAACAGTATTTGTGTTGGTAAAAACACCAATAACAACATCGCCACTAATGTTTAATTTAGGAAGAATTATAGGTACGTCATCAACGATAAATATTTCTATGTTGTCTTCCGCTTTAATACCACCCTTTTTATCCATAACGAAAATTAATTTATCCTGCCCATTCACTTCCAGTGTATAAAATTGTGCGTTAACTTGATTATAATCCTTGCCCTCCATTGTATAGGTTCTATCTCCATTTATTGTAACTAATACTGAGGTTTGAAATGTATTCTCTGGCGCAACTGGAGTACCCTGTGCATTAATAACAGGTTCTGGTAGAAATCGTACCTCGAATGTGATCCTTTCGTGGGTTCCACCCATAAAATTGCGTACTGTTGGCGTTTGATTGCTGTCGAATGGTAATGGAACCACAAGAGTGGCATCGTTTGACAATTCTATGACTGTAGATGGTTGTTCGTGTTTGAACTCAGGACTTGGCTGTACACTGGGATTGTATAATGGGACAATAGTTGATCTAGTAGTGAAGCCATTATCCGGGCAGTTAAGTCCAAATGCTCTAACTATATCTTTAACTTTTGAATCATATTCTTCCCAGTCTACATCAATAACTTGACTTGGTAGAGCACTTAATACCCAACTACCAGTAAAATCGCACGTTTCATTAGGGTTTTGCCATACAATTGGTATATCCATATTAGATTCTTTTCTATACTGATTTTACATTTAAGTAAATAATAATGTCCAGGTCTTGGATCTTCAATTTTTTAATATGAAAAATGAATAGTATAATAATGCTATGGCTTTTTTGGATAAACTAGATTACGAAATATACGTATTAGAAAAAGGAAAATCCAAGCTCGGTTTGAAAGAGCGGATTATGCTTAATATGTTGATTTATAAACTTAAAAAAACGGTAGACAAAGATCCCGATACTTCTTATCTTAAGGCGAAGAAACTGATAAATCATTTATTTGATCGAAAAAAGCTTGATCTACATACTCGCCCCGATAAAGCTTCTCAACAAGCGCTAAAAAATTTATTATATTGGTATACAGAATTTATTAGTAACAATAATGTTGAGCAATCTCGAGAACTACAAAATCTGGACAGACTTTTGCTGACAGATATTTCTCTTCTTACAGATGATTCTCTCTTTACAGAAAATTAATTTTAATCTAAATTGATATAGCATATTCCGCAAAGTTTTCTATATTTCCTGGTTTCACGAATTATTCTCGTTGTAATAAGTAATTGCAAAACAAATATATTGTGGAACTATAGTTTCGAAGTAATTATTTGATCCAATTATAGTTATGTTTTAGAATAAGTTAACAACTAACACTTGTTGACGATATATCTAAGATATATAACTTAGTTTTTATTAGATGAATTCAGCTTTTGTAACAGCCAAAGATATTTTAATAAACTACGATTTTTCTAATCCAGATAATAATCGCGACTCTAAATTATCAAAGCGAAGGGCTGCCCACGAATTTCAAGCTTACGCGTACAAACTTGCTTCAGATTTAAATGACTTAGCTAACTTAAAGATATATCTTAGACTGGCAAGAAGTATTGATAGAGTAATACTCGAAAGAGTGTATTCTTTTGTTGCAGATATTACAGAAGAAAACAAAGGACCACTATACTTGTGGAAGCTAAAGCAAGTCAGACAAGAATTAGATAGAAAAAAGACGATGATTAATTTCGATTATAAAAATGTTTTGACTAAAATGAGAAGACTTAGAAATGCAAATGCAGAACAACTACTAAAGAAAAATGACGATATTCAGAGTAATCACTTGTTGCAATTAGCTGGACTGATGTCAGTTCAAACTACAAATGCTAGAGCACTAATACTTGGTAGCGGGTGCTCAATTTTGCCAATGGTTCTCGCAAGTAAGAAGTATAAAGTTACTATTATAGATTATGCAAATAAATTAAACCAACTAAGCAAAGTTAAGTGTAATAAGCTTGCATCTTTTACTACAAAAGATTTTCTTTTAAACACATTCAAACCAGTCCACTTCAATCTTATGTTGGTCAATAAGTACTGGCCATTAATTCCGCTCGAGAAAGAGGCAAACTATTTGGATGCTTTTTTTAAAATACTAAAGCCGGATTCTAGATTAATTCTAGAATTTAAAACTGCAGAAAAATCTAGTCAATCATGGATTTGCTTTATGCAAAATGGCAAGGAACAAATGTATTTTGAAAAGAAAAATAATAAAGATGAATTGTTGCAAAAGCTCGAAGGCTTTAGGTTTAAATTAGAATCTGAATTTGATTCATCATCGTACTCGTACATTACTTTGATTCGACAGTAAATAGTAGGAACATTTTTCAAACTGAACATACATTCCCAGTATTTTTGGAGTCACGTAGATCTTTTCTTACTAATTTCTACTACAGAGTCAAGTCATATTGCTTTTATAACCTGGTGCATAAGATGATGATTGTTTCGTTCATCACTTTGTTTTCTTTACAGATTTTTTATCATCGATTCGTCAAAACCTTCGGCAATTTTTCCTTCCGTTGCAAATTTAAACAGAATTGATTTGTAAATTGTGCTTATTGCGCTACTTACAAGTGCAGCTATTATAATAGTAATAGTTAGCAAGAATATGCCTAAACCTGTTGTGCCCGAAGATTCTGCACTTACTCCCGAAATAATTATCAAAAAAGAAATTATAAATGCCGGCAAAGCAACGATGAATATGATTAATCCATAAGCAAACCCTCCTATAATTTGTTCTCCCCAGGTTTTTTTGAATAGTGCTAGGCTTTGTTTGATTGCATCTATTGGGCCTACATTATTCATTACCAAAACAGGTATAACTAAAAATGTTGCGATACTCCATGCTGCTCCACCTAATGCATTTGCAATACTACCGGCAATTCGTGCAGCTGGTTTATCGCTGTTTCTGCTTGCGTTTTGTAGTATATTTAAAATAACTCCTACTGTTGCAGCTATTAGAGCATATCCCATAATTGTACCTAGTTTTGAATTGGCAGAGCCCATTGCTTCCGAAAGACTGACATTAATATTCTCAATTTTTTTTAGCACAATGAATGTAATCATGTAATTGATGTAAACAACAACTGTAGACACAACAAAGTAAAGAATAAATAAAATCAGAAGACCTAGAACCTCTCCTCCGCTTTCGCTTGTACTAGCCTCGTCAAAATCAAATATTAATGAAGTCAGTATAATAATTGCAGCGGCTGCTATGGTGGCTAAAATAATAGAAACGATTTGCAACGTTATTAACCTCGAATCATTCATTAGTATACTAAAACTTCTCTTACTGATACGCCAGCTGTTTTTGATTTTTTGCATATTTAAAAAATAACTAATATTAGAAGTATAGAAAGAAAAAGAACAGATGTAAATATGGAGTTGTGGGTTATGGGTTTTGAGTTTTGAGTTACGGGTTATGGGTTGTGAGTTACGAGTTATGAGTTATGGGGAGTGGTTATGGGTTACCAGTTGATTTGTGTTTTTCCTACTGTTCTTAAAAATTCATTAGCTTGAGAGAATGGTCTACTACCAAAAAAGCCTTTATCTGCAGAAAAGGGAGAAGGATGTGCTGATTTAATAACTAAGTGCTTTTCTTCGTCTATAATTTCACCTTTCTTTTGTGCATATGCTCCCCAAAGAAAAAACACAACATGATCTTTTTGTTCCGAAATTATTTTTATGATTGCATCGGTAAAAATTTCCCAGCCTTTATTTTGATGGGAAGCTGCTTGTCCCTTTCTGACTGTAAGCGTAGCATTCAACAATAAAACCCCTTGTCTGGCCCATCTACTTAAATCAGGAGAATCAGGAATATTCTTTCCTAAATCATTCTGTAGTTCTTTGTATATATTTAGTAATGATGGAGGAATTTTTTGACCATGATTAGCCGAAAATGCTAGCCCATTTGCCACACCAGGAGTATGGTATGGATCCTGTCCCAAAATTACTACCTTAACATCTTCAAACTTACACTCGTTCAGTGCTCTAAATATTAATGGACCAGGAGGATAAATTACATTATTGGTATATTCATCTTTAATAAAATTGACTAAATTCTTAAAATAGTCTTTTTCAAACTCATCTTTCAGAAGCTGTTTCCAGGAATCATCCAGTTTAATATTCATTTATTTCTATTAAAGTAAATTTTTTTTAATATACCCAAAGATAATGTAGATAATAGAAAACCTAAAGTTGGCACTAATGCGCTTACAAATGGTCTATCAAATTCTCCGGCTAGGAAGAACAATAAAATTGTAAAATAAGTTAAGACTGCAATAGATATTCTTCTTGTCCAACTTACTTCCCATTCCTTATCTTTTTCTACTTTTTTATTTCTAAGTTTAATTAATTCAAGTTCTTGTGCTAACTGCTCTAAAGTAGCCATATAGATTTAATAATAATTACTTAAGTATATTATAATCTAAGGACCTCTACAATATGTCGCCACTCCAAGGTGACAAAATTCGATAAGTATGATAAAATAATGTATGGATAATACTATTGAAGGAAAAACTTATGAGCTTGTCGGTCAAGGTAGCTATGGAGTAGTTGTGAAAGTTGGCGAAAATGGCACGGCTATTGCATTAAAGCTGATACCTGATAATCTTTCTGGAGCTATACTCGAAGCCGAAGCTACAACTTTAGCGGGTATACCAACTAGTTATATAGATCCCTGCAGTCCAAAGTACTCTATTCTACAAGCGGCCTTGGAACATTCTAGGCTTCTAAAATGTAGTTGCATAGAAATATCGGTTTTACAAATGCCATTTATAGAAGGAGTGACGTTATGTAATTTTGTTGATCCTAAAGGTATTACTCGAGAAAAATTATTTACTAAAAATCAGGTTGATCCAAATTTAGTAAAAAATTTATTGGTTGGAGCGGCTAATAGAATGGACCATGCTAAGTACAATGGAGTAGTTCATAGAGATATTAAGCCAAACAATATAATTGTTTCTAATACTGATTATAAAACTGAGCTAATAGACTATGGAACTTCATTAATATTTGCAAATGGAGAAATTACAGGTTTAGTCAATTATATTCCCAGTTATGGCTATTATCCAGGCTCATTCGATAATGATAATCCAGATATAGATTTCTGGTACCAGCGTGATATAAAAGCATTAGGATTAATATTTTGTGAGATTATGTGCGGAAAGAAGATTTTAGGACCCATGATCGCTCTTCATTCGGAACAATTAGATATAGACGAAATAAAAACTAGGATTAAAAATGAGGAAGTGATCAACGCACTACAAATGTTATTTTTAGCAGATATTCATTTTGACTCTGCAGCAAATATGCTGGAGTTGTTAGCATCTATTTTCTATAAACAAAACGAAAGCTAACTAATGCTATAATCCTTGAATGAATATTTTGGAATACTTACTACTAGGCTTTGCATTTACAGCAATGCTAATTATTGCTTTGGCATGGAGTTACTTTTTGCTTAAAACTGCTAAACTAAGATTGAGCACTAAAGTGATTGATCCACAAAAGGATTTAGAAATTTTAAAACTTGAATTTGAATATGCTAAAGATACCAGTATTAAAGCACAAGAAGATAGATTGACCCTCGTGAACTTTTATTTAGGGCTATATGCTGCTGTTGGGACAATATCTTTCGGATTAAAAGATATTGTTGGTAATAAACTTAATGATTATATTCCCTTAGGTTTCTTGTTTTTGACTTTAATTTCTTATGTATTTATCTTGTTTATGGTTCGACTTAGACAGGCGTGGATTGAATCTGTAAGGATTATGAATAAAATTAAAAATTATTTTTTTATAGAAAATCCACATTTGCTAAACTATATAGTATGGACAGAAGCAACTATTCCTAAAGCCGAGAAATTTAACACGCTTAACTTTTTCTCTGCATTATTAATTTCTGCTCTAGGTTCTTTGGCATTGGGGCTCTGTATGATTTTGTACGAATTTACAAGTATATTAATACTGATTATAGTACTAGTGAACTTTGTTATTGGAATGAATCTATTCTGGTACATGCTAAAGTACAACAAGTAAGCTATTCCACTTATCGAAGTTAGATTTAATTACTCAAAGGGATTGGGACCGTTGAATCTTATTACTGGTGTTTCGTTATTTATAATATTTGTATCAATTCCATATTTCTTAGCATACAATTCATCAACTGCCCCAAAGTATGCTGTATTGTAATCAAACCCAAGTTGTTTCGATACATCTTCTACAATAGATTCAGCCTCTGCTTCTACCTCAACAAATGGCGGCAAAAATGGCCAAGTATCGATGGTAATATCAGCAGATTCAAGTTGCCAAAGCTCTCTTAGACTTTCCTGATATGCTTTCTGAATACAGCCAAAAAGTTGTAGAAATTTTCTACCACTTTCAAATTCATTAATTACGAGTTGAACTTCAAAAGTATCTTCTATTCGTTTACCTGCAACTTTTTTATAGGACAAAGTAATTTTAGTACCTTCATCCCGAACCCTTAGCCAACCCTTATTTGCAGCTAATACATATTCAGGGCTTGTAATAATATCGACAATTTCTTCAAAGTTATCAATGCTATCAACCTCCAAGTTAAAATCTTCAAAGCAAACTGTTTTCCCTTCAATTTCATAAGCTGGAATATTATCCAAAGGAGTTTCAGGTAAATTAAAAACTATTCTCTTTTGCATAAACTCTTTCCTAACTAGTTTGGCACCGGCTTGTTTTAGTCTATCTCTTATTTCGCTTTTGACTTGATTTGGGTAGGTTGCTTCGTATTCATTTTTCATGAAGGAATTATAACATTAACTCAGAAAATACTTAAATTCTACCTTGTATGTGTGTTATTTTACAGCCAAGAAATTTTATTAGTGGAAAATAATTACGTTATGTAATAATGACAGATATATCTAGAAGTCTAAAGAACGAAATTCGCGACAGGGCAGAAGGGGTTTCCGAGATGTCAGGTTTAAATACCAGAAATATGGAATTCTGCCATCTTAACCATAACAAACAAAGTAGCTGTTACGACAATGTGTGTAATATTATTTATGTAACAGATGTAGAACACTGGGTTTTTCATCGAGCTTTTGCAACTGATCCAAGTATTATTGGCTTAAGTATAGAAGAAAATGAACGTGCTATAGCTGCTACAGGATATAGGGTCTACGAATATAATCAAGAGCACGACGTAACGGATTTTTGTAAAGAAGCAGCAACCAAATCTGCTAGAAGGAACTGGTTTGATTATTTTGCTGCAAAGCATAATTACATGGCCGTATTTTTTGTAGACGAGGAGTAATTACTTTGTACTTTCTATTCTTACCCAAGTTTTTACAAAATCTTTCTTAATCACTCTCCTTTCCCAAAAAATCATAATCCAGAGCCATAATCGTATTGGATAAAGAAGAAATGACCAAAAAAGCTCTTTGAGATTAGAAGCGTATTTAATTGGAAACCAAAAATATTCCAGCTCTCTAAAAAAAGAGCGAGTTTTGGTTTCCGGTTTTACAACTCCATACTCCCACAACTGCACATAACCTCCTGTGGATCTTTTTTTCTGTTTAAAATAATCACCTAGATTTGTTGGATATTTTACATAAACTTCTGCTTCTGGTTCGTAGGCAATCTTGTAACCCCGATTATGAATTTCGTAAGAAAAGTAAGCATCTTCTACAAGAGTACCCTTTGGAGCTCTAATATTTGTTTTGCGCATTGCGAACAGATAACCACTTACAGGAAAAAAGCTTCGTTTTTTTATTATATTTAAGCTTTTTCCAGAGTGAATATTTGTAAGATCTACTGTTCTTTTGTGATGAGCTGCATCAGCAAGCAAATTTCCGAAATAACCCATCATTGTTTTTCTTGAGTCTGCAGATCTTGGCCTACCAGTAACAGCAAATACATTTTTATCTTTAAAGTGTTTAAGAATTTTATCAATACTTCCCGGTTTGAACCATACATCTCCATCACCAAAAAACCAGATATCACCCTTGGCATGATCCATTAAATAATTTAATTCGGTGGGTTTACCTTTTGGCTTTTCATCTTTGACTAAATCCGAAATCCATACTTTATCTTCTATATCTAATTCTTTGGCCTTTGCAATGGCAGCCTCTTTTGTTCCTTTGTCTACAATTGCCAGTAATATTTCGTAGTCACCTTTATACCCATCAATAAACGTTTCTATACTTCTTCCTATCGTTTTTTCTTCCTTCCATGCAGTTAATAAAATTGAAATCTTCATTCAAGTATTTTTACTCTTTGTAATTTAGCATAATTAACCTCAATTGAGAACGGTTTACAGCGTTTAACGCATTATATCTAACTAATGTGTTTGATTTGTGTCCAAAGTTACTCACTGCAATGCTAAAATTTACTACTTAACATTTAAAGTGCTGACTTTGTTACATTTAACATCAATACAATGGAAATATAAGAACGATAAACATTTTCCTATTATGCGATTATGGAATACTGAAGAAAAGCAACTACAAGAAGTTAATCTAGTTGACTATATATTTAACTTTCAATTGTCTGAGGCAAGATATTGTATAGGTTATAAATTAGCCGATGGTTATCATCCCTGTCCAACTCAACAGCAGTTAGAAAAACTTTCCTATGATCAGTGCAACTACTGCCAAAGCAAATTTGATTTTAAAGGCGCTTTCTTTTTTGATAAACCAGCTTCTGTGGGTGTGCAAGCCTATCTGGATCAGAAACATGTAGTTTACTTGGCATATTTTTTGGGAGATATAATCAAAGTGGGAACCACATCTTTTAAAAGAAAAAATATCAGGACGTTGGAACAAGATTCTCTAGTAAGTATGATAATAGCAGAAGTTCCAAATGCACAAATAGCTAAAGCGCTCGAAGAATTTATTTCCAAAACTATAGGAATAACTCAATTTGTAAGGTCGAGATCGAAAATAAAAAATGTATATCAAAAGCCAAGCTTACAGGTCGCTAGCCAAAATCTCAAAGCAGTTTTACAAAAAATCATTCATAGAATTAGCAACCGAACTGATTTGAAAGATTACATGCTAAATGCCGACACCGCAGTGATTATGGATTTTAGTAATCACCCACTTTTGTATTTTCCACAAGAAACAATTTACTACTTAAGGGATAATTCAATCTTGTCAGGTACCTTTAAAGGAATACGTGGCAAATATCTATTTATAGAAAATAATAAACAAATTCTTTATTTTAAAATTCCTTATTTGATTGGTAGATATGTAGAGAGTACTTTTTCGACAGCTTACAACTACAATATTGTCTCCGATCAGTTTACATTGTTTAGCTAGAAATTTATGATATTATCTAATGGTTTTTGCCATAAAATATAAATTCAGTTAGCTTCGCTTGAATTGCCAAGATGGAAATAAAAAGCTTTAAACTAGGGTTGACTCAAAAAATACAGTTAACTCCAAAAATATTTGAGTATAATTTTTTGACTAGTGAGACTATTAGCTTTAGACCGGGACAGTTTTTGAATGTCTTGGTGCAAAAACCTTACAAAAGACCATTTTCCATAGTCGAGATAAAAGAAAATAATTTGAAACTAATTGCCGATGTTTCGGGAAGCTTACCTGGCTACGGCTCTACGTATTTTCGCGAACTAGAGGTAGGACAAAGTACATTAGTGTATGGTCCAATGGGGAGATACGCCGTTAAGGAAACAGAATTGCCCAAGGTATTTATTGCAACCGGAGCAGGAATTGCACCGTTTATACCAATGATCAAGACTTTGATGAAAAGTAATTTAACTGGGTCTGTGCACCTCTTTTTTGGTAGTAGATTTTTGGCGGATGATATAGTGGCTTATAAATTCTTACACGAAGAAATCGCAAGTAAAAATATTATATATACTAGATGTATAACTCAGCCAGAAGGTAACTATTTAGATTTTGAATTAGGTCGGGTTAACGAGGTCATTAAAACAAAATCTTTTGATTGGCAGCATACAGAATTTTATATTTGTGGCAATAATCAGATGATCAAAAATACAAAAGAAGTTTTAATTAATTTGGGAGCCGACAAGATATATATAGAAAATTATGGTTAGTTTATGTTGACTACTTTTCTTTTTCAACAATATGGAATAAATTGCAACGAAATAATAAATATTTCTCAGTCAGAGTATTTATTAACAGACAACCTTAATAACTATAAACTTTTGATTAAATCACAAAATAGCAAAAAAGAACTCGATTATTTTTCCGAACTTTTAGATGAGTTAAAATCTGCAGATATCCTTACTTGGATTGTTGTAGAGAATGCTAATGGTCAGAAAGTAATAGACCTTTCTATTGAGCAAAAAAATTACAAAGCCGTTTTGGTTAAGCAGCCAAAAAATATTAAATTTGAAAGCAGCAAAATTTCTATTGCTAAATTAAAAAATTTATCTACTGTACTTTTTAAATTTTTTGAAGCAAGCGATTCAATTTACATAAAAAGTAATATTAACATCGCAAACAAAAACAATCAGAAGGATTTGCAACAGCAACTCGAAGACATTGAAAATTTTTTTAAGTTAAGAGGTTCTAGGCTAGTCATGGAAAATTATTTGTTTGTGGAAATAAATAAGCATCTCTGGGGTTTGTTAAGAAGTAATTTGCTAGCTATAGAGAATGCGAATTATCATACTAATAATGTAATTCAAGTCAGTTATCCAGATTTGCTTAATTGTCGAATAGACAAAAAGGAAAATATATTTTTAAACTTAAAACCTGATTTTTCTAAAGTTTCTGTTACTGCAAATACTGCTCAAATTATAGTGGATTTGCTTTTAAATCATTCTGCATATTCTTTGGCAGAAATTAAAAATAGTATCTTAAACAAAAATTTTGCTTTTTTGCATAATGTGGATTTCAAATTTGAATGTTATATAGATTTAGCATTGTATACCAGACTTCGCGAGGCAATTAAAACTGGGGATTATAACTGCCATAAATTGCTAAGCATTATGACAAAAAGAAATTTACTTGACTGGGGTAATCCACTTATCTAAATTCACTTTTTGATTTCGATAATTTTAAACTCTACTCCGCTTTTGGTAAGCTCGCTGGCCATCCTTTCTTGTAATCTTAAATAACCGTTTCTATCATCTAATTCAATTTGCCCAATTCCCAATTCTGAACAAATGAGTAAAGTTTTGGCAATCAAAATTAAGTATATGGCTTCTAAAAGGCTTGCGAAAATATCAATATTTTGATTTCGTTTTAATTCTTCAAGCACTGCTTCTTCAAGTTCGCCATATTCGCTAAAATCCGAAAAATCACTTTGTGATTTTTCTAAGTGATTATTAATTGCATTACTAAGTTCAAAACTCAGTGAGTCCTGCTGTAGTTTTGGATAATCTGCTATAAATCTCTCATCGCCTTCTGTGGCCAGTTGTAGCAACTCCTGCAATAATTTTTCGTCTTTTGATTTAAACTCCTGATTCAAATTTAATTTTTCGCCCAGTTCGGTAATTAACTCTAAAAGGTTTTCTTCGACTCCTATCATGTTTCTAGACATCCCATTTTCAGGGTGAAAAATTATTTGTGGAATGTGGTTTTCTATTCTTAATACAAGTTTTGGATACATATTGAATTGTTAAATCAAGTACTATTATATCAAACAAAATGTTTTAGAGTAGTATTCTAAGTTCTAAATCATTGTATTTAGTTTCTGGTTAGTTTTCTAACCTCATTCATCCAATTGCTATAAAATGTAAGGTTATGAATAGTACATAACCTCATACCAGCAGGCTCTTTTATTTTGAGTAGGTGCCTTATGTATGCTCTAGAAAAATGCATGCAAGCTTCACAATGGCAGTTATTGTCTATAGGATTTTGATCATATTTATATCTCTCGGTTTTTATATGTTGTATATCGTAATATAGATCTTTATAACTTCTGGTTGCATCACCATTACCTTGCGACACATACAAATAACCGTGTCTTGCATTTCTAGTGGGGAGTACTGTGTCGAATAAATCCCAACCAACCTCGTAACAGAACGCAATATCTTCCGGTTGCCCAACACCCATAGCGTATTTGATTTTATTTGGTGGAATTAAGTCCGAAACAAACTGCAGCATTTCTTTATAAAAACCAATTGGATGATCGTGTTTCCAAGTAATTTTGCTTATCAAAGGAACTCCACCATAATTATACAAATCAAAATCAAGTTCTAACAGTTCTTCCACACTTTGCTTTCTAAGTTTAAAATCATCTCCGCCTTGAACTACACACCCAAGCAGTGGAGCCTCGGCTCTGGATGAGTAAATCTGCTTAAATTGATTTTGCGCTCTTTGTGCCCATTTTGTATTAATATGGATCGATTTTTTTCTTTCGTTAAGACTTGCATTTCCAAGAATTGGATTGTCTAAAACTGTCATTATGTCTGGTGCTAGTTTTGATTGGATAATTATAGATGTTTCTGGAGTGAGTAAGCTAAACTTGCCATTTTCTGGATTTATAAAACTACAGCCTACTTCCGAAATCTTGTTGCGTTTATCTCCTTTACCACTATTGATAAGAGAAAATACTTGCCATCCACCACTATCAGTTAATATGGGTCTTTCCCATCCAAAAAATTTGTGAATTCCTCCAAACTCTTCTATAAAAGATGCACCTATTTTTTGTTCTATATGCAAAGTGGTAGTAACAATTTCTGTTGTGCCGGTTTTTCTAACATCTTCAAAGGAAATCATCTTGACCGATCCATAAGTAGCATCTGGCATAAATGCGGGTAATTTTATATCTCCGTGTTTTGTTTTGATACAATCCTTCATCAATCGTTTAAAAATCCAATAATTATAACAAATAAAAAACTATAGATTAAAAATCCCTCAAACCCCACAACTCAAAACCCAAAAGTCATAACTCAAAACTCAAAACCTCATAACCCACACCCCAATAACTCAAAACTCTTCTTGGCACTTTATAGTGATTATGTATATACTAATTTGATGGGACTTTTTAGTAATACAGAACAAAAAATAAGTAAAAGACCAAAGCCCGTAGTTCTGATTTCGATGGACGGGGTTGGAGTTGCGCCGCCTGGGCCAGGTAATGCTGTAACCTTGGCAGATACTTCTAATTTAGATAAATACTGGCCTAAATATGCGCATGGAGTTATTCAGGCTTCCGGGCTTTATGTTGGATTACCAGCAGGGACTGATGGAAATAGTGAGGTCGGTCATATGACTATGGGTGCGGGAAAAGTCATTTTGCAAGACAAACCCAGAATCGATAATGCTATTCAAAAAGATACATTTGAATCAAATCCTATTCTTTTAGATTCTTTTAATCAAGCTAAAAAAGCTAAAAGTGGATTACACTTTATGGGACTTATAGGATCTGGACATGTACATTCTTCGTTTGAACATCTGCAAGCCTTAATAAAAATGGCTGCCAACTTAGAAATGAATCCCGACAAAGTTTATATTCATGTATTTTTAGACGGGAGAGATTCTAATCCAGATGCAGGAATTGAACTTTTAGAAAGATTGGAAACCTATTGCTTACAAAAGAAAATGGGAAGAATAGTATCAATTGTGGGCAGGGCTTATGCGATGGATAGAAATAGAAACTGGTTAAGGACTAAAAAAGCATACGAATTAATCACATTGGCTAAGGGCGAAGTAGTGATGGATTGGAAGAAAGCTCTTGAAGAATCGTATAAAAAGAAGATTTTTGATGAGTATATAGAACCATTAGTGGTTGTCAATAAAGTAGATAAAGTTCCTGTTAAAGTTCAGAATAATGACAGCATAATTTTCTTCAATTTTAGACAAGATAGGGCTTTGCAGTTAAGTATGGCTTTTGAAGATGAAAACTTTAAGCATTTCCAGCGTCCACAGCTAACTGGGATTAGCTTCACTGGAATGACAGATTATGGTAAGGGACATCCTAAAAATATAGCGTTTCCTGTAGAAGATATTACTAATCCACTTGGTAAAGTTCTTTCGATACATGGAATTAAACAGCTTAGAATTGCCGAATCAGAAAAATTTGCGCATGTTACTTACTTTTTTAATGGAGGCAATGGAAATGTTTCTGAAAATGAGGTGTGGTTAGAAATTCCTTCTCCCAAAGATGTTCCGAGCTATGATCTAAAGCCAGAAATGAGTCAAGAATGGATGACTACGGAGTTGATTAAAAAAATAGATTCCAAGGAGTTTGATTTTATACTCACAAATTTTGCTGGTCCAGATATGGTAGGACATACTGGAGTTATAGATGCAACTGTCAAATCTATGGAAGTTTGCGATAAATGTATAGGCCAGGTAGTGGAAAAAGTACTTAGCTTGGACGGCGTAGTTGTAATTTCGGCTGATCATGGTAATGCAGAAGAAATGATAAATCTACAGACAGGAGACCCAGATACAAAACACTCTACAAATGAAGTTCCCTTATTGATTATTGGAAATAATATTCCACCTATCGAACTGCCAATGGGTGGTCTTGCCGATATAGCTCCTACTATACTTGGTATCTTGGGCATTGAACAGCCAGCTGATATGACAGGCAGAAATTTGTTGAACTAGGTTTATCAGTTATCAGTTGTCGGTAATCGGTTGTCAGTTATCAGCGATCAGTAATCAGTAATCGGTAGTCAGTCATCGGTTATCAGTGATCAGTTGTCGGTTATAAATGATGATCAATGTTGGTGACTTGAGATTTCGAATGTTTGATTTTTTAAAGTGATTGCAATAACTAACTTTCAAAACTTGGAATTTCTAGTGTTATGTATTAGAATTAGCTTATAGTAAGCTTTTTTTTAAATTAATTTATTTCGTTAATCATATTCTATGGAGGAGAAAAAAAACAAGGAGGAAGAAAAGGAAACAAAGCCAGAGACAGAGCATACGGTAAGTAACTCTGAAAAAAGCGTTCCTGCTTCCGAAACACCTGCTAAGAAAAATCCGACATCTTTTGGATTAGTGGTAGCAGGGGTTGTAGCTGTAGCTGCTGCTTTGGCGTTGGGTGGATACTTCCTTTACAATAATGTATCTGATAGTTCTAGCGTAAGCTCTGCTGATTCGGGAGTTGAGGAATTGGAAGCATATGCAAAGGATAATATTAAAACAGTAATAAATGCTATCAATTTTGATGAATTAGATTCTGAAGATCCAAAGAAAGTATTTGACATAGAAAAGCTTGTAGAAGATATCGAAGAATCTGCAGGCAAGTTGAATCATCTTGCTTCAAAAGATATAGATCTTTCTGGAAAAACTGTCTACAACACAATTGAAATGAATGTAGATTTTGAAAATAAAGAAGATGATTTTGAAGGCGAAATGTCTTTAAGTGCTGATCTATACATCGAATATCCAGAAAATTATTCTGAAAATAATCTCGAAGATATAGAAGATCTTCAAGCTTACCTAGAAGACTTGGATACTGAAGAATTAGGTAATTTGCTACCAACAATGTACGTTGAAGGTAATCTTGACTACAGAGTAGCAGAAGATGTGATCAAGGCAGATTTTGAATATACAATGGATAAACTTCAGGGATATTTAAAACTAAGTAATGTAGAAATTGATGCAGAAGAAGGTTTATCTCAGGACGAAATTAATTCAATTGCTGCAATTGAGGACAAGGTAGTTACTATAAATGCAGAATCATTTGTTGCTGAATTAATACCTCAGTACGCTGAATTATTGCAAACATATTCTAATGGTCTTGATACAGAAGAATTAAGCAAATCCGACTTTATTAAAGAATTTAACACTAGTCTTGAGCAGACACTTGAATCAATGGATGAAGAAGACAGAGAAATATTACAGAGAGTGGGTCCAAAATTAATGAGCATATTGGAAGATATGATAAACGACTACGAAGTATTCTCCAATGTGGAAAATGTAGACCCAATAAGAGAAGAAAGCAACTCAAAATGTGTATCAGGAGATGTAAATTTCGCAAATATGATAGAAGTAACAAGAAATGGTGGTAAAAAAATGGCAAAAGTAATTGTTGAAGATGAATCTTACGAAGGAGAAGAATCAGTCGAGGATATTGAAGAATCTATTGACGAAACAATGGATGAGTTAGAAAACTCATTAGAAGATTTGGATCTTAAGATGAGTATGACTTCGTGTTCAGACAAAGAAGATGACACTAGTAGAGGTATCGGTCTTAAAGTTTCTTTTGATGCAGACGAAGTATCCTCAAATATTGAATTACAATTTTTGACAGTAAGCTACGATTCTGATTACGAGATAGTAGTTCCAGAAGCTGATATGGACTTTACTGAAGGCTTTAACGCATTAGTAGGAGAGATGGATTTAGAACAATTATTCGATACATCAATGATAACGGATAATCTATATAAACCATTGGGACCATCAATTGAGTCAGATTATAATTATGACTATGATTATGATGATTCTTCATTAGATGATTTCAACTTCGAAGATTTTGATTATGAAGGATATCTAAATGATTATGATGAAATAACTGAAAGATATAATAATAATGAAATCTCTGCTGATGAATACTACGACTTACTGAATGAGTTGAATACAAAGTATGGTTATTAAGAGGAGGTATTAAAATAAATTTAAGCTCCCTTGCAGAAATGTGAGGGAAGTTTGAATTAATATTTGTATTAAGGATCTTATGAAGGCAGTTTTAGCATCAGCGGATATAATTAATAGCAAAATTTTTACAGCACTTGAGAACTTGGCTGGCAATAGCAAGTTAGATAAATGCACATTTGGCATTTTACCTAATGCAGGGCAAGGTACTGAGAAAGCCGAAATGGTTTATTGGACAACATCAAGTATGCAATCTTTTTGCAGTTGTAACTTTATGTTGCTAGATCTGGAATATCTAGATAAACATAAATTTATTACAAGTTTGAATAATTGTGATGGTTTAGTTATTACTGGAGGTCTGGTATCTCGATTAATGAGAATACTAGATAGTCAAAATCTCCGACAACATGTTGAATCTGTCATTAGAAGTAATAAATTATTACTGACTACAAGTGCAGGGTCGATGTGCATGTCCAAGACTCAGGAACTAGCCATAAATTATATAGGTGAACCGGATCCAGATGCAAAAGATGTTGAGGGCTTTGGGTTGATAGATTTTGAAGTATATCCGCATTTTACTCAGGAAAGACTGGAAGATGTAAAAAATATTATCAATGGAAAGAGTATCAACGCATATTTATTGAAAAATGGTGAAGCGTTGGTCGTCAACGGTTCTGAAGTTAATTTTGTAGGTAACCCAATTCTAATTTAGCAAGCTTAAATCTTTAGAATATTTATAACGCTCTTCTCCTTCGAGAATAACTTTACCCTCGAATTCAAAACCAGCTCTTATAAGTACTCTTTGAGAGCTTTCGTTGAAGATTTTTGTAAATCCGATAAGTTTTAAGAACCCAGCTGCTTTTGCAAATTTGCATAATTCGATAACCACATTTGTCATAAATCCTTTTGATCTATTGTCCATCCAGTAACCGATTTCTGCTCCTTCTATATTATTTGATTTAATATCAATTGCTCCAATGATTCTATCTCCTTGTTTAATTAGAAATACAAAGTACTTTTTAGTTTTCCAACCTTCTGTTGCCCAAGAGATAAATCCCTGAGCATTTTTGACTTCATAAGGATTTCCTTTTAACTTTTTAGAAAATAGTAAACTATAAACCTCTTCCTGGTTGCATATGTTCACAATCCGCTTTAAATCTACTTCGCTTACTTTATAGTTGCTGTTCAATGGAATTACAGATGCAGTATTATTGGGTTCAAAAAAGTTGTGCACAGAAAAAGCTTTTAGCTCGACATTCATAAGAGAAAAATATGTGGTTTTAACTAATTAGGTGTCACCCGGATTCGAACCGGGGAATAAGAGTTTTGCAGACTCTCGCCTTACCACTTGGCCATGACACCATAAACTATAGACCGTATTTTTTTATTAAAGTTCACGAAGACTCTTCGCCATAGATAATGCACAATTACTCTAAATCTTTGGCACACATCGCGAGCAGATTATTTTAGCAAATTTGCAAAATTTATTCGAAAAAGGTAATTAATCATACACTACTCTGCTGTATCGTCTAGCTCTTTTGCTATCCAATGGAATCCATCATTCCTAATTACAATTACACCTTCAACAGGTTTATCGGTTACATAAATAGCAGTTTGCTTTCTTTGAGGCTCTCCGTCAAAAAAAATCTTGTATATTTTTCCCGTAATACTGTCTTCTCTGATTGCATCTGCAATCTGTCTGTATGTGTTATCATTCTCGCCTATTCTTACTCTATCTATCATTTCTGAAGTTCTATTTTCTTCTGCAACATCATCATTTTCGTATTCGACATCAAGTATGTTTAATTTATAAGCCGTTTCAAAATTTACTAAAATCAGTCCATTTTTGAATTTTATTATTGGTCCTCCAATTTCTACTAAGTCGCCATAAAGTTTATAAGTTTCGGTACTAAGTTTTGTTGGATTTGGATCTTCTTCTCCTATAAATATTCTAGACAAAGCGCTCTGATCATTAACTATTGGAGTTAATTCAACTTCTACGTATTTACCAAGCTCGTCTTCTTTTTGTTCCGAAATTCTGATTTCTGCAACCGTTTTTTCTCTTGTAAATGATTTATAGGTATGTAACCAGCTTGCTGCAAAAATCAGCAGCATGGATAATATGCATGCAACTAGAAAAACAATGATTAGTACAAGTGTTGTTGTTGATTTGAAAAATCCTTTCATGCTGCTATTATACTATAGAGAAAAATCAAAACAAAATTTATGAAACAACTACGAAAAAAGGATATAAAAAAAATGTTTAAAGATCAAAAAAGAGATAAGCTTATTTATCTAATTTTAGAAAATATAGAATACGCAAGAAATGTTGCCGGAATATTTAGAACAGCCGATGCTGCAGGAGTAAAAAGAATATATTTAACGGGTATTACAAAAACTCCGCCTTTTGGAAAGGATCTTAGAAAGGCCTCTAGAAATAAAGAAGCCTCTGTTGAATGGTGCAAAGGCGATACTGGCAAGATAATACATACATTAAAAAAACAAGGTTTTCGTATTGTAGCAATAGAACTGACAGACAAATCAATCCCTATGGATACTTTGGATAGAACTTTGCAGAGAGAAAATAAAATCTGTTTTATTGCTGGAAGTGAAGTTTATGGAATAGTAAAAGATACTTTAGCCAAGTGTGATTTAGCAACGCATATTCCAATGTATGGCAAAGGTGCAAGCTTAAATGTTGGAACAAGCATAGGTATAGTTCTTTATAGCATCTAGTTATTCAACTCTAAACGTAACTAATTGCCCCCAATGATCAGAAAAATTTAAAGGATCAATGTCTTTGTGCCCAACAAAAATTACTTTTTCACTTGCTAGTACATAATCAATTCTCCAAAGTCTGACACCTAATTTATTCCAGGTAGTTGGTATAATTCTTCGGTTTAGTTTGTAAGAATCCTTATGCTCATCTAGTAATTCGTCCATAATTCCCATTGATTTAGTAGTATTGAAATCACCAGAAATGATATATGGAGAGTTTGCTTTTGCAATATCTTTGCTTAATTTGTTTATAACATATTGGCGGTATTTAAATTGACTTTTAATTTGGCTGAATTCATCAGGAAAAGATCTGAATGCAGATGGCCCAGAAAATTGCATTGGCAAGTGTACATTATATATAGTAAGTATATCTTCCTCTACTTCAATATCATATTTTAGAAATTTATAATCAACCGTATTGTAGACTTTTCTAATAGGATACTTAGACAGACTTACGAATTCTCCTCGATTTATCAGCTCGTGATCAGGAAAGTATTCTTCTAGTCTTGAGAGCTCAACTTCTACGTATTTTCCATCTTGAGAAGTTACAACAGGAATAAATTCTTGCAGATTATAGATATCTGCATTTTGTTTCTGCAAAAATTCATAAAGATTTTCTAAATCCTGCTCATTTTCCCAAAATTCTGTATTCCAATTAAAGATACTAATGTCTTCCTCTGATTTAGCGGCACTTTGGTGCAAAAAGTATAAATTTAGATCGGATATTCCAATTGCTAGCCATATAGAAGCAAAGCTCACAAAAATATTTACTAAGTAAATGCTTTTTAGATGCTTGAATATTAAAAGTATGGATATATAAACGCTTGCTACGGCAAGCAACAAATAGAAAACAGGTGGGATCACGGAAGTGATGTTCCATAACCAAAATCTTCCAATTAGTAGTTTGTGAATAATTAAGTATATAAGAATCAATACTGAAATCAAGGCAATGGAGTGTTTTTTGATTTGGAATACATTGTTGTGCTTCATCTGATGTATTTCTTGCTGTGCAAAACCAAATGTATAATATTTTACATTTGGTTTTGCACAGAGCAGTTAGAATTTTAGAATGGAAGATCGTTTGGATCAATTACTTCATCTTCTGTATCTGTTTTAGCTGGTTTGGACGGTTTAGCTGTAGATTCTCCGGCACTTGCTGAATGCTCACCTTCGTACCTAGCAATCAAAATCACATTATCGACAATTACTTCTGTTTTGTAATTTTTCTTTCCTGTTTCTGTATCGTCCCAGCTTCTAGTATTTAGCCTACCCTCAACATAAATTCTAGTACCTTTTTTTAGTCTTTTGGCAAGGCTTTCTGCATTTCTCCAAACAACAATATTGTGAAAAGCTACTTCTTCTTTCCACTCTTCTCCAACTTTATAGCTTCGATTGGTTGCTATGCTAAAGTTTAAAACTGCACTACCACTTGGTGTGAACCTTAGGTCAGGATCATTAGTTACGTTCCCCATTAATTGTACTTTGTTTAAATCGCCAAACATTTTATTAGTGTAAGAAATAAAGATAAGGATAATTCCTTTACTACTTAATAATACCTCATATCGACTAATTATCAAAACTCTATAAATATGATATAATGTTGCCCATAGTTAACGACAATTATGAAAACAAATAAAAAACTTTTAGTAGAAAAATTACTTACAACAGGAATTGTTCCAGATAGAAAAGCTAAGTTAATTTTGAGAGTATTGGATGAGCGTGAATACCTCAGTAATATATATGAAAGTATATTCTCGAATGTAGAAGGTTTTAGCGAAATCAATTTTATAACCGCGATAAATAACTATGGATTAGACGTTAGCGAAATTTTAAGGCAGGTTTCGCCAATTTGCAACTTTGCATACGATGAAGAAGCTACTTTTACTTATGAACTTGCACAATTAAGGAACTTAGAAGGTGTAAGACAAGATGATATTGTAGTACTTGCAGCACATTTACTTTCTAATAAATATCCTACTGAATATGAATGTAGGGTCACAGACATGGCAGCTATATGCGAAGTAGCTACAACTTTTGAAGAAGTGGAAGCAGAATACAAGTCGTGGACTGGAGCAGAAAACCAGCTAATGTGAAAACCTCTCACTAAAATACATACTTAGGGTATAATTAAGAGTCGTTAAGTATTTTTAATGTCTACTTTACCTAAAGACTATCAGGGAATTGTTTATCAAATCATAAGACCAACTGGGCTATTAGATCCCATACTCGAGTTGCGCCCTACTTTACCAGAAACATTTTTGCAGTTAAAAAACGAAGTTGAAAGATGCGGTTATTTAGATATGCCAATTGCACAAACCAGCAATTGGTCAGAACCACAAATCCCAAATGTACTTAAAGAAATTGATCTTAGAATCAAAAAAGGTGAGCGTGTTTTGATTACTACTCTAACCAAAAGAATGGCCGAGGAACTGTCGGATTATTTAATTGAAAAAGATATAAAAGCTAAGTATTTACATTCAGACATAGATACAGTAGAGCGAGTAGAAATTTTGAGGGATTTACGAAAAGGGCTCTACGATGTTCTTGTAGGAATCAATTTACTAAGAGAAGGATTGGATCTGCCGGAAGTGTCTCTTGTTATTATACTTGATGCCGACAAAGAAGGTTTCTTGCGATCAGACACAAGTTTGATTCAGACAATTGGAAGAGCAGCTAGACATTCCGAGGGTAAAGTGATTATGTACTGCGATAAAATCACTGATTCAATGAAAAGGGCAATCGACGAAACAAGAAGAAGAAGAAAGGTTCAGGAAGAATATAATCAGAAACACGGAATAACGCCTACCTCTATTAAAAAAGCTATTGTAAACCAATTAGATAGATTTAAAGATAAGGAGGAAGAGAAAGATTATCATGAAGAAAATTTGATGAAGCAAGCCGAGGCGTATAAAGCTATGACCAAGTCCGAGCAATCCAAATTTATTAAGGAACTCAAATTTCAGATGCAAATTTATGCCGATATGATGGAATTCGAAAAAGCCGCAGAAATGCGCGATTTAATTCAAGAACTTAGTAAAAAATAATATAATTTAAATTCTTGATTTTGTACTTTTATGCAGATATATTGTTTGCATAATTAATTCTTTTGCATGTTTTTAAATTTGATTCTGTCTGGCCTATTTTTCGTTATAGGACTTACTATAATTAATACTATCCGGTTTCTAAATCATAAAAAGGTTAAATTTAGATTTTCTTTTAGTTACTCTCATTATCATTTATTTATAGTTACTCTGCTTTTTGGTACTTTAGCTGAATATTTGCTTGTTGAGAATGATATGCGTTTACTCTTTTTCTTTTTTTCTGGAATTTGGGGAATGTTTGGAGAAACTTTTTTTTCTATAACCTGGTTCTTGCTTTTCAAAAGAAGGTTTTGGGATTACCAAGTGGCTACTCTTTTTAATAAATTTACAAGTTTACTCAACTACATTCCGTGGGGAATAGGCGGGCTTATGTATTTTGACGTTGCAAAGTTGGTAAATATTGAAGATAGAATGATTAAATCCAGAGATTTACTCGAATACATGGTTTTGTCAAACCTCATTTTGCTACTTATATTATCAGCAAGACTAATTTTAAAATTACTTGTTAATAAGGATTTTCGATTTAAACAATTTACTTATTTGAATTACTGTTTTTTTGTTAGTGGCTTTCTGATTCCTATGGTTTATTTAGCGGCCAAGGATGTGAGATACTTGTATTTTAGCTTTGCTGCCGGTGTAACAGCCTGGACCCTAGAATACTTGTTTGGTAAAGTATGCCAACTATTCCTTGGCCGAAAACTATGGCTATATAACTATGAAACTTTCGATCATGGGCACGTTACTTTACTCAGCATTATCCCCTTTTCTATGGGCGGCTACTTCTTTATGCTGGGATATTGGCTTTTAGCTAAGCTGTTTTAGGTTTAATGGTATAATTGCTTCGTGAAAACATTAGCGAATAATTCTAAAACTAAGATATTTGTAGCACTTTCTGGCGGAGTAGATTCTGCCGTTTCTGCAGCATTGTTAAAGCGCCAAGGATACGACGTTACAGGTGTTTTTATGAAAAACTGGTCGGGAGATGATTTTGGAATTCAGGCAGACTGCCCGTGGGAAGTTGATCAAAAAGATGCAGAAGCTGTTTGCAAACATTTGGATATTTCTTTTAGATCATTTAATTTTGAAAAACAATATAGAGAAAAGGTAGTGGAATATTTTTTCGCTGAATTTAAAGCAGGGAGAACGCCCAATCCAGATATAATGTGCAACAAAGAGATTAAATTTAAACTTTTTCTCGAGAAAGCTTTAGCTGAGGGTGCTGACTTTATTGCAACAGGTCACTATGCTAGAAAAATAATAAAAGATTCTAACAATCAAGTCTTAAATCCTGAGGAATTTAGTGAAGATGAAACTGTTAATGCTCTTAATACTAAGGATTATGGTACTGATGTAACTTACCATCTTTATACTGGAAATGACAATATAAAAAACCAGGTCTATTTTTTGTATAACATTACGCAGCAACAACTTGCCAAAAGTCTTTTCCCTGTTGGTAGATTTCCTAAAAAGAAAGTTAGGGAACTTGCAGAAAAATTTGGATTACCGAATAAACAGAAACCAGATAGTCAGGGGATATGTTTTATAGGAGAAATTAATGTTTTACAATTTTTAATGGCCAATATACCCGAAAAGCCAGGAGATATATTAGATATAGATAGTAATCAAAAAGTCGGAGAACATAAGGGTATTTATTTTTACACTATCGGCCAAAGAAAAGGATTGGGCATTGGAGGCGCAGGCGATCCATACTATGTGTGCAAAAAAGATTTGAAAAATAATATAATTTACGTTTGCCATAGTTCGAGACATCCTTCACTCTACTCTTCAGAGGCAAAAATTGAAGATGTTCACTGGGTTGCCAAGGGGCCATTAAACTTCGAAGATTTATCTGCTGTTCATAGATATCAACAAGCTCCTCAATCTGGAAAGTTCGATAATGAAAATCTTAAATTCTTATTTACAAACCCACAACGGGCAGTTACATCTGGGCAAAGTCTAGTTATATTTGATGATCAAGAGTGTCTTGGAGGGGGAATTATTGAATAATAGTTATCAGTTATCAGTTATCAGTATTCAGTAGTCGGTTATCGGTTATCAGCTATTAGTTGTCAGTTTTGAGTAATCAGTTATACTACGACTTGTACTTTAGCAGTAGCTATTTTATATTATTAATAGATAATGTTCTAAATATGATCACATTTGATCCTACAAAATTTGGTGGCGCAAAAGTTTTTACCTGGAATAAAGATTACTTGTTTCAGGTTTTGACATCGGGTAAGAAGCCACCAATATCTAGTCCTAAAGTTGCATTAGCATTTAGAAAACTAGATAGAAAAGATTTTGTGCCACTGGAATTTAGGGACTCTGCCTATATGGATGTAGATCTAGATATTGGTTATGGCGAAAAGTTCACTAGACCTACAGTTCTGGGCCAAATGGCATCACTTATGAACATTAGATATGGGGGTAACTATTTAGATATAGGTACAGGCACAGGTTTTTTTGCATGCGTGATTGCCTTCATAGCAGGACAGGAAGGTAATGTTTATTCACTAGAACGAATTCAATGGTTATGGGAATATGCAAGAGGCGTTTATGGAAGATACAAGGAAATTTGTCCAAATGTGACCTTTTTGTATAGAGATGGTATGGAAGGATTACCTCAGAAAGCTCCTTTCGATGGTATTCATGTATCCTTTGCTATGGAGGACGTACCAGTTAATCTTAGGAATCAGCTAAGTATAAATGGCAAAATGATCATGCCTACAACTGATGGTAACTTGCGACTAGTCACAAGACTCGACAGCGACAACTTTGAAGAAGAAATAATCCCTGGATTTGTATTTAGTCAGGGAAAAGTTGGAGTCGCTTAAACTTCTTTCTTTTACAATAAATCAACTACTGACATTTATTTCTGTCGACAGATTATGGTATAATATATCGTATATATTTTTCTAGATATAATGAATATGGATGTGTTGGGACAACAGAATACAGAGGTAGGTGAGAAGTATGTAGCAGGGATTAATCCAACTAACCTCTTCGAAGCTGATTATAATTATTTTATTTTGAGTCGAGCACAGTTACGTGAAAGATTATCACCTAAACATGAGGATCGTATCTCGGAGCAGCAGTATGGTGAGGGAGTAGAAAAATTAAAACTTGAATTTGTAGACAATTGCTTGAACAAAATAAGAGGCTTGATTAAATCGTTTCCAGCCAATGAACTTAAAAAAGTACTTTATGAAGGACAAATAGCATACGATAGTACAGGAACTTTAATAACAATAAAACCTATAATGTTAGCATTTAGGCAGTTTGCCAAGAGAGGCTGGGGAGTTTTTAGTAAAGGAGTTGCGGCAGAAGAATGTCGAGTGGCATTTATAAAAGGACTAGACGAAATAGAAGTAACCAATACAAAAAAAATAGAGCTTTATGGCGAAATGCTATCTCAATCTCTTAAAACCGTAGAACATCTTATTCAAGATCTACAACAAGAACTTGGAAAATTTGTTACTTATTCAAAAGAAGGAATTTATTTTGAAGAGGAACGCTTAAAAGTTACTACAAGATTAGATGAACATTTGTATGCAGTAATAAATAAAGCAATAAATGCAATAGACACTCTACCAATAGACCTTGAATATAATGCCTGTGAAACTTATGTAGAGCTCAAAGCATTAATTATGCAGGTAACAGCAATAACAATCTGGAATAGCGTAAAGTGTCAGGATGCAGTCCTTCTCGCCCCAAGTGAATTGATTCAGAACTTATTTGAACATGGGCACCCGATTAGTAAAAGAGATGAGCTTATGTACTTATTACAAATCTTACATCCAGCTTCTGGGCATAGTTCATTATGTTTTAATGGATCTACTCCTAAATTCGAAATTACTGAAGTTGCTAAGAAAATAGAAGCTTAACAACTCTTTACACATTCATTACAAATTCTAAAAATAAAAATATTAAAATCTTCTAGTTAAAGTACCTATTGTGGAAAATTTACAAACAGAGCAAATCCTTGACTCTACTGCAATTAGTCAAGAGAATCCTCTTAGTATATTTTATTCTACATACGATAAATTCATAGTAGATAGAAAGCAGTTAAGAGACAGAGTGAATAATAAAGATATTACTTCAGCAGAATATGATAATTTAATAAAAAATCTTATTACTTGTACTCTCGACTCTTTTATCAACGAAATGGAAGCTTATCTTAACAAGTTTCCAACAACCCAAGTTCCAGAAGTGATAAATTCACCACAATTCCCAACAAGGATTAATGGGCAAGAAGTGAAGCTTACTTTAATTCAAACATTCGAAAGATTTATTAATAAAGGTGCTTTTAGAGTAATGAAAGGTAGAGATAGCTTTGAACTAAAGAATGAGTATACTCGCAGGATAAGAATACTAGAGGATAAATTTATTTCTAGATATGTAACAGAAATGTTAACCAGTTTTTACTGCAAAGAATGTTCAACCAGCCTACAAATCCAAAAGGATATGCATCAGATCATTTCTAACATTCAAAAACATTTTGGAGATAGAGTTTCTTTTTATAAATATGCCTATGCAACAAAAATGATGGCTGCTAATAAAATCATAAAGTGTTGTAAAGGTATTAACACAGAATATAGTACCGAAAATTACAGATTTGCTAATCCTGGTGGGAATTATGTTACAGACGACATGCTAAGTTATATTTTGATTCAGCTACAAGGTATTGAACACCCAGATGTATATAGAGCTATTGGTTTAGAATTTTAGTAATTTCTTCAGTTAAAGTTTTAGCATCTCCGATCCATCTAGCTCCTGCTCTAAACTTATGTCCACCTCCATTTAGTTTTGTGGCAAGGTCTGCTGCGTTAAAGCTGTCAGTATGAGAACGAATACTAAGCGAGTAAAAATTCTTTTCCTTTTCCTCTGCAATAATACCAAATAAGCTTCCTTGCAAAGTAGCTAAATATCTTTCTGTAAACTCTTCTTTTGCACTTTCTAAATTAGGATTTGATTCTGCAAACTCTTTACTAACTATTAAGCAAACATAATAATTTTTACCGATGCTTACTACTTCAATCATGTTTAGCAATTTGCCTAAAAGTCTTAACTTCTCTTGTGTATTAGAATACAATGTGGATTGAATAATACTATCAAAATTAGCTCCTAGCTTAATTAAACTGCTAATGCGGCTAAAATATTCTGCTGTTAAACCTAGTTGAGTCATATATAAAGTATCGGTTGTTATCATTCCGGCAAGCAGATAGGTTGCAATTCTGGCTGATATTACGAAGCTAAGCTTGCTAAACATCTCGAATAGTAACTCTGTATTTGCAACGTAGCTAGGCTCTACTATTATATTTTCAGAATTAAAATTATTGGTAATATGATGATCTATAATGAATGTATTAATTTTGGGCCCCACATAATCAGGTTTTCCGCATAGCTGCATTGAATTTGATGTATCGTTGATTAAAAAGAGGTCATAGTTAGAGAAATCATAGCTTTTAAAATCAATTTTTGTATCTACTATAGAAGCTTCTGGGAATAAATGCAAAATATCGTTTTGAATAATGGTTGGGCAAATTATTGTTACTTTCTTGCCTTTACTTTCTAATAATTCTTTCCAAGCAAGCACAGAAGAGATTGAATCAATATCTGGTTTTCTGTGGGCTTGAAGCAAAATTTTATTAGAGTCTCTAATTAATTTTGCTAACCTTTCCAAAGCATTTTTGTTCATTTGATTTTGTTTAATGGCTAAGCATTCTTACCTCTGCATCAATGAATTCCTGCAAATCTCCATCTAACACACTTTCTGCCTGAGAGGTTTCTATACCAGTTCTAACATCTTTTACAAGTTTGTATGGTTGTAAAACATAATTTCTAATTTGATTTCCCCACCCTGCCACTTTATACTCGCCTTTTTCTTTGGCCATTTCAGCTTTGTGCTTTTGTTCCTCTATTTCGTATAATTTTGCTTTAAGCATTCGCATAGCCATTTCTTTGTTTTGATGCTGAGTTCGATTTGCAGAGCATTCAACAACAATGCCCGTAGGTTTATGAAGGATTCTTACTTTTGTTTCGACTTTATTGACATTTTGTCCTCCTGGACCACCACTACGCATTGTAGAAACTTCAATATCATCATCTTTGACTTCTATATCTATATCTTCTTCTACAACTGGAGTTACTTCTACCCCTGCAAAAGAAGTTTGCCTAAGTCCTTGCGCATTGAACGGCGAAATCCTTACCAACCTATGTGTACCATGTTCATGCTTTAAATATCCGTACGCGTAACGACCCTTAACCTCGATTTCTACACTTTGGATCCCGGCTTCTGTACCTGGTACTTGATCTAAAATTGTAGCCTGCCAGCCTTGGGAATTAATATACCTAAGATACATCCTTAGTAACATACTTGCCCAGTCACAGGCTTCGGTGCCTCCCTGCCCAGCGTTAATGCTTAATATCGCATTGGAGTGATCAAACTTTCCTGAGAGAAAAGTAGAAATTTCTATTTTATCGATTTTTTTTAGAATGAGTAGCAAATCATCCTCTAGGAGTTTTATTAAATCTGTATCTTCTTCCGAAATTTCTTCGTTAGACATCTCTTGCAGGTCGCTAATCTTTTTTTCGAGCTCGGACATTTCTTCAACTTCTTTGCGAATATCTCCAAGTTTTTGCATTATTGACTGCGCGTTTTCTTGATTAGACCAAAAGTCAGTAGCTTTTGACTTTTCGTCTAAATCATTCATTTCTAACTTAAGATTGGAGACATCTTTTCTGTTTTTTATTTGTTCAAATCTAGAGACTAGATTTTTGATGTTGTGTTGAATTTCGTATAGAGTCACAATGTTTAATTAATCTACGAGATTATTATAGCGTGGTTTTAGTAGTAGTTGGCATTTTTTAGAAATTAATTAACTTAGACTTTTAATGCTGCTAAAAAGGCTTCTTTGGGAATTTCTATTTTGCCAAAAGTTTTTAGCCTTTTCTTACCCTTTTTTTGTTTTTCCAATAATTTTTTCTTTCGTGTCTCGTCTCCTCCATAAAGTTTTGCTGTAACATCTTTTCTATACGCCTGAATTGTTTCTCTTGCAATTATTTTGCCTCCTATTGCTGCCTGAATTGGAACTTTAAACTGCTGTCTTGGGATAATATCTTTCAATTTTATAACTAAATCCTTACCACGTCTATCTGCATTATCTTTATGTACCAAAAAAGAGAGCGGTTCTACTTCTTCTCCATTAATAAGTACAGAGACTTTTACAATTTGACTCATTCGGTATTCAAGAAAAGTATAATCCATAGAAGCATAACCTCTGCTTACAGATTTTAATTTGTCAAAAAAACTTACAATTATTTCTACCGTAGGCATTTCGTAGTGCAAAATTGCATGTTTGTTGCCGCTTGCATTTTTATTTACATATTCCATTGATTTATAAATTCCTCTATTTTTTTGAGCCAGCTCCATTACCTCACCAATATATTCTTCTGGAGTAATAATTTCCATTTTGACCCATGGTTCTTCTACAAATTCGTAAAGACTTCCATCTGGGAATTCTGCAGCTGTTCTAATAGTTGCGATGTTTGTATCTTCGTCAATGTTAGCTACATTAATAAAGGGTACTTTAGAATAATCTTTTGTAGCTAGTTTGAGTTTAAATTCTACAGTCGGAGTTGTGCTTAAAAGGTTAATACCAAACTCTCTTTCTAATCTATCTTGTGTTATCTCTAAATGTAAGAGACCTAAAAAACCACAAACAAATCCTGTTCCCAGAGCTTGCGAATACTCTTTTTGATACGTTAGTGCGGCATCGTTAAGTGATAGTTTTTCGAGAGCTTCTTTAAACTCGTTGTAATCATCAGCCTCTACTGGATACAAACTTGCATAAAGCATAGGCTTTGATGGCTGATACCCTATTAATGGAGTAATCTGTTTATGACTTAAATCGTGCTGCCAGTGAGTAACTGTATCGCCAGTATGTACTTTAGTTATATCCTTTAAACCGGTAGCTATATATCCAACTTCTCCCTCCTCTATTGAGTCTTGCACAATCATTTTAGGCTTTAAATAACCTGTTTCTATAGGATCGATTTCGGTTTTTGTTCCATACAAATAAAGCTTTTGTCTTTTTTCAATTCTTCCTGTCAAAATTTTTACTAAGGCTACAACGCCCTTGTATTCATGATAAAAAGCATCGAAAATAAGTGCTTTTAGCATATCTGGTTCGTCTTTATGATTTTTATCTAATATAGATCCAATATATACTAATGAATTTTCTTTATCTGGCGCAGGTATTCTTTCTACTATAGCATCCAAAATATCTTTTGTGCCAATACCTGTTTTGCCAGAAGCAAGTATTATTTCTTCATCTTTAAATCCAAATGTTGCAATCATTTCTTGTTTGACTCTTTCAATTTCGGCGTTTGGTAGATCAACTTTATTTAAAACAGGAATAATTTTTAAATCATATTCCATTGCTTTATAAATTGTAGAAAGTGTTTGTGCCTGTATTCCCTGAGTTGCATCAACTAACAAAAGAGCACCTTCAGAAGCGGCAACAGATCGAGATACTTCATAGCTAAAATCTACATGCCCGGGAGTGTCTATCAAATTTAAAATATATGTGTCTGCTGGTTTTTTATTTTCTGTCCCACTCGGTTGATAATTATATTCTAGTCTTGCAGTTTGTAATTTAATGGTTATACCTCTTTCTTGTTCAAGCTCTAGAGTATCCATAACTCTATCTTTAATCTCTCTTTTCTCTAGAGTTCCTGTATACTCTATTAATCTATCCGCAAGTGTAGATTTGCCATGATCTATGTGCGCAATTATGCAAAAATTGCGAATTTTCTGTAGTCTTTGATTTTCTTTATCCACGTGGTAATTATCTTACATATTTAGCAGCTGGTCAATCGGCATATTGGATTGTAATTAATAAGTTTAAAGACTAAAATTAGTAGATGAAAAAATTTAACAAAACTAGAAAGTATAGACAAGAAAGCTCAAGACAAGACACATCTTGGCAAAAAGTATCTACTTGGTACAATGATTTAGTGGGAAATAAGGGACAATACTTTCACGAAAGAATAATTATTCCTAAGATTTTAAGAATGCTTAGTCTTCAAAAAGAGGATAGCTTGCTAGATTTAGGTTGTGGACAAGGTATTCTGGAAAGATATATTCCTAGAGACACAAAGTATTTAGGAATTGATTTATCCAAAGATTTAATTCAACATGCCAAAAACCAAAAAAGGAATCCAGAACATAAATTTGAAGTAGCAGATATTACTAAAATACAAGAATTTTCGAAATCAAAATTTTCTGCATGCACAATTATTCTTGCTCTTCAAAATGTTGAATTTTATAGCAATGTTTTTAAAAATGTAGCAAGTCATATAAAAAATGAAGGAAAGTTTATTATTGTTCTTAATCACCCATATTTTAGAATACCAAGACATACCGGTTGGGGAATTGATGAAGGAAATAAAAAACAGTATCGAAAGGTTTATGCATATATGACTTCGGCCAAGATTCCTATAGATTTGACCCCAGGTGGAGAACAAAGAACAACAACATGGAGTTTTCACGAACCCCTGCAAAATTATATTAAATCTTTGGCAAAAAATGGATTTATGATTGAAGATATTGAAGAATGGGTTTCGGATAAAAACAGTGTGGGTAAAGCAGCGAAAACAGAAAATATTGCTAGGCGTGAGATTCCAATGTTTATGGCCATTGTATCTCGAAAAGTTAGATAATTGAAATTCTGAGATAAAAATGTAAACTGTGTTTTTATATTGGTAAAAATATGACATATATTGTAATTTTTTCTGGCTCTACTATTCTTCTCCTATTTTTGTTTGTTGCACTGATAATAAAAACTTTTAATAGGAATAAAAAGTATAATTTCGAAAATGAAACTCTGAGCGGTATAACAGACTTCTCGGAAAATACCTTACTTTGGAAGGTTAGAATAATTTGCTGGAGTGTGTGTTTACTAATCTTTCCTTTTGCATATGGGCTGAACAAAATCTACAATTTTGAAAATTATAGTATATTATTTGGTTTGACCATCATTATTAGTGTTTCTTTGTTCATTACTGCATATACTCTGTATGACTCTTTAGGTTTTATTCATTGCGAATTTAGTATGCTGTTTTTCTATCTCAGCTGGGTCATGCTTTTAGAAATTGCCATGCAAATAAACGATGTTTCTAAAATAGGTGATTACATGATTATTACACAACTGTCTGCTGTTATTTTTCTTCTACTAAGTATAATTTTCTATAGATTTAAAGAAAATGCCATACAAGAGATAAGCTTTATGTTTGGCAACGCATTATCAGTAATACTTTTGTTAGCCTCCGTTATGCAATAGGCCACACATTAGCATGATTATGAATGATCGGAGCAAGGAGTACAGAATTTCTGTGGAAGCATTTTATCAACACATAATGGAAATCATACAAAAAATAGCTATTGAAAATATAAACTATTCACTTGATAGCTGGAGACTTTAAGTTTCTGTCAAACTTCTTACAATATTTTAAAAATTCTAAATCAATTTTTGTTATATATAGTAGAATTATAATAGTCAAAATTTAACTCTTAACTTGTTAGTGTGAACCCTACGAATATTTTTATAATTGCGTTACTTGTCGTATTGCTAATTGCAGTATTTTACCTTAGTAAAAAGCTTACAAAATCCCCCGATATTGAGTTGGAAAAAAAATTATATCTACTCCAGGAACAACTCAAGGTGCTAAACGAGGTTCAGGAAAGTAAGCTAGACAAAACCAGGTCCGAAATCAATCAACTACTTACTTTACAAAATGAGCTTCTGCACAAGCAAATGAGCGAAAGTCAGCGATCTATTCAGCAAAATTTTGCTATTTCCCAAAAGGCTATTTCTGATACTCAAAAGGAAACATCAATAATTATAAAAAGTGTGACAGAAAAATTGACAATACTAGAGAAAACAAATGAGCAGGTTGTAGATTTTGCAAAACAAATGGAGAGTTTGGAAAAAATCTTAAAAAATCCTAAACAAAGAGGTGTGCTAGGTGAATATTTTTTGGAAACAACTCTCAAAAATGTGCTTTCTCCAAAAGATTATCAAATGCAGTATAAGTTTAAGAATGGCGAAATTGTAGATGCTGTTATATTCATAAAAGAAAGCATCATCCCCATCGACTCCAAGTTTTCTTTAGAAAACTATAATAGAATTGTTGTAACTGAAGATGTAGTGGAAAGAGAAAGACTGGAAAAACAATTCAAAACTGATTTGAAAAATAGAATTGACGAGACATCTAAATACATAAGACCAGATGAGGGAACAACAGAATTTGCTTTTATGTTTATTCCTTCCGAAGGAATCTATTATGATTTATTAATAAACAAGGTAGGGGCAATTCAAGTTAATACTCAGGATTTAATTGAGTATGCGTTTAAAGAAAAGGGAGTGATTATTGTTTCGCCAACATCTTTTCTTGCATACTTACAGACCGTTGTACAGGGATTAAGAGCTTTAAAAATCGAGGAATCTGCTAAATTAATTAGAGAAAATGTTGCAAAACTTATTAAACACTTGAATGCATACGAAGAACATTTTGATAAAGTTGGTAAACATCTGGGCACAACTGTGAATTCTTATAATGCAGCCTACAAAAGTTTTAAGCAAATAGATAAAGATGTAGTTAATATTACCGGTGAATCTCTGCAAATTGCTGCAGAAGAAATAGAAAAACCTTCTTTGTTAGAGTAGATGTATGAAAAAAATAATTATAATTAATGGTCCTGCCACGTCTGGAAAAGGAACATTCATTAAAACAACAAGACTGTTTATGCAGCAGCATTCAATTCCAGTTTATTCATTTTCCTCTATCTTTCCTAGCAAAATGAGACTTATACAAGAAGGATTGTGGGACGGCAAATCAGAAAAAACTAAAGAAGCACGGGATTTAATGATTGCTTATAAAAAACAATCGATTTTGGAAGGCGACCAACCAACTAAGTATCTTATACAAAAAATTAAAGAGACTTCTGAAGAGGGATTGATTTTTGTACATATTCGGGAGGCAGAAGAAATCGAAAAATTTATTAAAGTTACTAAAGAAGAATTAGGAATATTACCACTAACAATGCATTTAGATAGAACTACAAAAGATAAGTATGATACTTCTGCAGAAAATGGAACCAGAGAATATAAAAACTACACCTACGATATTCATGTAGATGTGTATGGTTTAGATTATTTAAGTGGATCAATAGTTAAGCCCTTTCTGGAACACTTATATCCAGATTTAGCTTTTGAATTAGTAGAAACAAATAATATTGCTACAGTAGAACTGCATCGAGAATTTGAAGATGAGCTAGGTGCGGGAATAATTTAGTGGGGGAGCAAGGTAAAGGGGGGAAGGTATAGGAGCAAGGTACAGGGGACAAGGTACAGGGGACAAGGTGCAGGGTTCAAGGTACAGGGTGTAGGGGTTTAGCTACGATAAATAACTTTTGTACTCATCATCGTGTTCGAGTTTTGATCTTATTGCATCTTTTATTAGTCTTGTTCTTGTTTTATTGTATTTGTGGCTGGCCCAATCAAGATATTTTTTTTCTACTTCGTCTATTACTAGGTTAAATCGATGGCGCTGATAATGCTTTTCGTACTTATTAATAAATGATCGCACTACATCTCTGTAGTTCTCCATAGAATACTCCGAAATCTGAAGATAGTCTGATTTAATGCCATGAATAAAGCTTGTTTTTAGATATGTTTTCTTCTTGCCTTTAATCCACATTACTAATACAGGTTTTTGCCTTTGTAAGGCCAATGTCATTAGATGGCCGTTACTAAAACTAGACACTGTATCTTCGAAGATGAGCATTTCGGCTTCCATTGCAGCTTTTAAAACTGCTTCGTATACAGGTGCTTTTTCGAACGCAAAATCAAATCTTTTTGGATTATTCAAAAAATCGTTTTTATACATGTTCAACCAGTCCCTAGTTATTACATGACCATCTTCTACCAATAAATCCCTTATAGCAGTGTAGTAGTCTTTAAATTCAGGAAAACGAGAAGTTGATGCGCCAAAAAAAATTTTCATATGTATAAAATGTGTATAATGCGCATATTTTATCATACAAATTTTTAGTATTATTCTTTTATTAGTATTTAATTATTATTTACACAAAATGAACTCAAAAGATTTGAAACAATTGCAGAATTTAATTCAAGAATTCTCTGATGAACGCGGTTGGTCTGGGGCACTCTACTCTACATATAATATGCTTTGTAATATTGCAGAAGAAAGCGGAGAAATTTGGAATGTGATTAAGTGGACTAATACTGAAGAAGATATTAAGGAAGTTATAAGGCTTAACAGGGAAGAGCTAAAAGATGGGATTGGAGATTTGCTTTGGTGTGTGGCCAGATTAGCAATTACATTTGATGTTGATATGTTTGAAGCTTTAGAGGCTCGCTTGGAGGAATATAGAAAACGATTCCCAGTAGAAAAAGTTAAAAACAGAAAAGCTAATCCTACGTTAGGAGGTTTTGATGGGAAATATAGTAGCTAGTTATTAGTTTTGAGTTGTGAGGTTTGAGTTATGGGGTATGAGGGACTTCGTCCGTAGTTTTATATTATCATCATGTACGGGTACTGGCCATTCTTAGTCATGATATTTTATATATTCTTTAAATTATGCCTCAAACCATTTACATCTTTCATTTAATTTATACTAAGAAGTATTCCTAATCGGACGCTTTTATTAGTTGCCAACTTCTAGCAGAATAAGTTATTATTATATAATTAATTAAAAATTATATGGAAAATAATTCCACTCAAGTTGAGGAAAAACCTTTCACAATATGGTTTAGTGGCTATAGAGAGCAATTAAATCAAGGAGGTATTGCTTTTGATACTACTGAAATGCAAAATCATTTTAAACAGTTATCTTTAGACCTAAGCAGACCAGTAGATGTAGACTTAGGAACAGAGGGAGTATGGAGATTTGAGAATGGAGAATTAATAGGTGCTGCTCCTGAAGAGAATTATGAGCCAACAGAGATATAATTCGAATATATTGTGGAATAAAGTTATTTTAATAAAGTCTGCTTTATATCCACCCTTATTATCATCATGTACGGGTACTGGCCATTCTTAGTCATGATATTTTATATATTC
>CAYMSO010000002.1:0-63919 GCA_964393185.1 uncultured Candidatus Saccharibacteria bacterium | reverse complement strand
TTTAAATTATGCCTCAAACCATTTACATGGTTTATTCGTAATTTAAAATTAAAAATTATTTGATGCTGTTGCCACTATCATTACTCGTTTGGGTTTTGGTAATTGAAAGAAATGGTCACCAAAAGTTCTGTAAGCATTAGATCCAATTTTCTTTGCCAAATCTTCGGTAATATAGTCTGTGCCATTGATTCCACCAGGACTAAAAAGCCGGATGCCATGTTTTTCTTGAAGTTGCTTTAATTCTTCAATAGGCAGACCATAAGAACTCATTAAATTATCTCTTGATCCTGCATCGGGAACTAGCATTGTAGATTCTACAAATTCTGGATGAAGCCCTTTATAATTGTCTATCATTTGAAGCATATCTCTTATTGTCCAAAGTGTATCCTGACCGAATGCACCTCGAATTTGTCCACTTTCGCTATCGAATCCTGTATAACTAGAAAATACACATGTTCTAAACTCGTTATTTTGGGTGTAAAAAGTCACTAAAAAGCTATTGTAAGCTACTAAATTGCTTAGCAATTTCTGCGAAAGAATTTCTGATGTATCAATCTGAGCTAAAAACTCCTCTTGGCTTGTTGAGGAATTGTATGTAAAGCCGTATCCTTCTAGGGCTAGGGTATCGCCAGGATTTTGTATTATTTCCTGCATCTCATCGTAAGTTACAACTAATAAGCCTCCTTTTCCATTGATATAGATACCACCATCACCAACAAATCCCTCACCATTAAACTTCTGAAGCGGTTTATCTTTGTTAAGTTTGTAGTAAGATTCTGTAATATTTGTTGGTAATGTACCTGGTGTTACTGGTGGGCCAGGTAAGGTAATTACTGGATACGGAATTTTTTGTACAGTTTTGGTAAAGCTACCGTAGAGTTTTCCTTCAATTTCTACAACTTCACTACTTACAGGAAGTGACTTGCCTAACTCAGCTACGAACATAATTTGTTCGCGGTATTCAGGTAGTCTACCATTAATTTTATAAAATTCCACTTTATCAAAACAATTTCCTAAAAAAGGGTCTTTAATGTCTTCTAATTTATTTCCTAAATTTATAGCTTTTTGAATTTTGCCAAAATTACTTTCAATCACATCTCTAATATCTTCTTTATACTCACCAGAAGTTATAGACTCTATTAATTTTTTTCTAAAAGTTGGATTGGTAAGCAGGAGTTCTACATATCTTCCTCCAAGTCCATCAAGAACAAGTTGATCCGCGATGGCAGAAACAAGTCCACCCAGAGTTAACCTACCAAAATTTCTCCTGGATACTTTTATTTTTCCAAGCAGATTTTTTCCAGAATTTACTGGCGAATCTTCAAGATCATTTCTGTCTTCATGTTTAGATTCCATTGGCAATCCATCCTAAAAACTTAAAGTCAGACTGTGTATACTTTGCTAGGTCCAAGTTCTTTAATTCTTTTTTGCTAAACCATCCGATTTGATCGCACATACTCGGTTCTTTAATTTCTGGTGTACCTATAATATTGGTCTTAAACAACTGGATCTGATATTTACCTGTCTCCTGAGGTGTATATTCGTGTAATAGTTCTAAGTCACCAATTTTGCACCCAAGTTCTTCCATTACTTCCCTATGTGCGGCTTGTTCAAAGTTCTCATTTTCTTCTACTTTTCCACCTATGTTTTCCCATTTTCCTTGTTCATGATCAACATTTGCAGATCTTTTAAGAAGAAGTATTTCTCCTTTTTTATTTTCTATGATTATTCCAACTGCTCTAGGTGTCAAAATAAATATTTAAGATTTTAAGTTGTTAATTATTTGTTCTGTTTTTGTTTTCAATTCTTCCAGGGTAATATTTTCATTGACTATGTGATAATCAGCCATAGCTATTGGCCCACCTTTTTCTACTTTTTCTATTTCTGAATAATCTCTTTTTTGTGACAAACTTATGTCTGAGTAATCCCTGCCATCACTTCTTTGTGCAAGTCTGTTGTATCTAGTTTTAGGAGATGCATGAATAGCAATGGAAATAAAATCATCTTTGAATTGCTCTTTCAAAACTTTATACTCACTCCAACTATACATGTTGTCTATAACTATGTTCTGGTCATTGTTGTAAAGTTCTTTTATTACATCCATTTTAATTAAAACCATGGCTGCCATACCAAATTTTTCTCTTACCTCTACTCTCAATCTGGATTCGATTTCTTCGGAGGTTTTTCCAAATTTTTCCATAGCCATTTCTGTTACTCCTAAATGCATTCTTATAAATCCACTGTTTTCGAACATTTGAGAGACTTCAGACTTTCCTGAGCCTGCCATGCCGCAAATCGCCACTACTTTTGCCATACTTTTTAATGTTAATTAAGTATTTTAACTGATTGATCAAAGCTGAGCAACTTGGGCTATGATGGGCTATGGGCTATGGGCTATGGGCTATGGGCTATGGGCTATGGGTTATGGGTTGTGAGTTATGGGTTATGAGTTATCGGTTTTGAGTAATTCAACTGCCATGCGCTTAGCTTGGGCGTTGAATCAAAAAGTGTACTTAGTAATATTTACTCTTTAGTTTTTTCTAAAGTAGTTACTATAAACTTGTTACCTTTAAAGCTTAATTTTATTTTATCTCCTGGTTTGATTTCGTTTTCTAGCATTTTCTGAGCAATCAAATTATCGATTTCTCTTTGGACTGCTCTTTTGATAGGTCTAGCCCCAAATTGTGGATTATAACCGACTCTTACTATTTCATTCACTACTGAATTATCAAATTCTATGTCTATATTTTGCTCCTTCAATAATGCTTTTGTGTCTTGAAGTACTAATCGTACAATTTGTTCTATTTCCTGTGTTCTTAATCCATGGAACATAATTATTTCGTCGAGTCTATTTAAAAATTCAGGTCTAAAAAATTTCTGAAGCATTGCAAATATTTCGTCCTTTATTTTAGTCTGACTAGGAACCATATCCTTAGCTTTTTTCAATTTGATTAACCCAGTATCAGCTTCTTTAGGTCTAATAGAATCTAGCATGTCTGACACTTCTGTGGCTCCCAATGATGCTAATATCAGATCTGAACCTATATTGCTTGTAGCAATTATAATAGTGTTTTTAAAATCAACTACTCTGCCTTTTCCATCTGTAAGTTTTCCATCATCGAGGACCTGAAGCAGGATATTAAAAACATCGGGATGTGCTTTTTCTATCTCATCCAGAAGTATTACGCTGTAGGGTTTTCGTCTAACTTTTTCGGTTAATTGCCCACCTTCTTCATATCCCACGTAGCCTGGAGGAGCTCCGATTAGTCGGGTGACTGCAAATTTTTCCATATATTCACTCATGTCTAGTCTGATCATTGCATCATCATCTCCAAACATAAGTTCAGCTAGTGCCTTTGCTAGTTCAGTTTTCCCAACACCAGTTGGTCCAAGGAATATAAAAGATGCAATTGGTCTTTTAGGATCTTTCAAACCTGTTCTTGATCTTTTTATTGCTTGTGCTACAAGCCTAACTGCTTCATTTTGTCCGATTATTCTTTGATGTAATTTATCTTCTAGATGTAATAGTTTATCTTTTTCTTCCTCGTTCAGTTCTGTAACAGGCACGCCTGTCATTCTAGAAATAACTTCGTGAATATCTTGAACCTTAACCTCTGGTGTTCCTGTTCCCCTTTTTCTTAACCACTCATCTTCTAGAGGTTTCATTTCCTCTTTTAATTTTTCTATGTTTACTTTAATTTCTGCAGCTTCTTTGTGTTGCCCAGCTCGTGTTAATGATTCTCTTTCGGCCTCAAGTTTTGACACTTCATTTTTAAGATTTCTTAATTCTAAAGGTTCGCTAGAAAAATTAAGTCTTACTCTGCTTGCTGCCTCGTCCAATACATCTATTGCTTTGTCTGGCAAGAATCTGTTTTTTACATATCTATGAGAAAGTTTTGCAGCCGCCTCTAGTGCGTCGTCATTAATTTTTAATTTGTGGTGAGCTTCGTATCTTTCTTTAATTCCTTTTAGAATAAGAATACTTTGATCTACTGTAGGCTCTTCTACAAAAACCGGCTGGAATCTTCTTTCTAGTGCTGCATCTTTCTCTATATATTTTTGATATTCATTTAGTGTAGTGGCTCCGATTACCTGAAGCTCTCCCCTAGCCAATGCAGGTTTGATAATATTAGAAAAGTCCAATTCTCCTTGCTGAGCACCAGAACCAACTATAGTATGTAATTCATCTATAAACAAAATTACAGACCTTTCGACTTTTTGTAATTCCTCAATTAATTTCTTTGCACGTTCTTCAAATTCACCTCTAAATTTTGAACCTGCCACCATGGAGGTCAAATCTAATGATTTAAGCTTTTTATCTTTTAAAATATCTGGAACCTGTCCATTAATAATTCTGTGAGCTAAACCTTCGGCGATTGCAGTTTTTCCGACTCCGGGTTCTCCGATCAAAACTGGATTATTCTTTTTTCTTCTAGACAAGATTTCTATAACTCTAGTGATTTCTTCGTCGCGGCCTATTACTGGATCAATTTTATTTTCCCGTGCTAGATCTGTAAGATCTTTTGTAAACTCGTTTAGAGTTGGAGTTTCTGAGTCTCCAGAAACAGACTTTCCCTCCTTATCTCCTTCACCAACAATTTTGACAACGGCTTGCCGAGCCTGGGGATGAGTTATTGCATATTTTCGTAATATTTGAGCCGCCAGTCCTTCCTGTTCTCTAATTAATCCTAAAAAAATATGTTCTGTACCGATATAATTATGATTTAAATCTAAAGATTCTTGATAAGCTAGTTGAATCACTTGATGAGCTCTTGGACTAAATGTTGGTTGAGAAGTTGTATATGTGCCTTCAAAAATTTGCTTTTCAATCACATTTCTTAATTCATCTGTCTTGATTCCTAATTCTTTAAAAATTCTATTCATTACTATGGTGTCTTCTGTAAGTGCATATAAAATATGCTCTGTATCTACTGCTCTTTGTTTTTTCTCGATTGTTAATTGGATTGCTTTTTGCAAAGCGTCATTAGTTCTGTTAGAAAATAGATCTGATATATTCATAATAATTTCTAATTATTTAATATTATACTTTTGTATAAAGAAAACATCTAATAATAAAATATATTTTAGCACTCATCGCCGCACTTTGCTAACTAAATCAAAAAAAAATAATGAACTACAATTTAGGTAGAAACACTAGTAATATACTTGTAGTGGTGTTTTCTATGGTTTAGAATAATCTAGTCTATGGATAAAAATTCTAGAAAATTAAATAGCGACAATCTGCCGCCTAAATCTATAATCGCTGTCTTCGGGCTTTTTCTGTTAGTCTCTTTACTCAATGTTCTAGGAGATGTGGGAATTCGTCCTTTTGGCTGGGTAGGTAATTTTGCAAATGCAGCACTTGTAGGGCGTGCTCCTAATCTAGGAGATATAATAGAAAAGCTACAAAGCGATCCTCCTTTAGTGCAAGATACACTAGATAGATGTATGGTAATTGATCCAAATACTCTATCTACAATTACTAAAATCGAAGATTATAAAACAGTTGGAGACATAAAAATTGAAGAGAATTTTGATTTGTTAAGCGAAAATGCAGGAGGTATAAATACTGGTGCAATATTAAATGGAAATAATGAATGGTTCGACGATATTCAATTAGCTGCCGAGCTAAAAATGAGTTATGTTGTTGCCACAGCAGTTAATAACTCATCAGAAACTATACAAAGTGCAATTAATTTTATTAATAAAGCAAACGAAAATAAAGTACTACCAATAGTTAAACTGTGTACGGATACACAGTGTGGATTTAGTCTTTCGAGCATTTCAAGTGCAAAACCTATTGTAGATTTTTATAGAGAGATAAACAATAGACTTGCAACTAATAACTATAGATTTGTTGCTGTTATTGGGCCAGATAACTCAAGCCAGAATATGAGTGATTTTGGTTTGGGCTCTGAGGATTACTCAACGTTAATAAACACAATTAATCAAGTTGCGGCTCAACTCCAGGAATTTAGGGTTATCAATGAAGGAAATATAATGTTAGCTCCTTCTATTTTTGATCTTAATGATAATAAAATAAAGACTGAAGTTGGAGCATTTTCTGATCGGTTGACTAAAGCTGCATTTGATTATATCGGAGCTACTGTATACGAAACAAATTCCAAAAATGCTTACGATCTCTTCAAAGATAGCGGAGTCAGGAAAATAATAAGTGGTAGAAGTGATTTGAAAATCATTCTTACCGAATTTGGAATGGAGAATGATCCAAACGAAAATTTAAAACCTGACTATGAAGAAACATACAAACAGTTTTGTAATGCACAAGAAGTTAAGGGGATAGTAATGTCTAATCCCGTACAGGGATTTCCAGGTAATGAATTAAGAAACAACACAGTAAAATTTAGTAAAGAAACTGTAGGTGATATTGCTTCTCAGTGTTCAATAAAAGAGGTTGATTCCTTTGCAGATAATGCCTGGGTTAATTGTAATTTAGATTCTTGCTTATACGAACATGAATACGATGAACGAACAATTGCTAAAGTTTGCGGTGTAGATAGAAGTGATAGAACGAATATTGACTATCAGGATGGTGCTTCTGTTAAAGTAGTTTGCGAGACTGACGAAAATGGTTTTGCTACCACATGCGATGCTAGAAAATTTGATACAGTAGAGATTTCTGCACCTATAAAGCAATTTGGTTATAACGCGGTTATGGGCACAAAAAATTTGCCATTTGTTCCTACTTGTGCCGAAATTACGGATTTTTTCAACAGAGGCGAATATGACCCTCTAAACCAGTTTGCAGGATTGATCAAAATGGGAGATATAGATTATCCAATGCCGTGGTTAGGAAGCGCAATTAATTGCGCTTCGGCAATGTTGTCAACCATATATCAAGATTATATATATGAAGATGAAGATTTTAAAGTTGGTAATTTTCACCCGGGAAGTTCAAAAATACTGACGACAAAAGAAATTAAAGATGAGCTTGATAATCTGAAGTATTCTCCAATCCCAGGCAAAGGAGAAAAGTCTATTATAGACGAAAGGGCAATAAGACTTCAAAAAGAGATTTCTGGAACTACTAAAGAAGCATATTTGGATGTGGAGAAAGATATTAATGGAATAATGTCTTTAAATCCGTATAATCCACTTAAATCATCGGATGATTACGAGGTTGCTGGAGTTTGTAAACAAACAAACATGGTTTACAGGGACGATCCTAATAACTATGTTATAGGTCCTGAACTTGCTCTCAATAGTCCAGAAGATCCTCAAAATTTAGTTTGGGAAATAGATGGTGAAGGTTTTTGCCACGTTTACGCGAGAAGAAAAATTGATGGTGAAAGTGTAATTGAAGGAATAATTCCAAATAAACAAATGCACGTGAGCGATGATTTGACTTGCGCGCTCAAAGAAAAACAATTATTTGAGCAAATTACTGTTCACGCTGGGCAAGACCCTGATACTGGAGATTATTATGTAGATCCTACTAATGGCAGATTTTATCTAAATCCTACCGCAGATGTGAACGAAAGATCATTTATAGACTTTCCAGTATACGAAGTTATTTATGTTAATTCTTTTTGCCAAACTAATTGTGCTGCTTATCCTAGAATAATTAGATATGATAGAGTCTATAAATTAAATCTTGATGGATCAGCAAACCTAGATCCACGGACTGTATTCAATACCGGGCTTCCAGTCAATATTCCTCCTAGCTATGGTAGTTATAGCATTCCAAGCAATCAATACAATAGAAGGCTACCATATTTTGTAGGTTATAACCCATCATGGCCAATAAATATTCCTAATAATATAAGAGCAACTAGTCTATTCATGAATGAATCATTCAATCCAGCAAGACCATTTGCAAATGTGAGTGTAGGAATAACATGTGGAGATGTTAGCAATCCAAGTCCAAGAATAAGAAAAATCTACCCACGGGTTAATGGTATAGAATTCCTTTGCCAAGATGGTCAAAGAATTACTACCGAGACAATAAGAAATGGTAATTGTATTATTCCAGAAGAATATCAAAAGTGTTGGGTTTACAAACCTGGGTTGAAAGACAACAATTATGTAAGAACAATAGATTATTATGGCAGTACAAAGGAAGGGAATATAGATAACTCAGAAGTGATTAAGAATCTGCAAATTCCAGGAGTATACGATGCTTTATATATCCAATATATTAGAACTCAGAATACACTAGAAAAGCAAGGATTAAAAGTAGTGTTTAGAGAGAACATAGGCATGAAATTTGATATAACAACTAAAATTAGAGATGGGAATAGATCATTAAAAGATGAATACCCTAATGCCCCAATACCTGAATATTACTATTACAAGGATGAAGCTGATGGAACATGCAAATTACCAGACGATAAATATGACCTAACGGGAGATAACCCATTAGCAAAAGGCAATGCCGAGATTTCTGATTATCATTACTTTGATTGGCTAGGTTACTTAGATATTATGCAGGAATGGGCAGTAGCTAGTTTTGATGATAGCGGTACTCGTTCTATAAAAACGGTAGATGTTAATTTTGACGGTAATGATCCAGATACACCCTATACACCATTAAATTTACCAAAGTACAATACTAACATTTTAAATAGAAGTTTTCTATTGACATCTGATTATGGAACTAACTTATCAAGTTTTCCCTTGCCAACCTGTGATGAAGTAGAATTGTGGAAATCATATGGACTAATAAAGCCCAACGAAAAACTGACTTGTATAACAGATAGAATCGATAATAGATACGTAGATGAATTGGCTTATTTTCTATGCCAAAATGATTACAATTTAGGTGTTCATTGTTTAGCATTATGTCCATTAGGGGATGATTACAATCCATTTGTAAAAGGAGATGATCCTTCTACTCCAGTAGATGGAGATGATTACGGTGAAGGTGGCGAAATCTTGCCTAAGACTGGAAAGATAGCAGGTCTCACATGTCCTGTGGTAGATGCTGGACAAACATGTTTTCAAGGTCCGGAAGGAAAATTCACACACTGTGGAAATCCTGGCCTTCCCATAGATTTAAACCCAAGCTTTACTCAAAATAGAGATAGGAGAGTTGTATCTCCAGAAGATGGAAAGATAATTCAAGTTGGGGCTATAGGTTTAGGTAAGTGTAGCATGCCTGGCTGTCGAGGAGACTATGTAAGGGTTCAGGGCGAAGTTTCGGGAATAATTTACGAATTGAGTCACTTAGTCATGAAAAATGGCTATACAGTAGGAAAAGAAGTTAAAAGCGGCGAATATATAGCAGATATATGTGATAAATTAAAAGGAGGTACTTGCGAATACTCAAGCGCACCTGGCGATAACTCTATACATCTACATGTAAGAGCATGGGTTAATTTAGACGGTGGTCAATATGAATTGGATCCATATGTATTATTTGGCGATGCCTTGGGCTGTAATGCTGACTCTCCTGGCAATAGAACTTACGCAACACCAATAACTAGAAGTGAATGGCAATCAGGAATCTGTTCACCTAGCGCAGGATCTTACTTTGTAAATGATAATTATTGCTCAAAGAATGTGAGAGTAATTTCTGCCTCGGACTATAAAGCTATAATGGATAAAATACAGAATAATAATCAAGATACAGATGATGACTCCAAGGGAGATGGTCGTTGTGGTGACGGATCGGACGGAAGATGTGTAAGAGGAAATCAATGCAGCGATACCGAAGTTGCTATAGACGCTGAAGAAATTTGCCCTGGAAGTGCAAACACTCTTTGTTGCCCTAAGAAGGATGAAGATGAGAATCAACAAGAGTGCGATCAGACTTTTTGTAGCTTAAAGCCAACATGCGATGAAGGAACTATAAAAGTAAGCGATGATTCATGTCCTACTGAGTTTGCCTTTAGATGTTGTCCAAGGGATGATAATTCAGATGACGAAAACGATGAAGAAGAGGAGGAGATAGATGATATTGCAGACGATGATTTTAATTTAGATGATATAGATACATTACCGCCATGGTGCGACGTTTTAGGATCTAGCGGTGATGGCTTTTATGAAGAGTTTCCGGACTCTGAACCGGGAAATGCACCGGAAGGTTCATCTGGAGATCCATTTGGCGAAGAAAATAGCTTGTTAGAAAAATACAATTGTGATCCTGCATCCACAAACCAAAACGGAGCAAAAACATATGGCGATGTATTGCAAATGATAAAACGTGCTGGAGAGATAATGAGTGTTGATCCTGCGCTTACCGCATCAATTCTTGAGATTGAATGGTATGGTTTGAAAAAGCAAAATGTAGATATACGCAATCTTTACAATGGCAATCCTAACTTCTTTAAAAACGATAATAGAATGATTAATAGCCTAGGCTGCATGGGACCAGGACAGTTCTGCGGTAGTTCACTAAGAGTTTTCTTTGAAACAGATGGCTTGCTTTACGATGAAGTACAAAACTGTGCCAGAGAGTTGGGAGTTACTGTAAATGAGTCAGGGCAAAATACTTGTCCAATCAACATTGGTAACGCAATTTGTGCAAACATGCAATTCTTAAAATATAGAACAACAGATGCATCGTATAGAAAAGTTATTAATAGTTGGTTCCCAAATATTAAATTAGGTGATAATCAAGGACTGAGATGGGATAAGAATACAAGATTTTTGGTAGGTGGTACTTACTACGGTGGTGCATGTGCACCAAGCACAACTTCGGAGAACTATTGCAAGCAGCTTGGAAGCCAAATACCTGGCAATGGTTACGATAAATATGACCCTTTAATTCCAAGAGGAGATTAATTACGATCACATTATTTATCAATTGAAAAGCTTCAGTACTTAGTCTAATTTATTGATGCAAGATCCGCCAGATAATTGCTATTTTAAGACTTGGTTATTTTTGCAAGCTCTTCTTTAGTTAGGGCTAGTAGTTCCTCGGGAGAGACATCAAGTTTTAGTTTGTAACTTACTGCACCAAGTTTTAAAGCTTCTTCTACTGCAACATCACCTCCAATATTTGTAAGCATTATTACCCTTGGTGAACCAAACCTAGACTTGTCGGATGTAAGTTCGGATAGAGTTTGAATACCATCTTTGTTAGGCATGACAATATCCAAGTAAATTAAGTCAAACTTTGTAGCTTCTGCTTTGGCCACAGCATCGTTCCCGTCAACAGCTACAGATACTTCCCAGTTTTCATTAGATAACTCGGATAAAAGTTCCTGAAATTGAGTACGTATACTCTCTTCGTCATCAACCACAAGTATTTTATAGGGTTGTTTATTGTGAGATTGAGAACTAACTGTACTCTGTGCGTTTGTATTTTCCATAAGTGTGCCAGTAATTTAAATTACTCAGATATACAAAGAAGATATATTTTTATTATTCTCCTGTCAAGTAATTTTAAAATTAGAACAGAATTTTTGATAAACTTGGTATATAATACAGCTTAATAAATTAAAGTAAATAAATGAAAGTTAGAACACGAATAGCTCCAAGCCCTACAGGTGAGCTACATATAGGACATATGAGAACCATACTGTTTGACTATGCTTTGGCTAAAAAGCATGGTGGGCAATTTATAGTCAGAATTGAAGATACAGACAGAGAACGATTTGTTGAAGGTTCAATGGATAGAACACTCAATGTAATTAAGGCTTATGGATTAACTTGGGACGAAGGTCCGCGAATTGGAGGTGAATATGGACCATACATACAATCAGAAAGATTAGATTTGTATCAAAGATACGCCGAGGAACTCATTTTGAAGGACAAGGCCTACTATTGTTTTCTGACACCTGAAGAAACCAAACAGCTTCAAGACGCTTGCCGACTGGAGAAAAAGAAACTAAGATCACCATATAGAAATTCATCCAAGGAAGAAATTGCACAATTACTAAAATCGGGAAAACCATATGTAATTAGACTAAAAGTTGAAGAAGGCAGAAATTTAACATTTCATGATGAAGTATTGGGAGATATAGAATTTAATACTTCCGAAATAGATGATCAGGTCTTGATTAAATCAGATGGCTTTCCAACTTACCATTTAGCTGTTGTAATAGATGATCATTTAATGCATATTTCTCACATTTTGAGGGGTAATGACTGGTTACCATCTACGCCTAAACATGTATTGCTTTATGAAGCATTTGAATGGAGTTTACCTAAATTTATACATTTGCCTAACTTAAAAGAAAAGGGCGAAGGTAGAAAAATGTCTAAAAGAAGAGGTGCTGTTTTTGCAGTTCAGTTTTTGGAGCAAGGTTACCTTCCAGAAGCAATCCTAAATTTTCTGATGATGTTGGGATGGTCATCACCCATAGAAAGAATACCTGGAGAGCCCGAAAGAGAAATTTTCACTCTCGAAGAATTTATAGAACTCTTCGAAGTAGACAGAATACAAAAAACAGCATTAGTAGCATTTGATAGAGACAAACTCATTTGGTTTAATAAAGAGTATATGAAGGCTAAATCTCTAGAAGATTTTACGAAAATTTTTAATAATTGGTTAGAGAATTACTCTTTAGATAAATCTATGTGGTCGGCTATTTCGATGGATGCTGAACTGGATTGCAAGCTTGCACTTGTAAAAGAAAGAGCATCTACTTTGGTTGAAGTCTTGGAGCAAATAAAATTCTTTTACGTAAGGCCAGAAAAGATAGACTGGAATGTAAAACAACTAGATAAGCTCAAAACTCCAAAAAATCAAGTAATAAGAGAAATAGAAAAAATATTTGATGGATTTAGTGCTGATTCATCTAATTGGACACACGAAGAGTGGGAAAAAGCAATGAGAAGCATAGGTGATCAATTTGGAGAAAAGCATGGAGATATTTTTATGGTTTTGAGAATTGCAGTCGTTGGAAGTCCATTTTCGCCACCTCTATTCGAAACATTGCAGCTACTTGGTAAAGAAGAAGTACTAAGGCGATTAAGATGATTGATAATTAGTTTGGGATTATTAGCGCTTTCTAGTATAATTACGTTGTTATTTTATTAAGAGGGCCTTAAACCCCGGAGAGACGAAATCGGGATGGTTGAAGGTACAAGAAGTCTTTGTTAGTTAAAATATAATTTGGAGAGGTACCCAAGCTCAAGAGATTACATATTTATAACAAGCGAAGCGAGTTAGAAATATGCAAGATCATAGTCCCGATGTAGCAAAGCGAAATCGGGATGGTTGAAGGTACAAGAAGTCTTTGTTAGTTAAAAATATAATTTGGAGAGGTACCCAAGTGGTTGAAGGGGCGGGTTTGCTAAACCCGTAGTAGAGTTTTGCTCTAGCGAGGGTTCGAATCCCTTCCTCTCCGCCATTCTTTAATGGTTTCGCAAGACCCGTCAACCTAGCTTGGTTGCGTTTAATGGTCTTACATATTGGCGATCAAATTCTTCGAGAAGTTCTAAAAAGCCTAATTTTCTCATAAAAGCTTCTATTTTGATCCAAATCTATAGCTCTCTGGTTCTAGGCTTTTTTGCTGTGGGTGTTGAGTTATAAACTAGAGTAGATTATGTTTCATCAACCATGTTTCCAATACATTTTTATCATTAGAATAGGTTCGGAAGTGTAAGTTTTCTAATACCATATTATTAAAATCTGCATATGCGAGATGTTTTGAATCTATTTGTACTATATTTATTGGTAAATTATCTTGTGAAGGTTTATGTTTTCCTAGTATCAACCTATTTCTGGTGTTAGTACAATAGAAATGGGTTTATCTCCAAAATCTGGGGCTTTAACACTCCATCGAGTATAAAAGGGATTATCGCTATTGATTAGCATTCCGTCACTCAGACTAATTTCTCGTAGCAGGTTATTCTTGATTGGAGTATAATTGCTTTAACGATATCCACCAACAAGAAATTAATATAGAATATGCATTCAACTAATCCCTCGACAGGCAATATACATAGAGACTTTACTAAAATCAAATTTATAATAATTTTATGAAGTTATACCGATTTAGTCCTATTAAAAGTCAAGAAGAATTATTGGAAGCAATAAAGCACATTCATTTTGCTTGCTATAAGCTCTGCAAACAATCGTTTGGTGAATATTTGCCCAACTCTGGTAATATTGGGGTATTTTGCCACTATAACGATGAATATCAATACTTAACTGAAGTTCGCAAGAAACTGACTAAAGCTTCTGATAATGTTGATCAAAAATATTTCAAATTGTACAAGCCTATTGTCATTTCAGCAAAAGGAGGCGTACCAGAAACTACTTACACTTATCTTTACATCCGGAGACCCGACCCATACAGACATCATATGGGGGATGTAGATTTTTATTTAGAAGAAACGGAATACACAAAACTTAAAGGTGAAATGTTAGATGGCAAAAATGTGCCTGGTGCAAGAGTATTTGAAAGACCTGATTTAGATATGATTGAGCTTTATGATCCTGACATAGATGCATTAGCATATGTTAGTACAAGCAAAATGACAGAAACTGTAAGAGTTAAGCAGTCTGATGTAACAAAATTATAGTAATTTCGATATGCTGTTTCTGGTAGAATCTAATTATACTTTCTAGCTTTATATGAAATTTAAAACATCCAATGCTTTTGCCACAATCGTGATAACGCTTATTTTCTTAGCAATAGTAGGAACAGTTATTTATAAGAATAGACAAAATGATGATTCTTATGGAAACAAAAATTATACAAATTGTATTAACAGAGCTGATGCTGAATCAAAGTCAAATCAAGAAATATACAATCAGGTTAACGCAGATATCCAAAAATGTGTTAGAGATTACATAAAATCTCAAGGGTACGATGATAATTTGGACTGCATAGAGAACTATAATGATCCTGTTTGTAATCAAGAAAAGTATGATGTAAATGGAAAAAATATTGGGCGATATAATGCCGAAGTAAATGGCGACAATCTTTGCAATGCAAATAGAGAGGAATGGCTAGAAGAGGCTGGTTACAAAAAGGATATTATCCCTTCAATTGATTGTATTAAATACTTAGGTAAATAATATAATTTCTAAAGACTAAACTTTGATTATTTTGTATGATTTTGAAATTCACATTAACTAAAACATCTCAACCATGAGTTGCGATATTGCGTAATTTTCTCTATAATCATTACATAGTATTAAATATTATTAAACATGAGTAACTTAAAGAAAAAATATTCTGTAGTAATTAATTTGTTCTTGGGTGCAGCAGCTGTTTTTATAATAGCTACGCCAATGCTTGGTATAGCAAATATATATAATATTGACTTATACTCTAATCCAATTATTAAAGTAGTATTGTTGATCAGCTTTTTCGTTTTAAGTACTTCATTAATTGTATTAGGTGTACTAGGATTAAAAACAGATACTTTTGTTACATTAAGATTTCCTTCTTCTCCAACAAACAAAGGTGAGTTGCTTTTTACTATCTATAAAACTTTTAAAGTATATAAAGACACTAAAAGTAATATATATTACCAATGTATGCATTTGATTAGAAAAGGATTTGTACTTATTGGGTTTTTGCTTCTAATGATTATTACCATTTTCAAGTCTTAAACAACAAAAAATTGCAAATAAAAAACTACGAACTGAAGTTCATAGTTTTATGTTGTTAATGAAGAAGCTTAATTAAAAGACTAATCTCCATCCATTGGCTAAAGCCAATGGTTTTAAGATTAGTTTACAATAAAAATGTAGTTATTAAGATCCTTTCTACGCTTTGATACTAATACTTACATGTTAAAATATGTAATGGCAAGTCGAAGAAAAACCAAAAACAAAGATCTGATTTTAAATGAATTTAAAAAGAATCACATACTGGAGGCTTCCGAAATAATTAGCAATCATCCAGAAATAGATCCAGCAACTATTTATAGGAATTTACAGAGATTTGTTGAAGACGGAATTTTAAAAGAGCTGCATTTAAAAAAAGGAGTGGTAAGTTATGAACTATCTAATCATGATCATCAACATTTTGTTTGCGAAAACTGTGGTAAGGTAAAGGAAATAGAATTAGATACACTAAGCATAAATAAAATTCTTCCTAAAGATATTAAGGCCGATTCTTTTGAACTTAATATAAAAGGTAAATGCGAAGATTGTAATTAGATTGACAAAAAACTTTTTTTAAAGCTATTATACATTTATGACAAAAAATCATTCGATCAACAATTTCTACTTTTATTTTTATTATTCCGAATAGTCGGAGGTAGAAGTACTTGATCTTACTAAATGGCCTCCGAAAGGAGGTTTTTTCGTTTTTGAAACTTTAGGTTTAAATACTATGAAAGCAAAAAATATTTTCTTTTTTTATTATTTACCGCCATAGGTGGTTAGATTTGCGCACACTGTAAATTTAAACCACCTAATAAAGGTGGTATTTTTATTTTTTTATTAAATTATTATGAATAGAGAGCAACCGATACAAATTATTGCAGGACCATGTTCTATAGATCAAGAAAATGTTCACCAAATATATAAGATAGCAGAATTAGGTTTGGCACATGGAGTTAGAATAGTTGGCGGTAAATCAAGAACAATGTTAAATCCCAATGGTGAAGGTATGGGCATAGACTACGATGTAATAAACAAGAATATTCAGCGACTACATAAAGGTGAAGAATTAGAAATTCCGCCCAGTGTAATTATTGCACATGAATTCTACAATCAAACAGGCCTGATGATTGCAACAGAGATTTTGGATCCACATCTGCAAATACCGCTATACAAAGGTTTTGTTCCAGATAACAAGATTCTTGCTTGGTCTCCGTCTGTTCAACAACTGGGATTACCCACAATGGTCATGAGGGCTCTTGGAGGAACAGAAATGACAATTGGAATTAAAAACGGTAAGCATATAGGAGATATCAACTTAACAGATGCACAAACTCCAAATCTAGAATTAAAAACGTCAATAGAAACAGCCTGGGAAGGGTTATTTTCTTATGCTGGGGGATTTGGTTCAAATACTGTATTAATACACCGAGGATTCGATGTACAAGGTAAAGGAAATTATAGAAATATTCCAGTGCATCAAATAGCTCTAAGAGTAAAAAATAGGACTGGAGCAAAAATGTTCTGGGATCCAAGTCATAGTTACGGTCCCAAGTTAAGAGATTCGATTGTAGCCGGTACTATAGATGCTATGAACATAAAAATGCCAGACGAATCATTTCTATACGATGGAATATTAATAGAGGTAGGAACTGCGAAATCTGATACTTTACAACATATTACAGTGGAAGAACTTTACGAGATGGTAAATAAGATAAGCAAATACAGAAAATTATACGAAATGTAATTTAAATATTAACTAAATTTTAATGACCAATTAGAATTTTCTGGTAAAATCAATGATCAATTTGTTACTATAAGTTAGTAACTAAACTTATGAATGTTGATCACTTACTACTAAATTTAGCGTCACGAACTAATAAGCTAGAAATTTTTACACGGCCAAATGCTTTCGCAGATATTATTATCGAAGGGAATTTAGTTCAGGGATTATCTTATAGAAGTACTATGAATATTGTTAATCACGGCAAGATCTCGGAATTTTTAGCTGCCCTAATGGTATTGGATAGGTCTAAAATTTTGTCGGATATTAGTAGTATAAATCAAGTGATTGGAAAAAGTTCAAATAGGGAGGGATTATCTGAGGCTTTGAATAGAAGAAAAAATGTATTACCACTATCTTTTCTCAATCTCTATAATTCCTTGCATAATGATGCTATTACATGGGATTTAATTCTTTTTAGGACTGAAGAACTAGAGCTTATTGAGAACGTTAATAATTTGAATATAAGCATTCCTCGTAATACGCATAGGCAGCCGATTAATGCGGCAACAATACTTAGTTATTGTATGATGAATAGCTTTGTATCAAAATATTTGCTTATTAAATACAAGGACTTTCTTGATTTGATAGGGTCCGATATTTTGGGCAGGTTGGATTTGATACATACTAGTTCATCAGAGTTGAACGCAAAAGTAATCAATAAAATCAAAAAATTATCTGGCAATACGAACTCTGACGAAATTTCTAAAAATGTATATGACTATGTTGCCAACAATATGCTATTCACATATCAAGAAAGTAATAATCACTATTACATATCTTTGCTAGCTTCGCATATTTCTCAATGTCTGAATTGGTATAGTAAGTAAACAGGAGGATAAGATGAAATTTCATTTTGAATATGAAAACTCCGCACGTACGTGCGGAGTTTTCATCGAGCTATTGTTCAAACTTACTTCGGTGAGATCGTAAGTTTTTTAGGTTTAACTTCAGGTCGTTTTGGCATTTTAATTTTGACCATGCCATCTTCGACATTAGCTTCTGCTTTGTCGGCATCTACCTGCGTAGGTAATGCAATTGTTCGCGAGAAAGATTCTTCTTTAATTTCTTTAATATAATACTTTTTCTTTTTATTATCATCTTCGACTGTCTCGGAAAGTTGTCCTGTTAGGGTCAACATCTGATCCTGCACTTCTATGTCTAGGTTTTCCTTTTTGACTGATCCAATCTTGGCATTTACATAAACATTATCTTCATCTTCCCACATATCGATTTGCAGATCATTAGTAAAAATTCTAGATCCTGCGTTATAGAATTCATCAAAAAAGCTATCAAAAATTTGTGATGGTCTCAACAATGTTATTCTTCTATTGTTATTCATATTTAATTATAGTTAACAAATTAAATAATTAGCACTCTAGTGCTTGCTCTGCTAAATAATAATACAAAATTATTATTAATGTCAAGTCACTAGCCAAAATCGAGTTTTATTAAAAGAATCCTCAATTACTTGAATAGTCCAATCCGATTCGAATTCAGTTGCGTTATCGTGTGTATCATCAACCTCCAGGAGTATAAACCCTCCTGTTCGTAAAAATACTTTTGCTTGCTCTAGTAGTGCTCTTATTAAAAATAATCCATCCTCTCCTCCGTCTAATGCTAAATGTGGTTCATAATCTTTTACAGATTTATCGAGTTGATTTAACCTTGTTGATGGAATGTAGGGAAGATTGGCCAAAATAATATCAAAACTTTTTTGTTCTGATTTGGGATAGTTTTCTAGAAGATTCGATGTAATAAATTCGAAGTTTGAATGGCTGGATAGATGATCATTAGAGCTTATAAGTTTATCTTGATTTATAAGTTGGTTTGCATTTTGTTTGGCTATTGTCAAAGCTCTTTCAGAAATATCACTTAAGTAACCTTTAAAACTTTGTCCAATTCTCATTAATTCTAAAGCCAAGGTAATTCCAATTGCTCCAGAACCAGTTCCTACATCAGCAAAAGTGATTATATTTGAGGAAACAGGATTTAGCGTTTGTACTTTTTCTAAAGCAATTTTAACTAACTCTTCTGTTTCTATCCTTGGAATTAAGACATTTTCATTAACTATAAAATTTCTTCCATAAAATTCTGCTTTGCCTAGAATATACTCTACTGGCTTATCGTCGGTAATGCTTTCTGGGTCTATTTTATTTTTTAGTAAAGCATTGAGTTCTGGGGTAGTAAATTTTCTGCGCATACAGTATTATAACAAACATGACTCAAGGGGACTTCGCTTTGCGAAGTCCCCTTGTATAGTCATTATTGATTAAATATCCAATATAATACCAGAGTATATTTTCTCTATTACTGTATTGAGTTCTGTATTGTTAGAGTTGCCTGTTTTTAACACAGAATATAAATAATTAGGCGTAGCGACTAAATCATAAATTGCATTGTAGTCATTCATTCCACCACTTAAACTATAGTTGAATACATTCCTTCCCCAAAGATATTTGCTTCCTCTATTGTAAAACTCTATTCGTACTGATTCATCTGCATTTTGATTAAATTTAGCAATTTCTGATTCAATTAAATTTATAGAGTCCCATAAACTGAAATTATTTGCATTTGGAATGCAATACACCTCTATGGTATTTGATGTATCTCCATTTCCCAATAATTCTCCTTCCAAAGAATATGCTTGGTAGTTAATTCTAATTATTTTGGTAAAAACGCCCTTTAGAAGTCCTTCATTAGTAGGTTGAGACAGAGTCCACTTAAATTTTGTATTATTCACAATTGTTTCAGCTTCTGGTGGGATAAGCATCTTTATTCCACATTCTGGAAAATATTTATAGTTCCAGCCAACGGGTACTTGTTCCAACACATCTATAGAAGAAACTATTTGGTCAATTTCGTTTATTATATCCGTACTTAAGTTAATTTGTGCATAATCGTAATTATCAGTAATCTTTGGTGTTGTTTGTACAAAAAATTCCATTCTATCTATCCCGAAGGTAGAAAATCCAGTTGGGAAAGATCCATAGTAAATATCTTTAGTTTTACCATCTTTTACTAATGTTGTTCTTTTTAGAACTGTTCCTCTTTTTGTAGTTAATTCTTTAATATTATTCCACTCACCATCTACAGCAATCCCAGTAGGAAGAATGTTCTCTGTAGAATTAAGTTCTCTAAAACTTAAAATCAATCCATATTGAGAGTCAGTAGATCCTAGAACTAAGGTGTTTTTACTATAAGGCATTGGGTTTGCTAAATATTCTGGATAACTAAAACTAAATTTAAACTCCGGATGAGTATAGGTGGTCCACGTAGTATTCTTTCTAATAGTTTCTAATTCACTTTCTGAAGGTTCATTTTTGCTAGTGCTGGTCGATTCTACATTAAAGCTATTTCTGAAAGTTGAGATAATGTCGTCTGCATCAGTCACATTTACGCCTTCGTACTTTATTTTTGCATAGGCCGCCAAATTTCCTCCTATATTGCTACCAGCTCCCTCAAAAGGAAGAGAAGATCTAATATAAGCAGATATATCTGGTGTAAAGCAATAATCAGATTCAGGATCTACTCCGTTCAATCCACTTTCACCTAATGCTGTTACCAGTTCGTTAAATTCACTGCTTCCTCTTACAGACAACGAATCATAGTATTCGTATGAATAACTTGCTATGGTGATTCTACCCATTCCTGTCTGTTCGTTTACAATTGTAGCTTCACCTTTCTTACATGATGCTATAACTCCCGTAGGACCTGGCACTATAAAATTGAAAGTTAGGGCTCCTTCAGCATTGGATAATTTTACATTTGTTTGATTACTGTCCAGTTTCTTAACTTCCAAATTGTATCTGCAACTATCATAATCAAAAGAGGTATAGGGAAAATCCGGGCTTAGAAATGTTTGTGTACATTCAGATTCAGATAATACCGGAGTGTTGTCTGATAGTTGTATCTCTGATGTATTTTTTTCGTTATTGTTACTAGTTTCGTTATATGCAACATAGCCGGCACTACCAACTGCTACCATAGTAGTTGTAGCCGCAGCAATTGCAATTTTTGATTGAGTTAGCATTAATAGTTTGCCAACTAAGCTTGGGGTAGTCATTGTTGTAAAAGTAATTTGATTAAATAAATTAGCACTTAGAGTGCCTATTTGGCTGCCAGTTAGTTGAAAGCCTGGCGTAGCAGATATTTTGATTATACCTGCTAGTAAAATAGGTACTGTAATTGAGCGCATCTTATAGGTATGAGGTTTTGAGTTTAAAGATCTTTTTACTTTCTCGATTCCTCTATAGAATCTTTGCTTTACATTGTTTTCTGTAAGTTTTACTGCTTCTGCAATTTCCGAAAATGTTAATTCATCCCAAACCTTCATTAAGATAATATCTGCAGATGTTGAATCTAAATTTTTTATTTCGTTGATGATTATATCTACAAAAGCCTCATCTAATGCTATATCTTCAATTTTAGGTGTCGTTGTTTGTAAATCTATCTCTTCTGTGTAATCTTGATCTATAGTTTCTGCTTTTATTACATTTTGTCTTACAAATTTATCGTAAATAGTGTTTCTAGTTACTTTGTATAACCAAGCTCTTGGGTTTTGAATGTTTTGAATATCTTGATTAGAAAACTTAATAAATACTTCGGAAACGATGTCCTCTGCGTCTTCTTTCGAATTAGTTTTGAAAAGCGCAAATCTATAGATTTCCTTTACATATTTATTGTAATTTTCATTAAAATTACTTTCTGTCATTAAATTAATATAACTATTATATAAGACTTGTAACTTTTAAAAAAAGTTACAAGAAAAAAGAAAACCTTGAATTTTATTTCAAGGTTTTGTATCCATTATTTTGAATCAAGTAACTATAATAAGCACGAATCTTTATTGTATCTATTTAATACATTAGCAAGATCAATAACAGTAATTTTGTTATCTACAGATGGATTAGTATTTTTTCCCTTACAGCCGTTTGAAGGTGCTGTATCGCTACAGGTTTTATTGTACACCTTCAGGAAAGCAGCAAGATCTGTAATATCAAATTTATTATTGTTATTAACATCCAAAGGTCCACAAGTTACTGTATCATCTCCTGCTGGATTAACACACGATGTACCGTTCCAGATTTGAGGAGCAGTACACTTGTTTTTGCAGTCGTTAGAACATTGATCATTATTAGAAGTATTTCCATCGTCGCAAACTTCACCAGTTTCTTGTGTATTATTTCCACACACAGGGTTTGTTACAGGATTAACACACGATGTACCATTCCAGACTTGAGGAGCAGTACATTTGTTTTTACAATCATTAGAACATTGATCATTATTTACTGTGTTTCCGTCGTCACAAACTTCTCCACTTTCCTGAGTACCATTTCCACATACCTGAGGAGGTGTGGTTGTTGTACATTGCGTTCCATTCCATATTTGATCTACTGGACAAGAATTTTTACAGTCTGCCGAGCATCTATCTCCATTAGTAGTGTTTCCATCATCACATATTTCTCCTGTCTCTTTAGTACCATTACCACAAACAGCGGTAACAATAGTTTCGCATTTCGTACCTGTCCACTTCTGGCCTGAAGGGCAAGAGTTTTTACAATCATTAGAGCACTGATCGTTGTTGGCAGTATTGCCATCGTCGCAAACTTCTCCTGTTTCTTTTGTACCATTGCCACATACAGCTGGAGAAATACAAGCACTACCGTTCCAGACTTGAGGAGCAGTACATTTGTTCTTACAATCATTAGAACATTGATCATTATTTACTGTGTTTCCGTCGTCACAAACCTCGTTTACACCATTACCATTAGGTGTTTGTATTTGCCCGTCTCCGCAAACTCCTTGAGCTAGAGTTTGCATTTGTATATTTAAAGTTTTTACACTATTCGCATAATCTAGAGAATTTGGTACTCCAAAAGTGCTACTTTGATTAAGCTTGATTTGAGTGGTTTGGGTTATTTTCTTTACAGTTAAGACAACTTCTGTAAGTACAGTAGGACCTTTATAACCCTTTTGTCCAATTTTAGCTACATCTATAGTCAAAAATCCATTTGTATCGTTTGATTTCTTATTTAAACCTAGTGAGCCGGAGCCTTCTGTTATAGTTTTTACTTGAAAAATAGTAGGATCGTAATCTAAAATTATTTCTGCACCACTTGGTGTATCGCCGGTGGTTGGTAATGTCGATTTCACTGCTATTTTTATTTCTGCCCCAACTGTTATACCAATAGTACTAGCAGGTGATACTAATTCCAAATTTAGGGGCGCACTTACTGCTGCACTAGAATCATCTGGAGACTGATCACGAGTAAGCGAGATACCTACTATAATAGAGCCTCCTACCAATAGTAGTAACAAGACATATGTTAATAAAGTTTTTATCTTACTCATATCAGTATTTATTCATTCATTAAAACTTAATTTTCTATAGATTGCAAGCTCCAGTCACTTGATATACACTTGCCATTTCTATAAAGTCTACAAGGTTCAATAAACAATCATTATTGGCTAAATCTAAAGTACAATCAATCCCTGTCTTTTTATAATTACTTGCAAAAGTTTGTAAATCGTTTGAATCAACTGTACCATTTTTGTTATAGTCAGCCTTACATCCAAGCGATTTTTCCACACATGCTGTACCATTCCAATATTTTGGAGAGGTACATTTATTTTTGCAATCACTTGAACATTGATCATTATTAGCAGTATTGCCATCGTCACAAACTTCACCAGTTTCTATAGTTCCATTACCACAAACTTGTACTACTTTATCGACACATGCAGATCCATTCCAGACTTTAGGAGAGGTACATTTATTTTTGCAGTCATTAGAACATTGATCATTGTTGGCAGTATTGCCATCGTCGCAGATTTCTGGTCCTTGTAATTGACCATCACCACATCTTTGTGACGCGGTGCATTCATTGTAACCAGAACAGTCAGTTTTGCATGTTTGCAAACCTTCATAACCACTAACGTTACAACTACGTTGTCCTCCATCACAAACTTCCGTTCCTTCTCTAACTTTATTACCGCAAATTGGATCCGTAGAAGATCCGCTAATAGTTAGGTCTCCTAGGGTGTACATATTTGCAGAATCTCCCCCATTTATGGCTAGTTTTATATTTTTATTTGTCCTTTCGTCAAGGATTCCTATTTTTAAGGTGTAAGTACCGTTTGCAATATTTGAAGGCACATTTATAGATTGATTAACCATGTTTGTAGGTGCTGTTCCAGGAATCGGATCTGCAGGTAACCACTTTGTAATATCTGCACTTACTGGAAGCGTAGCAACTACTTGATTACTAGAATTGACAATATAAGCTTTTAGATTAAATTTTTGTCCCATTTTTGGATAGTTAGGTGCGTACCCTACATTTTGCCATGCCATGCTTAGATAAATTGTTCCACCTGGGTTTGTTTGCGAATCGTATGTGGCCGTCTTGAGTACATATCTGTAGCCGACATACTTCATCATATTTTCTATTGTTGTCTTCTGCCTATTACTTCCTTCTAAATTATCATGCACTAGAGAGGCATGTGTTGATTCAAGTAGTGGTGTAGAACGACTTAGATTGACATCGTATGCGCAAAATTCATAAATGATTGGACTTTGTTTCCATAATCCACTTACTTCGTTGCCGACCTTCTCTTTCATGTCTGCACTAGTTGTTCGGGCTAAGCAGTCATGTCTAAAACCTACATCCTTTCTTTTTAGATATGTATATTGAGTAGCTTGTCTAATGCCTGCATAAGGCATAATCAACTGAGTTTTTTGAAATCCTGTGTAAGTATAGTTAACTTTAACATTTTGGCCGCTTGAATTTCGACAATCATGACCTGTAAAACTACCTCCAATAAAAATATCGGTCAGTCTTCTTCTTGTTTTGGCATCTAGAGTAGACATTGTACTAGAACTTGCAGTACCTTTTGAATATGCAGAAGCCCATGTATCGTCCCATTCGGTTACGCCATCTTGCCAACTCCATTCATTAAAGTTTCCATAGCCAGAAATATCTATAAAAGCTATATCCGGATTGCCGTCGTACTTTTGTCTAAGAGCTTCTACAAAAGTGGACCAGTATTGTTGGTATTCACAATTTGCATAATCCGGAGCTCCGCTTTTAAGCTTGACCCCTTTATCTAAAGCCCATTGTGGTACATAATGGCCGCCATAATCCTCCCCTCTCATTGAATAAATTCTAAAACCGATTTGTTTTCCAGCAGCTTTGGCTTCATTTATTTTGCTATCTAGCAAATTCCAATTAAAAGTATTTTCTCCTGTATGTATTAACTTCCATCCAATATCCGATCTGTTTGGGTACGAGACAGTTTCTTCTAGAAGTGCTGTTCCTATGCCTGGAGCGTGCTGCCAACCAATACCTGGATTTGTTAAATATGCAGTATTGACGGTTGGATTTACTGTTTTTGCTGCAGTACCTGCTACTCTTCCCTCCTTGTCATATCTATTGTTATAATTGCCAAGCTTGTTTAAAGCACTGTAAAAGAATGAAAAGAGCACCAAGGCTGTGGAAAAGTATATAAACAAAAATCTTTTATTCTTTTTAACAAATTTATTCATATAATTATTTTGTAACTTGTTTATCTCCAAGGTTAAGGCAATTAGTTCTACCGCCAATAGTTTTACATACAATCTTGCAATCTGCTGAGCATAGGTCTCCATTCTGATTGTTTCCATCGTCGCAGGCTTCTCCCTGCTCTAAAACCCCATTACCGCAAGTAGGACTGTTGTTACCACCAGTTGTATTCTTACATTTCGAACCGTCCCAAGTATTTGGAGAAGTACAACTATTTTTGCAATCAGACGAGCATTGATCGTCATTGACTGTATTGCCATCATCACAAATTTCTCCATACTCCAAAGCTGAATTTCCGCATACAGCTTCCTGCACTTGCCCGGATCCGACATTTACATTACCTATATAATATCGATTATTAGAATCGTTGCCCTGTATAGCAAGCTTGATATTTTTGTTAGTTCGTTCATCTAGTATTCCAACTTTTAATTTATATGTTCCTACTGGTAAATTGTTTGGAACATCAATCGTTTGATTCACATTGTATGTAGGAGCTATCCCTGGTAAAGGATCTGCAGGCAGCCAGTTTGCTATATTTACATTTATTGGAAATGAGGCTGCAACCTGATCTGCTTGATTAGTTAAATAGGCGTAAAGTTTAAATTTTTGTCCCATTTTCGGATAATTAGGTGCATATCCTACATTTTGCCATTTCATAGCTAGCTGGATATTACCACCTGCATTTGTTTGAGAATCATAAGTTATTTGAGACATTACATATCTGTATCCAGCATATTTCATTAAGTTTTGCATAGTAGTAGCTGGTTCGACTGAACCGTTAGGATTATCATGAACCATCGAACCATGAGAATATTTCAATAGTTGATCTGCACGATTTACAAACTGTGAATCAGTCCAATCAATAGCACATAGCTCATAAACGACTGGCTGCGTTCGCCAAAGATTTTTAAGAATTGTATCTATCTTGGTAAGATCGCTAACAGCGGAACCAACTCTTCCAAGGCAGTCATGTCTAAATCCCACATGAGGCTTATCTATATAGGTATAATATATGCTTTGCCTAATGCCTGCATAAGGCATAATTAGTTGAGTATTATTAAAACTTGGATAACTGTATGTAACTGTACTTGTTGTTCCATCTGCATTTTTGCACTTATGATTATTGTATGTACCTCCTGCAAATATATCAACCAATCTAGCTCTTGCTTGACCATCGAGCCCAGTAATCTGTGCCCTTGTAGGTTTTGCGCCTGTACCTGCAAAATATTTTTCGGCAGCTGGAACATATGTATCGTCAAATTGGGTTTGATTAACCCAGCTCCATTCATTAAAGTTTCCATATCCAGATATATCTATATATGCTATGTTGGGATTTCCATCGTACTTGGTTCTAAGTGCATTAACAAACTTACCCCATTCTTCCTGATAAACACAACCTGTGTAATTAGGATCGCCAGCATTTGTAAAAAATATACCTTTGTCTACCGCCCACTGTGGTACTTGATGACCACCAAAACCTTCACCTCTGTGGGTATAAACTCTGAAGGATGCTTGTTTCCCCTGAGCCACTGCAGCATTGATTCTATTATCTATAAGACTCCAATTATAAGTATTTTCTGCAGTATGGATTAATTTCCAAGAAATATCGGATCTTTCGAAATAGGCTACTGTTTCGGGCATTATATTTGTATCTGACCCTTCCATATATTGCCAACCTATGCCCGGATTTTCTATGTAAGAAGAAGTAGTCACGGGAACAAAAGTCACAGCAGAAGTGCCTGCTACCTGTTTGTCGTTAGTCAATAATTCTATAAAACCTAGGAAATAGCTGATGAATACAGCAATGCTTAGCACAAAAAACATTAAAGAGTATTTTACATTTGTATTGATTTTCATACAGTACTTTTAGGCTACAAATTAATATATAATTTAATTTGACAGGAATCAAACTAAAAATGTCTTTGTAGTCGTTAGTCGTGAGGTATTACTATGGAAGTTCAAATTAGCTATGTAGAGTTCTTAATACTACAGCTTTGGGCAGAGCGAAATTAGCTATGCTTCACAAAAAGACTAGTCCAAATTTATCTTTTGTTGAATATATTTTTTAATCCTTCTCTAAGTTTTCTAAACGAAACTTTCTTATCCTTTTGTCGCGATAAGCTCCTTTTCATCATGCTAGCGGCTTCGTCAATAGCTTTGCGTATATCTCTATTCTTTGTCTTTACAACATCACCCTGAATACCTACTAAATCTGCCATTAGTTCAAAAATATCTCCGGAATGTCTAACTGTTAATCGTAATTCGTAGTTTGCGAGTTCATCTTTAGGTAGTAGTCTGGCTATTTTGCTAAATCTCTTTTTGGAATGTTCTTCAAGAGTATCGTAAGTGGGTTTGGAAATATCTGGTGCTGTAAAAGTATACCTCATTAGTTAAAGAACTTAAGAAGTAAAGTTAGTAATAATATAGCATAGAAGATAAAAATATAAAATTCGAACCACAAAAGGAGCCCGTAACTTAGTGCAGATATTCTCCTCAAATAACTATATAACGCATGTGTCTCGACATATGAACCTTGTATCTTCTAGATTTATAGTTTAGTATGTTCAAAGTTTCTTTAATTATTAATGTTGTATTTATGAGTAATGCTGCTATGCAAGAGGTTGATAATGTAACTGAATATTTTCAAATCAAAAAGACACTAAAGACTTTGCGCGCTGATTTGAAAGATCTACAAGTTCAGCATCCGAAATATGAGGAAGTACAAAAGCTAGCAAAAAAAGTAAAGGAATTAAGAGATGAAATGAATGAGGAGGAAAGTCTTAAAGCTTTAAAAGAAAAAATTTCTGAACAGAAAGAAAGACAAGATTTGCTTAAAGAACTAATTAGAATCTCCTTGATCGAAAACGCAGAAGAGGCTGTTAAAAAAGAAGGTAGAGCTTTAAAGCTTATCTACGTTCTTAAAGAAATTAAGGACGAAAATGATAAATAGTCTTGCTACTCTCTTGCGTCTAATACAATATTCACAAGCTTGTCTGCATGTTTGTTAAGCTCACGCCTTATATGAGTAAAAGTTATTGAATCAAAATCTTTATTTAGCGATTGAATCTCATTAAATAATAATTTGATAGTTTCATCTTTTACTTTATATTCACCGTTAAGTTGCTTGACTACTAGTTCGCTATCTAAATAACACTCTAATGCGCTAATTCCTTTTTTGCTAGCTGTTTTGAGCCCAAAAATCAGTCCATGATATTCTGCGTAATTATTGGTGTAAGTTCCTAGAAATCTAGAATCAAAAGCTATAAGTTTGTTGTTTGCATCGAAAATAACATATGCACAAGCTGCAGCTCCTGGATTTCCCCTACTGCCGCCATCTGTAAAAAGTTTATATGACATAAAAATAGTATTAAACATTATGTAATTGAATCACATATTTGTAAGCATAACTTATACCTGATTCATAAACCATTGTACACTTTGAATCCAGTTTTCTACATTTGTATCTGGACCACCATATCTTTTTATAACACAATATACATCATTATTACATGGTACTAAGTGCTTTCGAGAAATTTCGCATGTGAGGATGCTTAAGGATTCCTCCCAGCTTGAATATTCTACTCCATTTAAATAACCATAGGGATTATATAGCTTATACGGAATTCTCCCAAGTCCTGACTCTTTTCCTGCTATTCCAACCAACAATCTGTAATCACCACCGCATTCGTCAGCTTTTCTGACTATAATATCGGCATAGCCTTGAATTGCAGCTCCATATTCGGCAAAAAAAGCCTCTACTTTTTGGATACGTTCTTGTAACATCGCTTCTTTTTCCTTGGCAACTAGTGCTTGTCTATTATTAACAAAATCTTGATAAATATAATCTAGGATTAATTGTTCATGTTTATAGAAGTTCGCATTTTTAGTAAATATTGTGTTTTGTGTAGTTGTTTCTGATTTACTAAAGTTAAGTTTTTCGGCTATGTTAAGGTTATAAAAGTAGTCCTCTTCATATTTAGCCTGATTAGTGTTTGCATTGTAAATTAGTATAATGCTTAAAAATAGTGGAAGGGCTAAAATTAAGCTAGAAGCATATTTGAGATAATTTAGGATTCTATGTTTCAATCAAAGTAACTTAAATTCAGCTAACATTCTACATTGGAATAAGAAGATTTTCTATCTGAATTATTCAGCTAATAATTTTAATGTGTTTTTGTCGCCGCAAGAAATATGGTTGAACCTTTTTGCTTTAATCTTTAATGTTTCTATTGCCTCTGAAGTACTGTCTCCATTTGCAAATTTATACGCTTCTCTTGGAGATGATAATGCAATGTATTCTCCTATAGCTTCTGTGCCTTTACTGAAGTTTTCATGTTCAAACTTTCCAACTACTCCATCCCAGAATATAGTTTGTGCAGATTCGATAATTTCTCTATATGCAACTAAAGTATTTGGTCCTATATCAAGCCCGAATAAATTATCTGGAATTTGCTGAGTATCGACTTCTATTACATTTGATTCTCCATCAGGATTATTCGAAGCTAAATGGTCTATTGGTAAAACTATCTCGCAACTATTTTTGCTTGCTTTTACTAAAATTTTCTTTGCTAGATTTAGATATTTATCATCAATCTCTGCATTGCCAATCTTTACAGCTTTAGCAGCCATAAACGTGTATGCAATAGTTCCGCCCATCAAAATCTTGTCAGCTTTTGCCACTATTTTATCGAGAAATTGTAGTTTTTCTTTACTTGTTTTTCCACCTAGAATAACTATATAAGGAGACTTGTGCTCACTCTTAAGTCTATCTATATTCTCAATTTCTTTTTGATAACTAAATCCAAGTGCATAATTCATTTCCTGTTGGGGAATATTTATAGAGGCCAAATCTTCAGACACACCAAATGCTTCGTTGATGTAATAATCACAAAGTTTAATAATCGGATTCATTAGAGCTTTCTGCTCTTCACAATTATTGCTGCTTTCGGCAGCTTGGAATTTTAGATTTTCGAGAAGTAGTATTTCGCCCTGCTCCATAAATTTTATGGAATTTTCACATGCAGTAATATGTGCAAATTTAATAGGTTTATTAAGCATTCTACCAAGCTCGAAACGTATGTCCATTAAAGAATATTCGTCTGTTTCGTCCTTGTCTGGATTACCAAAATGTGATAGAACAACTACTTTGCAGTTATTTTGTAACAAATGTTCAATAGTCTTGATGGAAGCTTTTATTTTGGTTGTATCTGTTATAACTCCGTTACGCACTTTTATATCAAAATCAGTCCTTATGCCTACAGTCTTATCTTTTAAATCTAAGTCCTGAACTAACTTCATGTTGTCAATTATTAATGATATATTTTTACTACATATTATTATAGCACAAAATCTTTATTCGCACTACTAATAAAGATAATCATATGTTTGCCATTGAAAAGCGAAACATACGTTTAAAACGATGTCATTTTATTTCGGAAAACTATAGTTTAATTTTGTTATCAATATAGCCGTAAGCTATTAAGCACAATATCATGTATTTATCATCTAGTTTTAGTAGTCTTCGTACATCACCTTCTGTTTCGGGAGTTGCCGGATCGTATACGTATAACCAGCAACCACCTAGACCTAGGGAATGAATTGAGATGAGCATAGTTGTTGCTGCTGCTGAGAGTGTTTGTACAAGGCTTGCTTCTTCGGGGTATTTAGTTTTGTCACCGCAGACTGCAATTATACTTCCAGGCAATGAGGGTTTTTCGTAGTTATTGATACCCGTCTGCTTTGCATATTTCTCTGAATTAATTCCATATGGCCATTCTTTGTGTTGATAGCGCCCCTTCATTAGGTCCATTATTTTTTGTTTTTCTTGAATTGGCACAAAATGAAAAGGCTTTTTACCAAAAGCTGATGGTGCTGAATGTCCACATTCCAAAATCTCTTGCATAACTCTTTCGGGAATTTTAGCACTAGACCATTTTCTTATACTTCGTCTCGATTTTATTATGTCTGTTAGTTTTAAGGGCATTACTAATTATACTACAAAGACGGCATAGTCGTAAGTGTTAAGTAAATCATAGTATCATGTACCTTGCAACCTATATCTAATATCCTGTACCTCGTACCTTATCCTTATCTTACATCCTGTACCCTTTACCTAAACCCCATACCCGTACCTCATACCCCACACCTCACACCTCACACCTATTACTATTTTCTTCCAATGAATTTTTTACCAACGTAATCCCTTAAAACTTCTGGGACTAAAATAGTTCCATCTGATTGTTGGTAATTTTCAAGTATAGCAATCAGAATTCTTGAAATTGCAAATGCTGTTGCATCATTCATGTGTACAAATTTTTTATTACCTTTCATATCTTTATATTTGATATTTAACCTTCTTGACTGGTAGTCTGTCATGTAATCCGATGTATGAGTTTCTCTATATTTATTTTGTGTTGGAATCCAGGTTTCAATATCATACTGATTATAATCAGGTTTCCCTGTGTCACCAGTACAAATCTGTACAACTTGATAAGGTAGGTTTAGCTGTTGCACCAAGTATTCTTGTATAGCTACAATAAACTCTTGTTCATTTTCTCCTTGATCCTCGGTCGTATAAGTTTCCATTTCAAGTTTATCAAATTGATGAACTCTCAAAATACCTTTAGTATCTTTTCCATAAGAGCCAGCCTCACGCCTAAATGCAGTTGAGTACCCAATATATCGTACTGGTAATTGATCGTGGTCAAAAACCTCGTTCATATGTAATGGGCCTAAGGTATGTTCTGCACTTCCAACTAAAATTAAATCATCATTTTTCATGAGATATCTTTCATCTATAGGATCTAATCTATCCATTTTTTTCATTACTGACGGTTTCATCATGACTGGGGGTAGTACGGGTGTAAAAGGTTTTGTTGATTTAACACCAGCTTTTTTCGCTATACTTTCTAAAATTTTTTGATTAGATAAAGTTTTAAAAACCAAATTAATAATTCCAAATTGAATTAAAACAGCATCACCTTTCAAATAATAAAATCTTGGTCCGCTTATTTCAGCTGATTTTTCTACATCTATTATATTTAAGCTTTTACCGAGATCTACATGATCTTTAGGGTTGAAATCGAATTGTCTAGGTTCTCCCCATTTCCTTATTACAACATTTTCTTCATCACTTTCTCCCACAGGCATTTTAGTAGAAGTTATATTGGGAATCATTTCAATTAAACTTGTAAATTTAGCTTCTAGTTGAGTTTGTTCTAGCTCTAATTTTTGAACTTCCTCTTTTAACTTAGTACCTTCTTTTATAAGCTCTATTTTATTAGATTCATCCGAAGTTGGAATTAGTTCGGCTATTTTATTTCGCTCTGCTCTTAACTTTTCTATTTGCTTAAGGTTGTTTTTGATTTTTGAATCAATTTCTAAAAGTTCATTTACATCAATCTTAGTCTTTATTTTTTTGTTTCTTATTGCCTCCTCTACTCTGGTTTTATTTGATTTAATAAAATTTATGTCTAACATATTATTAATTTAAATTTTAAATTGATTATAATCCTATAAATTGTGTTCGTGAAGCTTTTTCCCGCTTAGCGGGAAGATTTAGAAGAATTTGTACAGATGATTTGGTATTTCACAAATAGATATTAACATACTTATTCAATCAACTAAATCTTTTCTGTACAATTTAATTGTGTTTATCAAATGTCTTTTTCTTAAATCTAAATGGTTCAATCTAAAACTTCGCCTTTTTTCATTTTTAAAATATATAGTCAGACTATGAATATCTTGCTTGTTTCTAGACTCCAAAATGTTTATCGAATTAATTTCTTTCCATCTAAAAACCTCTGCATTATGAAATAAATGTATATAAATAATTCCAGTATTATTCAGAGTAAGGGAAGGTTTTGCCGATCTGACGACATAAATTAGCAAAAAAATAATTGCCGATGCTATTGAGTATGTTATTCCTTCTACAATGTATTTATGAATCAAATGAGAAAGTAAGAAAAGATTTACAATTTGCATAAGACAAAACACTATAATACTTTTCAGCATTTGCGCTGTATCTATATAGAATTCAAATTGTTTATTGATTTTTGATTCCATACTCCTACTTGCTATAGAATATAAGTATTGTTAAAATAGTTCAACTGAATTTCTAAGAAACCCTTTGGCAAGGTGGAGAAGTAAGTAAAAATAATTAAGTTGTCCTCGGAGTTTATTAAAGAGGAAAACAAGGTGGAACCGCGGATAAGACCGTCCTTGTGTATTTAGAATGCTAGATACATGAGGACGGTTTTTTCAGCTCTGGGCTGGGTACAAGGTACAAGGTACAGGGTTCAGGGTGCAGGGTGCAAGGTATGGGGTGCAGGGTGCAAGGTATGGGGTGCAGGGTGCAAGGTATGGGGTGCAAGGTATGGGGTGCAAGGTACGGGGTACAAGGTACAGGGTGCAGGGTACAGGGTAACATGTTTAAGGTGCAAAATTATTTGTTAACAAATAAGAAGTGACAGACTATAGAAAATTAGAAGTTTGGAAGTTATCTCATCAACTTACAATTGAAATTTATATAATAACAAAAGAGTTTCCTTCAGAGGAGAAGTATGGATTGATTTCACAGATGAGACGTTCAGCGTACTCTATACCAACTAATATAGCAGAAGGCTCCGGCTACAATTCAGATCCACAATTTTTAAGATTTATCAATATAGCTTTAGGATCATCGTCAGAATTAGAGTATCAACTTGAATTAGCTAAAGACTTAGGCTACATATCAAAAGAAAATTATTTAAACTTAAGTAAAAAGGCAGATTTAATAAGAAGGATGATTTTTAAACTTAGTAGTAAAGTAAATTCAAGGATTAGAAAGTAATGTATGGAAATTTATTCACGAATGAATCTGCCACTACCTTGTACCTTGAACCGTGAAACCTTGTCTCTAATAATCTTACTTAACAATTTATAACCAAAACTATGGAAAACAATAACGCAAAACAGAAAACGCAAAACAGAAAGCTCACCAATCTTGATCAATTCAAATCCTGGGCAAAGGAAAACGGATTTATTTATCCTTCGTCTGAAATTTATGGAGGGTTTCAGGCGGTTTACGATTATGGACACTACGGATATCTTTTGAAAGAAAACATCAAAAACGCGTGGATAAAAGCAATGTCGCAGGATAGAGAAGATATTGTGCTTTTAGATTCAGCAATTTTTATGCACCCAAAAACATGGGAAGCATCAGGTCATGTGGCAGGGTTTTCCGATGTTTTAGTTGAAGATAAAAAAACACACAAAAGATATAGAGCTGATCATTTAATTGAGGACTGGTTTAAACAACAAGGACAGGATGTAGATATGGATAAAAAAACTCCAGATGAATTAGCGACAATTATTAAAGAAAATAACATTAAGAGCCCAGATGGTAATGAATTAACTGAGCCACGAAACTTTAACCTTTTAGTTAAGACTAATTTCGGTACAACTGACTCAACAATTACTGAAGCTAATGTCGTTTACCCTAGGGGTGAAACATGTCAGGGTATTTATCTCGAATATAAAAATATTGTTGATACAATGCACATGAAATTGCCATTTGGTATTGCACAAGTTGGTAAAGCATTTAGAAATGAGATTATTGCAAGACAATATATCTATAGAACACGTGAATTTGAACAAATGGAAATGCAATACTTTCTTCACCCTTCTCTAATGGAAGAAAAATTTGAAGAATGGAAGACTGAAAGGATGAGATGGCTAGTTGAGGATTTAGGGATAAATCAAGAAAATCTAAGGTTCAAAAAGCACGAAAAGCTAGCTCATTATGCAAGTGCTGCATATGATATCGAGTATAACTTTAATACTTTAGGTGGTTTTAAAGAAATTGAAGGTATTCATGCTCGTGGTGACTGGGACCTTTCAAGACATGCACAATTTTCTAAGACAAAACTTGATTATTTCGATCAAGAAAGAAATGAAAGATATATTCCTCATATAATGGAAACTTCAGTTGGTCTAAATAGATTAGTAATGATGGTTCTTGAAGAAAATCTTTTTGAGGAAGAAATTGAAAACGCAAAAGGTGAAAAAGATACTCGAGTTGTTCTAAAACTTAAAAAAGAATTAGCGCCAATTAAAGTTGCATTCTTGCCTCTATCAAGAAAAGAAGAGCTTACTACAAAAACCAAAGAGATTAAGAAGCTCGTTCAAAATGACTTTATGACTCAGTACGATGATACTGCATCAATTGGAAAACGATACAGAAGACAGGACGAAATAGGAACGCCATACTGTGTAACAATAGATTTTGAAACTTTAAACGACGACGCTGTAACAGTTCGAGATAGAGATACAATGAAGCAAGAAAGGGTTAAGGTAACAGAATTAAGAAATTATCTTGTAGATAAACTGAACTAGAATGGTTGCTAATGCGGGTTCTGATTTTCAATCAGAACCCGCATAGTCAGTGTTTAATGTTCGATATTTTGAGATAACACAGATGAAGGGATTGTAAAACCAGAAACTTGATACATCTGAGCCGTATCACCATTTACAATTATATTGACATGGCAACTTGGATTAGTCTTGCCAATTTGATTCGGTAGCAGATCTGCCACATGGACTAAATTCCCATTCGTAAATCTGTCTTTACCTAAAGTTTGTCCTGTAATAGTAGCAGCTGCAAACGAAGTTATTAAACCATTATCTGTAGGATTTTGGCTTGCAATTCTTAAAGGATCTTGACCATTTTCGCCATCTACTATATCCGGATTAATTTTTATAGCAAAAGTTGTAGTAGGATCTATGCATACCACTTCTATCGCATCAAGTTTTACTCCAGCTAGATTATCTGGCATGCTTATGAACAATTTAAAAAAACCTTCTGGAACTTTTTCTAGTTTGGAATAAAATAACCCCAATTCTGTTTGACTTACTTGCGCAATAATAACGTTATTATTCACTTCTGTTGCTACTGTTGGAGTAATCAAAATTGGTGTTTCTGTACCACCATTGATGATTGTGATTCCATCCAATGCTTGAGTAGATAACATTGGATTTAAAGTTGGCATTACACCAGTAAAAACTTCTTCTTGCGAATTATATAGAGCAAAGAAACCTGCTCCACATACTCCTGCACTCACAACCAATCCTGCTCCTACTATAAGTTCTGTCCTCACAATAATTTATTAACTACCTATATGTCTGAAAAAAACATTCAATAGTTACAAATTTTGTTAAAGTCAGTGGGTTTCAATTCAAACTAAAGTTGTTTTTAAGTTCGATACTTCGCGAATCTTAATAAACTTTTTCGGCAAGTATGACAATTACCTCTCTATTGTCGTCTGGTGCTACAATGCACTTAACTCTTTTTTTGCACTTAATACATTCATAAATAATTTTTTCTTTTCTATTTATATTTTCGTAACCAATAGGTCTTAGCATTCCTCGGCATTGATTCATTCTATCACCAGGATTAATATCCACATGTTTCCCCCATAAACAGTGATTGCAATGGTCTCTAGAAGATGTTGGATGTAGCAGCACTAACTGAGAGCAGTTTTCACAAAGAAATTGCTTATTATTTTTTAAAAACTTTTTCATGTAAAGAAGTAGGCAAGTGTACCAATCAGAGATATTAAGAGTCCCGCAGCAAGATATTTAGTAAACTCGATACTACCATAAAATTTGGCATAAATAACTTTCGCAACAAAATTCACAAAATTTGCTGCAAGAATCAGTGAAGCTCCTAAACCAATCGATAATTTAGAACTCTGAACCAATTCGGATGTAGCAATCACAGCTGGGTCGAGCCCAGTAAAACCTGAGACTGCTGTTACTAGAAGTAGCAATCTATCGTCTTCTAATAGCTGGAATAACTGTATCAATAATGTGATACCCACAATTAATAAAACAAACTTAACTGCAGGTGCTAAAGCAAAGGAGCTTGCTTCGTGTCGTATATTCACATATGATTTTTTGTTTGAACCTTTTACAAAAACGAAAAAGCCTCCAGTGGCAATACCTATTATCAACATAGATAATAGTGATGGATAAAGTTTTTTGCTCAAATCAAGGCTTAACGCGCTCACTAAAGTAAATGCTGTTACAAAGCTTACTGCATTTGCGATTACTGCTCCACCAGCAAGCGTTTTATCGGAAGTTTCCTTTTTTGAGTTATCTTTAGACTTTGTTGCAAGTGCTATTGTTGTAGAAGTCGAAGAAATAAATCCGCCTAGAATAGATGTAGCAATTATTCCTTTTTTATTACCTAGTGTTCTTATAAGTAAGTATCCTCCAAGGTTTATTCCGGTAATAAGTACTACCACAAACCACATTCTAAAAGGATTTATTATATTAATATCTAATATTTTTTCTGAATTAATACCCACAGATTCTAAATTAAACTGATCTATCACATTGCCAATTGTATAATTTTTGTTAGGTAAGATAGGCAAAACAACAACTGATGTAAGCGCAAATTTGAGTAAGTCTATCACTTCGTTGTGATTAATTTTTTCTACTAGCGCTCCAAAACCTCTTTTTTGTGACAAGAAAAAAGTAAGCAGAATCAATATTACAGAAGTAACGGTAAGGTCTACAAGTGCCGATGTTGTTAAAAATCCGATCAAGAATGTTATCAAAATCGCTATTTCTGTGGTTAAACCAAAAGCTTTTTTTAATTCAATATTTTTAATATAGGCTGCAAGTACAAGTAAAATAACGGAAGTAAAAGTTATGTATACGATTGGATAGACCTCTTCACGATAAAAAATTCCAGCTATACCTCCTATCAAAGATAAAACAGTGTAGGTCCTAAGCCCTCCAATTCTCTGACGTTCTTCCAGTTGTGCTTGTTTCTTTCCCTTATGCGCAATTTCTCTAGTCTCAGACTCCAAGCCTAAAATGGCACCAAAAACAATTGTTAGTAAAATTCTAAGTAAAATTTCTGATTGCTCCATAATGACAATAGTTTACCTTGTAGTTCTAAGACAGTTTACAGTTAAAGTATATTGGTATCAACTTGTAAAGCCTAAATGTTAAAATCTTGGAATGAAATCAAAAGTAATAGTTGTTGCTGGTCCAACTGCTTCTGGTAAAACAGATTTAGCGATTAAACTAGCAAAGGAAAAAAATGGAGAACTAATTTCTGCGGACTCCAGACAGATCTATAAATACATGAGCATAGGTACCAATGTTGGAGAAATAAAATTAAAAGATGCAATGCTGAATGATCTTCCAGTCCACGAAATCCAAGATATTCCAATTTATTTGGTACAATTTTTAGAACCAGACGAGTATTTTAATGTTTCTAGATATAAAATATTAGCTGAGTCTACTATTAAAAATATTATCTCTAGGAATAAGACTCCAATACTTGTTGGCGGTACAGGGCTTTACATAGATGCAATAATAAATAACTATGAACTGCCCGACCAAAAAGATATTAATTGGAAATTCAGAGCAGAATTGCAGACACTAAGTGTTTCCGAACTACAAAACAAGCTTTCTCAACTTAACTCAAGTGCTTTTGATAACCTTAACAATAGCGATAGGAACAATAAAAGAAGATTAATTAGAAGGATAGAAATCCAAATGAATCCATCTGCACACAATAAAGCGACACCAAATGATTGGCAATTTGAAATTATTGTGCCTGCATATAATTGGCCCGAACTTAAAAATAGGATAAATAACAGAGTTGAACAGATGTTTACCGATGGGCTGATTGCAGAAACCAAAAAAATACTCAGCAGGGGCTTTCCAGAAACTGCAGTAGCACTTCAAGGGATTGGATATAGGCAAGTACTTCAGTATCTAAACAATCAAATTGATTTAGACAAATGCAAAGAACTTGTTAAAATTGCACACAGACAATACGCAAAAAGACAGATTACTTGGTTTAAAAAATATTTGTATTCTACTGCTGCATTACCTTATAAATAGCTCTTTATAATTTTATAGTTGACTATAATATTACAGTAGACTCTAGTTTTTAGGATGTATTTACTTACAACATTGCTTATTTGTTTCTGAATAGCCAGAGCTATCTATTCAGTTCTTCTATTTTATTGAAAGTGTTGATCAGCAATTGAATGTGATCGTTTATATCTACGCCAAACTTCTCTACTCCATACTTAATTTCTTCCCTATTTATCTTTGATGCAAAGGCCTTATCCTTCATTCTTTTTAGAACACCTTTTACCTCCATACCCTTCATGCCTTCCGGTCGCATTAAACTATATGCATAAATAAGTCCAGACATTTCGTCACAGGCAATTAATGCGGCTGCCATTTTTGTTTGCGGTTCGGTTTGGAATCCATTATAACCAAATGCATGAGCTTCTACAGCGTGAATCAGTTCTTCGGGATATCCCCACTCTTTAAACCACTGTAATGATTTAGCTGGGTGTTCTGTTGGAAATTCAAAGTAATCTAGATCATGTAAAAGTCCTGTAATATACCAAAGAGCCATGTTTTGGTTAAGTTTACCAGCCCAGGCTTCCATGGCATTGGCAACCATTTTTGCGTGTAAGATTTGATACGACTCCTTAACATGTTTTTCCAATAATATTTGAGCTTCTTCTTTTGTCGGTAGATTCATATTATTTCCATAAACTAAATTTATTAGTTAATTGTTTTAAGGTATCATTATCGCCAAAAATTCCTATACCTAAATACTTTAAGTTACTTTTATTTTTATTTAAATATTCATTTTGTAATTCACTATCATCGTTAAAATCAATCATTTCTTGAGTATATGCTAAGTGAGTTAATTTTGCATCTTCAGCTTTTTGCAATAGATTGTAGAGTTGTTCTGAAGAATTAGCACTCATAGTAATCACAGGGTATTGGGAATTGGCGTTAATACTTCCATCTTTTGTTTTAAAATCATCCCTTGTAGTTAGGTTTTCTTTAATTTTTGCTCCTAAGTAAGCGGTTAAATGACCAACCGTGTTTGTAAGTTGCCATCCAGTCAAATCCTTGTCCAAAACTATAATCATTTTTTTTGATTTATCTTGTACTTTTACTTTTGTGCTATGTAAATCAATCTCTTCCAAAACAGGGTAAAGGTCTTTGGTAACATTATCGTAGTCCATTTTTAACTGAGGAAAAGGTACGCCTTCTCTGGCTGTTATATTCTCTAAAAACCAGAAAACTCTTTCACTATGACCATACCCAAATGTTGGTGCCATTCCGTATTCGAGCATCTCGACGTAATCAATGTCGAGCCACTGTGCTTCTGCGTCTCCAGCGTCACGTAGTTTTTGTTGTTCGGCAAATCTTTCGTATTGGTCAACTGCATCATTAACCTCGCTCCAACCATTGCCTAGCTCACTACCCGCAATAATTGGTTGAAACCTTTCTACCATTAGTGGGTTTTGCACACTAGGTTTTTGTAGCGGAGATAGATATTTGGGATGATTTATCAAAAAAGCTGGTCCTGAAATTGTTTTTCTAACTCTTTTCCATAAAGAATCTACACCTCGAGCAATATTTATCGATCTATCAAACTTAATATTATTTTCAGTCAATAGTTTCTTAACTTCTTCAAGAGTTATAGTATACACATCTTTAATGCCGTAAGTTTTCTGCATGATTTGGTTAAAATCTATTGTTTCCCACTTTTTAGAAAAATTTACTTCGAATTCTCTTATCTTAAAAATTTTTTTATCTCCATACACTCTTTTTAGTATATAGTTGTAAAGTTCTTGAATGAACTCCATTCCATCTTTCCAGTCAGCATATGCCCAATAAAATTCCATGGCTACATGTTCGGGCAGATGCTCATCCGATAACCCTTCATTTCTGAACCTTGCTCCAATGTCGTAAACTTTCTCGAAGCCTCCTCCTATGAGCCTTTTTAGCGGTAGTTCGTGAGAGATTCTTAAAAAGAAGTCCTGGTCAATAGCATTCATATGTGTTGTAAAAGGTACAGCATCTCCTCCTCCTGGAACATGTTCCAAAACAGGTATATTTACCTCGAAAAAACCTCTGGAATTAAAAAATTCTCTATGAGCTTGCCAGAATTCGGCTCTTCTTTCAAATCTTTCTCTTACTTCAGGATGCACTTGCATATCGACATATCTTCTCCTAAAACGTTCTTCTTTATCTTCTAGATTAGTAGGAAGGGGACGTAAGGTTTTGACTAGCATTCGTAGTTTTTTGACTAAAATGGATTTTTCTCCTCTTTGTGTTTTAGTTAATTTACCTGTAACTTCAACTATATCTCCAATGTCAACAAGATTTAGATCGTTAAATCCTAAAATTTCTTCTTTGGGATTAGTATTACTAATTTCGTCTTCTTTGATATATATTTGAATCTTTGCTGAAGCATCTACTAAATCACCAAAAACAAGTTTTCCGTGTTCTCTCCACGACATTAGTCTACCTGCCAAAGTAACTGTTTTTCCTTCAAGTTCATCAAATTTTTCAAGTACGTACGAATTTGAATATTCTTTGTTTGATTTTGCTGGATAAGGATCAATACCTAGTTCTCTAAGTGTTTTTACCTTATCTAGTCTAATTTTTCTTTGTCCAATTAAATCTGATGTTTCTTTATCTTTTACCATATTAAACTATTTAAATATTATTAAGTTGTTTTCCCAATATTTTAAAAATTTCAAATTTTCTTAAACCTTTTGGTGGACTATAGTTCTTTTTTAAGGCTATATTTGGCTGTAGCTGTTTGATTTTATCATTTTCTGCTTCTATTTCTCGTAGAAATTTTTCGAGATCATCCATATCAGAATAATTACTTAATTTAATATTAATACTGGCGATGATTGATTTGTCTTCAAAACTTTCTAAAGCTTTTAAGATCTGATAATTATTGCTTAGTAGAAGTTGTTCTTTATAGTCTTCGTAAGCTTGTGTCTCGGAAACATATTTTGTAGAGAAAACATTGGGATTTTTTTCTATTTCTTGTCTAATCTTTTTTATTAAATCCTCCGATGTTCCTCTTTCAAAAAATATATAATATGTATAGCTTTTATTTAGTGGCTTATAATCTCCTCTGATTATGATACTTCCCAATAAAAACAAAGAGATTGTAAATATAATACTTATAAATAAATATATTTTATTAATATTAATAGTTATTGATTTCATGCTGTATTTTAACCAATAGCTATTTAATGTACAATGCTAGTTTGAGTTTGATATATACTTATTATATACATTAATCACAACTCTGACGTAGAGCTTGCTTTTAGCACTATCAAATGAATAACTATTCTTAAAATTTAATTTGCTGCTGTAATGGTATTTAGAAAGTCTAAAAATTGTTTAGAAACTTTTATTTTTTGGTTAAAAATTCTAGCTTCTACCTTAAAGTCTTTTGAGACCTTGTTTATAGCAGAGTTAATAAATTGTCTTGTTAATGCTATCAGCAATTTATTGTCGCTGGAGAAAACTATGTTACCATAAATGTAGTTATTTTCTTTTACACTTATGTCTTTTGTTACCTTAAGTTCCTTATTGTAAGAAGCTTCGTGGATAAAAGGAAATTCGGAGTCGATTTCGTTATAAAGCATTTTTGCTATTCCATACGAATCTACTTCGGTATTTTGAGATGTATCTATTTCTACTGAAAAAGAATACACATACTCTTTGTTTTTTCTCATGAGGATTATATAAAAATAAAAGTTTTATCTCGCAAAGTCATGATATTATTGCTAACTAATAACAATTAACACGAATTGCGATCATCCACATATTTTTTAAACTTGAAAGATAATACATTAATTTAATAGATAAATCTAATTTTTTTTGTAAAGATTTGTTAAAGATTTTTTAAGTTATTTAAATTAAGCTTTTTCCTTAACAACATAAAACTATGGACTTCTGTATGTAGTTTTCTATTTTTTATTCATTTATGCTTTAAATTATTAATGTTAGGATTAGCTATAGCTAATTATTATTATGAGTCAAAATTACATTAAATATAACTCTACAGTGATAGAAACTAATAGCGAAGAGGAGATTGAGCAACTATATTCCCAAGGATACGTTTTTACCCGGACAGCAAAAGGCCATCTGGAAAAAACAAGATCACTACGAATTGATTTGAGTAAATTCAGCTTGAATTCCGAGAATCGAAGAATTTTAAAGAAAACAGCATCTTTGGAGTTAACTTTTTTTAATTTACCGCTAAAGGATTATGTCTGGTCTATTCACAAAATGGGTAAGGATTTTTATGCAATTAAATTTGGAGAAGGAACGATGAGTGCTAGCAAGATTAAAGAAATGTTTACAGACATGCAAAAGAGTAATATGAATGGAGCTTTTGCATTCAAGCTATCTGGTCAAAATTACAACAGCGGATACTGTCTTGTGTATAATAATCAGAATATTCTGCATTATGCGTATCCTTTCTACAATCTTGATACTAATTTGCCCAATATTGGTTTAGGAATGATGCTAAAAGCTATTCTGTGGGCGCAACAAAGCGGTAAAAAATACGTTTATCTCGGATCGATTAAAGATAGATCATCAATTTATAAATTACAATTTAAGGGTTTGGAATGGTGGAATGTAGATAACAATACCTGGAGTAATGATCTTGACGAATTGAAAACTCTACTTGTAACAAATAGTTAATGTTGTTTGTGTGTTTCTAAATAATTTTTAAGTTCGTCGTGAAAGCTTTCGAAAGTAATTTTTTTAAAACTGGTAAGTGAGTTTGCGGGTAAGTTGTAAACTCTTTCATAAACCAAGTCAGCACTACCAAAAACTGCTTTGGAGTAGTCAAAACCAAGCTTCTCGGCAGTTTCCATTACTTTTTCTTCGCTATCGGCCTCAATTTCTATCAAAGGTTCCAGTCCAGGCCAAGTATCTATTACGACTTCTGCCTTATTAAAATCCCAGATCTCTCGATATTTTTCTGATTCATTGGTATCTACAAATCCCATTGTTATTAGGAATTCGCAAGCATTATAAAAATCATCAACTGTAATTTCGACTTCGTTTACGCCGTCTATTTTTTCCCAGTTGGTCATTAGCTTAAGAGTCATGGTTATCTTGTTGCCTTCATCTCTAACTCTTATCCATTTATATATACCCTCCTCTGTCATGGCATTTGGAAAATCAAACGTTCGATTGAGCATCAAAGTCTCTGGTTTGATTAACTTTCCACCAAGGGACTTTAACTTTTTTCTTATCTCCTCCTTATTAACGTTTATAAATTTTGCTTCTATTTCCTTTTTCATGAATTTATTTGTTCTTTGTTATATTTTGCCATAAATCACGGACTTTTTGTTCAATTTCTGTTGAATGCTCACTTGTAACTAATCCAATATTAAGATTCTGCCAATTAAAAATATCAGTAGAAATAGCTACGGTGTCTAAAAATTGTAGTTCTTTAATGTATTCAAGGTAATCTTTTGGTGTTAATCCTCTACCATGTACTGCGAATTCATCTTCGTAATCTATAATCCAGTCTAGAATATTTCCTGGATCGTCTAGTTGCATTAATTGTGTATCTAGTAATTTCTTTTGTCTTGCCTTAAATACTATATCTGTAATGTGATTTTCTTTTATATTATTTAACCCTTCGTAAATTTCTTTTAGAACAGTTTCTAAATGCTCTTTTGCAAATGATGTTTGTACACCAAAAACGTCTCGAGCATACATATTGTATCCGAATGCACTAACTCCATAAACTAGATTTAGTTCCTCTCTTAATCTTTTCCATAAAACTGATTGAAAGTAAGAAGACGAAGCCGTCATGCTTTTTAAAAATCCTACTTTGTATCTATCTTCAACTTTTGTAAGAGCAAATTCGTACGAAGGAAAGGTTGCCGTCAAATAATATTGGTCAATATCTAATTTCTGAACTGCTTTGACATCAAATTTAGAGTAAGTCGGGTATTGCTTTTTAAAATTTCTCTCTGGTTTACGATCATAAGTTCGACCATTTATGGAGTTAACAAAATATTTTTCTAAAAGTTTTTTTATCTGATCAATTTCGAAGTTACCTACAACATAAATTTCTATGTTTTCTGGAATATAAAATCGCTCGTAAAACTTTTTTATTTTTTCTTGAGTAAGCTCACTAATGTTTTTTTGTGTACCAATTATATCGAATTTGTATGGACTATTTTCTTCTGCAAATCTCATTCGCTGCATATTTTGGTAAAGTTTGAAGTTTACATTATCTTCGTATCTGGTGCTCTCGTCTAGAATAATTGTTCTTTCTTTTTGTACATCCGAATCTTTGATTAGTGGATGAAGAACAATCTGTGAAAAGTAATAAATTGCCTTTTCGAGATACTGAAACGGAAAAGTGCCATGAAACATTGTGTGGTCAAAAGAAGTATAGGCATTAGTGCTTCCAGAACATTCATTCAAAAAATTGTCTAGATCTTCCCAGTTTGGCATTTCTTCTGTGCCATTCATGGTTACATGCTCCAGAAAATGCGATATTCCATTGGTATCAGTGTTTTCATCTAACATCCCAACATTTGCTAAGACTTTTATATTTACTGAATGAATTTCTTTTCTGGGATAAAGTACACATTTAATACCATTTGTAAGGTTGAATTTAGTGTAATTAATATTTAATTGATCCGATACAGTAAGCATTTTTTCGATCTAACTCATAAAATTATAGCAAAGATAGGATAGCAGAAAAGAGTGAATACAGTAAATCAAATAATACAATTACCTTGGTAAACTGGCAATATCAGGATTTTAAATATAGTAAGAGGATAGTATAATATTCTTTAAGATCTGTTTCTTTTGTTAAATCTATTTATTTCCATTAAGCTATTTAGGCGAATTATGTTGCTACGCATAACTGTATTGCTAAAATTTAAATTAGCACTGTTAATCATTGCTATTTGTTTGTTGTTAGCTTCTATGGCTTTACTTACTTTAGTGTTATTGATTTTTTTCAATCCAACTGAGTTAAAATTTCATGTAGAAAAGTTACGCGAGGCAGATCCGGCACTCGCAGATCCTGAAGATATTCGTGCATTAGAACAAATAGTTTACGAACCCGTTGATTTGGAGGAAATTCCACAAGATTGTATAGATGCAGTAGTTGCAATAGAAGATAAAACTTTTTGGACCAATTCAGGCTTTGATCTAAAAGGGTTAGGAAGACTTGCGCTGTCGAGTATGGGTTTTTCTAATAGCGGAGGAAGTACAATTTCTCAACAGGTTATAAAGCTTTCTACAGATAGATTTTATAATCGTAGTATTTTGGATAAGTATATAGAAAACATATATGCAATTAAGCTTAACGATAAACTTGCTAAAGAACAAATTTTGGAGATGTATTTAAATAATGCATACTTTGGAGACTATAATTATGGTATTCAAGCAGCTGCACTATCATATTATAATAAAAATGTAAGTGATTTGAATCTTGATGAATGCTCTTATGTTGCTGGAATTCTTCAGTTGCCTAATTTGTATTCACCTACCATAGGTAACGAACAAGCAGGAAGAAACCGACAGCTTGCAGTTTTAAAAGCTATGTTAAGGGAGGGATATATTAGTTCAGAGGAAATAAATATGCTACAGTTATAGATTTTATATTTTCTTACCAGAAAGTGAACAATTATGGTAAAATGCGTCACTACATAATGGTGACACTATGCATAGATCGGAACTAATTAATTTAGAAAATTTAGGAGATGCTCCTTCAACTCCAGATTTAGTACGTGCAACAGAAAAAACTATTCAACTTCTCACAACAAAAAAAGGTGGTGATAACGTATTAGGACATGTTAAATCTTTGTTTGATACACTTAGCTCTGTAAATGCACCAGTAAAAAGTTTGGGAATGATAGGGGTTGGTTATCCATTCTACTTTCTATCAGCTGAAGGCACGCCAGAATCAGTTGAGAAAATATTTGAGTATAGAGAGTATAATACTAGAAAGCAAAGACAAATAATTAAAGCTTTAGGACCTAGTGGATCATGGGTATGTGTTCCTTGCGAACAAATTGATTCAAATCTTGATAAGTCAGATTGCAATAACTGTCTAATATCTAATGGTCTAACTCCGTTTGAATTTTTTAGAGCTGTTGTTGATTCTGATACCTTTCTGATTTTGCCTGATAGCATAGACTATGATGACTTGAAGCGACTAGGAGGGTATCTAGAAATCAATGGATTTACAACCTGGGATCAAGACTTTGGTAATAAGTTAAAAAGATATATAAGTGACGAAGGGATGATTTTTTCTGATGTACATTTATTACGAAAAGAGGATGTTATAAAAGCATATACTCAGGCATTAGAATTTGTAAATCTAGCAATTAATAGTGATTTAAACAGTGTACGAAGAACTTTAATAAATTTATTGCATGCAAGAACTAATTCTATTAGCTGGCGGGGTAAATCTAGTTGGGATTTTAACCATACTTTGCCTTTAGTATACGATATTTTAATGTCTGGTTACATTTTGAACAACCATATTAACTGCGAGCAAATAAACCTATATAGATATAATATAGCACAGGCAGTTCGAACTCTTGAACATGCCGAAAAGATCATACGAACTGTTGTGGAATTGATGCCTAAAAGTCCTAATACAAAGGAATATAGATTCATTTACGAAGAAGATGAATGTGTCAGGCAATCTATTTTTTATTCCGCTTTACTGCGTTTGGGAGATGATAAACGAATCTATGAATTTTAGAATAGTAACTATTTGTTTCTCAAAACTGCCCTTAAACTTATATCTAAAAGCTGCTGCGATTTTATGTCCACCACCACCAAATTCATTAGCTATCTGAGAAACATCTATAACATTTGTTCTGGTTTTTATTGAGCTACTTAAATAACCAGGTTCTATTTCAAATATGACGATTGCAAAATTAATATCTATTATGTCTCTAATCCTATCTAAGAGATCATGCTTGCTAGGTATGTATCCAGTAGCTTTCTTTATCTGCATAATTTCTTTATAAGATAAAGTTACAAAAGCATAATTCTTATCTGTTACTATAAGCTTTTGCAGAGCTTGTGCAATACTTTTTAATTTCGAACTACTCTCTGATCTATGCAGGCAGAGAACAATAGAGTTAATATCAGCTTGACAGCCAAGTAATTCGTAGATATTCCTGAACATATCTTTATCCATATTAAGATCATTAAAGTGTTCGCTATCTCCATAAATACCTAATAATATGTATGTAGCAAAACTAGGACTAATTTCTAATTTTAAATTTCTGGCAATCTTAAATAAAATGGTGGTAGTGGATCTTGAGTGTTGACAAATATTTAGTAACAATCTATCTTCAAATCCTTTTCCACTATTCTGATGATGATCTATATTGATTAGTTTCAAGTCCTTTTTGGAATTTAATACATCTATCCGCTTAGGATCTCCAATATCTAGAATTATGCTTAAGTCTTCCTTTTTGATTAAATTAGATAATTCTTCTTGAGATACATATGAGATCTCGGAAAAATCCTTTAAAAAGTATGTTAGGAAGCTTGGTTGGTCAAATGCATAGTAATTAATTCTAGCGTTTTTGTTAATTTGTTTAATTAGTTGTCCCATAGATAGCAAAGATCCGATTGCATCCGGATCAGGAGAGGGATGAGTTATTAAATTAACTATCTCGTATTCTTTAATAAGAGCTTTTAGCTTTTGATATAAATTGTCCATAAATTATTATTAAGGAATTATACACTAATTAAACTAACTCTCTTCCTAGCATAAACTTTTTTCTTTCTTTTCCCCATCTATAATTTCCGATAATGCCTATTTCGTTAATAACTCTATGACATGGAATTAAGTAGCTTACTGGGTTTGCGCCTACAGCATTTCCCACGGCTCTAAATGCTTGGGAACCAAGTGCATGGGCAAGACTTTTGTAGGAGATGAGTTTACCTTGTGGAATTTTCAATAATGCTGTCCACACTTGAATCTGAAACGGGGTTCCTTTTAAGAACAATTGTAAATCACCTTTGTGACTATTGAATATTGCATCAAAATAATTTTTTGTTTTATTTTTATCTCTAAAAAGTTTCGCATTTTTCCAGTTTTTTTGTAATTCCATCAAGGAATCGTTTTCTGATTTATCCACAAAAAATAAGTTAGTTAGTCCTTTATCTGTTACTGCAATCAAACAACGACCAAAATAACTAGTATAAAATTCATAGTAGATAATTATATTTTTGCCTAAAGTTTTGTACTCTTTTGGTGTTACTGATGTAACTTTTACAAAAAGCTCGTGAAGTCTGGAGGTACTAGAAAGACCTAATTGCAAAGTTGTTTCAAAGCTACTTTGTGTTTCTAAAAGAACCTTTTTTGCATGCTCAATAGTCAATGCTTGCAGAAATTTTTTAGGGCTAACTCCAACAAAAGTGGTAAATACTTTTTGAAAATGTGTTGGACTTAAATTTACTATTTTCCCTAGCTCTGCAAGGCTTGGTTGTTTGGTATAGTTTTTGTCAAGATAATCTAGTATTTTTGCTACTCTGTAGTAATCTAAGGTTTGAATCAAGTCGGATAGGTTAATATGTCATAGTTGATCTTATCAAACCTATGTATTTTTTTGCTATCCGATTCTTGTGGTAATAATTCTAAACCAAGAATTGCAAGCTTATAGCTTTGGTTGGCACAAGTTGATTTCTATCAATTAACAACATTGATTGTTACTGGTGCTACCATGCCCATAGCGCATGTTATTTTGTATGTTCCTTTCCTTGGAGAACCTAAGTCTACTTCGGTAATTCCCGGTTTAATTTCTATATAATTTTTTATTAATCCTCTAGATGCCATATAAGCAGCACAGCCTTGTGTTCCCTGGTTGTCAATAATAAGCTTGGTAGGTATATTTGCCTTAATAGTCGTACTTCCAGTAGGTATATATTCAAATCCTTTGGTAACAAGATTAATTACTTGTACACCGTTATTAACTTCTGCTATTTCTTGAGTTTCTTTGTTGCTAGAACTAAAAGAGATATCGTTCAAACTAGGATATCCCAAAACATTTAACTGACCGTTAACATTGTAAATCACAAAAAAGATAATTATTAGTCCTGCAACAATGTTAAATCTTGCAGTTAGATGTGGTCGGGCATTGAAGGCTAAACCACCAAAACTAATTGCTAAAAGTGTTGGTAATGTTCCAAGAGAAAAAGCCAGCATGATTAATGCACCTTGTAACACATTACCGGATGTTAGTGCTACTGATTGAGCAATTAAAGTAAATCCACATGGCAAGAAAAATGTTAGTGCTCCAGTTATCGAAGGCATGTATTTACCTTCAAAATTTGATTCATCTGCAATGTAACGCGTAAAAAACTTAGGTGCTGTAAACTTAAACTTCTGTGCCCAACCAACTCCAAGCATTTGGAGTGCAAGTGTAAACATTATAAACGACACTAGAATAGTCAATATTGAAATAAAAGTTGTATTGCTTAGCGAAATAGATTTACCGATTAAGCCTAGCGCACCACCCAGAATAAAAAAGGAAATTATTCTGCCTGCATGAAACATAATATGTGGTTGAGCTTTTTGAATATTCGATTCTGCAATATAGACTTCGTTCCATTGCTTTACAAGAGAAAGCAGTAGACCTCCTATTAATGCTGCACAACTCGAAAGACCAGCAATAAGCCCTAAAGCGAAAAATGCAGGTATAGAAGAATTTGAATCCACACTAACATATCGCCCTAACTGAAAATTTTCGAAAAGAAAGAATGCACCTATAAAAATAAAAACGACCAGCAAAGTTTTGTAAGCATCCCGCAATTTTTTTGCATTAATTTCTAAATTCCCGTTATGGAAACTAAATAAAGGCTTTGTTTTGAGAGCTTTAAATTTAGTTGCACTAAACTTATAGCCGAGTTGTTTGAATTCCGTATTTAATTTAGTAATATCGACTCCATTTTTCCCGACATAGTTTATATCTACAATGTTATTCTTAAGGGAAGCATCTACTGATTCGATACCTTTGTGTCTTAATAATTTTTTTCTATTAAAATTTCGCACGATGCACAATGCATTCCTTGAACGTAAAGCCTACAAGATTTGAGATTTTTGGTATTATTTTTCATAAAAATTATTTATATTCAAAAAGTTTTAATAATTCTTCTGTAGTTTTTTTTTCCTCACCATTCTTGACTTGGTGAATAACGCAATGATTTAAGTGATCTTCAATTATTAAAAGATCTAGTTTTTTTAAAGCACTTTGAACAGCTCTTGATTGATGAACTATGTCGACACAATAAGTATTTTGATTTATCATCTCCTCTATTTTTTTTAGATGTCCTTGTATTATTTTTATTCTATGTACTGCTTTTTGTTTTGTAGTAGTTTTTTTTCGTTTATCCATAGTATAATAATCGTTAATAAAAATCCCCCTGTAGGGGATATGTTAAACCACATAATTTTTGATGTCAATAAAAAAATAATAATTTCTATAGTTTAGGGTTGTTGCTATAATAACTCCGACTGTTAGCATAATGTTTATGGCTAAATTTATAGGGCAAGAAACAAAAAAAGCTTTAAAGAATTTTCGGATTAATTCTAATCATGTAAGATATGATTTGATTAAAGCAATTATACAAATCAAATTGGCTGCTAGTATTGCAAACTTTAAATCTTCTAAATTGACCCAAGAACAAGTCGAAGCCATTAAAAAAGCATGCTTAGAAATATTAACTAATTTTGATAAATATAAGAAGGAGTTTACTTTACCTTGTATTCAGGGCGGTGCCGGCACTTCTATTAATATGAATGTTAATGAAGTTATTGCAAATCTGGCTTGCAAGTTAACAGGTGAAACCATTCACTATCTTGATCATGTAAACGCCTCCCAATCAACAAATGATGTTAATCCTTCGGCACTAAAAATTGTATCTTTGAGGCAAACTTTTTTACTAAAAGAAAAACTAAGAGAGCTAATCTATGCTTTTAACTACCAGGCTAGCAAAAATAAACAAATCAAAAAGCTTGCTCGAACTCATCTTCAGGATGCTATCGAAACTTCCTGGTTTGCGGTTTTTAAATCTTATGCAGAAATTTTAGAAAGAAATTTAAAAAAGATTAACCAAATTGAGCAATTTCTTTATGAATTAAATTTGTCTGGAACAGCTATAGGTACTGGCCTGGGAACGACACCCAAATTTAAAAAAGAAGTTTATACAGAACTAAAAAAAATTACAGGGTTAAAAATTAAGCCTGCAAAAAACCTTATGTCGTTAACAAGCTCAAGTTCGGATTTTTTAAGTTTAAGTAATACACTTACAGTATTATTTACAGATTTATCTAAAATTGCTACAGACTTTAGAGTTCTTGCAAGTGGTCCAAATGGGGGTATTGCTGAGCTAAAGCTTAAAGAGCTTCAAAAAGGCTCAACAATTATGCCCGGTAAAGTAAATCCTATAATTCCCGAAAGTATCAATCAAATTTATTTTAAACTTTCTGGGAATAATTTAACTATAGAACACGCCTGTCATGCTGCCATTTTAGAATTATCTGTAATGTTTCCTGTTATAGCAGAAAGCTTATTGGACTCGTTGCAGCTTGCAATAAATGGAATAGATTTGTTTACAGAATGTGTTAAATCGCTAAAAGTAAATAAAAAAAATTCCGAGAAACATCTTAAGAATTCTTCTTCAGCCTTAATGTCTAAGATCGGAATAAGCTCGTACGAAAAAATAGAAGAAGCAATTCGAAAAAATTAGTAAGATAGGTTTTAGTATCATTTTCTATTTACAACTATCTCGCTAACTTCCATGTTTTTGGGAAGCTCTATAATTGATATTAGCAAGCTGGCTAGGTTTTGTGGGTCCATGTATTTTGACCAGTCGTCTATTAGAACTCCGGTAGCTTTAGCAAATAATTTGGATTTGAATCCCCCAGGATTAAAGCCAACTACTCTATAGTCCTTCTTAAGTAAGTTTTTTGCCAAGTGATAGCCTAATCCTTCACTCACTCCTGTGATAATTGCAGTTTTCATAGTTTTTAATGTTGGTTTGAATAAATTTTAACAGAATTCGTTTAATAATAACTAGTTAGAGATTTGATTGATATGATTTTCATTTTAATAAAAAGTTATATTTATCTAAGCTATAAATGTATTATACTTGTAATTAATTGCAAAGTTATTGTTTACCTTTCATCAGTTTGATATAATTTCAAAGCTGTTTTAAGGCCCTATCGTCTATCGGTTAGGACACCAGGTTTTCATCCTGGAAAGCAGAGTTCGATTCTCTGTAGGGTCACCAACGTAGTTTTCTTCAGTTTTTGAGCTTCTAATTCCTCTATAAACCTCAACAGATAAGATTTTTCAGGGGTTCGTAAAATACCATATACCATTTGGAAAGATTAAACTAATAAAATGTTGCTTATTTGTAGTGCTGAAGCCCAAATACAGGCTTCTAAATGCAGAATTAGTTATTGAAAGCGAGGAAGGTAAAGGGACGAAAATGGAGGTGATATTTCTGAAAAATACTTAGCAAGTAATAAAGACGACACACTACAACACAATCTGTTATAATACTTTTGTATAATTTTTGTTAAATAAAATTTATGAAAGTATTTTTTACAGCTTCATTAAGCGAAAAAGAGAAATATAAGAAGTATTACGACACTGTTGTAAATACTGTGCAACAAAATGATGAGATAATTAGTTTAGAAGTACAAGAATACTCACATCTAATCCCCAAAGACATAATTAAATCTATCCCTAAAAATGAACTTCACTACACTTGGTTAAAAAAAGGTATTAAGAAATCTAACTGCGTTATTATAGATGCAAGTAGAGATAGTTTCAGATTAGGACATGAGGCAACTTTAGCCTTATTGTACAACAAACCTGTGCTTTGCCTTTCAGATAAAAAAGACTACTCAGATGCAATAATAAATCCAAAGTTCTATGCGGCTATGTATAAAGATGAGAATGAAGTTGCAAGTACAGTCGGCAACTTTCTTGAAGTTGTTAAGGGCAAACATATGGGGTTAAGAAAAAATATTTACATTACTTCCGAATATGCAAATTTCTTAAACTGGTATTCTAAATCGAACTCAAAGAATGATTCAGAAGTTATAAGAGAGTTAATAAAGAATCTTATGGAAGAAAATCCTGAGTATGAGAATGCAGATATTGATGATTTAGATATTACTGATGGTGATAATGAAGAATAATAATTGGTGGGAAGTAAGTATTGGGAATTTAATAAAGATTCTTAAAGGTAACGAGGAAGAGAAGCTTCAACAAGCTTTTGATATAAAGTATGGTGATTATGATTATTCTGAAGATTTACGAACAATTGTCAAAAAGGAGTTTGAAAATAGTTTCAATCAATTACTAAGCAGTATTCCAAACAGTTCAAAGGTTTTGGTTTGTGGTGCAAATAGTGGTTTTGAAATGGAGTTTTTAGGTGGATTAAATATAACAGCACTTGATATTAGCTACAAAGCACTAAGAAAATTACGAGACAAATTTCCTTATGTAAAAACTATTCATGGGAACATGAATAAACTTCCATTTGATAGTAATTCGTTTGATTTATACATTAATCTAAGATCAATTCAATCTCATGGAGTTGACATAGATTTATCTATTAGCGAGGCACATAGGGTTTTGCGTGATAATGGTCAAATTATAATCTCAATCCCCAATGGATATATGAATAATACTAATGTAATTAAAGGAATGTGGGACAGTACAAATCAAAAGATTGATGAAAATTTGCCTCTTAAACTAGCAGAGAAAGTCAAGGATAAGCTATCTGGATTGAATTATCGAGAACTTGAAATAATAGAGATTACATCTGAAATAATAATAGTAGGAAATAAATGAGTATCAGAAAAAAAATTCTCACAAGCATAAATGCTATTAAGAAAGATTTTAGTCAAGTATCTGTTGATACTAATGCCATTGAAAAGGTTGCATCACAAATAAAAGATACTCCTACTTTAGCTTGGGATTTTCCGTATGTTTATAGTGGATCAATTGAAAAAACTTATAATTACTTTCTAATATTTTCAGCACTTAGTTTCTATTACTGGGGAACTCCAAAATGGTTCAAAAGTTTTAATAAAGAAAAGTTAGGTGGTTCAGAATCTCTTTTTTATTGTTTAACAGAAAATATAAATAAGGGATATGATTTGACTAACCCACAGTTTATTAACTCATTGAACTTCAAGGAATTTAGGAAATTACTTTTGGGAGATAATGGCACCGAGCTTCCAATGATCGAGGAAAGGTTTTTGATTCTAAAAGAAATAGGGGAAGTATTATCAGCTAAATATAATAATAGCTTTCTACATCTTTGTGAGCAATCTGGCTTTGATGCAAGTAAAATTGTCGAGAAATTGGTTAATGAATTTAAATCATTTGACGATAAATCTACATTCAGAAATAACCATGTGTATTTTTATAAAAAGGCACAAGAGTCAATAACATTAGTACACGAATATTTGGCAAACAAGGGTGATAGTAAGTTTCTTAATATCGATCAACTAACCGCAAGTTCTGATTATAAGTTACCACAAATATTAATTTCCTTAGGAATTCTAAAAGTATCTAAAGATCTTGAACAGAAATTATATAACTTATATATATTTCGACATTCTGATTCAATCGTCACTGAAATAAGATCATCTACTATTCTCGCTGTAGATATGATATCGGATAAACTGAGTATCCAATCCCCTGATATCAGCAATAAACTATGGAATCTCTCACAGAATCAATCATTTATCTCTATTCCCTATCCAAGAATTGTCAGTCAGTTTATATAGGCAATCTGTTTGTCAGTCTCAATATCTTCAATCGTCCGATTTAAAATGACAGTTTAGCTGGACAAACAAAAATCTTTATGATAATATTCTATACGACACACAATGTGTGTTAATTAAAAGATAGTATAAAAAAAGTCGCTAGTTCTACTTTTGCGGGTGAAACTAACGACTATTGATTGTAAGTATTTGGTGGTTTTTTAACGCCTCCCTTTTCTTACATCAGTATTATATCAAAATTTAAAAATATTTGTCAAGTTATGGCAACAGCGAATGGAAACAAAAGTAACAGAAATAACTAACGAAGATCTAAGGCAATATTACAAAACATTGAGTAATAGGTGCAAGATCAGATTAGTTAGATCAAAAATATATAACTCTATGCCAAAAGGAATAAAGATTGAATTCCAGAGCAAAGTTAATGATCTGATAGAAACGGAGACAGGAATTTATGAGATTAGGGCAGAAAAGGCGAGTGAGGAATTAAAAGAATTTTTAGCTAAGTTCAAATTTAAATTGATTGATACAGATAAAAGCGATTTACTAACTATTTAATTTATTTATTTTTTAATCATGAAAATAGCATTTGATATAAATGCAACTTTAAGAAGAGTTGATGCAGAAGAAACAAAACCAATGGTTACCTTATTGAAGATATTAAAGAAAGCAGGTCACTTTATTATTGTTTGGTCAGGAGATGACATCTCTGAGATCAACAAATTCATTAATAATTATGAATTATCTGAGTATGTAGATATAGCCTGTAACAAACTCGATAGTGATCCTAAGGATATGCCTGATGTCGCTTTTGATGATAGTGAATTCGCTTATTTAGCTAGAAAGGTAACGATAAAAGTTTAAATCACATTTTTATGGCAAGAAAAAACGACTATTTTCTAAAAAATGGTTACCAAAACTGGAAGGAAAATACTTTATTATTTACCTCCTACACAACTTCAAAACATATTGACATCATCGATCTAGGACTTGGAAATCCCCGATTCCCTATATCTCGACCAATAGCGGATGGGGTTATTAAGAAAATGAATGAGCTTACAAAACCAGACGGATTCATAGGATATCAAACTGATATCCAAGGTAATATTGATTTACGAATAAAGATATCTACTCATTATAATCGTTTAGGAGCAAAGGTAAATCATAATGAAATATTCATTACTGATGGATCGCATAGTGTTGTTTCTAACATATTTTCCCTTTTTTCAAGAAACAGTACATTTGGTTTTCAGACACTAACTTATCCAGGATTCATTGAAAACCTAAAGCTTAATCCAATTTTTACTACTCAATCAAATTATAAAAAAAGAGTTAAATTTTTCAATCTAGGAGATTTGAGGAGTAAAACAGTCATCGAATCAGTAACTAGAGTTAACGATATATTAACTGTATGTTTTCCACAAAATCCAACTGGGATAATGCCTACAAAATCTGATTTACAAAATTTAATAAATAGTTGTATTAGGAATAAGTGCATACTTATATATGACACTGCATACTCGTCATTTATATCAGATACTAAAACTAAACCTTTAAGTATCTACGAACTTGAAAATGCAGATAAGTGTGCAATAGAAATAACTAGCCTATCAAAGTCACATAGCTTGGCTGGTTTACGGATTGGCTGGGTTGTAGTTCCTATGAAACTTGAACTTGAAGATAGTGAATACGGAGAGATAAATAGTCTCTGGAGAATGAAACAGGAGAATATGTTTTTTGGAGTATCTCATTTATCTCAAGAAGCAGCACTCTTTGCTCTAGAAGGTTGGGGAATTGTCGAGGCAGAGAAAACTATATCATACTATAGGCAAAACGCACTAATTCTAAAGTCAGCCCTTGAGCGTAAGGGCTTTACTGTTATAGGTGGAGAGGATTGCCCATTTTTATGGGTCAACTCATCAAATAATTTACATGCAGAAGAACTTTTTAAATCTTTCTATGTTGAATTTGGAGTCATAGTATCTCCAGGAAATATCTTCGGCATAGAGGGAAATCACCATATACGAATTAATACAATGTGCTTACGTTCGGATATTGAAAAAATTATCTTAAGACTAAACAATGAACAAAAGTAATTCAACTATACAGCTATTAAGGAGCGACCTTATAAGACTTTTGAAAACACGAACTAGACTAGAATCTGATGAGATAAATGCTGCAATTCGAAATATATTAGATGCGGAACTTTTCGGAAAGAAAAGTCATGGGTTACATTCCCTTAATTATATCCTGGAGTCCAACACGGAAACAAATAGGGTTACAGAGCCTATACATATAGAAAAAGTTTCAGATTCAGTAACAACTGTCTCAGGCGGTAACAAGATTGGTTCCGCTGCAATGTACAAAGCAATTAGTGTGATTAAAAGAGATAGAACTGTGGATAAAATTAGACTTTATTGCTTTTCAAATCTTAAACCATCTATTGGCTATTTAGGTAGCTACACGAGGAGACTAGCTATGGATGGTAACATCGGTATTTTAGTCTCAAATACAAATGGAACAATCTTAATACATCCGACTCAGGATGCTTGCTTAGGTACAACCCCTATAAGTATTTCAATTCCTTATTTTAAAAGTCCGATTGTATTTGATATGGCTTCATCCGAAATATCATGGAGTGAACTCGATAGGTTGTTTCTCTTGGGAAATCAAGAAGCAAATAAGATTGCTGGATTTACAAGATATAAGAAAGAGACGAGAAATCTGAATGAGATTCTTGGTGGTGGTTCATTAAAAAATTTTGGAGGAATAAAGGGAATTGCGTTGAATCTAATGCTTGAACTTATTGTTGGTATCTTGACAAATACTTTAAATATCAAGGATCAATTTTCTTGGGGAGCAGTATTAATTGTGATTAACAAAAATCACCTTGACTACGAGTCAATTAATGAGTTCATAAATAACTTAGGAATCAATTCTGATTCTTATTTGAGATTACCTGGAGAAAAAAGAAATAAATCTATTACCTTATCTAATGATGGTTTATTAACCCTTAGCAATTTATCAGTAAAATATAATTTTAATTTTTATACCCTAAATCATGTTAAGTGAAAACAAAAATACAGCTGAACAACTAGTTTCAAGAGATGATAAACATGAGTTATTAGAAATTAGTTACGGAGAGATGTTACGTGCGGTTTCGTCTCCCGAAGTAGAGAGAATTCTCTCCGAAGGAGATCATCATAGTATTTGCCTTGTTGACGATACGGCAATAGAAATTCGACTTATCTCTCAAGATAATAAAGTGTGGTTAAGATATAAGCTCAGAGAAAGGGTGAATGATGGGACATCTGATTTTAGTACATCTGACTTAACAGATTGGGACTATGGGCAAGCTATTGACTATATTAGTACGAAAGGGGGGAGAATCATAGAAGAATCTACATACTGGACAGATCCAAGACATCCACATGAGGAAGAATTAGATTCAGAACTTGCAATGTTTATTACCAATCCATTTGAGATGCTTTTTTCCGAACCTTATGACAAGTGGTTACATAACTTTCAAAGAGTTATCCATCAGCAGGAACCGCCTCGTCCAGGCTCTCTAGGTCTCTCAAGAATTGGGGGATTAAGAAAATATATAGATGGAGCTTCTAAGCAAATGCTTAGTAAACATGGATTCTCACATATTTCCGCTGTTCCCACCTGGCATCATGTTGCCTTACTTTATGAATATTTGGGTTTTAACTATGTTTGCACAAGTGATAGAATAAATATGAACATGTTAAATCATTTTTTAACTACAAGAGGTTTTGATATTCGGGATTCAAGGTCTAGTTGGCTTATTATGTTACAATTCTGGGCTGATAAGGTAATTCAAGAAGGCTTAGATCCTAGGAGCCTTTGTCCTGAAAAGTTCCTTTTTTATACTGATAAAGATCAAATTTTAAAATATAATTTAAAACCTGGGCGTAACGTATGGATGATATCAAATCTTTAATAATAAATATAAGAAAAGAAATAGACAGTATTTCAGAGTTAGCATGGAACGAATATAAAACAGGGGAAATAGTTAATAATTATATTGCAGATAATAAGAATCTAGTATTTCAAGAAAAAACCGCCCTAGTTTACAAATTAGATTTTGGAGCAAAAGAGAATATTATTATAAGATCCGAGCTAGATGCATTAAACACAAAAAACGGTCCAAGGCATGTATGCGGACATTCAACGCATACATCTGTACTTATTGGACTATATAAATATTTAGAAAGTTCGAATAAGAAATATCCTTTCAATATATATTTTGTTTTTCAGCCTTCCGAAGAAGGCTTTCCTAGTGGAGCTGAATTTATCGCAAATGAATATTTTAAAAAAAATAACGTAGATATCGAATATTCAATAGCATTTCACACATATCCATCTAATAATCAATTTGCGATATTTGATGCTAAGTTTGGCTCAGGTGACTATTTTGAGGTAGACATATCTACAGAAGGCAGCCATATAAAGAATAAAAATAACATAAGAAGAGTGGATAGTATTGGTATAGCTTCAAGAATCGCATATGAGATTAATTCAGATTTTAAAAATGACTTTATTATAAATGTAGGAACTATGAAAGGAGGTGAATCCCCGAATAGTTTATCTTCTTATTCATTGCTAACAGGTGACATTAGGTCGCTCTCAGTTGTAGATAGAGAGTCTGCACATAATTATTTAAGAGAAATAATTTCTGGTTTACAAACCGAGTTCGACTATGCACACATAGAACTTAGATTAAGTAAGTACTATAATGTTTTAGAGAATGACAAAGAGGTAATTGAAAAGTTAAAGAATAAAAACTTTATCTCTGATTATCGAGAAATTTCGTTGGCTACTGAAGATTTTTCATTTTATCCAGGAAAACATTTGTTCTTATTGTATGGTACAGGAAATGATATCGAACTGCACAACATAAATTACTCTGTGCCACTAGAGGTAAATACCAAGCTGATTGATGAGTGGTTAAAACTATTAGAGATACTTTCAGATGAAAAATTGGGATAGCGTTATTACTCAAGTCAAGAAAAATCATGGCGGTACATATGATTTATATTCTGGCAAAAATATTACAAAAAAGAATATATGGGTATATCCTTCTGACCCAGATAATACTTTAATCACTCATTGTAAAAATCTTAATAGCACTTTAATAAACGAATATATATTTAAAGCTAAGAATATCAAATACACGGACAAAGAAACTCTGCTTGGGTTCTGGATTAAAGATAGATTCCTTGTATACATAGATATAAACATATTCAACTACAATCTTGAGAAAGCTTTGTTAGATGTAGAAAGAATAAATGCACGAAGTGTGCGAAAAATTGAGAGTATTTACAATATAAGTGCAAAGACCTACCACTATATTAATACTTAAAATGGCTTTTGTTTTATTGAAGTAATATAATAAATTCAAACAATCTTGGTATTAGTTAGTTATATATAAATATAATATTATTAAAATTAAAACATGATACACCCTACAAACGAGACAAAATTTAAATTTGGAGAAAAGAATATTCTTTTTAGAGAATACTTCGACGATAATTTTCTAAGTATCGATAAAACACCCACTCAAAGTCTAGGAATTGTTTTAAATGAAATGAATGAGCTCCTGCTTGTAAGTGCTGATAAAGAGTGGTGGGGACTGCCAGGTGGAACTATAGAAAGCGGAGAAACGCCAGAGCAGGCTTTAGTTAGAGAAGTATACGAAGAAAGTGCTGTTGTTATTGATAGCCAAAATATAGTTCCATTCTTCTATGTCATGTCTTATGAAGTTAGAGGAGATGAGCTAATATATGAAACTACTCAGCTGAGATATATATCAAGGGTTGTTAGAATTGATGAATTTGTAAAAGACCCAGGTGGTGAGCAGCAGTTTAGGAAATTTGTATCCATAGAGGATATTGATAAAGTGCTTAGCTGGATTGGGACTAGAGACATAATTAAAACAGAATTAAAGAAGAAGCTTAATTTATAATATTACAATAACATGATAGAAGTAGAAAAAAGGGCTTTGATTTCAGATCAAATATACAACGAGCTTTGTTCAAATCTGAATGAAAAAGCATTAAAGATAGATGAGGTAAACCGCTTTACAATAGTCAAGGTGGAAAATGCTAACTTCAAAGCAGATCCTGATAATCTCACAGATATTAAGATAAGGACTACTAAGAATCACTCATTATTCACTATCAAACACGGAAACTGGCATAATAGTTCTGGACGGAAAGAAAATGAAATACACTTCAACAAAGAAGAGATAGGAGAATTAATAGAAATGCTTAGATCTCTTGGTTTCAACTATTTTGTTGCAATGTATGTTACTAGATTAAAGTATAAACTTGATAAGCTCGTTATAACAATTGATAAGTATCACCATATGAAGGATATACTAGTTGAGGTTGAGATGATTGTTAAAAAAGAAGAAGAGGTAGCAGGTGCTGAACTTGAAATTACACAATTCATGAAAAAATATGATCTTAATATTTTAGACTCAAAAGGTACTATAGATTTTATTGGTAAGCTAAATCAAATAGAAGAAACTAGAATTGATTTCTCAAAAACAGCGGTTTTAGACTGGGTTGCTAAATGGAAAGACTTTATTAATTGTGATATCTGATGGGATGTAATGTACTATAATAGGGAGAACAATTATTTATGATTTTATGAAATTTATCTTATCCTCAACAAACAAAGCAAAGTCAGAAGCAACAAAACAAGCTTTAAATAAATTCTTTGGTGAAGTCGAGTTACTTTGTGTCGATGTAGATTCCGGAGTTTCTAAAACACCTGAAACTGATGACGAAGGTATAGCAGGATGTAGAAATAGAATTGGCAATGCCAGACTATTGCATCCAGATGCAGACGGATATATTGGTTTGGAAGGAATAATTACTCGAAACTCATCAGGCACATTTATTTGTGGTTGGTGCGTAATTGAAATGAATGGTAAAACTGGCATGGGGTGTAGTGCAAAAGTTCAGATACCTGAATTTATTTCAACTAAAATTACTGGGTTTGGTGAGTTAAGCACACTTGTTAAGACAACTTATCCATCAGACTTAGTTTCAGAAATTGATTTAATTGGTACAAATGGAATAATTACTAACAAAGGTTACACTAGAGTAGATGAGTTTGTTGATGCTTTAAGTACAGCTATAGGGTATTTGTCTAACGAGAAAAACTATTAATGTCTCAAAACATCGAAACAAAAGCAAAGATTAATGACATCATAAGATTTCATAACTTACTCGAAAATCTAGGTGCTACATTTACATCAGAAATGATTCAAGAAGATACTTACTTCAATACCCAAACTAGCAAAAGATTAAAACTTAGAAATATAGATAATAAAAAGTTTTTTTTAATATCCTATGAAAGACCAAATACAGAATCAGAAAAGATAAGTGATTGGA
>CAYMSO010000001.1:0-155764 GCA_964393185.1 uncultured Candidatus Saccharibacteria bacterium | reverse complement strand
TCAACCCCGTATTATATCCTATCACTTTCTTACTGACAAAATTGGGACGGTCTCCGTCTCAAATTGCAACGAGAGCCATTAATTCAAGATTCTGCTTTAAGTTATCCTCTTTCGGCCTCAGTGCCTTATACAATAGAGAGTGAAGCAATATATACTCAATCTAAAGATGCAGTAGATTGTGATGATGAGAAATACTTTAATGATAAATATCCTAAATTCGGATTTAAGTATTCAAAATGTGATTGGATACTTTACGAAACAGATAGAATCGTTAAAGGCAATAATCAACATTATGTAGAGCTTACAAGTACTAAAGATAAGAATTTTAAATTGATGTTCTTACTATACCCCTGGTACCCAGCAGGTGGATTTTCTTTTATAGTAGGTAATAGCCAATATAATGTATTACCATATACTCGTATAGTTAGGTATCCTCGTTCTGTGAGTTGATTTGAAATTTTTAATGCAAAATCGATACTGCGATCTACAGAAACATCATCAAAATTATTTATGCCCAAATCCCTTTGGATATTCTCGAAAAGTGATTTACTTGACTGGTCAAGCCAGTGGTACTTATCCATTATTTATATATCAACTATATATTATAACATATATCATAAAAATATTCTTTTTGATGGCTAGATAAATTAATTGAAGTAGGGTAAGCAAATATTTTATCAGGAATTTTTAAAACAATACGAGGTAATTCTCTTATAAGTATTTTTAATGTGCAGATAACAATGAAATTGCAACACAAATATTTCACTCTCTCTGTAACCACCTTGAAGAAAATACAACTTTCTACTTTGATACTCCGGAAGTAAATCCCAATGCAGTAAAAAATGGGAGATCTAAATTACTATCAAAAACGAGCAAAAGAAATTATTAAAACTATTCACTATTTAACTCTTGCAACAACTTCACAAGATGGAACTCCATGGAATAGTTCACTAGCTTATTCAGTAGATAGTAATTTCAAGTTTTACTTCTCTTATTTCCTACATGTAAAATAAAGCTATTGTATGTAAGCTTTATGCAAAATCCAAGCTATAAATCAAATTCCTCTATCCCATAATTTAAAATAACTTCATCTTGAATATATGGGTCTCTGTTATTTTCTAGAAGTAATTTTTTAACAGTAATAGTAGTATTGGGAAGTTTTGAGATTTCTTCTTTTGTAAACCAATAATCTTTTTTGCAGTTTGCGAATTCTTTCTCATCAATTTCAGCTTCAAAAGTAAGAAAGATATTATCGAAAAGAGTATCTCCATCAGAAGTTTTGTTAATCAAGTGAAAAGTACTTACGTATTTAAAGTCTGCAGTAACTCCATTTTTTCTCAAAAATTCTTTTTTACATGATTCTTCGAGTGGAAGTCCCCACAGCGGTTTCGCAGAAGGTAATGTGTATAAATGTCTCGAAATATCTTTATCATCAGAAAAATGTTTACTGATTAGATATTTGTTTTCGAATTTGCAAATAAATATAAACATTGGTTGTGGCAATTTGACATCCTCAAGAGACATTCGATCAAATGTTGAAGTAATTCGCATTCCATCTTTTGTTAGATAGTATTTGCTATTTCTCTTGCTTATATATTTTTTATTGAGGAGAAACTTGAGATGATATGGGAATTTATCTTCATATGAGAAATACTTGAAAAGCTCCGAATACTTGCGGCCATTTGCTTCAACAAGTTTTCTTAGAATAAGTTTTTGTTTGGGATTCATAGATCTTCTTTTCTTAAATTGTAGTTGCTAAGAACATATATTTCCCCAAAAGGCTCCCTATTATGATCTAGAATAAAAGTATCAATTGGTGGATGCTTTTCAGTAAGGGTAGCGATCTCTTCCTTACTCAACCACAGATTTTGCTTTTGCTTATCCAATACTTCAGAAACTTCGCAGTCAAAAACTACTAATAAATCATCAAACATTATATCTCTCTCTAAGGTATATTCTAACAAATGAAACGTCGAACGATACGTTGCATGAACTTTAACACCGAATTTCTTTAGAACTAGGTTATTAAATAATTCATTGTATTTTGTACCCCACTCAGCTTTAATTCCTGGTAAAGCATAGTGTGTATTTACATTTTTATCTTCTTTGAATATTTCTCTTATTAAATACTTGCCTTGATATTCACAAATAAAGATATTTATTGGTATTTTGAGCTTTTTATCTTCTAACGTAGTCTGATTAAATTCTTGCGTCTCGTGTGCACCGTATCTAGTGAGATAATATAGATTATCCCGTTTATTTACAAATCCTTTATTGTTTAATTGTTTCAGGTGATAAGGAAACTTATCTTCTTCGGTAAAGCCTTTGTACAATTCTGAATATCGACAACCATTTCTTGTCGTTAAAAGAGATAAGATTTTCTTCTGCTTAATATTCATATAAAAAATTTATTTTCAGAAATTATACATCTCAAAAGCATTTTCATTTAGTCCATAACCCTGTACTAAACAGCTCTGGACTAGAACAGATAAGCATATTCGCAATATACTTTTTTCGTTACTCATAAAAAATTATATATGGAATATACCTGTTTCAATTGTGAAGAACTACTGGAAATACCTGAATCTGTAACAAAGGAAGAAGAAGGTAATGTCTGCCCATTTTGTAAGACCTATCTTTATTTGGAAATTTATTATCAGTGTGTAGCCTGCAAAAACTTCTACCTTAAAGATTTAACTTCCTGTCCCGAATGCTCTAAATTACAAAATGATACTATTCAAATTCCAAAACTAAATTACGTATATGTAAAAGATCAACAGGATTATGACGATGCCATAAATTTTATTGTATCAGAAGATATTTTAGGATTAGATACGGAAGGTAACTCACTTGATCCTTTTACAAATGAGCTTTTTTTAGTTCAAATTGGGAATGAGGAAATAGTTTATGTTTTTGACTATAAATGGTATAAAAAGCTTTCCAAAGAAGTATTCTGGAAAAGTAGGAGAAAAACCTGGATTATTCATAATGCAAAATATGATTACAAAGTTTTAAAACAGTCTCTCGGTGTAGAACTGCTAAATGTATTTGATACCTTTCTTGCAGAACGAATACTAACTTGTGGGATTGAAAGAAAAAACTCACTAAAAGATGTAGTTTACAAATACTTAAATTTAGAAATAGATAAGGAAATTAGAGACGAGTTTATTTTAATGAGTTTATCAACATTTGATCAGAAAATAACCAAAGAATTAATAGAATACTCAGCTACAGACGTTCAACTATTACTCATAATTTATAAAAAACAAAAATGGGAGTTGGAAAATAGTGAGCTAACTAAAATTGCAAATCTTGAATTTGAAGTCTGTAAAGTAGTAGCAGAAATGGAATTAAAAGGAATTTATGTGGGTGTAGCTTCTTGGCAAAGACTTATAGATTTTTGTGAAATCAAAAAGGGGGAAACTGAAGATAAAATACATAATTTATTGATTGATGAAGGATTTGGGGATGGATTATTTGGAAATTTGCAAATAAATTTAAATAGTACTAAAGAATTGAAAGGTATTTTTAGCAAATTTGGCATTACACTTTCTGCTACTGGCGATGCTGAGTTAGCACAAGTTGATCATCCTTTTGCAGCTTTACTCAGAGACTACAGAAAATATGAGAAACAACTTAGTAGCTTTGGTGAAAGTTTTCTTAAGTTAGTTAGAAAAGAAACCAGTCGTGTCCACCCAAATTTCCAACAAATTGGAGCAGATACAGGTAGGTTTAGCTGCAGTAATCCTAACCTTCAACAAATACCAGCAGATGAGGAGTATCGAAAGTGTTTTGCTGCACCTATTGGAAGAAAAGTTATAGCTTGCGATTACTCTCAGCAAGAGTTAAGACTTTTAGCATCATTAAGCGCTGACCCTAAATTTATTAAATTTTATGAAGACGGAGTTGATTTGCATACAGCAACAGCAAGCATGATGTTTAACATTCCTATGGAAAAAGTTGAAAAGGAAACTCACAGGAAAGTTGCTAAAACTATAAATTTTGGACTTGCTTATGGGCAAGGTGCAAAGAAACTGGGATTAACAATAGGAGTTGATGAAGATGAGGCAGTCAAAATGATTGAAAAGTACTTTTCTCAGTTCACTTTTATTCGTGACTGGCTTGAAGCTGCATCAAAAGAAGCTCAAAATTTAGGTTATTCTAAAACTTTAATGGGCAGAAAACGTTTTTATAATATTCCATCTCTCAATGATCCTGACTATAAACAAATAATGTCATCAATCGGTAGGCAAGGTAAGAATACACCTATTCAAGGAAGTGGTGTAGATATGATTAAAATGGCACTGATAAAAATTCATCACAGACTAAAAGAAGAAAAGCTAGATGCCTTTTTAATAAATGTTGTTCATGATGAAATTATTGTTGAGGCTTCAGAAGAGGATGCTAAGAAAGCGGCTTTGGTTGTTAAAAATGCAATGATAGAAGCAGGGCAGGAACTGGCATCAAATGTTCCAATACTTGCAGAGGAAGGAATTGGAGATTATTGGAAACATTAAATTTATATTAATGCATCTTGCACCACGAGTAATGTCCGCCAGCTTCTTCCTTGACTAATTTTCCATCTTCTATCCACAAAATTCTCTGGGCCATCTCTTTAAGCCTACTATCATGGCTTACAATAATAACAGCTTTACCTTGAGAACAAGCAGTCTGACATAAAAGTCTCATAACTTCCTTGCCATTTTCGGAATCAAGATTTGCTGTCGGCTCATCTGCAAAGATTATCTTAGGATTTGTAATTAAAGCACGGGCAATAGCTACTCTTTGTTTTTCTCCTCCGCTTAGATCTTTTGGCAGATTATTAATCCTATGTTGTAGCCCAAGTTCCGAAAGCAACTTTAAAGCTTTTGGCTTTGCTTCGTAGTGCGCTCATTCCGCTATTGATTAACTCCAAGTACAATTAGTAAAAAAAGTTACAATACATATTGTTTATACTATGCTATACTACAACTGTAGCTGTTAAATAAATCAAATGCTTAAATTGACAGGCAGTTTAGAACAAAAAATAATAAACATACTTTGGGATTCGAATACTCCTTTAAAGCCTTCCGAGGTCCAAGGACTTCTCCAAGATAAACTTGCATATTCCACGGTAAAAACAGTTTTAGAAAGATTACACGAAAAGGGTATGTTAAAAAGAGAAAAATCTGGCAATGCCTTTGCTTATTCACCAAGTCAAACAAAAGAAGAGTCGGCTAATAAAAGCTTAAAGGATATGTTTCAGGGTATTTTAAACTCATACGGTTCATTGGCCATATCGCAATTTGCAGAAACAATTAAAGCTGATCCAGAACACAAGGATCTGTTAAAAAAATTTTTAGAAGACAATGAAGATTAAAAGTATTTTTTGGCAAAAAAATCTGTCTTTTCTCCTTCTCGTGTTTTTAGGATTTAACTACATAGTTTTTGTATTAATGCTTACTTCAAAAGCTCTTCCTGCTTTCTTTATGCAACTAATTCTATTAATAAATGTGCTGAAAGATAACATGGGATTAGTACAATTACTTGCCTCCACAGATTTGTATCTAGGGATTATTGCAGGAATGATAACTTTTTTCTTATGGTTTCAAATAGTAGGAAGTATTTATATCGCTATTGTGGGTTATTACAAAACCAGAATAGCGCTCAAAGCTTTAGATTACTACAAAATAGACAATGTAAATATAATAAAATCAAGCGAAGAATTTGTATTTACTTGCGGATTACTAAATCCACAAATATATATTTCGCATAAATTATTAAAAGTTTTAACAAAAGAAGAATATAAAGTTGTTATTGACCACGAAAAGTTACATAAAAAAACTTTTGATCCGTTAAGAAAGTTCATTGTGAATTTTATTTACTTTAGCCTTCCTTTTTTCCCAGGTAAGAAAACTTTATTTGAGAATTATGATGTATTAACAGAACTGTGTGCTGATAGTTATGCAGAAAAGAAAACTAGCTCTCGCAAATCAATTATTAGCGCTTTGAATAAAATGGTAGAGGTAAATCACTCTAATTTTGCCTATATCTCTGCATTCAATTTTAAGAGCGATAGAATTAAAATCCTAGTTGGAATGGAATTATTTAAAACCAGAAGTTTTTTTACTGTACTATTTATAATTATTGCATTCACCTTCTTCAATACATTGATGATCAAAAATACCAGTATATTTGCCCAGTGTAAACATATTGCGGAATGCTTCCAAGCCTTATTATCCAATAATGGAAAAATTATCTCGCAGGATAAAGAAGTATGCTTATATACAGATGATTTAACTTCAAAATACCATTGTGTAAAATTTAGTGAAGATCACCATTCCGACAATAGTACTAGCTCTATTATGAGTGTTATATAATCGCCTTTTACTTTAAATTTTATGTTTTTTTGACTTGACTTCGGGTTTCAATCTGCTACAATAGTAGTAGATTGAAATAATATAAATAGTAATATCAAAATTATATGTCTAAAAGACGAAGAAAAAGTGGAGAAATACAAATTAGCAAAAGTGGACTAACAAATTTTGCAACTGTTTTTGTCTTAACAATAATTATAATAGTTGGATTTATTGCACTTAGTGGATCTTCAAGTAATTCTGTAAGTTCGGATACTTCAGTATCTACTCTTACTCAAACTGGGGATCAACAAATTATAGAAGTGACTGCAAAAGGCGGCTATAGTCCAAGAAGTATTACTGCAAAAGCAAATACACCAACTATACTTAAATTAAAAACAAATAATACTTATGATTGTAGCTCGGCTTTTAGTATACCATCACTAAAAATACGAAAAAATTTGCCGGCAAATGGAATTACAGAATTTGATCTAGGATCACAGGCACCTGGTACTAAACTGATTGGTACATGCTCAATGGGAATGTATAGATTCACTATAAATTTCGAGGCTTAAAAAGTAGCTAAGAAAAAGTCAAGAATTACTTGACTTTTTGTTATATAATAATATACCTATACCATAGGTATAGGTATAAATAATATATTAAAAATATTATATGCACAAAGGTTTACTCAACAAAAAAGCCTTCTTGGCTGCAAAGAAAGCTTTTGGTATTAATACCAAAGTTCTAAAAATGATAGAGCAGGATGAATATTGCCCTGACATCATTCAGCAAGTCGATGCAGTTATAGGTTTATTAAAATCAACTAAAAATCATTTATTAAAAGGTCACCTAGATCATTGCTTGGAAGTTAAATTAACTGAAAATAAAGATAAAACTATAGAAGAATTACTAAAGATTTATTCACTAGGTCAAAAATAATTTTAATTTATTAATATAATATTATGAGATATCAAACAACAGTACCTAACATTCATTGTGATGGCTGCATAGGTCTAATTAGTACTATACTGGAAGATCACTTTGATAACATAGCTATAGACAAGGAAACCAAACTGGTTACATTTGAATCAGAAAAAGATTCCGAGGAAGTAAAGGAGATTTTAAACGAATTATTCGAAGAGTTAAGACCGCATGGTTATGATTATATAGAGTTTTCCTTAGCACCTCAGGGCAAAACTTCGAATTAATACATATTTTATTTAATTTTTAATATATTTTTATGTCAAAGTATTTATCAGCATCACTTATTATAATGGCCCTAATCTTTGGAATAGGAATTGGTTACCTAATCACGCCTGAATACAGGATGGTAGACGACGAGATGAACGAAATGGGTTTTGGAAAAGCAGATAAAAATGTAGATTTAAGATACATGAACTCAATGATAGGACATCATGAGAGTGCAATGGTTTTAGCTAAGGAAGTTAAAGACAAGACTAAAAGAAAAGAGATTAAAGAGTTAGCAGAGACAATTTTAGAAAATGAGCCCAAGTTAATTAAAGAACTATATGAGTGGAAAAAAGACTGGTATAAAGACACCTCTAAAGTTGATGCAAGTGAAGTGCCAAATCTAGGATCTTACGACGAAAAACTTGATCTTAGGTTCTTAAATGCACTTATTGCACATCACGAAGCCGGAATAGATATGGCTGAAGAAATAAAAGGCAAATCAAGTAGAAATGAAGTATTAAATAATGCTGATGTTTTGATTGATTTCTTAAGCAAAAGCTCTGACGACTTAATGCAATGGAGAAAAGAGTGGTACGGTATTTAATTATTAAATTTAACTAGAATCAATATGGATAATAATCATTCTGAGCACAGTAAAAAAACTACGGTACCTATAAAAGGTATGCATTGTGCAAGTTGTGCTTTAACTATCGAAAAAACTTTAAAAAAAATAGATGGAGTTGAAAAATGTGAAGTAAATTTTGGAACAGAGAAAGCCAAGATTGAGTACGACACTACTAAAACCGATATTCAATCTATGAGTAAAAAGATTGAACCCTTCGGCTATAGCCTTGTAGAAAACAGAATAGAAAGTGCTTCGCATGTAATGCCTGATGGCACAGTAATGTCGGGTGATCATAGTCAGCATGCAGGTATGGATCACTCAGAGCACTTAGGTTTAAATCAGACTAAAGAAGAGAAACTACGAGAACTTGCTAAACAAAAAGAAAAAGTAGATTTTGTTATGCCAATAACAATTGGAGTTTTTATCTTAATGATGTGGGAGATAGCTGCAAAATCTTTTGAATGGGTTCCTAAATTTTTTATGCCACATGAGCTTTTTAATATTATTTCATTCTTACTTGCAACAGTAGTAATGTTCTGGATTGGACAGCCATTTATAGAAGGTGTGAACAAATTTCTGAAATATAGAGTTGCTAACATGGATACTCTAATTGGCATTGGAACGTTAACAGCCTATATTTACAGTACTGCCCTAACATTAATTTCTCCTGTACGAATATTATTGGGCGTAGAACTTTATACATATTTTGATGTAACAATTGTTGTAATAGGTTTTATATTTTTTGGTAAATATTTGGAAGCCAGATCAAAGCTGAAAACTGGTGAGGCAATAGAAAAGCTTATAAACTTACAGGCTAAAACGGCTCTGGTTGAAAGAGATGGAAAGGAGTTCGAGATACCAGTAGAAGAAGTAGGAGTTAATGACGTAATTATTGTAAAACCAGGAAGCAAAATACCTGTTGATGGAGTAATTGTCGAAGGAAAATCTTCTGTAGATGAATCTATGATTACAGGAGAGCCAATTCCTGTAGATAAAAACGTTGAAGATACCGTCATTGGAGGAACTATTAACAAGCAGGGTACATTTAAGTTCAAAGCTACAAAGGTTGGATCTGAAACTTTGCTTGCTCACATTATAAAACTAGTTGAAGAAGCCCAAGGTTCAAGAGCTCCAATTCAACGACTTGCTGATCAGATTTCAGGAGTATTTGTGCCTATTGTCCTGGTAATTGCAATTGTAACGCTGCTAACGTGGCTTATTGTAGGCTCACAATTTATGCCATTTAATGAAGCTTTCTCTCTTGGATTAGTAGCATTTGTAGGTATTTTAGTTATTGCATGTCCATGTGCACTAGGTTTAGCTACACCAACTGCTATTATCGTAGGGACTGGAAAAGGAGCTGAAAATGGAATTCTAATTAAAGATGCAGAAAGCTTAGAAAAGTTACATAAAGTCAACACAATTGTTACTGATAAAACTGGAACAATTACAAAAGGCAAACCTGAGGTTACAGATATTATAGTATCGCCTATATATTCTCATATGAACCAAATGCAAGTGTTAGCAATACTTGCGTCTTTAGAGAAGAATTCTGAACACCCTTTGGCAGAAGCAGTAGTCAATAAAGCGTTAGAAAATAATTTGGAATTAACTAAAATTGAAGATTTTGAAATTATTGAAGGAAAAGGCATAAAAGGAGTACATGCAGGTGTCAGGTATTTTGCAGGAAATCTAAAACTGCTTTCTGACCTAAATATTACTTTTGACAGAAGTCAAATTGATGCTTTAACAAATCACGGGAAAACGCCTGTAATTTTTACAACTGAAAATGAAATTATTGCAATAATTGGAATTGCTGACACTTTGAAAGAAAATGCAGCTGAAACTATACAACAATTACATAAGCTAGGTATTAAAGTTGTCATGTTAACTGGTGATAATAAAAATACTGCACACTATATAGCTAATCAAGTCGGAATAGATGAGGTAATAGCTGAAGTATTGCCAAATGAAAAATCTGACAAAGTGAAAGAAATTCAATCAAAAGGAAGAATTGTTGCAATGATAGGTGATGGCGTTAATGATGCACCAGCTTTAGCACAAGCTGATATTGGTATAGCCATGGGAACAGGTACAGATGTAGCCATTGAATCCGCTTCAATAACTTTGTTAAAAGGTGATTTTTCAAAGGTATTGAAAGCAATCAAGCTATCAAAGTTTACTATGCGAGCTATAAAACAGAACTTATTCTGGGCATTCTTTTACAATGTTGTAGGAATTCCTTTAGCAGCCGGAGCTTTCTACCCTCTACTTGGCATTTTGCTCAATCCTATTTTTGCAGGACTGGCAATGGCATTTAGTAGTGTTTCAGTTGTAGCTAACTCACTTAGACTAAAAGCTGCAAGGATATAATTATTATTTGAAACCTTTGTAATTTAATATAAGTTCTGCTACACTTGTAGCAGACTTTTACTTATATTATTTCTTTTTGGATATGAAAAATTATAATTATGAATATTATGTCGAAGGCATGCATTGTGCTGCCTGCGAACTAGTGATTGAGAAAAAATTATCTAAATACAAAGGCGTGAAGAAAGTTGACGCTATACTAGCAAAAGAAAAAGTGTATATAGAATTAGAGCAGGGCTTGAATGGAGAGAAAATACGAAGGGCTTTATCAAAATTGATAGAGAAAGATGGATACACTCTTGTACAAAGTAAGGCTACAAAATCACTCGACAAAAATTATATTGCTGCAATATTTATCTCTATTATTGGTATTTTTGTGGGATTTTATGGCATTACGTTAGTTTACGAGAGATATACCAATTTGAATACATTTTCTATTTTGTTAATAGCAGCCTTAATATATTCCACTATTGTCTTTCTTGCATCTCAAATTGTAAGAAAATTGAATATTAAAAAGTTTGATAGCATAGTTCTTATTTCAGGAGGAATTATAGGTTTCTTTATATTACTGCAAAAAGTAGGTCTTTTTAACCTTCTAAATAGTAGTAATTTAAATATGCCATTAGTGTTCTTTATTGGATTAATTGCATCTCTATCGTCTTGTTCAGCAGTAGTAGGTGGTTTAATACTAGGGCTTTCTGCAAATTACGAGAAGGATACAAAACGAAATAAAAAATACGCTTTGGGATTGTTTCATATTTCCCGATTTGTTACATTTTTCCTACTTGGAGGATTTTTGGGCTTAGTTCCGAGCCTACTAACATGGTTATCTCAAAATATCTTAAAAACTCCATATTCAGTTGATCAGTTTCAAAATGCTCTTCTATCACCAGAGGGAAAATTTGTGTTAGGTGTATTTATTGGTATTTTACTACTGTTTATGGCTTTAAATTTGTTAGATGTGCTTGGAAAGAGTCAAATCAAACTTCCTAAATTCATCGGAAAAACGGTCATGAAAGCTTCCGAGAATACAACTAGCAAATTCGCACCTATTACTTTAGGATTTCTAACTTTCTTTTTGCCATGCGGTTTTACTCAAACTATGCAAATAAATGCATTAGCAACGGGTAGTTTTATCGAAAGCGCATTTATGATGCTAGTATTTACCTTTGGTACGTTTCCTGTTTTATTCTTAATAGGTATATCTTCGTCTAAATTTGTAGATAAGGATAAATCAAAGGCATTTTTCAAAGTTGCAGGATTAATAGTTTTGTTCTTTGCTATTTTCAATTTGTTGGGAGCATTAGCAGCTATAGGAATTATCCAGCCAATATTCAATATCTAGCGTGCTTCAAAGATTATAATAAACCACAAAGTATGGTTTCAAGTTTTAGGAAAAATATACAAATGTTGATTCAAACAAATGATTACGCGGTTAACAATCGTATTAACTAAAATAGCCGTAAGATTAACTATCTAGCTATAATAAACAACTAACAATGAAAGTAATAAATTACCTTATAGTTCAAATACATTAGACTTATGTAGTGACTTATCTTCTATAGCTTCTGCTACATATCTTAATCCTGAACGTGGGATTTTAGCATATTGATATACTAAATCCATAAGACTGTTAGGACCTATAGCAAAAGCTTTAAGGCCGTGTTGAAAAGGTAAAAATTCAACACCACTCCTTACTATTTCGAAGAGTGGTTTAGAACAGTTATAGGGTGTAATAACTATTAGTTTTTCTCTTTGTTCTGCATATCCTTGCTCAAGTAGTCCATTTGTATTTACGTCATTTATCATAGCATTATGAGCATCTGTAACTTCACTTAAACTTCTACATAAATCTCCTGCTGACACAGCTATACCAAAATAAAAGTTTGCTTTTGTATATATTCCATCCTCGCTTCTGCCGTGAACATGTATTATCCTAGTAGCACCTGTATAAATATCTGTATTTGCAATTGAAGTCATCAATGGCTTTGATACTATGTATAAAGAATCAGCTTCAAAAGGAGCAAATGGGCATGTTCTGATTTCTCTAATACCTCCATCTGCTAGAAATTCAATTCCTGCGGGTTCACCATTAATCGTATCTAGAATAAATGAACTGGAAAGACCGCCAATACAATGTGCCTTATGGACTAAGTATCCACCTGTATTTTCCTCCCATAGCGTACCTTTTATAATAAATTTTGGACTAAATGAATTTGGATCTTCAGGATATTCGATTGTACCCTCATCAAAAAGACTGCTCATAGGTTTATTGTTATATATAAGGATAATACAATCAACCATCACTTGTCTCAACTGTTCTAGATAACATAATCAAACTTAATTATACTGTCGATAATTTCGTAAGCTTCTTTTTCCACATTAACATTAATTAACTTTTTTCTATTGGCATTACTTTGATATGTTAGGGCTTTTCCAGCTACTTCGACTGCATAATTAAAGTGAGTAATCACAATTATTCTACCTTCCTTTTTAATATGAAAATCCTCAAATAATTTATTGATAAGCTTAAGTCCTTTGCTCATAGCTAGTTGAGAGATCATTTGTGAAGATTCCTGCCCATGTGAATCAAGAATTATAAAAGGAGTTGTATTTATATATCTAGCAGCAGGTATTAAATTAAACAATTCTCTTACTTTCTTTGTTAGCGCAATAGAAGCATCTACAGTTACCGGTTTAACTGCTTGTATTTTAAGTATAGGAACTAAATTGTCTGGATGCGATTTTGATTGGTAAATTTCTGAAGAAATATTGTAAAAAATTTGCTCGTTAATTTTAACTTCAACATCTTTAACTTTACTGAAGTTTTCTAAATATTCATTTGAATAATTAGGTTTTGCCAACATTCTTGTATTATATATAAATTAAATAGTATTTTCTATAGTTTTGCTTACATATAACTGTTTGTAGCAGTAAATAACATTTTGTATAAAAATTCATCAAAGCTGTTTTTACTATTCACAACTAAGGTTTGTGGTAGTAACTTTTAGTGAATTGAAATTATATTTAAAATATACTAAACTCAAATTATAATTCTTTAAAAACAAATGACATGCACAGAGGTAAAAAGCTTCTTCTCTTTTGTGCGTCTCTCTTTTTGTTGGTTATCATTTCGATAATTTCTTTCTCTTCTGGAGTTAACGCGGCAACTTTAACAGTTACAAATCTTAACGATAGTGGGCCTGGATCTTTAAGGCAGGCAATTGCGGATTCTTTAGAAGGAGACATTATAGCCTTCGATAACGGGTTAACCGGAACGTTAACATTACTATCAACAATCGAAATAGATAAATCTCTAACTATAAACGGGCCTGGCAAGGATATTGTGACTATTTCCGGAAATAGGCAAGTGAGGATTTTTAATTTGATCAGTGATGATGAATTTTCTATAAATAATTTAACCTTAACTCAAGGATTAGGTGGTGGTGGAGCAATTCAAGCTGCAGGATTAGGTACAGGAGAAATTTCGTTAAATATAGATAGTATAAAGTTTATTGATAATTCAACATGTCCAATACCAGTGGATGAAGAAGATATTTGTTACAGCAATTCTTCTGGAGGAGCAGTTTATATGTACGGATCAATAAATATTAGTAATTCCGACTTCATCAATAATTCAACTGCAACTCAGGCTGAAAGTTTTGGAGGAGCAGTTTACACTATATTTGGTAATGCAAATATTACCAATACTAATTTCGAAGGGAATACATCATACTTTGGAGGAGCACTATACATAGATGGTAATATCGCAAACATCGGTAACGTAGATTTTATCGATAATTATGCCGAATACTCTGGAGGTGCAATTGTAGCAAATGGAAGCGCAATTATAGATAGTAGTTATTTTTTTAATAATACAGCACAGTCTGGAGATGGTGGCGCTATGTGGATTCCAAGTCCTCCAGCACCTAATTATCACACATATATTAATAATACTACTTTAGAATATAATAACTCTAATGCTAAAGGTGGGGCTATATCTGGATCGGACTTTCATTTAGAAATAACTAATTCTACACTGAACAATAATGTTTCTGGATCTAAAGGTGGAGCAATCAATTATGATGTCAGCACATGTTCTCCTTATCCTAATATTGAAAGAAATTTCATTCTTGCCAATAGTACCTTGGCGTATAACGAAGCAAACGAAGGTGGAGGAGTTTACTATAAAGTATATAAATATGCATGTTCAACACCAGTTTTGCATACAAGTAAAATAATCAATTCTACAATAGCATCAAATATAAGTGATTTGGGTGGGGGTGTTTTTACTGAATTTTACACAAATGTACCTAGAGCTGAGATCATCAGACTGGAGGTTCAAAACACAATTTTAGCCAACAATATCGGAGGAAATTGTGCAGATATTGATACTCCAATCCTTGGAAACATGTACAGCCTACAATATCCGGGTAACGAATGCGGTGATCTACAGGAATCAGATCCTTATCTCTTTCCATTAGCAGATAATGGCGGACCAACAAAAACAATGATGCCAGATATAGATAGTGGAGTTTTAAATAGTGGAGATAATAGTATTTGCAGTCAAGATCCAATTAATAATTTAGATCAAAGAGGTGTAGAAAGACCTCAAGACAGTAATAGTGGAGGAGTAGGATGGAATTGTGACATTGGAGCTGTAGAGGTACGGCGGTCGGATTTAAACTACCCACCCTATCTATTTGAGTTCCTATTTAACCCCGCAAGTGGTGCTGTTGACGAAGGCTATACAATAGAAGTTACAGCTAATTTTATTGATCCCGATAACGATCCTTTAGTATACGATTGGGATCTCGATTCAGATGGAATTTTCGAAATACAAAATCAGCAGACCGTTACCGTTTCAGCCGAGAATATTGAAGGTCCTACTTACATAAGTGCAGGTGTTAGAGCAACTGATCCAAAGGGCGCTTTTGAAGAATCAGGTACTCCAATCAGAGTAAACGATATACATCCAGGTGAATGGGGACCTATGTCTAATGTCAATGCCCCGGAAGGTACTAGAGGACAAGCAGAGGTATGGACGGGAACCGAAATGATTGTTTGGGGCGGTGAAAATGTTTCTGGTAATTGTTCTTTGAATACTGGTTCGAGATACAACCCCACTACCAATACTTGGACACCAATGTCTAATAGCAATGCTCCTACCCCAAGAAGGTACCATTCAGCAATATGGACAGGAACCGAAATGATTATTTGGGGTGGCGAACAATGCAATTGGGGTCCAACATGGAATACAGGGGCAAAATATAATCCAGTAACAGATACATGGACGCCAATATCTACTGTAAATGCTCCAAGTCCAAGATTATTCCACTCAGTTGTATGGACGGGAACCGAAATGATTGTTTGGGGCGGTGATCAGATTTCTCCAGGTGTTTCGTCGACTGATACAGGGGCAAAATATAATCCAGCAACAGACACGTGGACTGCTATAACCAGTGTTGGTGCTCCAAGCCCACGTAATCAAGCAACTGCAATATGGACAGGAACCGAAATGATTATTTGGGGAGGAGCAGATGACTGTTGCAATACTGGCAACGATGTTGCTTCTGGGGCTAAGTACAATGTAGTAACAGATGCATGGACTGCAATGCCAATTGTAACTAGTGCTTGGGGATTCTTTTCTCATTCAGTGGTATGGACTGGGGATAAGATGATCATCTGGGGTGGACTTACAATAAACGAGAAATATGCAGCAAAAACATACATTTACGACCCAGTAAGTAATACATTTGAAGAGGGAGTATCAGATCCACATAATGGATCACCTTCGGAAAGAGGAACTCACGAAGCAGTTTGGATGGACGGAGAAATGTTTGTATGGGGAGGATACGAAGGCGGGGTATCTTTTTTGAACACTGGAGCTATTTACGATCCAACAACACATACATGGAGATCTACCAGTTTGATTGGAGCACCTTCAAAAAGAAACTGGGCCAGCACTGTATGGACAGGAGAAAGCGTATTGGTATGGGGAGGATTTAATAACGATGGAACAGAATACTTTTTAAATGATGGTGCAATATTTTATCCAGAAGGCATTATAAATACTCCTCCTACTGTGGATGCCGGTGGTCCTTATTATGTGAATGAAGGAGATTTAGTTTCGCTTACAGCAACAGCTACAGACCCAGAAAACGATGAGTTAACATATAAATGGGATTTAGACAGTGATGGAAATTTTGAAACTTCTGGTCAAATTGTTGATTTCGATTCTGATAACTTAAATCCTGGAACTTACATTGTAAAAGCTAGAGCTACAGATCCTGGCAATTTATTTGATGAAGCCGAAGCCGAAGTAATTATTAATGATATTCCAACAGTTGACGACTTTGTAGCACTAGGAAGCTTAGGGATATGGCTAAAACAAGGAACTATTGTAAATAGTGGAGATATAGGAGCTAGTCAACAAGCGACTTCATTCCTGGATTCTGGAGTTGAAGCAAGTATAGGTAACAATGTCTCAATAGTAAATCCAGAAAGCGATCTTTATGCCGATAGTATCTGGTTAAAATCAGGTTCAGAAGTAAATAGGGCTTATTACAACACTAAAAGTGGATCGGGCAGTATCTTGAATGGAGATTTTACCCCAATAGATCTACCCGTTGTAGAAGTTATCCCTACAACCCCGGAGTTTAATGCTGGAACAACAGATATAGAAGTTCTTGCAGGTACATCACAAACAATTGATGCAGGAAACTTCGATGATTTAATAGTCAGACATAATGCCACGGTTACTTTTACAGGAGGCATATACAACTTTGATTCTTGGGATATTCGACAAGATGTAAATTTGTATTTCACAGCTCAAACTGAAATTAGAATTGCCGATAAACTCGGATCAGACTCAGGGGTAGAATTAAAGCCAGCAATTGGCTCAGGACTAGATGCTTCAGATATAATATTTTATGTTACTGGGGTTAATGGAAGTAGTGGAAATATAGGAGCTACTCCCAAAGCTGCTCAGTTTGGAACCGGAACTGTTATGGAGGCAAATGTTTATGTACCGAATGGAACTTTATTTATAAAGGCTAACTCAATAGCAACAGGATCGTTCATTGGAAAGTGGGTTACTATTGGTGAAGATGTTAACCTAACACTGGATAGTGCCTTTTAAATGTAGCAAGGATTTGTAGCGGGAGCTGATTAAAATCAGCTCCCGCTCAGGAAACCTTATTGTAATTATTTAATCACAAGTAATTACTAAATTTAGATACTTTTAGGTAGTAATCTCTTTAATTTCAGAAGCAAGTTTTAGTAATTTAGCTAATTCATCAAACTCAATATCTTCATATTTTTTATACCTGATACAGCTTTTGCCAATACTTGCTTTAGGTAAGTTATCTTTATATTTTTCGGGAATATATTCTTGGTTTTGAGGAGGACATATGTAAATGGAAATATAGTTTTTATTGCTAGCTAAGCCAATAACACACCAATCGCCTTCACGTCCTGTTGCATATTTATAATGATAGCTTCCATAACCAATCATGCCAGAAATTATGTAAGGTTTTAATTCTGGAACTGTATTGACTATAAATTCATGAGTTTTTTGTATTTCGGATTTTCTTGGCTCTTCAAGTTTTTGAATATATTCTTCGGGAGTTTTGACATTTATCTTCTGTCCGTACATAAAATATTGATAATATCTATGCCAAATTTTACAGGGGAAACTTAAACTATACTACAATTTTTCTAGATTATTTTTAATAAACTTTTTACAATCTTCTAAAACTTTCTTTAAATTATATTTCTAAAATGCAAATAGTAGTTATTATTCAACAAATGTATAGAACTAATAGAGACTTACCAATAGCTGTAAAAGATAACTTACCTTCACATGCTCAAGATATTTATCGCGAGTCTTTCAATAGCGCAATGGAACAATACAAAGATGAATCCAAGAAGAGAGACCCCAAAGAAGATACAGAAACTATAGCTCACCAAATAGCTTGGTCTGCTGTTAAAAGAAAATATAGGAAGGATGATAAAACTGGTAGATGGAAGGAAAAATAATATATATTTAGTACATATCTAGATCCCTCTTTCTGCGCAAAATATATCAAATTCCTTTACTATATTACTAACTTCTTCTGGAGTTATTTGTCTTTCTAATTTTAATGCTCTAGCAAGAATTCCTTTATCTAAACTCATTTCCAGAATTTCTTTTTTGGGAGTAATATAAATTCCACGGCCAGGTTTAATGCCAATTGCATCGCCAACTACTTTAAAAGTTCCATCACGCAGTTTGATTTTAGAAATCCTGAATAGATTTTCTTTAGGGAGCCTTAATCTTGTAAAAACACAAATTCTATTCGTTTGCATAAAAATACAGGCTATTAATTATCTTCTGATTCTTCGCCAGAATCTGTTGCATTTTTTGCAGGAACTTTTTCTGCGGTTTCTAACTCTTCTGGATTTTCTGCTTGAACATCGATTTCCCATCCAGTCAGTTTTGATGCAAGTCTTGCATTTTGACCCTCTCTACCAATAGCCAGAGAATATTGATCATTTGGGACTACTACAACTGCCTTTTTATTTTTTTTGTCTTTAATTTTTACAGAAATAACTTCTGCAGGACTTACAGAATTTTTGATAAAATGCTCTATATCTTCATCCCACAAAATTATATCTACTTTTTCGTCAAATTTACCAATGCTAAGCTCGTTCATAATTGCATTAATTCTTACACCTTTCTGACCAACACAGGAACCGATTGCGTCTACACCATCCGAATTGGATCTGACAGCAACTTTCGATCTTGAACCTTCCTCCCTAGCAATAGACATAATATCAATTGTTCCTGAATCAATCTCTGGAACTTCTATTCTAAACAACTCTGCAAGAAATTCTGGTGCAGCTCTAGACACAAGAATGTATTTACCTCTAGTATCCTCAACAATCTCTTTAAGCAATACTTTTACAGAGCTTCCCAATTTATAAAATTCAGTAGGAACCCTTTCTGCTTTAGGCATGAGTGCTCGTGCTCTATTAATTTCGCAAACTATATCACCTTCAGCTAGAATTTTTTGTATTCTTACAGATTCAATTGTTCCAATTTTATCTTTAAGTTCTCTAATTGCAGATTCCTTTTCTGATTCTCTAAGTTTTTGAAGAATAACTTGTCTTGCACTTTGAGCAACAATTCTACCGAAGTTGCCACTTGGGGTTATATCGACATCGATTTCGTCTCCGATTTTTGCTTTTGAATTAATCTCTTTTGCATCTTCAAGAGAAATTTCTATTTGAGAATTTTTAACCTTTTTTACTACAGCTTTATTGGCATATACAGCTATGTGCCCTATCTCGGGATCCATTTCGACTTTAAGGGAAGTTTCTTCACCCAAATCGTATTCATTTTTGAATCCAAGTAGTAAAGCAAGTTTTATGGCCTCGATTATTTCGTTTACATCTATTTTTCTTTCGGCTGCAATTTGCTTAATAGCAAGCATTATCTCTGTTGGTTCTGACATATTTTTTAGTTTTAATAATTATTAATTGTAGAAATTTGAGATTAAAAAAAGAGCCTAACAGCTCTCTAAATCAAATCTCTTAACTTCTTAAGTATACTAAGTTATCATTAGAATGATATCATAAAAATTGCTGAATTCCAATGTTCAGGATATTGTAATTATACTTTGTAATAATTAAACTAGACTGATAAAATTAATAACTTAAATACCTTTGAATTTAATGAAAATAAATAGGCCACTGATTAATCCAACACCAGAGGAACTGGACGAGAGGCTTAACACTGAAGCTCAGTGGAATAATTATTCAGTACCCGATTCACAGTTACAATTTGAAACTGATGATAAACTCAAACAATTTAAACAATTTTGGGGATCTTTAAAATCACGCCTAAAGCGAAGAAATGATTTTCTAGAGGTCTCGCCTTTATGGAAACATGCATCTATCCCTTTCAGCATCGTAACCTTTCTATTTAATATATTTCTCTTTATTTACATAATTGTTTTTAAATTTGGAGATATTGGTCCTAGAATTCCTTTTTTCTACAACGCAGTGGATCAAACTTGGGAGCAGATAGATAAGTCAATCATACTAATATTTCCCATATTTTTACTTGCTGTTTTTGTAATTCAGATTAGACTTTTAATAATAGTTTTTAGACAGGATAGAAGGTTAACATTAACGATAGGATGGATATTGACATTTGTAAATATTCTATTATTTATTACAATGAGTCAAATATATTACTTAATAACCTAGAAAAATGATTTTGATACAGAACGAGTACATACTTGATAATTTAAATACATTACTAAATAGCTTTGCAATAGCATTTATAATTGGGCTTTTTATTACTCCGTTAATCGGAAGAATAGCTAAACTTGTAGGTGCAGTTGATTTACCAGCATCCATGAGAGCTTCAACGGATACGGCTTCTTCCAGCAGAATTAATAGGGAACCAAAGCTACAGCTAGGTGGTCTTGCTATTGCCATTGCATTCTTTGGGGCAGTGATACTTACCGGTTCTTTAAAAGGTATGAATATTGGTATTCTGATAGGTATACTGATAATTCTATTAGTTGGAGTATTAGATGATAAATTTGAACTTTCTGGAAAAGTGCAATTATTTGGTCAAGCTCTAGCAGCTTTGGTCGTGATCTTTTCGGGAATTTCGGTTGTTAAAATATCTTTTCTAGGTACAATAATTGATTTTGATTGGGCAAGTTATCTAATTGAATTCGGAAATTTTAGTTATAACTTCATCTTTCCTGCAGATATATTAACTTTGATCTGGATAGTCGGAGTAATTAATTTTATTAATTGGGTAGGAGGTGTAGATGGATTAAATACAGCAGTAAGCGCAATAATTTCGGGTACACTTGCATTGCTGGCACTGGATAATAACCATGTCGTACTTGCTACAATTTTAATTGCACATGTAGGCGCCCTGATGGGGTATTTTCCATTTAACTATAATCCTTCTAAAATTATACAAGGCACAACAGGAGATCTTTTTAATGGCTATCTAATTTCTATATTTGCAATTATAGGGGGAACAAGATGGACATCAACTTTTGTAATACTGGCATTGCCATTATTAGATGCATTCTTTGTAATATTAATGAGAATTAAAGCTCATCCCGAAGCTCTTAAAAATCCTCTCAAATTACTTAGCATAAGTGATACCAATCACTTGCATCATAGACTTATGTCGGCAGGGTATAATAGAAAATCTGTATTATTCCTCGAAACTTCAATGATGACAATCATAGCTGCGATAGCAGTTTACTTTAGTGGAATACGTCGAGATGTAGTTAGCTTTATCGTGGGATTAACAATAATATTTGTATTTTTCTCTGTTGTTTATTTTCTAAAAAACAAAAATAAAATTAAGCCCATCTTCCTAGAGTCTCCAGAGAATTCGAAAAACAAAGAAGAGGCTGTGGTCAAAGTAATTTTCCAACCTCAGAAAAATCAGAAAGAGGAAGGAGAAAAATTTATTTACTGATATCCTCAATCTGCTCAAAACTCATAACTCAAAACCCATAACCCAAAACCCATAACCCAAAACCCATAACCCAAAACTGACAGTTAATACTTAACATTATAATTTATGATAAAATCTTTAAATAATGAATAATAAATTTTACTTAACAACAACTCTTCCTTACGTTAACGATATACCTCATATTGGACATGCACTCGAATTTATACAGGCTGATGTTATAACCAGGTTTATGAGGGAGAAGATAGGAAGCGAGAATGTATTATTCAATGTCGGAACAGATGAACATGGATTGAAAATTTATCAGAAAGCAAAAGAAAAAGGACTAACCCCCCAACAATATACTGATCAATACGCCGAAAAATGGCAAGAGTTTTGTAAATTATTTGGAATTAGTTATGATAATTTCTACAGAACAAGTCAGTCATATCACAAAGAACCAGCTCAAAAATTTTGGCTAACCAGTAATAAAAAAGGAGATATATACAAAAAATCTTATACAGGATTGTACTGTGTTGGTTGCGAAGAATTTAAAACAGAGAAACAGCTAGTGGATGGAAAGTGCCCAGATCATAATAAGGAACCGATTGAATTATCCGAAGAGAACTATTTTTTTAGACTCTCTAAGTACAGAGAAGAACTTCTATCTTGGTTAGACAAATATCCTGAAGTAGTAAAACCAGCCAACAAAATAGAGGAATTAAAAAACTGGGTTAAAAACATGGAGGATATTAGCATTTCTCGCGTCAGAAAAAATTTACCTTGGGGTGTAGAAGTTCCAAATGACTCCGATCAAGTCATGTATGTTTGGTTTGATGCACTTACCAATTATGTAAATGCAATTGGATACGGAACCAATGAAGAGAAACTAAAACAATGGTGGCCAGGAGTCCAAGTTTTTGGGCCCGATAACTTAAGGTTCCAAGGAGCAATATGGCAGGCCATGTTAGCTTCTGCCCAATTGCCACATACAAAAAAACTACTTTGCCATGGCATGATACTAGCATCGGATGGTACCAAGATGTCCAAAACAAAAGGAAATGTAGTTTCTCCATTCGACCAGAACGATAAATTTGGCTACGAGGCAGTCAGATTTTATATGATTGCTGGTCTAAGCACATACGGAGATACACCGTACAAAGAAGAAGACCTACAGAATATTTATAATGCATACTTGGCCAACAACTTTGGCAATTTATTAAACAGAGTAATTCATTTGGCAAATAAAAAAGAAGTAGAAATCAATAATTTATCAAAAATAGAGCATAACTTTAAGTCTACAGTAGATGATTTTGTAAGTAGAATTAATCAAAGATACTCACTATTTGAACTACAAGATGCAGCAACTTTGACTAATGATCTGTCAAACTTTGGCAATCAATATATTACAGAAAAGGAACCTTGGAATAAAGATTTAGTAAAAGAAGAGGTAGAAATAATTTTAAATAATCTTAGCTATTTAATATCCAGAGTAATTACCTGTTACGCACCAATAATTCCAGAAAGCTGTAATAAAGCAGAAAAAATGCTCAGAGAAAGAAATTCAGGCGTTTTATTCGCAAAACTTGAGAATACTAATCTGTAGCTAGATAATTTAAAGCTAATAGTATTTGTATCACCTTGGGAATTAAAATAGTATTAGAATATAGTTGACTTAAAAAATTAATAGATATAAATTATTCTTTGTGATAAAAGTAGAAAATCTAAGAAAAACGTATAAATTAGCAAAATCAAACGAAGTACATGCTTTAAGAGGAGCTAGTTTTGAAATAGCAAAAGCAGAAATAGCAGCTTTAGTTGGTCCTTCGGGATCTGGTAAATCCACACTTCTCAATATATTAGGAGGTCTGGACAGAGAATATAAAGGCATGGCTATGATTCTAGATAAGGATATTAAGCAATATAATGCTAATTTTTATAGAAGACATGTTGTACAAACAATTTTTCAACAATTTTATTTAATACCATCCCTAACTGTTTACGAAAATATACTTCTTCCTGTTAAATTCGGAAGGCAGTTTAGTGGTAAGGAGTTAAAAGAAAGGGCTGACTACATATTAGAAAAAGTAGGATTAAAAGATAGAAGAAAACACAGACCAAACGAACTATCGGGAGGGCAGGCTCAAAGAGTAGCAATAGCTAGAGCTCTACTACCAAATCCAGATATTATTTTGGCCGATGAACCAACAGGAAATCTAGATAGCAAAACAGGTGATGCAATTATGGATTTGCTATTTCAAATTAATAAAGAAGATAATACAACAGTGATAGTAATCACCCACGATATGAATATTATTCGTGACGTCAAAAAAAGAATTTTCCTAAAAGATGGAAAAGTAGAAAAGATTAGTAAAGATTAACAATAACAAAATGTTTAAATATAGTTTAAGTCTGGTTTTTAGAAGAAAATTAAGAACATTTTTAACAAGCTTGGGAATTACCATTTCTGTAATCCTCTTAAGCTCAATTATATTTGGAATGCAAGGATTAAGGAATGTGATTACCGGAGAACTAGAAGCAAGATTCAAACCAACACAGATAATAGTAAGTATGCAAGATTTTCTTAGCTTTGGAGGACCTTCTTCCGACAAAGAAAAGAAAAAGGAGCCTGAGTTTATAACACCTACTGTCTTAAAGCAAATCGAATCTCAACCAAATATTGCCAAAGCCTTCCCCATGACTAACTTGCTTCAGTTCGAAATTTCAATTGAAGGAGAAGAGGAAGCTGCTTATTCACCAGCTTATTTGGCAGGAATTAAAACTTTGGAAGGAACTGGTATGTTCCTTGACTTTAAAGGAGAAGATATGACACCAGAAAAAAATGAAATTTTTGTTGGAAATTATGTTACCGACTACTATGGCTTATCTCCAGAGGAGGTAATAGGCAAAAAACTAATAATGCAACCAGCTACTGATAGTTTCTTTACACAAAGATCTGCGGGATTACTTAATGCAAAATATGAATTTGTGATTGCAGGGTTCATAGATTCGGGAGCAGACAGAACTGATGGAATTATTAATTTAGACAGAAGCTTAGAGATATTGGCAGTATCTTCAGGATTCCAAAATTCAAAGGATTATTTAAATACTTTTGGCTACGATCAAATATTTTTAGAAATGAATGATGAAGAAAATGTTCCCAAAATGGTAAAGTATCTAGAAGATGAATTTGGACTTTCTGCAATAACATCAGAGGATATTTTGACTCTAGTTGACCAGGTTACAGTAGTATTAACATTATCGTTAACATTGTTTGGTCTAATCTCGGCATTTGTGGCATCAATTGGAATAATCAATACGATGGTAATGAGTATTTACGAACAAACTAAAGAAATAGGTATAATTAAAGCTATCGGTGCATCGAACAAACAAGTACTTGCAATATTCTTAATCCAAGCAGGAACAATTGGTCTTATTGGTGGATTAAACGGCATTTTAGTTACCACATTACTCATGTTTGGATTGAACCCCGTAATTGTTGATCTTCTAAAAGAAGAAGGACTTACTGCAGATACTTTCTTTACACTAGACCCTATGGTAATTGCAGGAATAATATTAATTAGTATCTTAATAGGAATGGTTGCAGGAATTTATCCAGCAATGAAGGCAGCAAGACTAGATCCAGTCAAGGCTTTGAGATACGAGTAAGCATAAAGTTAAGCACTCTTCCGAATGCTATTTCTCTTTTACAAAATTTTCTAAACATGTATACTGTTATTGTCTAATAAATTATCGTTATTGCATTGGTACAATTTAAAGATGTAAGTAAAATTTATCCGGGAAATATCCCTAGTGTTAGTAATATAAATTTTGCAATAAAAGAAGGAGAGTTTGTTTTTCTAATAGGTCCGTCAGGTAGCGGAAAGACAACCCTATTAAAAATGCTAATACGAGACGAAAAACCTTCTCGAGGGAAGATATTTTTTGATGATCAAGATATTACAAACATCTCGCGTAGCAAAATTTATCACCTAAGAAGAAGAGTGGGAGTAATTTTCCAAGATTTCAAACTAATTGGAGATAAAACTGCATATGAAAATGTCGCCTTTGCAATGGAAGCCGCAGGTAAGCCAAGCAGAGAAATTAAAGAAAGAGTACCTTATGTACTAGATATTGTAGGTTTAAGCCATAGGCTTTCTTCTTTTCCAAGACAACTTTCTGGCGGTGAACAGCAAAGAGTTGCAATAGCAAGAGCACTTGCCAATAATCCCAAAATTCTAATTGCAGATGAACCAACAGGAAATCTGGATCCAGCAAGTGCATGGGATATTGTTCAGATCTTAACCAAGATTAATAATTGGGGAACAACAGTTATAATGTCGACTCATGGTACAGATATTGTCAATTCCCTAAATAAAAGAGTGATTCAAATGGAAAACGGTACAATGCTCAGAGATGATAATAAAGGTGAATACGAATTTACCCAGAAATTCGAAAGCAAAGTATTGAGCGAAGAAAACCCAGAATCAGCAGTAGAGAAAAACGAAACCCCAAAGAAGACTATAAAAGTTAATCTAACTAGCAAAATAAAGGATAATATTAAACAAGAAAAGGAATTAGAAGCACCTGAACCCAAAAAAGGAATACTTAGAAAAGCACTATTTTTTATTCCAAGTATTAAACAGAAAAAAGCAGAAACTCAAGATGAACCGAAAGTAACTGAAAGCGCTAATTTCGAAGAAAATATTGTTCAGGATGAAGAAGATTTCGGCGAGATTCATATAGATATTAAAACTAAGGAAGTTAAAGAGCTGTCACCAGAGTCGAACAAGAACTTGGATGATACTAAAGCAGAAGACCATCAAGTGCACCTGAACCTTGATTTACAAAGTACTGCCGAAGAAGATATTGCTTCGGAAAAAAAACAGGAATTAGTAAACACAAAAGAGAAGACAAAGAATAAAAAAGAAGAAAAAAAATCTAAGAAAAATACTAAACAATCAAAAACTAAATCTGAAGCAACACAAACCGAATCAAGTATGCCTTCGGAAGAACCTAGTCAAAAAGATTTAAATAAAATATATGTTCAGGAATTAGAAATACCTAACCATGTCAAAGCCGACTTAATTAGTGCCGGTTTTGGAACACTCAAAGAAATAGTAGATTTTGGTCCTGAAAAATTAGCCGATGATTTGATCGTTGATTCGGAAGAAGTAATTTTAATAGCAAAAGCAATAGAAAAGATCTTAAATAATTAATACATAATCATGTTTGGAAGAATATTTTCAAATACAATTAAACATATCAAAAGAAGTGGATGGATCGGAGTTGGTTCAGTTGCTGTAGTCACATTATCTTTTTTTATAATGATAGTATTTGGTGGACTTGCATATATTTCAAACCTCTACATCAAATCTTTCGAAAATAGAAGTAATATTTTGGTCTTTTTTGAAGTAGGCATGCAAGATACTCCTATAATCGAGGAACTCAAAACCAAGTGGCAAAATATTCCACAAGTTGATAGCATTGGTTTTACTAGCGAAGAGCAGGCATACGACAAATATCTGGATTATTCATCTGTGTTATTGACCTCTACTTATACTGTCCTAAAGCAACAAGAAATTAAGAAGTTAAATTCAAGCTTAGATATTAGGCTCAAAACACTAGATGAATTCGAGAAAGTAGTTGAAACGATACAGGCAGACATAGATTTTAAATTACAAGAATTGATTATTGTAGATTTGGAAAAATCTGATGCCAAGGATAATACGGAAGCATCAGACGAAGCAACTGCTGAAACTCAACCAACAGAAGCAACTTCTTCGGAAGGCGTTCTACCAGAAACGCAAGATATTAGGTATCAATTTTCCGAAGAGCCAAATCAACCTCCAATTCAAATAGGAATAGATAGCGAATCGTTAGAAACACAAAGAAGCGCATTTTCTAGACTGCGATTGGGAGGAGTAGTAGTAATTACAATGCTATCTATAGTTATATTTTTCCTTACCTTTATGACTGTTGAATTTAGATTATACAATCAAATGGAAGAAATAGGTGTTATGCAGCTAGTTGGAGGTAGTTTGTTTTTTATTAGAGCACCGTATGTATTGGAAAGTGGATTTTATGGATTAGTAGGAGCATTGACTGCAACCGGAATTCTAGGAAGTATTTATTTATTAATATTTGAATTTAAAATTGATCCCGAGTTTCGACTATTCCTGCTCGAAAATTTCAGCGTCTTGGAATGGCCAGAAGTCCAGCTGTACCACGTTTTAGGTATAATTAGCGCCATCGGTCTAATAGGTTTTCTTCTTGGAGCAATCAGTAGTTACTTATCCATTAGAAGATATATTAGATAAGAATATTTTGATTATTTTGGTCATTATATTATAATTTCTTAATAAGTTAATAATTAATCAATTAATATGAAGATTGCAAATTCAGCATTATCGAATTTCACACTATTCTTTTTTATTATGGTATTTTTTCGAAACATATTTAGCGTTGGAAATAATGAGCTGACTGATTACATCTTTGTAGGTCTCTTATTTGGAATACTTATGGCATCAACGCCAAAATTATTGGAATTTATCAAAGTAAAAGAAACCCCAGGTGCACTTGTGCTTATAGGTGTTGTTGCAACATTCATGTTTTACTTTATTGGTTATTATGTTTTTGATCTTTTTGTATTTGCTGATGGAACAAGAGCAATTATGCTTAATAACACTACAAAATTCATTACAGTAGAAGATAAAACATTTGGATTGATCGTAATCAGTTTGTTTTCATCTTTATTTAGCGTGATCCTTTCAATTTTGAATGCAAAGGCCAAGAAATAGTTATTATTTAGATTCAATGGAATTAGTCAATGTACTTAAATATTTATTAGTAGCAAATTCAATAGGATTAATGACTACTATTTTGCTTCAAAGTGGAAAGGGTGGTTTGGGAACAGTATTCGGAGGAGCATCCGCAGGTGGTGAAGGTTATAGATCCAAGAGAGGTTTAGAGGCAGTCTTATTTAATAGTTCTATACTGTTAACAGTCACATTTATAATATTATCCATTGCCATTGGAGTTTTAAATGCTTAAGTATATTAAGAGAGTAGAAAACTTTTTGTACGGAATACGGGATCTTTTATGGTCCTATCCTGATATTTTAATAGGCGACACTAGGCTTAAAGCTTATTTACTTCGAACATACAATCTCTCTATTCCTTATTCCCACATGATTTTGGCTACAATAGTAATGATAATAATGGCAATTTTTCTTTTTAGCTTTAGTAAGGGTATAGTCGCCCAATCAAGAGATATCATTTTAATTGAGGGAGTTGTGATGGGAGTGGATTCTAATGGTGAGCTTCAAAAAATTAATAAAGTTAATCCACTTCTTCCTTCTAATGTGCAGTTAGAAAAGGACTTAGTCGACTTGATATATGAGCCTCTTATCATATATGAATATAAAGAAACATCGAAAGGTAAGTACGAACCTACAGTGACTGAAGTTCTTGCCGAAAACGTAATAAAAATAAAACAGGGGGCAGACTACCAATTCAATTTAAAGAGAGGTGTTAAATGGCATGATGGAAAAGAATTTACATCCGATGATGTAGTTAGTACACTAGAAAAAATTTCCAACTTAGAAGGTGAAAATGCATATATTCAAGCAGTCAAGCAATTGCAATGGGAAAAGCTTGGAAAATACTCTCTTAGAATTTGTACTAAACCACTCGATTCTGAAGATTTAACATGTAATGAACGTAGCGATAACCCAATATTCTCTAACTTTTTGGAATTGCTAAGTATTAAAATTATTCCGAAACACCTTAGTGGCGATATAACCGCTTCGAATGCAGACTCAGGACGACCTAATCTTTATAGATCACCTGTAGGTACAGGAAAATATAAATTTAGCGAAATTACAGATAAGTCAATAAATTTAGTAGTCAACGATGAATATCATCATATAGAGGATATACCAAGTATAGATCAAATTAGATTTGTATTTTATCGTGATCTAGAATCAGCTGCTAAAGCAGTAGAAAATGGTGAAGCTCATACATTGGCATCGGTTTCGACACAATATCTAAAACAACTCAATGAATTTCCTAAAGTTAAAGTTCAGGCTAGTCCGGTACTTTATAACCAGTTTTGGGGATTATATTTTAACCTGAGAAAAACTCCAGATGGTCAGGCAATTGGTCCTGAATTTTTTCAAGATAAAAAAGTAAGACAAGCTATTTCTTATGCAATAAGTAGACAAAGTATTATCGATAGCGCATTGAGCCAAGCAGGGCAAGAAGCTTTTGGACCTATTCCAAGTATCTCGGAATTTTTTAATGTAGAAACAAAGTGGAAAACTTACAACAAAGCAGCTGCAGAAAAACTGTTAGACGAATCTGGCTGGACAATCAAGCCTGGAGATGAATATAGAACTAATAAAGATTTGGAGGTACTTAGATTTTCGTTATACTTCGTAGATAATTACGATAGAAGAAGAATAGCTGAATCAATCAAAGCTGACTTGGCTGACGTGGGAATTGATGTGGTAATAGACCGTAAAAAGCAACCAGGACAATCTGAAGCATCGGCAAATGGCTGGACACTTCAGGAACTAAATGAGCAAGTGGTAGCTCCAAGGCTTTTTGATGCGGTCTTGTACGGAATGAATACTTTTATTGATCCAGATAGATATGAACTCTACCATAGTTCGCAGCAAAATCATCCTGGACTTAACATTGCCGGCTATACCGGATCGGTAGAAACTGTAAAACCTAGGGAAGATCGAAAAGAAGGCGAAGAAAGTTTAGTCCGACTTCCAAAAGTTGATAGGCTATTGGAACAAACAAGAAGTTTTGATCCCGATAATAACAAAGAGGAAAGGTTAAGAAATTATAAAGAATTTCAGGATTTGCTCGCGGAAGACGCTCCTCTTGTATTTTTGTATCATCCGAAATTTTTATACTACGTAAATAACGATCTAAAAAACGTCAATCTTCAAAATGTTTCGAGCGTAGAGGATCGCTTCAGAAACATAAGCGAGTGGAATTTGGAATAGTTGTCGCTTAATCTTAACGACGTGTTGCAGATATTATATTAACAAGATATAATTCTTCATGTTATTACAAAAATATGGAGGTCTTTCCAACATCTCAATTCGATATAGAGGACAGATATAGATCTATATGTGACCAACTTCCCCAGGACTTAGAAACTAAACTTAATGCTGCATTTGACATAACAGATGATGTTATGGATATTACTAATAAACCTGAATCGTATACACAAGAAGATAAGCAAAAATTAGCAGCTGCAATCAAAGCTAACTTTGAGCTTCACGAAGATCTTTTTACTTGGTATTTAAATGCTCAAACAGATAATGTGTCGAACATAAAAGAACTTTTTACTGTCTCAGTAAAAAATCAGGATTATAAAAGTTTGGAAATTGCAGGTCAAAAATTAAACTTAACAATCAGCTTGGATATTAAAGGCAATTATAATGAATCAGCTCCGATTAATTTAACACCCTTGCAATTAAAAGGTCTAAAATAATTACTAACTACAATATTTACAACTGACCAAAGCATATTTGGCTTAGGTGGTGAAGACACAGAAAAAGCAAAAGCTAAAATACAAGAAAATTTTTCACAGGAACAGGCAGAGCAAATATTTAGAAATGCAGCCGCAGTGGTTCAAATTTACGCAAAAAAGATTCAAGAAGCGGTTGATCCAGAAAAATTGGCAATTATAGAAGAATATAACCGATTTCACTTACAATATTACAAAAATGAAGAAGGTAAATGGGCAGAAAGACCCATAGCAATAGTTGCAGGAATCGGAGACACAGGTTCTGGCAAGGAAACTTTCTATAAAAAATTTGCAAAATACGGATTAATTCCGGCTATTACAGGTACAGGAGGACTTACTAAGGATCATGAAGGCTTTTATCAAGTTTATGAACAAACAATGCAGGGTCTAAAAATTGTTGCAGATAATGCTGGCTTTATAAATCCAATGCAAGCAATGAGTCCGATTATGTTAGTAGCTTTGAGACGCAAAATGGATCAAAGAGGTTTGCAAAATGTACCAATGCATCTTGATGGAGTAATTAGATCCGTCGAACAAGCAAGAGGGATAATAGGGAATATTCCAAAAGATAAGTTAAGATTTTATAACCTAAGAATTAACGAAAGGGTAGGTTTCGAAAGATTAATTATCAGGCTTGTAAGTAAATACCTTAATGAGCAAGATTTAAGAAAAGATGATCTTGCGGACTTACTAGTTGATAAAAATACTGGAAATAGCTATACGCCAAAAGGTTTTTCACAATTTGTCCAAACCCAGGTCGAACTTTTGCAAAAAATGGCCAGTAAGGAAGCTAAATCTATGCAAGATAAAAGAAGAGTTGAAAGAGCCAAGAAAATTCAAGAACAACGAACTAACCCAGTAACATTAGGAAGATTTATTGCAGAAAGATTGAGAACTCTTAACCAAGGGTACTTAAATCCAGCAGGCAGATTTATAAAATATAATAAGAACGAATTCCCGAAGATAGCCAATAATCTTAGAGAAGCAGGATTTGATATACCTGTTATTTATGGAGATAGGCTAACTATAGAAGAAACTCACGATGCAATGATTGCCACGCTTGGTAAAGATTGCTTTCCTAAAGAAGCCTTGATGAATATAGCAGGTAAAAGAAAAAAAGAACCAGTGTACATGGCATATTTCGAAGATAGAAACACGATTATTAAATTAGCGAATAATCGTGACGCAGATATGGCACTTGACTACGCTATACAATTTGCGAGAAAAAAGTATCTAGCTCTCAGGGAGGCTTTTGCAACTAAATCTGAAAAAAGAAACGGGGTTTATTATGAACATAAAGAAGGTGCGTTCTCTGCCATTGATAATAAAGTAGTATTCTCTGAAGTACAGAATTCTACTTCTACAGTATTGTTTAGAAGACCAGATAATGGTACTTACGAATTAGGTGTCATAACAGGAATGGAAAATACAATAAACGGAATTGTTCCAGTTTTGTGGTACCTTGACCCAGAAGAAATGAACTATAAAAGAATTGCTGACCCTAACCTTAAAATAGTTAAAGGCAAAAATATAAGACCCGAAATATTTAGTCCCCATACACAAAATATCCTAAGCAGGGCTAGCGCCATGGAGTTTTCTCGTTGGGACACAGAAATGGACATAAAATTTAAAACTGCAGCATAGTATATAGAAATTGTTTTTAAACCCCGAGATTTTCTCGGGGTTTTTCTTGACTTATTCAAAAATTAGATTATTATATTATTTACAACCCCAAGTGGTGAAAAGTGGTGAAAATTTCTGATATAATCGTGCAAGATTTAGTACCACTATGCTGATAGGCGAATATACCACTCAGGTTGGAGATAAGAATAGAGTAGCAATCCCAAAAAAATTAAGAGATGAGCTCGAAGGAAAAATTTTTATAACTAGAGGTTATGAAAGATGCCTTTTGATAGTTGATCAACAAAGATGGAATGCTCTTTTAAAAGTCATTAACTATAACCCTTTACTGTCTATATCTGTAAGAGATACAAAAAGATATATTTTGGGTGGGGCCACAGAGATCGAACCAGATAATCAGGGAAGATTTGTTGTACCAGAACAATTACTAAAATTTGCAAACATTCAAACCAAATTAACCTTTTTAGGAGTTGGTGAATGGATAGAAGTCTGGGACGAAGATAAATGGAATTCAAAATTAGAAGCTTTGTCTAGTAACGTTGCAGATTTGGCAGAAAGATTAAAATCAATATGAGCGAACACATAACAGTATTAAAAAGAGAATCGATTGAATACTTAAGTTTAAAGCCACATAGTATAGTTGTAGATTGTACTCTTGGGGGTGGTGGACATTCCCTAGAAATTATAAAAAATTTACATAATGGCATTTTGTTAGCTTTTGATTTAGATAAGCAGTCTATACAGAACTTTAAAAATAATTTTGAAAATTGCAAACAATTAATACCAGAACTAATAGAAATAACAACAGATAAAAATAAAATATATTTAGTAAACGATAACTTTGATAATTTAGAAAAATATTTAGATCTTTTAAAAATTGATAGTATTGACGCTTTACTTGCCGATTTAGGTTGGTCTAGTGATCAACTAAATAGCCTGCAAGGACTTTCTTTTGAGAATTTAAAAGCGAACTTGGACATGAGATTTGATAGCAGACTTAATATAAAAGCAAGTGATCTGCTGAACATTTTAAATAAAAAACAACTTAAAAAAATGTTCGAGGAGTATGCAGATGTTAGGGGTAAGGAAAATTATTATCTTGTGGAACAGATAGTAAAAGACAGAGATTACAAGCACTTTAAAACAGTAAAAGATTTTGTAGATACCGTAAACCGGGCCTACAGATTTAAATATTATCAAAATGCAAAAGTGTATGCACCGATTTTTCAGGCACTTAGAATTGCTGTAAATTCTGAACTGAATAATCTTGAAAGTTTGCTACAGGTTGCATTTAAAAAATTAAATCCGAATGGACGATTAGCAATAATTACATTCCATTCGGGCGAAGAAAAAATAGTAACAAAATTTATTGAACAAAATAAAAGTCAAATAGAAATAATTACCAAAAGTTTAGACGGCGATTTTATAAGACCAGAAATAACAGAAGTATCGGACAATCGCAGAGCTAGAAGCGCTAAATTATTTACTGTAGCTAAAACAAAATGAGCGAAATTGAAGTAAGACAAAATAAATTAGACATAAATAAAATTAATGCTAGATTATTTTTAGTTGTATGCCTAATAGGATTTGGATTCTTTGGAGTACAAATTTTAATAACTTCACAGGTTGGAACTAAAAGCACAGAAATCGAGATAATAAGAAAAGAAAAAGATCAACTACGATTAGAAAATGAAATTATAAAATCAAAGATAAACGAAGCTAGGTCATTAACAAACAGCAAAGAAGTTATAGAAAAATACCAGCTTCAAGAAAAACCAATTTATAGCTTAGATCGGGCTGGACAAAGTGATATAGCAAGTCTATAAATCAAAATGGCAGAAACAGCAATTATTAAATTCAGAGTAAAAAAATATTACATACTTGTTTTTTTTATAGCACTATTTTTACTTATTTCTTGTATAAGATGGCAATTGATCAGAGCTTCAGAATTCAAGTTAATTGCAAATAGCCGTCTTTACTCTTCAGATTTAAAATCCCTTCGAGGAACAGTATATTCAAGCGATGGCAGTACATTGGCTTATTCAGAACCTAGGTTTGATATGTATGTATGGCTTGACGATTTAACATTTTTCGAAAAACAGGGTATCCAAACACGCGAAGAATTTCTTGCAAAAGTTGCGCCTATTATAGATATGACTCCAGAAGCCATGGGTAAAAAAATTGATGAATTTGCAAAGCAAGGTGTTAAATGGATGCCGATGGCAAAATCTTTAACGGAAGAGCAGTGGCGAAAGTTGATAGATTTGAGAACTGATTTATCCGATTCACTCGAAATTAGAGGCTTTAGTTTTGAATTTACTTCCGAGCGGGTATATCCGGAAGGAAAGTTAGCTGCACATGTAATTGGACTTACGCAGAAGTATAATAATTATATTAAAGGGCAGAGCGGCATAGAAAGGTCTTGGGATGGTGATTTAAGTCCAACAAAAGGTTTAGTAATAAAAGAAAATGATGCAAGCGGAAAAGCAGTAGCATCAGCTTTGGTAGCAACTATTGAACCTAAACCAGGCAGTGAGATTTATACTTCTATCAACAAAAAACTTCAGACAAAAGTCGAAGCAGAGTTACAGTCTCTAGTCAAAGCTTATTCTGCAGAATCAGGTTCAGTAATTATTGCAAATCCAAAAACTGGAGCAATAATGGCAATGGCAAGTTACCCTACATATGATCCTAATCTTAGAGAAACAGAAGATAAAACAGCATTTGACAATAGATCGGTAACATATCCTATTGAACCAGGTTCAATTATGAAAACTCTAACAATATCTGCAGCTATAGACCTTGGCAAAATCACTCCAGATACAGTTGTGCTGCCTGATGGGCATCAGGGTTGCAAGGAATATGAAGAGTTTCGAGGTGATCTTGGTGCATTATGTACATGGGATAAGGGACCACAAGGTCCAATGACTGCAAGGGATTGTCTAATAAAATCTGACAATATATGCTTTTACGAAATAGCCAAGACAATGAGCAAGGAAGAGTTTTATAACTATTTAGTAAAATTTGGTATAGGACAAAGCTCAGGAATAGACCTGATAGAAGAATCTATTGGTTTCTTGCCAGATTATCTAAGTTGGACAGCAGGGGATGTATCTGCTTTTAGTTATGGTCATGGATATCAAGTTAATATGGTTCAGGCAATTTCTGCCATAGGTTCGATTGCCAACAAGGGAGTTAGAATGAAACCACATATCGTAACAAAAGTTGTTAAAGCAGATGGAGAAGTTAAATATCAGGAGCCGGTAGCTATAGAAAGAACAATATCGGAACAAAGTGCAGAAACTGTATCGCAGATGATGGAAGCAGTTTATCAAAATAATGTTGTTGAACAATATTTTGCCCATTTAAGAGCATATCCTATTGGATGGAAAACAGGATCAGCACTTATTGCAGTTCCAGGAGTTGGCTATACATCTGATCTAAATAATACAATTGTAGGCTTTGATGCATCAGAAGATGCAACATTTGTTATGCTATTTACTCTCGAAAAACCTTCAGGAGGATTATCTTGGTACAATATAAGACCTGCCTGGCTGCAGTTGTTTAATGCAATAAAAGAAGATATAGGTATAAAGCCTATATATTAATACTATAACAACATAAAACACAAGCTCCGTTGAATTAGAGCTTGTGTTTAACTTTTATTCAATTAGGCATTAAAATCAACTTTTACATTTTGTCTTTCTGCAGCATCAGTAATTTCGAAAAATTCTCTCTTCTTAATATTCAAAAACCCTGCAATTATGTTTGTTGGGAATACTACAACCATTTGATTCAAATCTCTTACTGTACCGTTGTAGTATCTTCTTGCGCCTTCTAATTCAGTTTCGATAGTTTCCAAAGAAGCCTGTAGACTTAAAAAATTCTGATTCGCCTTTAATTCTGGATAGTTTTCTGCCACAGCAAATAAAGTTTTAAGTGTTGATCTTAATTCACCTTCCATTTTTCCTAATTCTTCAGGACTAGTCGTATTCATCATTCCAGATCTTAACTGAGCAACTTTTTCAAAAATTCCACTTTCATGCTTAGCATAACCCTTGACTGTTTCTACTAAATTAGGAATCAAATCAAATCTTTTCTTCAATTGAACATCAATGCCGCTCCATGCTTCATCTACCAAAACATTCTGTTTTTGCAGTTTATTGTACACGCCAATTACAAAAAGTACTATTACTGCTAGGACTCCAAAAAATCCTCCTAAAATTGCTAGTAACATATAGAAAAATTAATAAGTTATATTATATTTTGTAAATACTTCGCAATCAATTATTACTCGTAAATTGATTTAAAAATCTTGAATTACTAACTATTATAACTCATTTAAGAGTTTGTAAATATATTATTTTGCGATATAATTACTTTGTTCTTTTCATTGCGAGGTCGTCTAATGGTAGGACTACGGGTTTTGGTCCCGTCAATTGGGGTTCGAGTCCCTACCTCGCAATTTTAAGTTACTCCTCAAAATCAAGCTCCTCGTGTAACACTAATGAACTTAATAGCTTACCTGCAAACAGCAAAGGCTGTAGTACTATATCTGCGCCAGCTTTTTTTAGTTCCTCTGCAAATTCGGGACGGTCCGCATGTACAATGATTTTAATCTTAGGGTTCGCTGCTTTAACAGAACTAATCAGTATAATATTGTCTTCGAGATTAGGAATAGTAGAAACTACAATTCTAGCCTTTATTAACTGTGCTTTATTCTGAATATCTTTATCTGCTATATCTCCAAACACAACCTGAAAACCACGCAGAGCTAATTCTCTAGCGGTCTGTGGATCGTAATCTACTACAATCAATCTGTGTTTGTTGTCTTGCATATACTTTAAAAACGAATTGCCCATTCTATGGGCGCCAACCAATACTATGTGATTTTCGAATTCTTCACTTATAGAGCTTAAATTGTTTTCTATTGTGCGCTTTTTTTCAAAAATTTTTAAATTGCCCTGTAGTAATAAATACAGCTTTTCTGCATTTAAAATCATGTAAGATGAAGCAGCAAATGTAATAATTGCAACAATCGTTACAATAGAAACTACGTTATCACTTACGTGGCCAAGACTGTTGCCTAAGAACATAACTATTAAACTAAACTCAGAAACTTGTGCTACCGAAAGTCCCGACATAAAACTCGTGCGGCTTTTGTATCCAAGTAATCCAAGGATTACCATCACAATGATTGGGTTACCAATAAGTACAAAAATAGACAAAATTAACCCGGGTACTAAAGCGTCTTCTATATTTGTTATTTCTAATCCTATACCCAGATGCACAAAAAAAATCACTATAAAAAAATCTCGCAAGGCTTTGACTTTTGAAGCAATCTGTAAACTTTCGACGGAATTAGCTAATGCTAAACCAGCTAAGAAACCTCCAATCTCTATAGATAAACCTATAAATTCCGAAGACACAAGAGCTGATATACCAAAAGCCCAGGCTATACTAAATAGGAACAACATTTCTTGATGCTGTGAAAATTGTTTTATTAATGTAGGTATAATCGACTGGCTTAAGACAATAATGGCAATAAACAAAAAAATAGTTTTGGCAAATAAAATTATCAACGTTATCCACTGGTTATCGGTTGAATCTTGATTTAGACCATTAAGTATTATCAGGGCAAGAATTGCAAAAAAATCCTGAATCAACAGAAAACCGATAGAAATTCTTCCATAAAGTGTATTGATATCTTTTTTGTCGGATAGAAGTTTTACTATAACAATAGTACTTGAGAATGTAAGTGCTATAGCCATGTAAATCGATTCACGTGATTCAAAACCTAAAAGCAAGCATAGACCAAATCCAATCAAAGAGGTAAATACTATTTGACCGATGCCTGTTATTAAAGATACTTTACCTACAGATCTAAGTTCACCTAATTTTAATTCTAGTCCCAATATAAATAACAGTAGTGTAATACCTATTTGTGATAATGCCGTTAAGGACTGTTCTTCTTTTACTGCGTCCTTTCCAATTAGAGCTAAAGGTCCAATTATTAAACCTGCTAGAATGTAGCCCAATAGTTCAGGTAACTTAAGCAATCTTAGGATAAAACCTAATATAAATGCTACGATTAAAATAAAAGTTAATTCTGAAAATATTCCTTCCATTTGATTTAATTAGATTCTTAGGTAAAATACTTTAGCTAGATTATTCTAAATGAGATTATTTAAAAAATACAATATTTAGTTATGAGTAAAACATCGCTAATAATTTTTTTGATAGTGCTTTTTGCTGGAGTATTACTCATGTATAAATCTAATTACTATCAAGTAGATAAAACAGAAGATAGTGATTGCATTCATAAATGTGATGGAATAGAATTAAAAATTTCTTGTACCAGTGAGCAAAACTGTAAGTATTTATGCTTTGGTTTGCACTCAGCGGAGGGAAGTACTTGTTCTGAATAGTATATATTAATTATATATAGATAGAATTGTTTCTACTAGATGGTTGTACAAGAAAATTTGTTGTGTTAGTATTTATAAAAGATACAAATTTCTTTAGTATCAAATTTATAATTTAATATTTTAAAATAATTTTAATGGACCAAATTAAGAAGTTTTTGCAAGATCGAACATCAATAACTGTTTTAAGCACATTAATTTTGATTGGTCTTTCAATTCATTTCTTCTTTGTAGGTTTGCTAGAGCAAGATTTGATAGGAGATGTTTTAGCGCTAGATTCTTACGGTTTGTATAGATTTTGGAATATTGTGATTGGAACAGGTGTTCTATTTGTAGGATATGGAATGTATATCCAAAATAGAGCTATAGTAAATCAAAGCTTGAGCAGAGCTAGAGATAGAGTAGCAAAAGAGGCAAAGGAATTAGCAGAAAATGTTGACGAAAAATTAAATAAATCCGATGTGTCTGAAAATAAGTCTGTTGAAGGAGAAGTTGTAAAGAAGAAAAAAGCTGCAAAGAAATAATTCTGTAGAATCTAATCTATGCGGGGACCGATTTTAAATCGGTCCCCGCATTAGTAATTCTTTTTTCTTAAGTAAAAAATCACAAAATATATCCATAGCTTTATGTTATCAAGCAAATCATATTTATATCTAACTTTAATCCATAGCTCTTAGTCATAAATTTTTAGTTTATGTAAAAACAAAAAACTACAATCGCAAATAATTAACTGCTAGAATGTTTTTAGTTCTTACAAAAAAACTATGGCAGATCAACAAAAACAGGATAATTTAAAAGATATACTCAACAAGTTCCAGCAAAACAAAAATAATTCTCTGCCGAATGTATCGGAGGACGAAACAAACCCTCTAATTCAGAATATGCAAAATTCCGTAGCAAACAATCAATCAACACAACCAGTAATTAATAATACAGCAAAGACAGATACTCAACTAAATCCCTCAGCAATACCTGTGAATGCTAATAGTGTAAACATCGTAGAAAATATTCAGAACAGTGGAGCGCCAGAGCAGGAACTAAATCCACAAACAAACAACCAGGTTAGTCAACACAGTACAGGACAATCAGCAGCTAGTATCGTTGATTTGCAGACTGTTCAAGAGCCAATGCAAAATTCACCAATGCCAGTAGAAGGCGAAAATGGCAATGGGGACGATCCTTTAAAAGAGCAACATAGACTTCTGGAAGTGGTAAGATCCGAAAATGCGGAAAGCGATATATTTTTAGATAAGGCAAGAGGGGAAATGCCAACAAAGGGAGTAAGAATGTTTGTAGAAGGCAAGCCTGTAAACCCAAACCAACCATTCATTCCAGAGGTGCCTCAGAATAGCAATATGACAGGAGCTGCTCTCGATAAGAAAGAACCAAAAATAAGTAATGCTCAAGAAGTAAGCATAGAAAATAAAAATGAATTAAATAATCAGGCATTAACATCAAAAACAGTGATCCCAGATAAAAATTTAGTAGAAGAAACAGCAAGCAATAAACAAACTGAGGATAATAGTGGAACGACAATCGTGGCTTACATAATAATTCTAATATTGCTTCTAATTATTACTTTTTTAGTAATACAATATGAAGATAGTATTATGTCTTTCTTTCAAGAAGATTTAAACAACATATTATAATCTTCTGTGATAAAATTTTCTGATCATATGTTGTATACTACTGTATGATTTAACAAACCATCTTACTTTAAGACTTATTTAGTTCCGGTGGTTCAAAAATATTGCAAAATCAAAATAATCTATGAAAATTAACATTCCAAATGTAGAAAATATCAAATCAACTGTTGGCAAAATTACAAACGGTAAGCTTAAAGCAGAAGATCTGGTGAGGCAACATCTTGAACTTGCTCATCAAATAAATAAAGATCTAAACGCCTTTATAACTATTCTTGATAGCGCAATCGAAGATGCCAAAGAAATAGACAGAAAGATTGCAAATGGAGAAGACGTAGGAGAACTTGCAGGTATTCCGTTTACCGTGAAGGATTTATATTTAGTCAAAAATACAAAAACAACTAGCTCTTCTAGATTAATGGAAGATTTTGTTGCGCCATACACAGCTACAGTAGTTCAAAAATGTATGGACGAAGGAGCTATTTTGATAGGAAAATGCAATTCAGATCCTTGGGGATTTGGTGGGAGCGGGGAAAACTCTGGTTTTGGTCCTACCAAAAACCCTTATGATTTGACAAGAACTCCAGGTGGGTCTAGTTCTGGTTCAGCAGCAAGTTTGGCTTCCGGAGTAGGTTTTTTCTCTTTGGGAACAGATACTGGAGGTTCTGTTAGGTTACCAGCGTCTTTTTGCGGATTGTACGGACTAAAACCAACATATGGTAGTAATTCGAGATACGGCATTTCACCTATGGGATCCTCTTTTGATACACCCGGTTTTTTTGCAAGGCATCTTGAAGATATAGAATTACTTCAAAAAATCATGAAAGGTAGAGACATAAATGATGCAACTACGTATGATCAAGAATTAGTAAATACAAAGAGAATAGAAAAACCAGTGATCGGTATACTCAAAGAATTTCTAACTGAAGATGTAGATATAGACATTAGAGATGCAATTTTTGACAAAATCGATAGCTATAAATCTAAAGGATTTGTAATAAAAGAAATTTCTATGCCCGTGCTTAAATATGGTCTGGCTGTTTATTACGTGCTCGTACCTTCAGAAATTTCTTCAAACAGAGCAAAATATGATGGTGTAAGATTTGGGAAAAAAGTCAGCGATAACTATACAGAAAATTTGATTGAATCCAGAAGCAAGTTTATGGAGGATGAAGTAAAAAGACGAATTATGATTGGTACATATTGTTTGAGTGCTGGCTATGGAGATAAATTTTATTTGAAGGCAAGTCTGGTCAGGACCAAAATAAAACAAGAATTCGATAAAGTATTTGAAGATGTAGATATATTAATTGGAGCTGTTTCTCCAACTCCAGCTTTTAAACTTGGCGAGAAATCAGCCGATCCTGTACAAATGTACCTGGTTGATGTGTTTACTGTAACTGCGAATCTTGCAGGCATACCTGCGTTAAGTGTTCCTTTGGGATTAAATTCTAATGGCTTACCAATTGGAATGCAGATAATGGCAAGAAAATTCGAGGAAGAAACTATTTTCGGCTTAGTTGAAAGTAATTCACTTTAACTTCTTTACAATATCTGACTTTAGCAACTCATTAATCTTTGTGATTAGTTCATTAATAAGTTTAGGATTAGTAATTTCTTCAATAATCTCGTTGAGACTTTTCTCCATTTTATCAAATTGTTTTGAATATTCGTCGGCCGGCATCTCTTTTTTTAGAATTACAAGATTGTGATAAAGTTGTTCTAAAATTTTTATTTGATCAATCAAAGGAATATCTAATTTGATTAGTTTTGATAATAATTTTGTAGACTGAATTAATTCTTTTTTCATAGTTTATATTTAACCCTCTGCAGCGCCTTGTAATTGACCTGCTATCTGTTGCATTTGTGCTTCTAATTGACCAAATTGTTTATTATATGCATCTGGTTGCCCGACTTCCGCAAATAATTCCTTTAATCTCGCAAGCACTTCCAATATTTGAAGAACTATCTTTAGTTTATCTGGCGGATTAGGAACTTCCTGAAACTGTTGAATTAGAGGTCCTAACATTTGAGCAAGAGATTGTATCTCTTGCATCTTCTCTTGACCGCCTTCTTGACCTTTTTCCATGTAATAATTATATCATGAATAAATATATCCTGAAAGAATACTTACTTAATCATACCAAGTTTAATTTACAAAATAAACTTATTTTTACATGCCAAAGTCATTAGGAAATTGGCCATTGAGCATATCTAATTCAGTTCGATTATCTCCAGTCATTATTTCGAGTAGTTCGGCAAATTCTGGGTGGTTGCGTATTTGTTCTGTAATTTGTTGAACTGCGGATCCTATTAATCTATCAAATCTTTCCATTGCAGATAGATTAGGATTTTGTACATTAGGAATCTTTTCTTGGATTAAAGTAGTGGTTTCGCCCAAGGGTAATCGATTAGCTGGACACATCAAACCTTTTTGCTTCTTAATTTCTTGAATCATTTTCGAAGTAAGACCTGATCTTGCGCATTGGTTTAATCCTTCTAAATTCAAGTTAATACCTGCATAGTGTTCTAACAAACTTCGAATTCCCACCATAAGCTTAATATCAGCTAAGGCTTGCAGATTAGTACATGCAAGTATTTTAGCCATAATCACAGGTTCAAATTCAGGTTTCATTGCGTGTTCGAGTATATGAACCCAGCTTAATACTTCTGCAGCAGTGTTCGTTCCTGCACTCAATCGATTAAATACTTCCGAAAATGGTTGTTCTTTTCTGTGAGAATCCAAATGTGGATCCTTGAGTAAGGAGTGATTGCAGTGGATTGCATTTCGAATATTATACATAATATTTGCCAGGTGCTGGCTGTTGAATAGGTCAGTGTACAGGCTATAGTCAAAATTTAGTTTAGAAACGTCGAAGCCATAAAAGTTTATTGTAGTGATATTTTGTGCTTCTAAAAACTGTAAGAAAAATTCTCGCAGATAATATTTTAGACCATGAAAAGTGTATTGATTAACTAAAAAACTTAGCGACATTCCTTTTTTGAGATTGGCTATAAAATGTTGTTCTAAATCAGTTACCTCGGAGTCGTTGTCGAGATGCAGTAATAAGTTGCCACCTATACTAAGTCTACTTTCTATATATGCCCCGTAAATTGCAAGTAAATCAGGGTAACCGCCAGTTAAATACAAAGGGTTGTTCAAGTTATAATTTTAAACTTTCAATTATACCATGATACCCATTGATGGCGGCTATTTCTTATCTGTAACGTTTATCCCAAATTTCTCTTTGATCAAATTACGTATTTTATCTGCCGTCTGCCAGTCTTTTTGTTGTCTTGCTTTATCTCTTTCTGCGATAAGAGCCAGTACCTCTGGTGGTATCTCCTCAAGCTCGCTCGACTTAAACTTTAAAACCTGATTCTTTAAATCTAGTCCTAGCACTTTATCAAAGTCCAAAATTGTTGCAAGTTTATTCTGCTCATCGATTGAAGATGCTACTACTTCCCACAGCACTGCTAATGCTTTAGGCATATTAAAATCATCCTCTAACGCAGCTACAAACTTTTGTTTAAAATAGTCATCAATTTTACCTTTTTGCTTAATATTAGATAAGAATTTTAATAGTCTGTCATAGGCTTTTTGAGCTGCCTCTAAAGATTCCCAAGTAAAGTTCTGTTTAGACCGGTAGTGAGCTTGCATGAAGAAATATCTTAAAGCTAATGGATTAAATCCTTTCTGTTTAATATCTTCTACTCGAATAAAATTATCAAGGCTCTTGCTCATTTTTTGACCATCTATGGTAATAAATTCGTGATGTATCCAGTACCTAACGAATGGCTTTTTATCTGTTGCCCCTTCAGCTTGTGCAATTTCGTTTGTATGATGAACAGAGATATGATCTACCCCGCCTGTATGAATATCGAACTGGTCACCAAGATATTTTATACTCATTGCCGAACATTCAATATGCCATCCAGGGAATCCATCTCCCCATGGACTTTGCCAAAACATAATATGATCTTTATAATGTCCTACTTTCTTAAACCAAAGAACAAAATCAGCTGGGTTTCTTTTTGCACTATCCGTTCTTACCTCGTCCCTAACGCCAACTAATTTTTCTGATACTTTTTGTCCAAAAAGTTCTCCATAATTTTCAAATTTATTTGTATCGAAGTAAACTGCTTCGGGTGTATCGTACGCATAGCCATTTGTAAAGAGTTTTTGTATCTGTTGTATTTGCTCCTGAATATGATCTGTAGCTTTACTTTCTACATCTGGAGCAGAAATATTGAGTAATTTTTGCATTTGATGAAAGTCTTGTGTAAAGAATTCTGCAACCTCCCAAACTGTTTTTCCTGCTTTTTTTGCGCCCTTTTCTAGTTTATCTTCTCCCTCATCGCCATCGGAAACCAAATGGCCAACATCGGTAATATTCATTACTAATTTAACACTGTAGCCCAAAAACTCCAGTGCTCTTTTTATTAAATCATCCATTACGTATTTTCTGCCGTGTCCTATATGCGCATAATCGTATACTGTGGGGCCACACGCATACATCCCAACCTGATTATTATTGACAGGTTTAAACTCCTGTAGAGATTTTCCTAAAGTGTTATATATTTTTAACATAGTTAAGTTATTAAGTTTTATCTCATATTAAATTTGGATACGTTGCTATTTCAATCTTCGTATTTATAGGTATAGTATTCGTACGGCATTAATAAAATCTTAGCCCATAAAGGCAAAAAATGCGATAAATTTTGTGATTTATACGCTCTTAAAGCTATATATTTTAAAAAAATAGACTTTCCGACAAAAAATCTAAATTCAGGTTGTTGGTTATAATCAAATTGCTCGAGCTGCAAGTCTTTAATTCTATGTTTAGGGTTATATCTATCTTCTATTTTTTTCGGAAGTGTAGAGTAAAGCACTCTAAATCTCTTCAATTCTTTAGAAATTTGATTGATGATTTTTGATAACACTACATGATCTTTATGCCCATACATTCCGGTCCTTTCAAAAGTTACTACAAGATCAAACTGCTGTTTAGAAATATATTCAGAAAGTTCATTTTTCAGATCTTCTTGCTGATTTATTAGATTTCCATCTCCATACTTCCACATTAAATTATTTTTCGAACCTATTTTTTTTAATGCCTGATAATACTCAGTTTCTCTAATTTTTGCTAATTCATTATCGGTTATTTTTAAGAGCTCTTTGCCTTTTTCTCCTTGAGTAATGCTTAATACAAAAACTTCAAACCTTTTGTCTTTAGATAGCTTTCTCATTAATCCTCCAGAAGAAAAAACTTCATCATCTGGGTGTGGAAAAACAAAAAGCACCTTAGTTTTGTTTTTATTTGTCTTTAAATCCGAAATTTTTATTTGAGGCATACTAAAATCATGTAGATTATAAATAATGAACATATAAACCAATAAAATCAAAATTACTATCACTATAAATAAAAAGACTAAATATTCCATATGCAAAACTTTAAAAGTAAAAAATAAAAAAACTCCCTAGGGAGCTTATTCTAAAAAACACGTAGCTTAACTCCCAATTATTCGGAAGTACAACAGCAATTTAAAGCTACATTTTTATTTTTCATAGCTTGATTATAAATTTAGTAATAAAACTTTGCAATGAAATATTTTTTGTTGTACGCACTAGTTCGTAGTTTTTTATAATTCTAGCTTTATATTTTCGAATATTTGGGCATATAATATACCCACATTAAATATAAATATGAAAAAAATAGTGGTAATTGGAGGAGGTACGGGTTCCTTTACCGTCCTTAGTGGCTTAAAAAAATTGCCCAATATAGATCTGACAGCGGTTGTGGCATCTACCGATTCGGGAGGCTCGACAGGAAGACTGCGAGACGAATTTGGATTCTTGCCTGTTGGTGACATAAGACAATGCTTAGTTGCATTAGCTGAAAATAAAGAAGAGCAAATGCTTTTGCGCAAACTATTTAATTACAGATTCGACAAAGGTGAGGACGGACTCAAAGGTCACAATTTAGGTAACCTTTTTATGACCGCACTGCGCGACATACTAGGAGATGAAATTAAAGCCATAGAAGAAGCAAAAAAACTTTTTAATGTTAAGGGCGATATTTATCCAGTTACACTAGAAAAATGTGATTTAGTTGCTGAATACGAAAACGGAGAAGTAATAGAAGGTCAACACAATATAGATAAGCCTGGATTCCCACATGACTGCAGGCAAAGAATTACGAAGTTCTACACAAAACCAAAGGTCAAAAGCCACAAAAAAGTTAAAGAAGTGATTCTCAATGCCGATTTAATTATCATTGGACCTGGAGATTTATATACCAGTCTAATCGCCAATTTAATAATTAATAATATTTCTAGTTATATAAGAAAAACTAAAGCAAAATTAATTTATGTACTCAACCTAACAACTAAATTTGGACAAACCTTTGGGTTCAAAGCTTCAAACCATTTGAACGAAATAGAAAAATATTTAAGCAGAAAAGTTGATCATATTTTAATTAACTCGACTCCATTACCCAAAGACATTTTAGACAAGTATAAATTAGAAAGTGCTTTTGAAGTAATAAATGATTTAAATAAAGATTCACGAGCAATCATTGCCGATTTTCTTGCAACAGAAAAAATTCAAACTGTTAAGGGAGATATGTTAAAAAGAAGTCTAATTAGACATGACGGCAACAAAATTGCAGAAACAATAAAAAATTTGATCTAATATAATACAAAAACTACTGAATCTTAAGCTTGACACCTAATTATGCTACAATCAACTATTGTTTGTTAAACCTTGTAAAAATGTTACCACAAGCCAAAACTGACTGGAATTTAGACATTCTCATAGAAAATATTAAAGATGTAGAAACATATAAAACAGTTGTAAGCAATCAATTTGAAAAGTTTATAAAAAAATGGAATTCACGAGTAGACTATCTGAAGGAACCCAAAATTTTAAAACAGGTACTAGATGAATATAACAAGCTTTACCAAACCTATGGAAATTATAATGATTTAATGTATTATTATTCCCTAAAAAGTGCTTTAAATCTTAATGATTCCGACACTAAAGCCAAGTACAACAAGATTCATACACTTGCACTTGACCTACACAACAAAACGCAATTCTTTATAATCAGAATTAGCAAAATTTCTAAAATTAAACAAAAGGTATTTTTAGAGTCTTCTATTCTTGAAGAATATAAACATTTTTTGGAAAAGCAGTTTAAAGCTGGAGAGCATATTCTTTCAGAAAAAGAAGAAATAATTTTAAATCTAAAAACTAAAGTATCTCATTCGAACTGGACTCAAATGTTGAGCGGTTTATTATCAAAAGAAGAAAAACATGTTTGGATTAGTAATGATAAAAAAGCAAAGCGTAATTTTTCTGAATTAGTTGAATTGTCAAGTGATAAAAATAAAAAGGTTAGAGATTCTGCAGCTAAGGCACTTTCGGCGATTTTTGTAAAATATTCTTCTATCGCAGAGAATGAATTTAATTCAGTTTTAGAAAATAAAAAAATAAATGATCAAATCCGTGATTACAAAAACCCAGACGAATCTAGATATATTGCTGACGATATAGAACCAGAGGTGGTGCATTTACTTCAAAACGTAGTTAGCCAGAACTTCGATATAGCCCATGAGTACTATCAACTAAAAGCTCAAATTTTAGGAGTAAATAAACTCGACTACAATGACAGAAATGTTGAGATAGGTAGAATAGCCAATAACTACAGTTTTGAAAAGTCATTTGATTTAGTAAGAAAAACATTTAGTAACCTTGACCCTTACTTCGAAAAGTTTTTTATCGATTCTTTTGGAAAAGGATTGGTTGATGTTTACCCTAAAAAGGGAAAGAGATCGGGCGCTTTCTGCTCATGTTTTAGTAGCCAATTACCAATCTACATTTTACTTAATCACGGACAAAGCCTGAACAGCGCTTTGACCATGGCTCACGAATTTGGACACGCAATTAATTTTGATTTGAGTAGGAAACAAAAGGAATTAAATTACGACTTTCCAATGTGCACTGCAGAAACTGCAAGTACATTTTTCGAAGATTTTGTACTACAAGAAATACTAAATAAAACTACTAACAAGCAACAAAAACTAGGAATATTGATGAGCAAGTTAAACGATGACATAAGTACCATATTTAGACAAATAGCGTTTTATAACTTTGAAATCGAAATCCATACGAAGTTTAGAGAAAAAGGATATTTGTCAAGCAAAGAAATTGGGGGAATTTTTAGAAAGCACATGGAAAGCTATATGGGTCCTTATGTAAAACAAAATTTTAAATCCGAATACTGGTGGATTTATATTTCTCACTTTAGAAGTTTCTTTTATGTTTACTCTTATTCATTTGGGCTTTTGGTCTCTAAAGCATTACAAAATATGGTCAAAAATGATAAAAATAATATAATCAAAGTTAAAGAATTTTTTAGTATTGGAGCAAAACTCTCTCCCCAACACGCTTTGCAGGATTTAGGAATAAATATATCTCAAAGGAATTTTTGGGAAACTGGTATCAATGAAGTAAGAAATTTATTGCAAATTGCTAAACAAATGGTTTAGTAAATTCTGTTAACTAGCTTAAAAACCTTTCCAGACCCCTCATCTTGACTTGCTGCCAAAAATGGGATACAATATGCCATGGAAAATTTATTTATCATAAAATTCTTCGCTTGTAACCCACTCATTATTGTGGATTTATAATTGTGGAGGTTAGATAGATAATTATCTAATTATTTAAAATTAAAACCTCCAACAAAAGGAGGTTTTTTGTTTATGGAATACTCAAATAGTGAATTTAGCAGCAAAAACTTTAGAACTCAAGTACGGTATTTTTCTGAGAGGGAGCCCTCTGCAAAAGACTATATTGAAGTATTAAATAGCACAGGATGCAGAAGAGTTACTATAGAGGCTGTGCATATGCCTACAGACGGGCAATTAGAAGAATGGGATTCTAGAGGTAGATTAATTAACTCACGAATGAATAACCTACTGGAAGATTTAAAGTCCTTAGGAATCGAAGTTTCCATTAACCATATTCATGGTTTAAATCTGGAATCTAGATTTAATTATTCCCCCGATACCTTAGTTGTAGTAGCTGGATGCGTTTGGATTCCTTCCCGAGATGGTGGAGCAGATGGTTGTGTTGAGATCCGAGCTAATTACCTTCGAAACTTTGCACAAGTGCCAAGAGTTGTAGTAGATATAGCTTTAACAAGTAGAACATGATAGAAGTAGAAGCAATAATAAACAAGCATGTGATTATAGAAAGAGAAAATCTATGGCAAACTTTGGGGTTTGAGTGTGAGCTTTTATTTGATTTAATAGATTTGATTAAATTACCAATTAGTGAAACTTGCACCTTATATCCATATTTTGATATGAGTCTATCTATAAATCCACCGTGTGTTAACCAAGGAAGGTCTATAGTAAATGGTACCTATGCATTGACATTAGTAGAGCAGTCTCACGGTGCTATCGTAGCTTATGCTGGATTTGATGTGTTGAAAATAGGTAATAAAAGGTTTATGGGAATTATGCATACACCACAAGGCGTCAAGCTTAATGAGATTCCAATAAATCATCAAGCTAGGAATACGTTTATAAAGTCTAACTTTAGGAAACTAATGCTATCCGGGCTTGTACAGTTTGCTAAAGATCAACAGCTTAATGGCGTATTACTCATATCAGCACAAAATCATCCAAAAGTTTGCAAAAATCCGTGTGTTGAAGACTCAGAATTAGCAACTAATGGAATGATAAGCTTTGATACAGGAATTAGAATTATTGATAAAGTGGCAGAATCGGTTGGTTTTAGTTACGACAAGTCAGTCCGCTGTAACTATGTATTGAATTTTTAAATTTGCTAGTTGTAATTATTATAATTTCTGCTAAAATTTGTCATCAAAATATAGCAATGGAACAATTTAAACTAAACTTACAAAACAAACTAGCACTCATTATAGCAATTATTATTGCCCCAAATCCGGGAGGTGCTACTAGTATGTAAGAATTAGTAGAAAAGAAAAATTCAACCTCCCCAAAAGGGAGGTTTTTTAGTTATTAATAATTTTTAATTATGAATCACTATATAACAGTAGAAGAAAGGAATTCTATGGTTTCTGCTCATTCAACATATGCAGATGTTATCAAGACTGAGCATGACCAGCCTCTAAACTTACTACACGAAATAAACCAAATAGGCCAACAAGGCATCTTAGGCAGGCTTAATCAGTTCAAGATGAGTTCAAATACAACGATAATTTTTACTGGCCAACAACCTACAGCTGATTACGGTATACATAGAAGAATGGCTAAAAGAGAAGGTGTTGGTGCAGTACCAAATAGAATTATGATGCACTGTCATGCTGATCATGATCGAGCAGGAAAAAATGGTTTTGCTAGTTTTGAAGTTCCAGTAGTTTATAAAGATGAAGAAGGGGTGTTATGCCTTGATATAAAAGAATATAAATACGATATAGATTTTAATGAATCAGATTTTATGCATGCAGTACCTCCTGCAAGTCTTGAAAATACTATAGAAATATTAGCAGGAGTAAAAGAAGATGTTACAACAACATTAGTAAATTTAGGATATGAGCTAGCAACAGTTAATGCTTCTGTAGAAATATACGATGAGCTTATAGGTTTTCTATCACAGAACTATAGCTTAATTAGATCTCAGGCTGAGTTAAACGGAGTTATACAGACATTCATTATTAAAAAAACATTACCCGAAGTACAGACACTTGATATTATGCTTTCTGATCTTATACATTCCGACATTTTTAAAGAAGCTATGGTTTCTTTACTAGCAGAAATGCCTGCATGGATAGAATCATATGATTTAGCATTAGCGCATATAAAGAAGACTGAATATGACCAAGTAGCGTCACTACCAACACCAGAGCAAAGTTTTATCGATAAACAAACAGGTGACAAATATCATTATATACCTGTTTGGTTCACTAAAAAAAATGGAAATGGAAGAAACAAAAGAGAGAAAATACTTATGAGGCAAACTATAGACGGTGATATCGAATATGGCTTACTAGAAGAAAATCAATTTGTATTTTTATTTAATCAACAAAATATTTTAGATAATGATATAGGGGACTATAAAGAAAAAATTTCTCCTGCTGCAGTTACGCTAGTAGATATTTTGAGAAACAAGCTTAATTTACCAATAATTCATGGCAAGACAGGATATTACTATGAAGCAGTGAATGAGATTACACGGCACCATATGAATACAGGAGAATTACCTCTAGTTAGTATGGTAGTAAATCCTTCAAAAATAGATGGAGTTTCTCCTATAGCATCAAGACACCATACAACAAGACATCCAGGTTATCTAACAAGAGTTGCTCGTGCTACTATGGATGAACTATCTGGAAATTTAGATTTTTTAAGTGAAAGTATTGAAGGAATTAAACAAAACAAGGGATTAATTTTTAATAATTTACTAGAAATTCAGTCTACTTTTCAGATTAGGGAAACTCCAATAGACGGTAATATAATAGAAGAGATAGATACCTTGAAACGAGCTATTTCCGAAACCGATACTCCTGTTAAAAAACATCATACAAAGAATGTTCATCAGCTTAGAAATGTTGATTTAGTAGAGTTATTGTTTGAAGCTTCGCAAACAGGTATATTAAATGAAGGTTTCGGTCAGTTTCCAAAGCTAGAACATTATTGGAATGAATGGAAAGCAGTATTCGACCAAAAGCTGAAAATTGCTCAAGCTGATCAAGAATTAAAACTTCTCGGTGAGCAAAAACTTAGAATACAAGACCAAATATCGAAAATAAATAGGTTTATGGATTCGGATACACCATTAATTGTTGCAATTGGCCAAAGATATAGTACACTTGTTGCTATGAGTAGATTAAATCGAATGTATTTAAAATATGAATCTTAACTTTGAAATACTACTCAAAAAATTAATAAGTTTTAGGTCAGTAAGTACTGATCCCAAATATAGGGCGGAATTAACAAAAACAAAAAATTACTTGAAGGATTTATTGATAAGTAGTAAGTTTGAAATTATAGAAACAAATTTTGATAGTATTCTACTTGCTAAATATATAGCAAACCCTAACGCTAAAAATATTCTTTTGTATGGTCACTATGATGTACAACCTGCAGAAGATGCATGGGAAACTGAGCCATTCAGCCTAGCAAAACATAATAATCGTTATTGGGGAAGAGGAGTTGCAGATAATAAAGGACCATTATTAGCGAATATTTTTGCAGCAACGGATCTGATTGATAAGAATTTGCTAAACTGCAACATTTACTTCTTAATTGAAGGACAGGAGGAAATAGGAAGTCACGATTTAAAAGAATTTTTAACAACCCAAAATAATTTATTAGGAAAGATAGATTATATAATAGTAACAGATGCACTAAAAACCGATGAGAATCCGATAATTACAACCCATTTTCGTGGAAACATTGCCTTTGAGTTAAAACTCCTAACATTATCAAATGATTTACATTCGGGCATTTATGGCGGGGCAGTATCTTCAGCATTAGACGAACTTAATAAATTGAACAAAACAATATTTTCTAAAGCTTTTATTGAAAAGTTAAATAAAAAAGTAACAATTAATCACCTGGATACAGTTAAAGATTCGCTATTAAAATTTGACAAGCATTATTTTAGTCAACACCTTGCCGACTTGAGCAGTAAAGATGCAAGCGTTTTCTCTTCGATTAACTCAACTTTAAAAAACTCATTAATCGTTACTGGACTTCAAAGTGGTTATATTGGCGAAGGGATTAAAAACATAATACCTTCAACAGCTTTAGCAAAATACAATTTACGAACTGTTTTTGGAGTAAATTCCAGTGATTTACAAAAAGAAATTGAGCAATTAATTAAAAACTACTGTACTAAAAATAATTTTAGCTTTAACTTGAAGTTTGATCGAACTTCAGAACCAGTACAATTAAGTGTTGATAATGAGCTTGTCCAGAAAGCTATTAAAACATTTGAAGAAATCTACAAAAGAAAAGTTTTGTTAAAACCGGAAGGGGGTAGTATTTCCGTAATATCATTGTTTAAGGAATTACTGACAGATAAAATTTTATTAACAGGTTTTGCTACATATTCATCGAACATGCATGGTGCCAATGAGAACATTAAGATTCAAGACTTGGAGCTAGGCGTAGAGTTCCTGAGCCGACTGCTTAAAAATTTATCTAATTGATGCAAATTCATGAACATGATAATCTAAGAGCTGCAATAACCACCCATGGATTCACACGTAATACAAAACATAAAAAAGATATTATCAATTTCGTCTGAGAGCCATAACTACGAAGGTGTAAATAAAGTTGCCGAAACAATCAAGCAAATTTACTCTGATTTACCGCTAGAATGGCAAACAAGTCAGTTAGACAACAAGCCAGCATTCCTGGTAGCAAAAAGTAAAAAGTGGGATACATCTAAACCTGTAATTGTGCTTTCTGGACACATTGATGTTGTTTATCCAGCTTCAGAGGTAAAGATGAAGGAAGAAAACGGAAAACTTTACGGTTCGGGTGCGCAAGACATGAAGTCTGCAGTAGTTGTAATGTTAGAAACTGCCAAAAAACTTTGCGAACAGAATGCATTTCAAAATATTTTTTTAATGCTTAGTCCTCAAGAAGAATTAGGAACTCCCGATTATAGATTTATTATAGAAGAAATAGCGAAGCAAGCTGATTATGTTATGGTTTTTGAGTCTACGCTAGATTCGGAACCAAATGCCCCACTAAACAAAAGATCAGTTGTAGCTTCACGAAGAGGTTTTAGGCAGTTTAACGTTCTATTCCAAAGTGCAGGTGGTCATTCTGGCGTACTCATGGAAAAAGAACAAAGAAATTGTAGTAATTTGCTTGCTGCAGAATTCATTGTCGAACTCGAAAAGCTAGCAGATTATAACAAAAACACTACACTAAACTCCGGCATTATCAAAGGAGGAATTTCGGTAAATTCTTTATCTCCGCGCTGCGAAGTACAGTTTGATACCAGATTTAGTTCAATTGAAGAAATGCTTAGAGTCAAATCAGATGTTCATAAACTCTTTACAAAATTTTCTAAAAAAATTGGATTTAAATTGTCAATAACAGAAATGGGATTCTATCCTCCTTTAGTAACTACAGAAGAATCAACAAAATTCGCTGAAGTAGTAATATCTAAAGGACAAAAGCTTGGATTAGAGGTAAAAAAAGAGTATAGAGGCGGAGGCTCAGAAGCTAGTCTATTTAGTTATTACAATCCAGCATTAAGAGTACTAGACGGTTTTGGTCCTCGAGGCGATGGTCAACATACCACACAGGAATTTGTTTATGTTGAAAGTATATTTAGCTCAATAAACCTTGCGGTAGAAGTTATAAAAGAATTGCAAATAGTGCTCTAGAATAAACTTATGTTTGTTTACTTAAGTAGTTTTCCCAAATCAAGCTTTTCTAAAATTCCATTGATATAGAAAGCAATACCCAACATTTCTAGCGATTCCTCGATTCCTACTATAGTAGCATAAATTCCATTGCCGTAGAGCCTGCCTCCAGCCAATTCAAGTACTAAAACAAATATGAAACAAAATAGGCCAAGCGTAAATGATTTTTTTGCTGTAGTGTTATCTTCTTTCTTAATCTGAACAAGTAGAAAATAAAATATAATTGCAATCAGTATTAGTAGAGGAGCCATCCACGAAAATTCAGCTATCTCGTGCAGAAGTGAATCATCTCCAGAATTATCTTTTACTATTTGATTTAAGTATTCATGCAGGCTTAAATACTCATCAAAAGATAATAATATAAAGAAAATACCTGCAGCAAAACTTGTTAGAGATTCGGTTGTTCTTATAAAATTATCTTTTGAGGAATACACTAAAAAGAAAAAGCCAGCCATAAAAGCAATTATTGTTGTATATGCAGCTCCTATTGTGATTTCTTCATCTAGGTAGAAAATGCTTTGTTGCCTACCTAATACTTTTATTCCCATTAATGTGTAGTGCAAAAAAGCAATCAGTGCAATTCCTGCAAAAATAGGTTTTGAATATTTATTGATTTTCATATTGCGTCACTAGATTGTATGGTTATTAGATGATTTAGTCAAGATCCTATTGTATCTTAATTATGCATGATGTATGCTAATAATTAATACCCCTATTTAGGTGGATAAAATTAGTTATTAACTTTTTCCGATATGGGATTATTAGATTTTATAAAAGGTAGTAAAGATGATTCTAGTACTCCATCTTCCAGTGGTGGGCCTGTTCAACAGAGTGGTACTCCAATTACTTCAGGTTCGTATGCATCTCAAAGTTCTCAGACATTCGATCCTGCGATGATCTCTGGAGGGGCACCTTTAGCACCATTACAGCCAGTAGCCAATACTTCGGGTATGGGCATGCAGCCAGTCTCGAATTTGGAAACCAATCCACAATTCCAAAGAGGAACAATGCCACAGCCGGGATTACCTAATCAGGCTATCTTTCCAGCACAGGAATCACTTAATAACTCTGCTAGCTTTGATCCACTAGACATGACTAGTGGTGTACAAGAACCAACACAGCCTATGGTAGCCCAAGATGCTGAAGTCGCAAATATTCAAGATACAGTACCGGATGATTTACTTGGTTTTCAAACCAATGTTAGTCCTGCTCCTGAACAAACTATTACTGATAGCCAAAAGCAAGATGTTGTAGCTAATGAAAGCGTAGATAATTTGGATAAAAATTTAGGAGGTACAGGCAACCCATTTCTGGATGATTACATGAGCGGAAAGTCAAATTCTGCAGCTAGCGAAGTTATACAACCAGTTGCTGTAGAGGAGCCGCAGGTTGTAAACCAACCTTTATCTAATATGCCAAAAGCTCAGGAAATTCCAGCTGAACAAACAACAATGGCTCAACAAAGTGCCGAAGCAAACAATAGTGTTCCTGCCGTTAACTCTACGCCTGCACCTGAAATAAAAATTCCAGATATAAACTTTGACTTTAGTAAGTTGCAACTTCCGGGAGGTCCATCTACAATGCAACCTGTGCCTAAGGCTGAAGAGCAGCAACAACAAAACACGCAATTTGAAAATAGTTTAGTTAACCAAGTAGAACCTACTTCACAGCCAACTCAAACTACTTCTGTAGAAACAGCTCCTATGGAGCCTACTAAAATAGAGTCATCAACAGCACAAGTGCCTGTTGTGGAAGAGGTAACTCCAGAACCTGTTATTCAGCAGCAACCCGAAATTGCACCTTCGACAGAATCAGTCACGCCTACAGTAGAAACTAAGTCAACAACTCAAAACTATGAGCCTAGACCTGTAAAGGTGGAAACTGCACCCAAAACTAATAAGAAAGATTATTTTAGAAAAATTGCATTGGTGGGTTTAAGTGGTCCTAAATTTGATCCTAACCATGGTCTTGCAGTAAAAGATCTAGTAAAAAAGCTTTACAAAAGCCATATGGAAGTAATATTGGATTCTAAAGAAGGCCTCGGTGAATTTGCTATTCAGGCTGTTAATGAAGTAAATAAATCAGCTACGGGTATTTATTTGCAACCATTTATGTCTTCTGATTTTAATTCTAATAAGGTGCTAAAAAATAATCCTGGCTCTTCTGTTATTTACTCTAATTACTTGGAACGGTTAAGGCATATTATTAAAGAAGGCAGACTATTTATAGTCTTTAATAGCGGAGGATTGCATAATTTGTCAGCATTAACAACTATTTGGTCTATTTCTAAAATGTACTATGGCCAGCACAAACCAGTTCTGCTTTTTGGTGATAGCTGGGAAGGAATGTTAAAGCCAATGACGGACCTATTAGGTGTTTCTCAGAAAGATGTGGATATGCTGAAAATTGTTAAGTCTTCCGACGAAGCCATAGCCGAAATTATGAAAATTAAAGATAGCTTCCGAGCAAGCAATGATGTAGTTGTAGAAAAAGTTGTAGATAGAAGAGTAGAAGGCGACGAGAGGGACTTTATAGTATTATAGTTGAAGTTGTTAAAACAAAAGGCTAGGAGATTAAAATGATAAGTATTTGTACTATTGGAAGGGAGTAAAACTCAATAACCATCCATATTTCTCCCTTCCGTTAGTAAAAAAGGGCTTCGAACCTAGAAGGAGTGTGGCCTCCTCCCCTATATCTCTTTGTTTTGCTGCAATACTTCTTACCTGAGATTCAATCTGATTTTTAATATTTCTTCTACTACTATCTAAGTCATCCCAGAAATCTTCAATTGTGTATATGCCTTTAATTCCGGTCGCACTAGTTCCTTTAAAAGTATCGCCAATTTGAGCATTGTATAAAGGAGCTATTCCGCTAAGGGTTAAATAACTTTCTTCTGTACTATATCTATATGGATCTAGCTTGCTAAATGGCATTGTATAAGGAGATTCTGTCATGGCTAAAGATAGAGGAATCGTGTTTTCTGGCACAAGGTATACTCTAAAATTCGATATACCAAAGTCTGAGTAAAATACACCTGAGTAGTCAATATACCAATCCTGCCTACTAAAGCCTGGATCAATAGGATGCTTAAGTACAGTACCGCTTTTGTTAATTTTAACTTCTGGTGCCCCTACAGGATTAAAGTCTAAATTATAAATTTCAGAAGCAAATTTCATGTCAAAGTCTTTACTAATAATTTTTGTAAAACTGCTACTAATATAACCTTCAAAAGTATTTCCTTCATTATCCACCATATCCAATATAAAGTAAGTACTTTTGCCATTTAAAGGAGAATGCACAACTCCCTTTACACTTATAATTGGATTGTTATATAAAAATGAAATTAGACCTAGATTTTCATCGCTTGGGATACTAAATACAGGTAAACCTGGTGGTATTGGTTGTACTTTATAAGTCTTATCAAATAAGTAAGAGTTAAATAGTGTGTTAGACAGTACTGTTTCGTCAAAAGGTATTTTAAGCTCGCTCTCAAGATTGTTTTCATCTTCTGATGTAAATTTAAGAAATGGGTGGTTCTTGCTTACTAACCCAAAAATTTGATTACCTTCTACTCTTAAATTACGGACGAATACCGGAATTTCAGCCTCTGCTACATGATTTCCTACTTCATCACAAACAATTAATGATCTGTCTACAGGTTTTAGTAAGGCACCATTAGATATTATTGGTTGTAATCCTTCCGGCCACTCAACTCTCGTTATACTTAGTGGAAAAATATTAGGATTACTAACACTAGCTCCAGATACTGCTGCTAGTCTTAAAAAATTTCTTCTGGATATAGTTAAGCGCTTAACTGTTTCTTTTATGTCTATCTTTGGGGCTAAAGGTAATATATCAGATTCCGAGGTTTCAATAGTAGAGCCAATTGTATCTGAGAAATGCATATCCATAATATATTTATCAATATTATAATTATATCTTATCCAATATAAATTGACAAGATCGATTTGTCATCTTGCATTGACATAGCACTATGCCTATCAGATATAGTTATACGAGATTTGCGTCTATGTCCAGTAACAATGTCGTTGGTATTTGGGGGAATTTTACTAAAAAACCATGAACTTCACAACTCCTACGGAAATAATTGCAGCCGTTTCCGTTCTTAGAATATTTGGGTTGATGTTAATTCTGTTAAGATTTAACTTATCGAATAAAGATTCTTCCAAGTTAGAAAAGCCACCTTCTGGTCCGATAATAATGGCAATGTCATTTTTGTGCTTTAGATCTAAGTCTAGAAGATTTTTATAATTACGTTTTTTGTCGGTACTTAATACTAGCACCAAGTCGTGATGTGAAGTAACATTTGGCAATACATTTTTTAGTTTTGCTGCCACTTCAATTTGAGGAACGGAAATTCTGCCAGATTGCTTACTGGCAGCTACCACTATCTTTTTCCAACGTTCATACTTTTTACTCAGCTTTTCTGCAGAAATTTGAGTAAACTCTGTTTCTAGAGGTATGATTCTATCAACACCAAGTTCCGAAAGCTTTTCGAGCGCCAGTTCAAAATTAGGATTTTTAATCAAGGATAAATAAACAGTTAATTTTTTTTCTGACTCTTTACTTGCACTTTTAATAAGTTTTTCAATTTTAGCTGTTGTGCCTTTTGAAGAAACAAGCACTAATTTTGCACTAAACTCTTTTTCTCCATTAAATATATAAATATCGTCTCCTTTTTTTAGTCTTAGTACACTTTTTATATGATTAGAATCAAAGGGAGACATAGTAACTATGTCTCCAGCTTTAATATTTTGTTGTTCTAAGAAAAATCGATGCTTTCTCACTTTGCCTGGTTGAGTATATCGGATAGTAATGATTCTGAGCTTGTATAAATATCAGGATTAGTTAATAAATACAACTCTTTATCAAATTCATCAAATTTGCTCTGCATTCTAGCTGCTTCTGCTGCCTGTGCGTAAATAGTGGATGATGGTCTTAAAAAAGGTGAATGTTTACTGTTTACTTGTACATCATCACCAAGCTCAATTGCTAATGCTTTTTTGAAAGGAGCAAAATTTGCGCATGCTGGACAGTTATAATCTGTGAATACATCAACTACCACAGGTAATTCTTCTTCACTAGCTTCTGCTATTTTTTTCTCAAGAAAACTTTTTAATTCACCATACGAAGAATTTTCGTATCGAATCCCATCAATAAAAACAGCAGGTGTACTTATTCCTCCTGGTTGGAGAGCTTCGGCCTCTGATTTTTGAGTGTCAACTATATTTTTTACCTCTTTGCCGGTTAAATCAGTTTTAAATTTTTCTTCATCCAAGCCTAGCCTAACAGCAAGGTCTACCATATCTTTTTCTTGCGCCGTAAGGCTTGCTTGTTGCGTTGCTACTAGCGCACCAAGAAAAACTATACCAATAACTGCAACAATACCAATGTAAGCCCAAGATGGAATTTTATTCATACTGTTATTCTTAAAAATTTAATACTCTTAAAAATTTTAGCAGAATTTATATTAAATTAAAGTGAAAAATTACTACATTTATAGTAGTTATAAAATTGTATTGCAAAAGAAGTTAGTTTAAGAATAATTTATTACGTAAAAGTTTTGTAGACTTTTATTAAATCTTTCTGCAATTTGCGTCTATTGTATTGTGCTGCAGTTATTTTTGCATTGTCTATAAGCTTTTTTTGTTTATCCCAGTTTTTGTAAACATATCTGATCGCTTTGATCATTTGTTTTTCCGAGTTTGCAAGATAGCCATTTTGCTTATCAACTAAATATTCACTAACGCCTAAAGTCGCTGTTGATACAACAATACATCCCCTTGCCATTGCCTCGAGAGCTGTCATACCAAAAGATTCTCTTATGCTTGGAAATAAGTAAATATCAGACTTGTCTAGAAGTGCAATTTGCTCCTCTGTTGTATAGTTTTTTGCATCGTAATTATAATTTTGTCTTGTTTGTTTTAGATCAGAAATTATTTCTTCCGAATACCCTTGAGCAGGTCCAAGAACTTCAAACTTGAACTCTGGAAGTTTTTCGGCAATGTCTTTGACCCATTCAACTCTCTTAACTGGATCTATTCTTCCAATGAATGCAAGCTTTTTTAAAGGTCTATCTCGCGTAGGAATATTTTCGAAAAATTCATTGTTGATTCCATTGGGGATTAATAAACTATCTTTTCTCCCAATTTTTTTGATATGTGAATTTTCCCACTCGCTTACTCGTATTATTAAGTCGTAAAGTCTGATTTCCCACCAGCCAATTAGCCAGTCGTACAAAAAATCAATAAATTTAAGAAAAAAAGATCTTCTAGGATCTTTTTTGAAAGGTCCGTGCGTGGTTAGTAAAACCTTTTTTCTTGTAAGCTTCCCGATCAGCAAACTCATAATGCTATGAGGGTGCCTATAACCATGTGTGTGAATTATATCGGCATTTGTTTTCAATAGTTTGATAATGGGAAACCAAAACATGGATGTTCCTCCCATGCTCAACCAAACTTTAAATCTGTAGATATCAATCCCTTCCAAATTCTCCCTTGATTCCAACTTTGTTGTCGTTCCCTTAAGTATGTTGGATGTGTAAATTTCTACATTATATCCATCTGATTTTAGGGCTTGTGCATCGTCCCAGACGCGTTTCCATATTCCACATGCAGATGGGTATGAATACGGACATAAAATTACAACTTTTTTCATATGAGTAGATATAGTTTAGCAATAAAATCAGATTTTTTGGTCTAATTCATAAATATTTTAAAGTAAAGATTCGAGAGCAGATCAAGATCTTTCTACTCGTAGCGGTTTACCAAAGAATTTATAGCTAACAAGTATTCGAATGTGAATGTTAACACGTAACATCCTTAGCTGTTATAATATGGACATAGTTTCCATCAGTATGAACAAAGTAAATTATGGGAGTAAGATTAGGTATTACAGAAAGAGAGCTGAAGTTAATCAGCTAACTCTAGAAACTGATATAGGAGCTTCTCCAGGTGCCTTGAGCAGAATAGAAAATGGAAGTATTAATCCTACCAAAGAAACACTTATTAAAATATCTGACAGACTCAAGTTGACAAAAGATGAAACTCTGGATTTACTAGGGTTTTCTTTTGATAGGCTAACTTCTGAAGCATCAATACGAGAAGTCTACAAACAATCATTTGCTGCAAGTGAACTAAGATCATATGTAGATTTAGGAGTTGCTGCAAAAGTCAATAAAGATAATGCTGGTTTTTACTTAGAAGCACAAAAGAGTAATCAATCTCATACATTTGAGATTATAAAAAATACTAAGGCATCTATTGAAGCTGCACGAAAATTTTCTAGCAAAGCTAATTTTAAATTTAAAGTTTCAAACAATATTTCTTCCACTTCAGATATGCTCCTTTTCGAAAATAAGGTCGCATTTATAAATTGGATTGATAGCTCAAGATCTATAGTAATTGATGATTCAGACTATTATATAAATATGGTGAATCACTTTAATATGATATGGAAATTACTTTAAGATAATAATGTACAGTGAATTAGGATCTAAATTAAGATTTTATAGAAAAAGATCAGGGCTAAGTCAAATGGGCTTAGAAATCGATCTGGGCTTGGCGTTCGGCAGTATTTCGCGGTTTGAGAACAATGTTGTTTGTCCTTCTAAAAACACTTTAATAAAAATTGCTAAAAATCTTAAATTAAGTAGAGCAGAAACTTTAGATCTATTAGAGGTTGATATTCTAGACTTTAAGGATACTATAGATTTCGAGCAATTGTATAAAGAAGCCTTTTCATCCAATCAATTGCATACCTACGTTGATTTAGGAGTTACTTCAAAAATCTTTCCTAAAAACAGACACATATATTTTGAAGCTAAATCTCTTAATCCATCCGGTGTAACTTACGAGATAGTTAAGACTTCTTGCGCAAATTTAGCTAAAGTCTATGCACGTAAAAGTAACTTTAAGTTTAAGGCTGTCAATGACATTCCTTCAGAATCTAATATATTATTATTTAACAATAAAGTTGTATTTATAAATCTTGCGAATCTCGGTAGAAGCCTAATTATAGATGATTACGATTTTTATCAAGTTTCTGTAAGGAACTTTCAAATTATGTGGAGCCATATATAAAATAAACTAGTTACTAAGCAATGATTTTTAAGTAAAATTAATATAATTTTTTATCTATCTTGTGTAAATATGCTGAGGTAACATTCTTGAGTCCAACAAGACACCCATTTTAATAATAAATAGACTTTGTCCTGTGATGTGGTTTCATTTCCGAACTATGTATCTGGCTCTTTTGCCATAAAAAACTGTCTATTTCTCGTGAAGTAATAGTTCGATATTTCTTCGTGTAGCCCTTAGCTATTAATTCAACAGCGTGTAGTGTTGCTAGTCTAATCTCTATTTCCATTGTAGAATCATGCTCAATCTCTAATTGATTATCTACTTGATCTACCAGTCCTTTAGAGTATTCTAGAATCCCTAAGTGTCGAAGAACCTGTGGTAATCTGTAGTCTGCAAATGCAGTAAGATTAGCTAGATTGTTTATTTTGTAAATATTATCTTCAATTAATGACAAATGAGAAACAAGTACCTGAGCTCTTTTATTAAAATGTATAACGTAATTTTCATAGATTGACTGGTCATTAAAAGAAGGAAATTGAGTGCTTATCTGTTTGGCAAGTAATGCAGCATCTTTAGGCGATTTTTCTAAGAAGTTACAAAAGTTATTGTCATATTGTCCAGATATTATTGTAGCTGCTTCTAAAACATTCCTCCATCTTTCTTTAGTTAAGATCAAGTTTTCTCCTCCTTGCACTAAGGTTAAGAATTCTGAGTACGAATACTGTTTTAACTTCTCCCAATTGAGAAAAGGAGGGTTATTAATATAGTTATGATAAAGACACTCAATCATAGCAGAAGTTCTTTTGTATATGTTGTTATTGATACTAACAGTCCAATCTGGATTACCCCAGAATGCAAAATTAACAGTATGAAATAGAAATAAAAAATTCAATTTACTCTCAATACTAGAAAATTTATATTTGATCAAAAAATCATCTAATTTGACTTGTTGTTCCGTTAAACTTTCTATAAATTTCTCTACCGCTTTTGAATGAATTTTAATATAAATCATTAAGCTTAATAATAATTACCTATTAGTAACATACTGCTGTAAAATTGACTCTCCCAAAAACTGTTTAGGATATATAAGCCAGTGTTTATTGAATCTTTTATCATAACTAGGTATTACATAAGGATGTTGAAATCCTACGTAAAGAGACATACTCTGAATGAATAAGTCCTTAAAGTCTACAGTCTCACCATTAGCTTTGTAGTCGTCTCCCACTAAAATAGCTATTAATCCCCTGTCTTGCAGAGCTTCAGCATTTAGTCTGGCAAACAAACTACCTAGCTTGTCGAAATATTGGGAATAACTCCCAAGGTCAAAACTTGGATTACCACCATTATAAAATGTAAATGGTGGGGATGTAATTATGCGGCTCACCTTTCGTATTCCTGCTTCAGAAAGAATTTGTGTATAATCAATATTAAAAGCGTTACCCTTTACAGCTTTACAAAGTATATCTGGTCTGCGACTTGATACTATCTGCAAATTTTCTCTTAGGACTCTAAACGTCGCATCATCATTTTCGATTGAGATACTATTCACACCATTAAGCCCAGCAATTGTTTGTAGTGTACCAGCACCACTAAAGGGATCTAATATTGTATCTCCCCATCCTATATTTAACAATTCAATTATTTGACTTATCTCACCTGATGTGAAACCAACTTCCAGATGAGTAAGTTTATTCTCAAATTCTAATATCGTTTTGTCTAAGTTTGACATATTATCACTGATAATTAGCAACAACCAATATATAACATCAATTCTGTTATTTCAATTCCAAAATACTGTATTCTTATAAAGATTATAACATATAGACCTACAATATACTGCTTCACCATATGTTTTTTACATATTTGCATGTTTGACTGTTAGGTCTATTTAAACTATAATCCATCAGTAATTGAATTTAATCAAATGATCAGCTTATTAAAAGTTAACACTATTCAATTCCCAACTACTTATAGCGAAAAATTCGTGCTGACTACATATAAAACAAATTATAAGGATCAACCATTTATGAAGTACGTACTGGTGATCTCTTCAATAAAAATTCCAAAAGTTCCCTTAGTAAGAGTACATTCGAGTTGTTTATTAAGTGAAACATTTGGCTCAACGCACTGTGACTGTGCTGAACAACTTGATGCAAGTTTGAATCTAATAGCAAACGAAGGAGGTATGATTTTTTATTTAGACCAAGAAGCAAGGGGACATGGAATTATTAACAAGGTTAAAGAAATAGAGCTGCAACAGAATGAAGGACTAGATACTGTTGAAGCTAGTGAGAAGTTAGGTTTGATATCTGATGAAAGAAAGTTTGATGTTATTTCGGATATTCTTAACATAATGAATATAAACAGAATTAAGCTTATAACTAATAATCCAAAGAAAATAAAAGAGTTGGCTCAAAAAGGGATACAAATAGATGAAGCTGTAGGCTTAGAAATGCCTCCGAATAAACATAATATAACCTACTTAAGTACTAAGAAACATAAATTAGGCCATATGCTTAATAAGTATCTTTATAATCCTCATTCTAAATAGTATCCTGTGTATTATCTAATTCTCTATAAAATGCTCCAGACAAAATCAAATATTGTTTTAGTATTTTCGTAGTAATCAATATTATTAATCACTACTCCTGTTAATTTATCTTTAAGATGAATTATTGCAACATGATTGTCATAGATTAAAGTGTCGATTGCAGTAAACTTTATTTCTCCTCTGTGTACTTTAAAAGCATATCTGCTGTTTTTTGCAAATTGTTGTGCAAACTGTTTGGTTACTTCTGATTCATCTACTATTTCTTTTATTATTAAATTACTATTATTTTTCTGAGCTTCTTCAAATAATTTAGCATTATCTGGTAGTACAGATGTTATTTGACCTAAATTAGCATAACTTCTAAGTTCTTTTGATGCTAATGCTTCTTTGTATATAAGTTGAACTCCTTCTTTTCCTTCATAATACTTAACCTCCACTTTGCTATTTTCTTTCCCTTCTGGAACCATTTGATTGATCAAGCCAACTACGTCTGGTAAAGATTCTTCTAGTTTTTTCACATTCCATTTTTTTTGCTCTACTAGAAATTTTAATTTTTCTGGATCTTCGGCTACAACCATTCTTCTCTCACCGTAGTTAGTTTGGCTTACTAGACCTTTTTTAATGAGTTCTTCAACATTGTTGTGGGTGGTTGATCGTTTTATACCAGTTTCTCTTGCTAAGTTCATTATTGTATTTGGTCCTGTTTTTAGAAGAGCTAAGTATAGACTTACCTCTTTATCTGTAAGACCAAAGTCGACTAAAAATGATTGTAATTCTGGAGATACTTTTTTATTAGACATTTTTTAAGATTAACAAGTAATGTGTCAGTATTTATTGACTTCCCATGAATTCTATCATAGCAAACCCTTGTTGTACAAGTAAATTTGATGTAAAACCCTGTTACTGCCCGTTAACACGGTGACTGTATGCTATTAGCCCATACCTTTATTTAACAAACAAGATAGTCCAAATTATAGTGGCTTGATACTTCTCTAGCAAAGCATAAGAGATTTTTGTTATGCCTTTATTTATGGTATAATTGGCGACGATAAATAAGATTAGAGGATAATAAAGTAACATGCAAGACGAAGTTCTACCCCCACAAATTGAGTCAGAAGGAGGTGATATGTTCAGTATAGATTTGAGTACAATTGGCTTAAACCTAGGCGATACAAGGTTTGTTTTTAGGCAAAAAGAACAAGATCTTGCTGAAGTCTGGCCTCTCAATAAAAGTAGTGGACCATACGTACTTAAACAAGCTTTACAGTGTGGTGACTTTGCAGAGAAGCTAAAAGGTGCGAGGGTACTAGATGTGGCATCTGGTAATGGTATTATGGGGATTATTTTAGCCAAACTAGGAGCAAGTAATGTGGTAATGGTGGATAACAATCCTGCAGCAACAGAGCTATCTTTAGTAAACGCAGGACTAAACAATGTAGGAGAAAAATGTAGAGCCATAACAACAGACAATATCATTTATGATGGTATGGGAAAATTTGATTTGGTAGTTGGTAACCTTCCATTTAGCCCTTCTTTAGAATATGGAGTCGATACTTTGTCCAAGGCTATGCGTTCTAACGAATCTGGAATTTTGGGAAGAGCAGTTACAGAAAAATTATTAGAAAATTTACCAGGTTTTACTCATGCTAATAGTCTAATCTGCTTTTCGGCCTCTTCCAGGCAAGATTTTATAGAAATAAGTAAATTATTAAATACTAAATTTCCAAATGCCTGGAAAGTAATAAATGGAGGAGGAAAAGGCGTTTTACAGCAACTTTCGCCAGATTATATTGGCCCATATAAAGCCTATTTGGAGTTACTAAGTGCAAAGGATTGGCACCCAAGAATTTTTAGCTTAGATCAGTATAATAACCCTATTGTTAAATTACTAAATACCTCTTACACACAAGAATGTGTTGAGGAATTGATAACAAATCCCCAAAATGGGGAAATTCTTAAAAGAATTACTATGCCCGATGGAGAAGTTCAAATTTTTAGCAAAAGCAGGCAAAGTAAGGTTACTAGCGAGTTAAAAACTGTAGACCAAGAGCTGTACAAAATAGAGATAGCTAACCAAGGTATATTTCATAGATACTATGTAATTGCAATAGACAAAACCAAATTGAAAGAATCATAAAAAGAAGGTACCCCTAGATACCTTCTCATTCTTAATTTAGCAAGATTATTTTGAACTTTCCCAAAGCATATTAAACATTACTTTAAACGCATCTGCCACAACCTTTTCTTCAATAACCACCGAAGTATAAGGTTCTGCAGAAATCATGATCGCCACTTCTGTATCTGATATGATAATTGTGGGCTTAATAGATACATTGTCTGGCAAAAATCTCGTTTCTCTAAACAATTTTGCATCTTTTTCTTTAAATTTCTTTCCTTCTGTATTGCTTACTGCTAGCTGCTTAAGGAATAAATTTTTTTTAAGTCGTGCTGGGATATAATATTCTCGGCCATATTCCTCTGTGTAGACTTTTCGCCATTCCTCTATGTTTCCTAAGAAAAGCACTTCTTTTTCGGAATGTTCAACAGATCTCTGACACACTTCTCTAAAACCTCCTTCTCCTTCATAATATTTAACTTCAACCTTGCTATTCCTTTTACCTTCGGGCACAAGCTGATTAATAACCTGCACTACATCGCCCAGAGACTCTTCAAGTTTTTTTACATTCCACTTTTTCTGTTCGACTAGAAACTTCAACTTTTCTGGGTCTTCTGCTATTACCATTCTTCTTTCGCCATAATTTGTTTGGCTGACTAGTCCTTTCTTAACTAATTCTTCCACATTATTGTGAGTTGTAGACCTTTTAATACCAGTTTCTCTAGCCAAGTTCATTATTGTATTTGGACCAGTCTTAAGTAACGTAAGGTATAACGCTATTTCTTTGTCAGTTAAGCCGAAATCAATTAAAAATGATTGCAATTCCGGTGACACTTTCTTAAGAGTTGCCATGTTCATGGTTTATAATAATTAGTTGCTTTGTGTCAGATATTTCTGACTTCCGATTAGTATACAATAAAAAACACCTTTGGGCAAATATTTTTGGTCTGTTTTGTGTGTTATCGTCAATTAACAAGGATATAGCGATAATTTATCTCCCAAAAATAGTGACACAAAACTATATTAGCACAAAGCTCTATCAATGAATAATATATTTATGATATTTGAAATTATTAACAGATTAGAATATAATGAAATTATTAACTAACCGCAATTAGTGCCAATGAATTATTCGGATTATTTTTTAACTCAATCAGAATATAATGAATATATAGAAAAAGGCAAGGTGCCTGGTAAGTTAAGTTTGATATGGCAAGATTTAATGAAGAAAATAAAAGACGATAATTTGAAGAATGAAGCAGAAAATAAAGGCTTTACACTTATAAATAATCCCGATATCGAAGACGACAATATTGCTCACTACAGAAAAATCTCCATCAAAAATCCTTCTCCTGAACTAAGAGAAACTTTTGATGATTTATACCCATTTATTGTGTGTTTAAAAGACGAATAGATTTAGCACGTTTAATAGTTATAACTTATTATTAAAGTAAAAATTTAAGCTTCGTGCTATTAATTGAAATGCAACTTAATATTGAACTTGGGCTACGCACTGAAGGTAAATAGCCTTTAAGATCTAGAACAAAGTATACTATTTGCATTTTAAAATAATTCATTGTTAGTTTTAATTCATTATTAAATTAAAATATGTCTTATCAAAAAATAATGCCAAATTTATGGTTTAACAAAGAAGCAAAAGAAGCTGCACAGTTTTATATAGACACTTTTGGTAAGAATTCTAGAATAATTTCGGAAGTTACACTCTCCAATACACCTTCAGGTGATACAGATATTATTACATTTGAGATTTTAAACCAGCAATTTATGGCAATAAATGCCGGTCCTTTATTTAAAATCAATCCTTCGATTTCTTTTTTTATAAATTTTGATCCTGCAAAAGATTCCAATGCTAAAGAAAACTTAAAAACAACTAGGGATAAACTTTTGCAAGGTGGGAAGGTTTTAATGGAGCTTAATCAATATCCTTTTAGTAAGTACTATGGCTGGATTGAAGACAGATTTGGAGTTTCATGGCAGCTTATTTTGACAAACCCTGATAGTGGCGAAAGACCAGAAATTGTCCCATCACTTTTATTTACCAAAGATAAGAATGGCAAAGCTTTAGAAGCAATAGATTTTTATCTTTCAGTATTTAAAGATTCACAAAAAGGTATAATTGCAAAATACGGCCAGAACCAAGGCCCAGACAAAAATGCAAAGTTAGCGTATGGGGACTTTAAGCTTTTTGACACATGGATTGCAGCAATGGATGGTGGGGATATGCATGAGTTTGAATTTAATGAAGCTGTGTCTTTAATAGTAAACTGCAAGAACCAGGAAGAAATTGATTACTACTGGGAAAAACTTTCGGCTGTGCCAGACGCAGAGCAGTGCGGTTGGTTAAAAGATAAGTTTGGAATTTCGTGGCAGATTCAACCCGAAATTATGAACGAAATGATGATTGACGGAACAAGTGAGCAGCTTGATCGTGTAACTCAAGCTTTCCTAAAAATGAAGAAATTTAATATAGAAGAACTGCAGAAAGCCTACAATCAGGAATAAAGAGTGTAAATTATAAGTTTTAATAAAGTTAAGCTAGTTTTAACTATTTTATAGATTAGTTTTAAGTAATAAATATGTCCGATCTAGATGATTTTTCAATAGACGATATTTTGTATCCAGAGCATCTATTCAATGCACATGCATTTACTACTTTTTTAGAAAGCGATTTACGGGTTGATAAACAAACTATTCCTGAATACATTAGAGCAAATCAACTTGGTTTACATATAGGATTCCCCCCTTTCATTTCATTTCAATATAATGGTAGAGGTACATCAAAGTTTGCAACCGAAATTCAAGAGCTTATTGATTTTGAAGATCAGGTATATGCAGGTAAATCAAAAGTGATCCTGAACGTATCGTTGGGTAATCTAAACCTAAGACAGGATTTACTTGAAGAAACATTTCAAAGAATTGCAGATAATGCCAATAAAACAAGGGCTATGCTTAAAGATAGAGTTAGTGTAGAGACGTTTAACAAAATAGAAACTGGAGAACAAGCTTATGCTAATGCATGGGAACGACATAGACAAAGATGCATGTTCTTAAATCCTGGTAAATTAGCAGAAATTAAATCTTCTATTTTGCAAGTTCTGAATTCAAGAGTATGTATAAGTAAACTTATTTTGTTGAATGGCAAAGTATACGAAGCAGTTGACTTTGATCCAACAGTAACTTTAATGGAAGCACATTTTGTGTTTTCTTAAAGAATAAAGTGCATTATTAAACTTCATCGATCCGACAGCTTACAAAATTAAATATTTAAGACTAAATCGATCTTGCATCTACAATTCTTAATCCAAGCTTGGTAACCGTTAAATTCTAGTTCATTCCACGCAGAATCTGTGTAATTTGATTTATCTGATAAGACAATCAGAACTTCTTGTAATTTCTCTATATGCTTTAGGTAAGTAGGCTTATCTGCTTGATCTTGCTGAATCAGATATTCTACAGCGTTTAAGGAGTTAGTGAATTTTCGTTTCATACTTTCTATCCAATCTAAAGTATAAAAAGGTATGTTTGAACTATCTAATAGCGCAGAATCTAGTACATGAACCATACTCCATAAAATATCACTAATGTTAATCATTCTGATAGAACCTTCTTTTAATTGCATTGTAGTAACTCTATCTAAAAAGCCTTTGGGTAAACCTTTGTCATTGGCATCTAGTCTTACAAGTTTATTATTGCTTTTATAGCTTCCAAATTTTGCGTATATATCGACATCGCTAGCTAAACTTAATACTGTATCAAGACCTAAACCCATTTGTAAATACAATGCTACACTTCCTGTTACTATTAAATTTTGCTTAATACACTCGTTAAATGAGAGTCTTTTCTGCTCCATTATCTGATCTTGATTAGACGGTGATTTAAATGTATTTATTAATTCTTCCATCTGTTAACATTTAGAACATTCTGTATATTTACTTGCTTTGACCTTATTAATCTTAATTATAACTAAATTCAGCGTAACATAAATAGTGATCTGATTTGGTTTTTATAATTCCTGATTGTATTAAACTAAATTCTTTTGAGTAATATATGTGGTCAGGAGTTTTTTTACTTCCATCAGTTGGTCTAGTGGGTTCATCTGGAAGAGCTTCGCTTAGCTCCAATTCCTGGATAGTTGTATAAATAGATTTAGGATTATTAAAGTTAAAATCACCACACCAAATAATAGGTGTTGCTATAATCTTCATTGTTAAATCTATTTGCTTAGCAAATTTACTACCATTACTTCCATCATTGTACTTATATCCAAAGAGAGAAATAGGAAGGAGTTGATGGTTGGCAATATAGTAATCACCTATTTTGATCGTTTGCAAATTTTTTCGATGAGTTATCGCTTTTCTTCCATCAGTAAAAAATAATTCCATCTGTGGGTCGGGATACCAATGAACTTTTGAATTTATAAACTCATTTTTAGATATTATAGCAGTCCCTAATTGATAAGCCGAATTGATATGCGAAGGGCTAGCAGGTGAATTTAGAATGAAGGGCATATTTAGCATGATACCTAGTTCATGGGCAATGCTGCGTTTTCCATCAAGAGAGGTGTGCGATTCTTGTAGACAAACAATATCAGGACTAATATGCTTTATCTGTTCTGCAAAGTAACCAATATTTTCAGGCTCATAATCAAAGTGTTTAAGTGAGGCAGTGGGATAACCCCCCGCAATATTCCAAGAAATTATTTTTAGATTATTCATGTCCTTTTTAAGATTGAACTGTTGATTGATTATCCCACTTCGAATAGTTCAATGCTAGTGAGTCAGAGATGCTAGTGGGAATCTTAAGATCCAGATCTTCTTCCAAGCCTTGCCAACTCATCAGAAGTTAAGGGATCTGAATTTCTTTGTACATCTTTTATATACACAAGATCACTAGCGCATGCTAATCTTACAAGGTGGAGAACATATCTCCCTGGAGAATTTGTAATAAATTTATAGATAGCATTTACATAATCAGGTACATTAAAGATTCTCGTATCTCTCTTTTTGCTTTCATCAGGACTATCGCAAAAATACATTTCTAGCATTTGTTTTTCTTTCGCAACGGACGTCACAATTCTAGGATCTGCTCCTTCAAATAAAGGTAATAGTTGGTTTGGAACAAAAATGTGCGCAAAATCTTCAGGTTCAAATGGAGCAAGAAATCTACCTTCAAAATAATTCAGTTGCATCAAATTCGGATCAGGTTTTACTGAGTTTAAACTTATTGCCACAATAAAATTGGCTGCTAATCTATCTTCCCATACTTCTATAGTGTGATAATATCTTTCTTGATCAAAGCGTTCCCACGGTCTTTCAGTTGCTACCGGGAGGAGTCCTGCGGCATTACCTTTTAGCACTATGTCTTTTAAAACACCTGTGATTGTTGGATCATCTTTGGGAAGGTACCCTGTAGCAATATTTGCTACTTTAACTAATCCGTCATATGCTTCTTTAATATCACTTTCAGTGGGTAAAACAACACACGAGATTTCGTTGCGCATTACACCTGATACACTTGTAATTACTCCATCTTCATTTCTCATATCTGCGCCACCTCGAATTCCGTACCGCAATACAGAGCTAACCACATGCAGGTTATAATCAACTATTTTCTGTAAATCAAGATTTTGCATGCTAGAGTCTAGCAAATCTTCGTTCGACATAATTAATTATATAATAATTGTTAATGTTTAATTTATTCTACATCATTTATCCCTCCAAACCCATACATATTTATTATTTCTTACAAATAATTCTAATGCATAATTATCAGGTTCAAATACATACAAAGCTGCTTTTCCATCAATTTGAATTTGTTGTAAAATTTGTTGGAGCATAGTTTGTGGTTGGTAAAAGCTTAGATACCTTTACCTTACACACTTTCTATGCTCTTTTCAATCTAGCGTTAAACAGCCCTGTTAAGTGCATTTTACAAATGTTAACGAAAAAGAAGAAATTGCTTGTTGTTACCAAGAGTTGGAAACTATAACATGAAATGCTATAATTACTAAAAATTTTTAAGTAGTAGGTATTATTATTTATGTCAAATTCAAATCCAATTGAGAATAGTGTTGAGGAGAATGAAAATTTATACGAAGAAAAAGTTAAGCAAGCAATAAAAGGCTTTATAGCAAAGGCTCTTCCTTCTTATGCAGCGAATCTCTCTCAAGAAGATATTCACCAATTTATTGATAGTATTGAAATACTATTCACAGAAGAGCAACTCAAAGAATCTGGAGTTAAGGTATATGGAATGGGTTTATTTCCTCTTACAAACAAGATTTTGAAAGAACTAGGGTTGCCAGAAATCTTCGACTTACCTGTCAAATATACCAGCTTGTCTCCTGCTTTTGTAGAAAAAAGGGAGGGATGTTTATCTAATGGACTGCCTAAGTTACTTTTATACATAGATTTGTATGGGAGTAATAAATCTTCTCAGATATCTATAGAAAGAATTATGGCTCATGAGATTCAACATATACTTGACTATATGGGGAGCGAAAGATCTAAGATGGATAACTATTTAACAAAAAGCAAAGTTGTCAATTACTTTCAAGAAATTGCGAGTTACTTAGCAGCCAGTTGGCTTTGCTTAAAATATGAGTCATGGGAGTTAGGTGTAATAAGTTTTACTTTTAGTATTTTTACTTTTGAAATAATCAAATTGAGTTTGTACTCTCTTGCGAGTCATGAAAAGAACGCAGATAATAGCCATGAGCTGGCATATCTGTTAGGGCAATTACTTGCTGAGCTAAACTGCGATAGAGAAGCATAAAACTTCCATCTTGCAAAAGTTTATCCCAAGTTGTTTTTAAGTTTTCTTTATCATTAAAATCTTTTGCAGGATCAAAATTTATAAAAAATTGTAAGTTCCCTGATAAATTAGACACTTGGTAGATAAAAGAGCTCCGGCTACTAACAACTTAATTGAAAGCTTTAATTCGCATTTAGAAGCAAGAGTAAGATCTCTTAAGGGATTTGAATCATTTAACTCAGCTGAGCTTTGGCTTAATGCGTATGTAATGAATAGAAGATTATCTAAATTTACTGATTGTAGAGGCAAATTTAAACACTTAAACAAAACTGCACCAATAGCTCACACAGCTATGTATGATGCACAAAATGTTAGTCTATTGAAAAAGGTTAAGTAAACTTTTAAGAGAGTATCTCAACTGACATTTTTGGGACGGTATCAATAAGCGAGTAACGGGATTCGAACCCGTGTCACCTGCTTGGAAGGCAGGGATAATACCACTATACGATACTCGCATCACTAAGTTTAGATTTTAAAAAAGCCTTTCCAAAACTATTTTTTAGTTGTTTCTCTCTTTTTCTAGCTTCCTCATAGCTGGAATATTCTTCAGAATAGAATAACATAATATCCTTAAACTTTTTAGTGTATTTACTTTTGCCTTGTCTATGCTCACTCAATCTTTGCGCCACATTTTTAGACATACCTACATAAATTTCTTTACTGTAAGTATCATAAATTGCGTAAACAAATATTTTCATAGATAACTGTGTCACCTGCTTGCCTGTCTATCGACAGATAGAGAAGGCAGGGATAATACCACTATACGATACTCGCATTAAAAAGATCTCTGTAATTATATAAAACCATTCACTTTTTGGCAATGCGAAGATTGATTTAAATGTTGTTACCTAAATCCTGTTTATTAATCTTCCTGTTCAAAAGTTAGCTCAAAGGCAGGAGGATAAAACTCTCCAAACTCTTTAATGATCCTGCCAACTTGTTGATAAGAAATGTGGGCTTCTTTGAAAAACCGCAATATAGGTAAAGTACAGTGTTTTTGTGTTAAAGGATCCGTAACAACAAAAAGCGAATCAGAAGTGTAAATCTCCTGGTACAGTAATGGATTTAACGTTACTCTACATTTCGCATTTGATTTAGCAAGTCTACATAATTCTTTTATCTGTAAAGTAACTCCAAAATCTTCTCCTAAACTCTGGGTCCCATAAGAAAATATGCCGTATAAACCAACTATGCGATTAAAAGAGTTACTGCTAAAAGGCATAGAAACAAAATCGCCAAGACAAATTTTGGTTTTTGGATTTTCTACAACTTTTTCCCAATAGGATTTATAAAAGCGAAGCAGGTTAAACTTCTCGAGGCCGATTACCACAGTTGTTAAAGTCTACTAATTTGTAGAAGCTGAAGCTATTTAATCTTTTGCATTTTCGTTAAGTTGCCTTGCAGCCAATTTCGTATGTAATCATTTTGCACGTCATTCAAGTATTTTTGCCCTGGTCTATCAAGCTCTATCCACAAATATGGCAGAGCATACAAAAAGTGACCTACTCCAAAATGAACTGCACAACGTTTTAGGGCATCCGAAACAGCATCTTTATACCATTCACTTTTTTCTGTTGTGGAAGCGTACCCCACATCTTCGCGCGTCACTTCTTGTAGTACGCAATCATCTTTGGAAATTGCACTTTCTGCATTTTTGGACAAAATATAAATAGTTAGCTTACCATGTACACCTTGATCTCTTTCAAGTTCAGTAAAAGTAAAGCTCCACCCATTAACACCCAGAACTTCATTAAGTCTGTGTTGTACCGCCCTTGCGTCTAAGTAAAAAGTAATCATTGCTTTAGTTTTGTCAGTATTATAATTATTAATTTTCCAGTTAATAAATTTAATATCGAATGGCTTTCTCAATCGTTTGTACGTATCTTCCTCTGTCATTTGTGGTTGTATTACTAATTATATTTTATATCAACAAAATCATTGTTATTTAAAGCTGAGGTAAAGAATTTATAAAGCTGATAAACAATATGAGATAATAGGCTATGCAACAAATCTCTTCGGATTTAATAAAATCGTTAATAAAAAAACAGAACGAACTGCAAGAACAGGTTAAAATTCAACCACTCAAACATTCTGTAAAAATCATTGCAGGATGCGATAGTTCTCTTGTTGGACAAAAGATCTTTTCCGTTTTTGTAATGTTCAAATATCCTAGTCTTGAACAACTCGAAATTGCATATGATTATTCGTATTTAGAATTGCCATATATACCTGGGCTATTAGCTTTTAGGGAGATACCGAATCTCTTAAAAACTTTCAATAAAGTTAAGTGTATGCCAGATCTGATAATGGTAGATGGTCATGGGATTTCTCATCCGCGCGGCATGGGAATAGCAAGCCACTTAGGAGTACTGCTCAATATTCCAACAATCGGTATTGCCAAAAAACCTTTGGTAGGTAAATATCGAATGCCTAAAAGCACTAAACTTAATTCTACAGAATTATTATTTAATGACAAAATGATTGGATTCGCCTTACGAACTAAAGATAATATAAAACCTGTTTTTGTATCACCAGGTCACCTAATCACTCATGAGCAAGCATTGGATTTTGCAATCGCTACAACCGCTAAATTTAAATTGCCAGAACCTGTTAGAATTGCGGACAAATACTCTAAAACTTTAAAAAAAGTCGAGATTACTGATTACCTAAATTAGTCCAAACCACTTTCATTTTTGAGTAAATACTGTTATTTTTTATTAGGCACATTTAATTTTTTACTCATAATTTAATGGAAGAAAATAAAAAGGCAAACGATGCCAAGCCGGAAACTAAAGAAAGTGCTACCCCAAAATATAACCCGCTAATGCCAATTGTAGCTGTAGCAGTTGTATTAGCTCTAGCTGCAGCAGTATTTTTTGGATCTAAACTCTTAGCAGGAGATGAAGGAATAAACATACCAGGTGATTTTAAAGAATACGAAGCCGATGATTTTTCTGTAGGCTATCCTGAGGACTGGTCTAAAATCGGAGAAGGTTCATATCTATTTATATCTTCCGAAGGAATTGATTCTGAGTCAGAAGAAGGTGCAGGTGTAGTTATATTTGGAAGTGATGTTAACGAGGATGATGAAGATGCAGAAAAAAATAGATCTGCAATAAAATCAGGAGATTGTGGCGAAATAGAAGATGTCGAAGATAGTTTTGGAGATGATGAATTCGAGCTAAAAGAGACTAAATCGGTCAAACTTAATGGAGCAAAAGCATGTAAGTTTACTATGTCTAATAACGATGATTCAGAAGGTACAATGTATTTGATAATTAGTTCAGACGACAAAAAAGCGTACGCAGTTTATGCAACTTACATGGGAAAAGACAATAAAGATAATTATGATGAAGCTGTCAAAGTTGTAAAGACCTTTAAGCTTAAAGACTAGAAGTAACGAAGTAGTAAAAAATAAGGGTCCTTCCAAAAGGACCCTTATTTACTATCTTACCGGCCGGTAATTTTTAGATTATGGTAAACTCAATACTTGTCCAGGAATTATCAACGCCTGAGAGCCATCGGGTAAGAATCCGATTTGAGAAGCATTTGCATCTTTTATTGCTACCCATCGGAATCCATCACCGTAATAAGCTTCTGCGATTTCCCATAAAGTATCTCCCAGCTGAATAGTGTAAGGTTGGCTTACAATATCCCCTTGAGTGTAATCTGTTACTCTCCACACACCATCAGAATTAATAAGTCTCTGATTAGCAATTGATTTTTGATACCCTGCCTCTGAATGACCTGTAGATAAAGCAGTTACAGATACGTTAACAGCTGAGTCGGAAACCCCATCACCGTTAAGGGATCCTTCTTCAGATTCTTCATCATCGGAAGAATCTTCATTTTCTGTTGCATCTACATTCTCTGCATCGCTAGGTTCGTTTTCCTCAGAATCAGCATCTTCTGTTTGCTCTTCGGAAACCTCTTCACCTGAATTTTCCTCTTCGTCTGAATCTTCCTCAGAATCTTGAGATGACTCAGTCACATCAGACTCGCTATCTTCATTTTTTGATTCGGACGTTTCTGAATCTTCATCATCGGAGGATTCTTCTGTAGATTCTTCGGTGTCTTCGGAATCTGTAGGTTCCTCGTCGATTGATTCAGAATCCGGGGTTAAAATATTTTCCCCCTCACTAGATTCTTCATCGTTTCTATCCTCGGCTAATTCTTCCGAATCTTCATCTTCTTCTTGAGTAGTTTCTTCTTCATCATCCTTGTCTAAAACTACATCTCGAATAAAGAAAAACGCTCCAACACCAATTGCAAATATAATAATCAACACTATTAAAGAAGTTAGTGCTAGAAGTCTATCATTACTTCTTATTCTGTTGATTACTGTCTTTTTTTCGGAGCTAGATTGAGGCTTTTTTGTGGAATTGTCTCCAGCTTGAGCAGTTTGAGGTCTATTCTGCTGGCTGCTTTGATTTGGATCTGCCATACAAAAAAGCATTAAAATTAAAGTATTAAGTCAGATTTTCTTAATTCCTCCACACAGAACTAAGTAAAAAAATGACTTTTTTAAAATGCCGTGTGGTAGCATTTAGAATTTAAGGTAATTATATAGCGAGTATGGTGGTTTGATCAAGCTATGTTATGGATATCATTTGTGGCAAAGAGTATTGCAGTTTGTATAATAATTTTACAAAATTTATTTATTTAATATTTAAAAATAGCTAACTTATACCAAGTTAATATTTAACCAACACAAAATTAAATTTTGATAATAGATATATCTTCACAACATAAATTCCAATCTAACAATAGTATTGTCTATTTATAGTTAAGTTGACCTTTGATTTTTTGCCTGATATTATCTAAGTATAAAAAGTAAGGGAATGATTCGAAACGTACGCGAACCATAAAAATCCAGGTAAGCGGATCATTCCTAAAGCTTTAAAGGTTGAGGCGCCAAAAACCAAATAAAATTTCTTCGTAGGAATGAAGTGGTTCCTGCATAATTCTTAGTTATGTCTTAACTATTCTATACTCTCTAACAATGCTATGAATAATTCTCGTGAGATTTTTGGAGTTTCGGTATCAGCTATCGCAATAAAAGTGTAGTTCGACTCATTAAATTTGAAGTTGTATACAAATAAAGGATTTTTTATTTGATTTCCATCAACAATGGCGCCCCCTTCATAAAGATCAAGAGTATCTTCTTCCAAAAATTCGTTTACTACTTCTGCCTTACGTTTCTCACCCTCGATTGTAAGTTCTAAATCTTTATATAATTCTAGTTTCTGAATATAAGACTCTCCTGCAAACTCTATTAATTTGGAAGAATTCAGCTCTGCAAAGTTATCGGTTATAGTTGTAAATATAGATGGATACTTAAATTCAAATCCAATCTGCTCATTTGTAAATGTTGTGTACGTAATTTTTTCTTCTTCACTTTGTTGTGTAGATTGCTCATCCGGATTTTCAGTTGTAGAAAGATTATTCAGCTCTGATTCAATTATTACGTCTAGCTTTGTTTGTTGCAATATATTATCTACAAAAGGTACTTCTTTGAGCCCAGATAATAGTTTTGAAGCTACAACCAGTACTATCGCGAATCCGATAGTTGCACCAATTGCTGTAAAAATACCAGTTATTAGTCCTCTCTGAATAACTTTTCGGAACTTATATTGCTCGGCAATGGCTTTTAGATACTTGTGAGTTACATCATCGCTAATATTCATGCAAACATTATTGCAAATCAATTGATTAAAATCTATATTTCAAATTCTCAAATAGTTCAATAGATGTTAGAATAGCTAATCTAGTAAACTTTTTTTTATTATTCATATATCTATGAAGAGAACTTTAGCCGCAGAGCTCAACTCACATATAAACGAGGAGGTCAAAATTTGTGGTTGGGTGGATAATTTAAGGAAAATGGGAAAAATTACCTTTATAGATGTACGTGATAGAAGTGGAAAAGTTCAAGGAATTCTGATGTCTAAAGTTTCGAACATTAGTTTGGAATCCGTTGTAGAGATTATAGGGAAAGTAAACAAAAGATCCGAATCACAAATAAATAAAGAACAAAACAATGGAGACATAGAAGTAGAAATTAAAGAATTAAAAATTTTGAATAAAGCAGAAGCACTTCCAATTCCAGTAAAAGGAGATGGATATGACATTCGCGAGGAGATGAGACTTAAATATAGATATTTGGACCTAAGAAGACAAAGAATGCATAGAATTCTGAAACTTAGATCAGCATTAGCAAATGAAATTAGAAATAATCTAATCAAAGAAGATTTTGTAGAGGTAGAAACCCCAATACTTACGGCTTCTACAAAAGAAGGCTCTAGAGATTTTGTAGTACCATCTAGACTAAATCCTGGTAAGTTTTATGCTTTACCACAAAGTCCGCAACAATATAAACAGCTGCTAATGGTTGCCGGAGTAGAAAATTATTTCCAATTAGCAAAATGTGTAAGAGACGAAGACCTGCGGGCAGATAGAGGATTTGAGCATACTCAAGTAGATATTGAATCTAGTTTTAGAACACAAAAAGAATTTATGGAACTGGTAGAAAATGTTGTAAAAACAGCTTTGTCGAAATTTGGAGCAAAATTTAAATCAGATCCTTTCCCTGTAATTGATTATGCCGACGCAATAGATACTTACGGTGCAGACAAATTTGATATGCGAACCGAAAAGGAAAAACAGCAAGGTGTACTTGCATTTGCATGGGTTGTAAATTTTCCTTTTTTCAAGAAAGTTGACAAAGAAGATATTGCTGAAGTTAGAGACGGCAAGAGTGGTTGGACATTCACTCATAACCCATTTAGTCATCCAGTTGAAGAACACGTAGAATGGCATTTACAAAAAAAGAACATTGATAAAATTGTTACAGCGCAGTACGACTTAGTTTGCAACGGTTATGAAGTAGGCGGGGGAAGTATTAGAGCACATAAACCAGAAATATTGAAAGCAACTTACGAAATTATGGGATATACAGAGGAACAAATCCAGGAAGGTATCGGCCATATGTTAGAAGCGTTTAAGTATGGCGCACCTCCGCACGGCGGAATAGCACTTGGTTTAGATAGACTAGCTATGATACTAGCAGGAGAAGAATCCTTAAAAGAAACAATTGCTTTCCCGATGAGTTATAACGGTAATACAGCTGTAATGAACGCTCCTACATCTATTTCTGATGAGCAGCTAGAGGATCTTGGGTTAGCTCTGAAGAAAGTATCTATATATCAACAAATTATAAATTTATTAAATCTAAAAAAGATTGATTACAAAGAAGTTAGCCACGAAGAAACATTAACCAGCAAGGATGCTGCAAACTTAAGAGGAACAGAACTCGAAAATGGAGCAAAAGCTTTGATTGTAAGGGGAAAGTCTTCTAGCAAGAATTATATGCTTGTGATACCAGCTAATGCTAAGTTAAATACCAAAAGCATTTCGGAGGTAGTTAGCGAAAAAATCGAATTTGAAAAACCAGAAATAATAAAGCAAAAATTCGATTTAGAAGTTGGCGCAGTTCCACCAATAGGAAAACTTATGAATTTAAGAACCTTTATAGATGCAAGCTTTCTATATAAAAATCAGGTAGCTTTTAATGCTGGTCTAAAAACTAAGTCGATAATAATGAATGCAGCTGATTTATTGAGCATCTTAGGTGCAGAAGTCGGAAATTGGACTGAATAGTAAGGATTTTGTAAGGATTCATGAATTATAATTACTTTAGCTTAAATTTTATTCAATGCTAAAGTCCAAGCAAAAAATTCTGATTATCGAAGACGATAGACAACTACTGTATGTATTAAAAAATTTTCTAATAACACTCGGTTTCGAAGTGGATGTTGCTCTCGATGCTACCACAGGAATCGCTAAGCTACTTAAAAAAAGATATACCCTTTTATTAGTAGACTATTTTTTACCTGATAAAAATGGTCATAAGATTGTTTCCGAAATCAGATTAAAAGACATAAAACTTCCTATCATTCTTATGACAACTTATGAGCAGCGTAGTGTTGAAATCGATACATATCAACTAGGTGCGAATATTTTTCATAGAAAGCCTATCAACTATGATTTACTCAAAGCGCAAATAATTTCTTTACTAAACAACTATGGTGATTACGCCTTAATAAGATTCGGATCTATAGAAATTAACCAAAAGAATTCTAGTGTTAAGGTAAACAATAAACTTGTATCTTTCACACCCAATGAGTATGAATTTTTATTGGCATTATTCAGAAAAAATGGCGAATTATTAAGTAGATACGAGTTAATTAATGTGATATCTAAAAGAAATTCGGAACCTCAGCTAAGTAACGTTGATACAATCGTAAGCAGGACAAGAGCAAAACTAGGCGATGCAAAAGATATAATAGAAACTGTATATGGCAAAGGATACAGAATCAATCCCAAGTATTTAAACCCTGTTTAGTTATTTGGAAGAATAATCTTGATTTTTGTATAACAGCCTTCTTTGGAATTTATCCAGATATTGCCACCCAAGTTCTTTTCAATTAACTCTCTAATCAAGAAAAGCCCCATGCCACTCGATGCATTTTTTGTAGTATATCCACTATCAAACACTTTTTTTATATGCTCTTGTGCAATTCCGCAAGCATTATCTTCTATTTCCAAAGTAATTTTGCTATTAAATTCGTAGGCTTTTATAACTATCCTTTTTGATCTACCGTCCTTGCAGTCTGCAAAAGCATCCAACGAATTATTGATTAAATTGGTAAATATCCTATCTATAATCAACGGATTAGATTTGATATATATGTGAGAATCAACATCAATATTAATTAACACACCCTGTTTAAATAATCTTTTTTGAAAATTCTTAATAGTATGCAATATCTCTGAATACAGCGTAAAAACATTGTTATCATTAAGATTAACTAAATAATCCATACCACTACGTATTATTTTCGTAGCATTGTCTAGAGATTCATTCATAACATCAATAATTTCTGAATGAGCAGAATTTTTGTCTTGTAACAACATAATAGTACCTTTTATAACAGATATTGTGTTGGATAAATCATGAAGTGCAGAACAAGCAACCGAGACAATAGTGTCATTTTTTTGAGTCTTTATTAATGAATTACCAAAAATACTTGTAGAAAAAACTTTTACTAGATTGTTTTTCATTCTAGATAAAAAACTACCTGATAATAAACGATTATATTTATTTAAGCATTGTAATGCATTACAAATTTTAAAATTTTCTTCATTAAATGGAAAAACTATTGTGAGATGGCAAACTTCGATGTATCATTGTTGTATTAGTCATTATTAATTATTATTTATCTAATTATGCAAGCAGCTAATGCAAAGACACAACAGCCACTAGAAATGGTTAAAGATCTTGCAATGAGATCTAAGTTGCAAACCGCAACTGTTGTAGGTTTTGTCCTTTCTTTAATTTTTATGATGTTTATGCCTTGGCTAAAACTATCTGCATTCGGATTTAGCGAAAGTGGAAATTTTTTTGAAATCGCATCATTATCAGATATTATAGTTCTTGTTTCTACTATAGTTGGACTAAGCTTTTCAGCAATGGTTGTTTATCAGGTAAAAACTGGCGCAGTAAAACATTCTGCTGTATTAAATGCTGTTGTTGCAGCTGGAATTGCAGCAATTGTTAATATATTGATTTCTACAATTTCTATTCTTTCTAACAACGAAAATGGAGTAAGTGTTGGTTTTGGATATTACGGATTTGTACTAATCAATCTAGCAATTCTTGTTGCAAATGGAATGAAAGCAATGAAACATCAGGCTGAAGTTATGGCAATGTTCAATAAAGCAAAAAGTTTAGCCGAAACTAAGGCAAAAGAAATGCAGAATTCTGGAGATAAAAAGTAATTTTTTTAAGAAAAATTATTCATAGACTGCACAAGAGTGCAGTCTATGTTAGATATAGAAAACTATAGATTAATTTGCTAAAATCTTAAGTATGAAAGTTCAATTAAATAACAATAATAATTTGCTCCGCTAGGGAGTTATTGTTGATATTTAAACAATGAAGCTCCCAAAAGGGAGTTTTTTTATTTTTAATGAGACATAGCTCAATAGGTAGAGCAAGCCGCTGTTAACGGCAAGGTTGTAGGTTCGAATCCTACTGTCTCAGTATTTTTTAATTGTCGCAAGAAATTACTAATAAAAAACTACGGACAGAAATCCATAGTTGTATGTTGTTAAGGAAGAAGATTAGTTTACAATAAAAATTTTAAAATTAATAAACTAACTACATTATGTTAGTATATAAATTATTTCTTAAAAATATATGAGCTATACAATATCGCATTTAAAAGACTATGTAGGAAAAGAAGTTGAGGTGAAGGGTTGGTTATATAATAAACGATCATCCGGAAAAATCGCTTTTCTTGAACTTCGTGATGGGACTGGATTTATCCAAGGTATTGTTGAAAAATCCAACGTTTCTAATAGTGTTTGGGAAAATGTAGAAAGAGCAGGGCAAGAAGCATCTGTTATTGTTCAAGGAAAAATTTCTAAACACCCCAAAAAAGACGATGTTTTTGAGATTCAAGTCTATAAAATAGAAATTGTATCTAAATCCGAAGAATTTCCAATCGGAAAAAAAGAACACGGCCCCGAATTTTTGTTCGAAAACAGAGATTTATACCTAAGATCAAAAACACCTTGGGCAGTTTTACGAATTAGAGATCAAGTGTTCAGATCTATAACAAATTATTTTCATGAAGAAGGTTTTATTCGATTTGATACACCTATTTTACAACCTACAAGTTGCGAAGATACTACACAATTGTTCGGGCTAGAATACTATGACTCCATGATGTATTTAACTCAATCAGGGCAACTTTATCTTGAAGCTGGAATAATGAGTTTTGGCAAGGCATATGATTTTGGACCAGTTTTTAGGGCAGAGAAGAGTAAAACAAGAAATCATCTTTCAGAATTCTGGATGATGGATGCCGAAATGGCTTATCATGACCAGCAAATGAACGAAGATGTTCAAGAAGGGTTGGTAAAAAGAATCGTTAAAGATGCACTTGAATTTTGCAAGCTGGAGCTAGAAATATTGGAAAGAGATACAAAAATTCTTCAGGATGTAGTTCAAAAACCATTTGCAAGATTAAAGCATTACGAGGCTAAAAAATTACTGGAAGAAAAAGGCTTTAAAGTCGACTACAATGACGATATGACTACAGAAGAAGAAATAGAAATTGGAAATATTTTTAAAATTCCAGTTTTTATTGAAGACTACCCTTTTGAAGTGAAATCATTTTATATGAAAAAGTATACTGACGAAAGAGGTATGCAGAGAGCAATCAATGCCGATTTAATTGCTCCAGAAGAGGCTAGGGAAATTATTGGTGGAAGTCAGAGAGAAGATAATTATGATGTACTGCTTTCCGAATTAAAGGCTAGAAATTATTCAGTTGATGACTATGAATGGTATCTTAACATTCGAAAATACGGATCTGTTCCACATTCAGGTTTTGGAATAGGCTTGGAAAGAACAGTTAGATGGATTTCCGGTGTTCATCATATCAGAGAAACTATACCATTTCCAAGAACTACAGTATTAAGTAAACCTTAGGAGTGGCAGAGGAAAGTGTTTTTGAAAAAGTATCATCACAAGAAGAAACTATTTCTACCTTTAATGGAACAGAATGTGCTGTGGAGATACGGATTTTTGACAATAAATTGGAACAACGTAGAGTCTGTCAAATTGCGATACCAATAAATATTGGACTAGTAGACATGATTGATTACAGTCAAGCTTTTAATGAATCAACACAAGATTTATTATCAGAGGTTAGGAAAGGAGAGTTGCTAAACCCTAACAATATAACTCTAATTCCTGTAGCTTTTAGCAAAAATTCTGATGGAGAGGTTTCTCCAACTAACTATTTTCTTCTTAAATTTGAATTACAGAATAGAAGACTACAATTCAATACAATTTCTGAACTCGGGTTAAGGATTGTAAAAAAAATTGTAGGCGAAGTCTCTGAAACATTCTAAATCCAAGAAATATAGCGAGTCGCCATTTTTTGCCAATTTGCAATCTTGATGGTAAAATTGATTTCCTTATTATTCAATACTATGTTACCTTTAGACAAGCAATTAAATCAAGCGATTGAAGCAAAAGTACAAAAAATGACAAATACTGTTGGGGAAATTATCAGATCTCAATCCAAAGGTGAAGTCGGAGAAGGTTATTCCTTAACTCAAGAAGATTTTGAAGTAATTGATGAAAATATTAATTATCACTTTACATTAAGACTAACTCACAGAGACTATTTGCATACAGAGTTACTTCGAAAAGAAGGTTTTGTTTTAAATATTCGTTCACAATTTTCAGATAATTATAATGGCTACCTAATTGATGTATGCAGCTACTTTGTTAATGGCTTTAACAGAAATCGGACAATCTCTTTGACAAGTCCATTTGCATTAGATATAAATGGAGATGTTATAGATAATAAAAATAATTCGTTCAAGTAAAAATAATATAAAAATGATTATCTCAATTCAAGGGAAGCTAGGATCTTATTCACACATTGCAGCAAACTCGTACTTTGGCAATAAAATTGAACTTTTGCAAAGAGATACATTCACCGAAGTTTTTGATGACCTGAAAAATGATAATGCTAAATATATTGTTGTACCAATAGAGAATTCTACACATGGATCTGTTTATCAAAATTATGATAATTTATCTAACTATGGTTTTCATGTAATTGGCGAGGTTTATTTAAAAATTGCTTTTCATTTAATATCTTTCAAAGACACTAAATTTGAAGATATAACTACTATATATTCTCATCCAGTAGGATTAAATCAAATAAAGAAATTTCTTAAAGAACACCCACAAATAAAAGCAATAGAGTATCCCGATACCGCTGGCTCTGTGGAATTTATTAAAAATTCTAATGACCAAACGGCAGGGGCAGCAGCAAGTAGATTCGCTGCAGAAATCTACGATATGAATATTATTAGCGAGAACATTCACGAAAATAGCAAGAACTATACAAGGTTTTTTGTACTTAGTAAAAATAACCATACATCAAAAGATGCGGACAAAACTACAATTCAGTTTGAACTAGGAGAAGAAGCTGGCTCGTTATATAAATCGCTTAGATGCTTTGCTGATCGAAATATAGCATTAACAAAAATAGAAAGTAGACCCATACTCGATACAGACTGGGAATATAGATTTTATGTAGACGTATTGGCTGGTGAACAAGAAGAAAAACTCCAAAACGCACTTAAAGAACTTACATCGTACGTAAGACACCTAAAAATTCTCGGCACGTACAAGAAGGGAGAATACATTAATACGTAATATTGAACAAGCAGGGGTTTTTCCAACGGAAAAACCCCTGCTTCGGAGAAATATTTATAACGGAACAAAATGTATTTGTTACATATTTTGATTTCTCTCCCGTAAGTTTAGCCCTTGATTATCTGTTTTATTTTTGTTCAGCAACGATAATACTACAACTATAAGTATGATTGCGATTAGTGCTCCAGCACCAATTAGTAGATAATTATTGCTATCTTCTTCATCTGTATTTTCTTCACTATCTTCAGAATCACCATTTTGTGAGTCAACTACGTTCGAACCAGGTTCATTGCCATTTCCTAATTCTTCAAGATCCTCTGTTGCATCTGTAATTAAAGCAGTTCGTGAACATAACCCAGTTTCTAAATTTCCACTTTCGCCTTCCCATGCATAAACAATGTATTCTTTATCAATCTCGAAATTAAATCCACAACTCGCAGATTCTAGTGCTGTAGAAACTTCCGCAGTGCTTGCCACATCACCTTTCCAAACGGTAGAAACGCTAAATGTTGCCACATACGGATCTGTAGTAGTTTCGAATCCTTCCCTCAAAATATCTTCCCTTGTAGATTCAGTTACCACTCCTCTAAATACTGCAGCCGCATCTGCCATTGCTTCGCGCGGCTCTTTAGGTGGGATACAACTACAAGCTATAACATTCTTCGCGCCAAGAGAGAACAGGAGAACGACAAAAGAAAAAGATAACAACACCTTTCTCATATAGAAGTAACTAAAATTTAAATTACTATTATGTATATTTTTATGTTACAACTATCTAAAAAAGATTTCTACCAACAATACTTATTCTGCTAAAGCTAGCTTCGCCTTATCCTTTCTAAAATCCTTGGTAAATCTGTATCTAAATTCTACGTAAAAACTCATTACCAAGTAGTATAAAGGATAAAAAAGAGATATATAGCTCAAGTTTCTATTTATCTCATCTTGAGCAAGAATGTACGTGGTAACACCAAACCATATTGCTCCTAAAGTCCAAGTTACCTTCCACATATAATAATTCTTGCTTGGATATAAATATCTTGTTGGCACAAAAGATAGAAGAGAAAATAAAAGTATTATACCTAAAGAAATTTCTTCACCAGGTTTGAATAAATAAAGGTAAAGAGCCACAACATTCCAATACGTTGGAAAGCCTAGAAAAAATCCATCCTCTGTTTTCATATTTTCTTGAGTGTAAGCGTACATAGCTGCTATAGCTGGTACTATTAACCATATATTATCGGGAAGAACATTCAAGCTATAAATTATTAATAACGGAATCCAGGCAAATGTTAGCATGTCCACAACATTATCAAGTGTAGCTCCGTTATACTGAGGTAATACTTCTTTAATATTTAACCTCCTGGCCAAAGTTCCATCTGTAGAATCAATAATCATAGTGATCATAAAAAGCAAAAATGCTTTGTTTAAATCCTGGTTAAAAACAGCGACTAATGCCCACATACCAATAATACCACCTGCACCAGTATATACATGAACCAAAAAGGCTTTTAACTTTGTAAAATTACTATATTCCACAATAAATTATTAAAAAATATTTACAGAGTTCATATTAACATTTATTCTAAAAAAGATTAACCTCACTCAAGTTATGAAAAATATAAAAATATTTGCACTAAATTCCAGGCTTGGTCTATACAACTTTCCCAATGGAACAACAGATAAAAACATTGGCGTGGAAAACGGCCCTGCAGCAATATTACAGCCGGAATTCTTAAGCAAACTAGATAATTTTAAAGTATATAATTTTACTTTTATTAAACCAGAAGAAATATCACAGCAACTATATCTAGATACATTTTACCAACAAACCCTGCACGCTGTTGATTTTATGGCTAGTTCAATAGATTCCAATGATACTCAAATTAATCTTGGCGGAGATCATTCCATTTCGCTAAGTACAATAATAATGGACATAAAAAGATTCGGTACCAACATAGGATTTATTCAAATAGATTCTCATGGAGATATACATGATGTTTCTACTAGCCCATCGGGAAATTTCCATGGTATGTATTTAAAACCAGTATTTTCAAAATTTGATTTTGAACCAATCAATCAACTATTCCCTGAAAAATGCAATCCAAAGAATCTAATTTATATTGGGAATCTCGATCTTGAAGAAGCCGAAGTAAACTTTATAAAAAGATATAAAATAAGCACATACGATACATATGATTTAAGAGGCTATAAGGAAAAAGTTTCTAGAGAATTAATAAATTTTATTAAATCGTACAATCATATACATTTAGGTATAGATGTAGATGCGTTTGATCAAACAATAGCTCCTGGAACAGGCATTGTTGCTAAGAAAGGTTTAGTAAAAGATGATATCTGGCCAATCCTTAAATTAATAAAAAGTACTGCCCAAAGCCTAAGCATTGACCTTGTAGAGCTGAACCCGCAGAAAGACATCGACAACAAAACAGCAAATTTGGCACAAGAGATACTATTAGAATTACTCGTGTAATTTATATGACAAAAATTTGCCCCGTTGGAGAACAATTAGTATAATCAGTATAGCTCGTTACGATAAGGCTCCTACCTTATCTTTCTATAAGAAATAGCGATTGGGGAAATCAATTGAATAACCCAACACAGAAATCTTGACTGTGGCAGAAAAATCAAGAAACCATTTTAATTATAGATGGTTGTTAAGCCTTAAATAGCAATATTTAAGGAAAACAAGGTGGTACCGTGAGAAAACCTCACCCTTGTAAATTCATCCGTAAGGAAAGAGTTTATTTGGGTGAGGTTTTTATTATATGAAAGAAAAAATTTTATTCAAAAATAAATATAGAATTAAATCAATTAGAAAGGAAAATTTTGATTACGCTACACCGGGATTTTATTTTATAACTATATGCACAAAAAACCAAAAAGAATATTTTGGAAAGATTATTGACAATAAATTTATTGAAAATGAATCAGGCAAAATTGTCAGAAAATGTTGGGAGGATTTGCCAAATCATTATATTAATTGTGAATTAGATGCATTTCAAATAATGCCTACCCATGTACATTTTATAATTAGAATAAAAAATCGGGAGGAAATATTTTGTAATACAAGCCAGAATGTAGAGACAGGTTTAAAACCTGTCTCTACTGTTGGAAAATTTCATGGGCTATCAGAAATGGTAAGGGCATTTAAATCATTTTCTGCTAGAGGAATCAACAATTTGAAAGGAAAAAAATATTTTACGTGGCAGCCACGATATTTCGATAGAATAATAAGAGACGATAATGAATTGTTTTGTATTCGTGAATATATAGATAATAACCCACTAGCCTTTTTTAAAGATTAATAAAAATTATAAATTTATATGATAACACTAGACGATTTTCAAAAAATAGATATACGTGTAGGTAAGATAATTGAGGTTCTGGATTTTCCGGAAGCCAGAAAACCTGCATACAAATTAAAAATAGATTTTGGCAAAGAAATTGGTATAAAAAAATCTTCGGCACAAATAACCAAAAATTATTCAAAACAAGATTTGATTGATAAATTGGTTTTAGCTGTAGTTAATTTTCCTTCAAAACAAATTGGATCATTTATGTCCGAGGTTTTAACCCTAGGTGTTCCTGACGAAAATGGTGAAGTTATTCTAATACACCCATCAAAAAATGCGCCCCTCGGGGGTAGAATGTATTGAAATATAATTTTGTTTAATTACTAACTATTATTTTTAAATTATGAAATATTCAAAAATATTTGCTAAAACAAAAAAAACATCTGCCACGTTCGATACGGTTAACGCAACACTCTTAACCAAAGCTGGATTTGTAAACCAGCTGATGGCTGGAGCTTATACATATTTACCTCTGGGACTTAGAGTTTTAAATAAAATCAGCAATATTGTGCGAGAAGAAATGAATAATATTGGTGGACAAGAGGTTTTAATGCCAATGCTGCATCCATCGGAAAACTGGAGACAAACTGGTGGATGGGAATTGGTTGATGTGCTTTTTAAGATAAAGAGTAGAACAGAAAAAGATTATGCACTTGGTCAAAGCGAGGAAGAGGTTGTAACACCTTTAATTAAAGAATATTTTAACTCTAATGATAACCTCCCATTTTTAATTTATCAGATCGGTTGGAAATTTAGAGACGAACTCAGAGCAAAATCTGGAATTATGCGTGGCAGAGAATTTTTAATGAAAGATATGTACAGCCTGCATGCCACTCAAGAAGAATTTGAAAAATTCTATGCGACTGCAAAAGAAGCGTATATAAAAATTTACGAACGTTGCGGGCTAGTTGCAAAAGTTACCGAAGCTTCTGGAGGAGCTTTTTCACAAAAAATCTCGTACGAATTTATGGTTTTGACTGATGCAGGCGAGGACGATATTTTATACAGCGAAAATTCAAATTATTGTATTAATACAGAAATCACAGATTTAAAAGAAAACGACTTGTCTCCTGATAATTCTGGAAAGTTAAAGCTGGGACGCGCCTCCGAAGTTGGCAATGTTTTTGACCTTGGAACAAAATATCAAGAAGCATTCGATATAAAAATTTCTACTACAGATGGAGGTTTTACCCGCGGAGTTATGGGGTGCTACGGCATTGGAATTTCCAGACTAATGGGAGTTATTGTAGAAAAACATAACGACGAAAATGGAATTATCTGGCCAGAGAGTGTTGCACCTTTTCGAGTCCATCTAATTAGCATTGCAAAATCAGAAGATGATGAGTCATTTAAAAAAGCTGATAAATTGTATAATAAACTCAACTCAATGGGTATTGAAACATTATGGGATGATAGAATCGAGACCAGACCTGGAGAAAAATTTACAGATGCTGATTTGATTGGAATTCCATTTAGAGTTGTAATTTCGGAAAGAACTGGAGATAATTTTGAAATAAAAAAAAGATCCGAGAATGAAGCTAAGATCATTAACGAAACTGAACTTCTGAAGTTAATTAAATAAATTCTCAAATGTAATTGTAGTAGTAGATGCTTATGCATCTCTACTACGAAAATCAATCTACATTCAAGATTACAATAGATAATTCTGTAATAATGAAACTAGCATAACTAGCAAGCAATATATAACCTTCCCATACACTAAGCCTTCTTCCGGTAAAGCTAAATATTGCAAACAAAACAATTGTTAATGTTAATATTACCAGAACTGGGATTATAGAAATAAAGTGATTGAATACAAATCCCCCACTAGATAGTCCTAACAATCCCATAATCCCAACATTCGCAACTGCACTACCCATAAAATTCCCCAACGCCAATTTTTCCTGGTCGAGATTTTTAGCTTTAGTCAAAAATACTATTTCTGGTAGATTAGTACCGAAAGAAAGTACAAATAAGCCCAGCAATGCTTCATTAATATTAATCCTATCACCAATTTCTATGACAGTATCTACGATAGCTGATGCTGTTATGAGTATAAGTATGATACCAACGATTGACTTGACCATAAAAATCTTTGCATTTGATGCGTTGATCATTACTTCGGGATAATTAGCTAACTTTTTATGGAACTGATAATAAAGGAACACGATATAAATTAAATACAATCCCAACAAAATCAGAGATTCTAGTATGCTAATAGATTTATCTGCAACAGCAATCAACATTACTAATAACAACCCCAGAGCAGTAATTACTTCTTTCTCTGTAAATTTACCTTGAAAATGAACGTTTTTAAATTTTATAACAGAAATCCCCATAACAACGCTCATCAGAATTAATGTTGCACCAAGTAGATTCCCTGCTGATAGTTCTGGAATTTCTTTGCTTGAATTAATTGCAATTGTAATTTCTGGAAGTGAAGATATTGTTCCAAGAAAAATAAAACCTATTAAAAATTGACTTATCTTGATTCTTTTTGAATAAAAAGAAAACGAGTCATCAATAAAATCTGCTGCTTTATTAATTGTATAAAGGAGAAGGATTAAAAGTATAAAAAGTGCTAAAACAACCCAGTCCATATTAAGAAAAATAATTTCTATTATTATGAATTATTACTCATTCAGTAGCAAGAGACTAAATGCTAAAATATCCATATTCTAATTATTTTCTTACACTAATTTATTATTTTAGAATAATATGTTTGAAATACTATTATTTTTTTGTGTATTGGCAATAATCATACCTAGTCTATTTGCAACCTCTATTGTTTTTAATATTAATCGACAAATACAAGGTAAACCTGCGCTTAGTACAGAAGAAGCAATAAAAGAAAGTTTTAGACTTTCGTTGAAAAAAGCCAGGCAGTTTGTAAATTGGATTAAATTAAGATTAAATATGAAAGTTAAGGAAGCAAAACAAGCTAGAAAAAATAAAGTCGATGATGCAGAATTTCGGGATGCTTAGCACATGACACCAATGCAAGAACAGTACAACAAAATTAAGTCGGAATATAAAGATGCGATAGTGCTTTTTAGACTAGGTGATTTTTATGAGGCATTTGATGAGGATGCTGTAACTATTTCCAAAGTACTAGGTATAACACTTACTGGCCGTGGAAAAGGAGAGACACGAAGAGAAATGGCAGGAATACCTCATCACGCACTTGCTAACTATTTATATAAACTGACAAAGGAAGGATTGAAGGTGGCAATAGCTGATCAAACAGAAGAGGCAGTGCCAGGAAAACTTGTCGAAAGAAGAGTCACTAAGTTAATTACACCTGGAACAGTGACAGATGAAAATTCATTAGAAAGTTCTGAGAATAATTATATAATGGTTATATATAAAACTAGCAATGGCTATAACTTGGTTTATTCAGATATCACAACAGGTGAACTAAGAGCATTCGAAACTAAAGATTCAAAATCATTCAAACAGGAAATAACCAAACTCAATCCTGCAGAAATTATCTGTGCTGCAAGTCAGCTTATGCTATTTCGAGAAATTTTGGATAGAAGATTGGAGCCAGTAGAAGAAGATTATTTTGACTTTAGCAGCGCATACGAATTACTGACAAGGCAATTTAAAACAAAGAACCTAAAAGGTTTTGGATTGGAAGAAAGTATCGACATCATCTGCTCAGCTGGAGCGTTAATTAAATACCTTTTAGATTGTCAAAAGACAGATATAAAACATTTGCACAAAATTCAAAAATACGACTTTTCTAGAACAATGCAATTAGATACAGAAACAATCAGAAACTTAGAATTACTATTCCCAATTTCTGGCAATGATATTCGCAATACTGTTTATGGAGTTGTAAATAAATGTCAGAATCCGATGGGAAAGAGAAAACTACGAAGATATCTAATTAATCCAATTACCGACCACCAAATTCTAAATGATCGCCTAGAAGCAGTAGAAAACTTTTTTGATGATGTACTCTTAACAGACGGCACACGAGAGATGATTAATGGTGTAGTAGATTTAGAGAGGGTATCTGGTAGACTTGGTATGGGTAACGCCAATCCAAAAGATATTGTGGGCATAAAAGCTGCAATAATAAAGGTTAAAAAAGTGATGGATCTTATAGAAAACTTAAACTCTGCAAGATTTAAATATCTTAAAGCTAAGGTTAATTTGTCTTCTCTGAATCAAGCCGAACAAATAATAGAAGCCGCTATACAAGATGATCCTGCTGTATCTGCAGCCGAAGGAGAAGTTATTAAAGAAGGCTATAGCAGAGAAGTTGACGAACTGAGAAATATTAAAAACAATATAAAAAGTATATTGAATGACATTCAGAAACGTGAAGTAGAGAGGACAGGAATTTCGTCGCTTAAAATATCTTTTAATAAAGTCTTTGGATACTATATAGAAATTACTCGTACAAATTTGGATAAAGTTCCGGCAGACTATATACGCAAGCAAACATTGGCTAATGCAGAAAGATTTATTACTCAAGAGTTGAAGGAACTAGAAGAAAAAATTCTAACTAGTGAAGAAAAGCTCATTAAATTAGAGATTTCTCTATTTAATAATGTTAAATCAGAACTTCAAAACTTTATACCAGATCTCCTAGATGCAGCAGACGTTATAGCTGAACTAGATGTCTTAAGTAACTTTGGTTTTGTGGCAAGGCAAAATAGATATGTAAAACCAAAAATTCTTAAAGAAGAAAGGATATTGGAAATAGAGAATGGTAGGCATTTGGTAGTTGAGCAAATAACAAAAAATTTTATTGCAAATAGCTCAACTTTCAATTCAGAAGAATATATACACCTTCTGACTGGTCCGAATATGTCAGGTAAATCAACCTTTATCAGACAGATAGCCTTAATTGTACTGCTAGCTCAAATAGGATGTTTTGTACCAGCAAGTAGTGTAAGGATGAGTATATTCGATAGAGTTTATACAAGAGTCGGTGCTTCGGATAACTTGGCTAAAGGGGAATCGACTTTCATGGTGGAAATGTCCGAAACAGCAAATATACTAAACAATGCTACAGACAAAAGTTTGGTTATATTGGACGAAGTTGGAAGAGGAACTAGCACATACGATGGAGTGGCTATAGCATGGTCGATTGTTGAGTATATACAATCTAAAATTAGATCGACGACTCTATTCGCAACACATTATCATGAACTGATTGAACTAGAAAAAAAACTAAAGGGCGTAAAGAATTATAATGTAAAAGTAGAGAATAACTCTGGAGAAATAACGTTTATGCATAAAATTATCCCTGGCGCAACAAGCCAGAGCTATGGGGTACATGTTGCCAAAATCGCAGGAGTACCTTCAGATGTAGTCCATAGAGCAGAGTCTATTCTTAAGAGTTTTGAAAGTACAGAAAAATCTTCAGAAAAAAAGATTACAAATCAATCTACAAAACCAATCAAACCAAAAAGAATACACCCTGAACAATTGGATTTGATTTAATGTTATAAACCAGTAACATATAGACAATTAATAAAAACACTTGCAATTACTTTATTCATAATGTATGTTATAAAGTGCACGATATAAAAGTTTAAGAAACGACGTTAATGAGTGACATAGTAAGATACGAGGAATATTTAAAATTTAAGAACGGTATAAAAGAAAATAAGATTAACGAGATTCTAGACAACCTATTCTCAAATCTTCCAGAAAGTATAAAAAAAATTGAAAAAGAAAATCCATTTATAGTTGTAGAGGATATTTACTACGAGCAAGATAGCATTCGGAAAAGGTTTATTGTCGGAGTAAATAAACTAGTCAGCAAGGAAATAAGAGAGTACTTCAAACAAATGGGACCATTTAGTATCTACGTAATGGTATAATCTCTTTTAGCAAGTTAAACAGCAATTTGCTAAAATTAGTTATGATAACAGAAAGACAGCAGAAGTTGCTTAGCGCAATAATAAAAGAATTTATCGATACGGCCGAAGCAGTAGGCTCTATACATTTATTGGAGAAGTATAACTTCAAGCTTAGTTCAGCTACAATCAGAAACGAAATGGCTGAATTAGTTTTTAGAGGTTATCTGTACAAGAAACATAGCAGCGCAGGTAGAATTCCAACAACAAAAGCTTGGAGATTTTTTGTAGATAAAGTTAAGAGCGAGTTAAATTATATCGATGCATCTAAATTAGTAATCCCCGACAAAACTAGAGAAGAAGTTTTAACAAGCTTGGTTAAAGTCAAAAACGAGAAATCAGACTTAATAAGACAAAGCATTAATTTCTTAAGCTTAATGTCAGAAAATCCTACTATAGCTCTTATTGGTGATGATCTATATTATTCAGGTTTACATCTATTACCACAAATACCCGAATTGAAGGAAGAAGATAATTTGCAGAGAATACTAAAAATACTAGAAGATTATTACATGTTATCGGATATATTTAATAAAAGTATAGCAGATCAAGATGTTAATATTCTGATTGGGGAGGAGGAAACAGGATTAAAAGACTTTAAAAACTATAGTGTAATTTATTCTGAAATTAGATTTAGAAATGGAGAAAAAGGTTTCCTTGCTGTCGTAGGCCCAAACAGAATGCGATACGACAAAGTAATTTCTTCTGTAAAATATATAGCCGACACTATTAAATTTATGATAAATAATTAATTTAACAAAATATGAAAGAAGATAAAAAGAAAAACAAAGATAAACAACACGAAGCTAAAACTAATAGCAGTCTAGATGAACAACTAAATCAGCCTGACATGGCGGAAATTGGCTCAGATAAAGAATCAAATTTAGAATCCCAACTTGCCGAAGAAAAGCAAAGACGCATTCAACTTATGGCAGATTTCGATAACTATAGAAAAAGGATAGAACTCGAAAAAGCAACTTTCGGAGCTATAGCAAACATGGGATTAATACAAGAAATTTTGGAAATTCACGATGATTTAGAACTTGCTATGCAGGATGAAGAATTAAATTTAGACCGAGCAAAGGCATCAATTAAGTCAGCACAAGATAAGTTGACTCTTGCTGCTAAATCGGCAGGTATAGAAAAGATTGATGTAAAAATTGGCGATGTATTTAATAAAGAAACAATGGAAGCTATTTCTACAGTTCCAAGTCCAGACAACAAAGATAAAGTCATAGCGGTAATCTCTTCTGCCTACAAATATGTTGGCAGAGATGGAATCTTAAAAGCTGCCAAGGTTATAGTAGGAAAGTAGTTTATAATACGATTTTATAGTAAGCACCGTCTTTTCTATTTTCGAACAACTCTTTCCACTCCTCCAGTTTATTGCGAAAATCGTCGTCTAAATCAGAAACTCTTTTTGTTTGATTATCTACAAGTACCATAGGGTCGAAATATCTTGCTTTAAGTTTTATATGCTTAAAGTCATGATCACGTAGATCTCCTTGTATAACTCTATAAGGTTTTTCGAATATGTCGAAGTATTTAGAATCAAACCTATATTTATTTGCCCTAAAAATTTTGAATACTGTCTCGTCGTCGGAGCATAATTCCTTGTCAGTTAACCAGCCTTCTGTCAAACCATCTCTAATGATTTCTATAAGAGATTGATAGACTACTGCGACATTGGGCTCGTATATAACATTCCACATTGCTTCTAAACCAGTCAGAGCAAATTCCTTGGCTATGTCTGTATTTTTGAAAATTATATTTCTGCCCATTAAAATTATATTATCCAAGACTGTTTTTCCAAATCCAGATTTTTCACCCGTCGATGCAACATAATCTCGTATTGCATAATCCAATCTATCTGCACCTACATCTGGCAAAGATTTTTTAATCTCGGAATAATCATCTACGTTCTTCAAGCTTATGTTCAACTCTTTTAGTATCGAATTAACTTCGTCTAGATCATCTAAATATTTGTGGGCAATTTTTTCGTGATAATCTTCTGTTTTAATAGCCATAGCACCATCTACCATATGAGAAAATGCGGTATGTCCTATATCGTGAAGCAGGCCAGCCACTTGTGTCTCTAGGTTACAACCCAAAGAATAAAGAACGTGCCATACACCAATTGAGTGTTCATATCTACTTACTTGGAAGCGATCTTTAAAAATAAAGTTTACACCACCATATTGATTTATTTTCTTAAGCCTTAAAAATGCTCTTGTATTAATAAGCTTTAAAATGACTGGGGATTCAACTTTAATTTCGCCATAAATTGTATCTTCCATTTGTCCAAATTGAATTGTTAAAATCATAGCATTTATGTTAGTTTAGAGAAATAGAATCTTGACAAATACAGTTTAGCAGTCTTATACTTTAAGTGCTAAACGCGCAATTTAAATATTAAAGATTTAATATGGGTAAAGTTATAGGCATTGACCTAGGTACAACAAATTCTGCAGTTGCATTTGTGCAGGCTGGAAAACCAGAGGTCATAACCAGTAAGGAAGGAAGTAGGCTAATACCATCTGTTGTTGCTATAGATGTAGATAATAAAAGCGAAATAGTTGGAATACCAGCCAAAAACCAGATGGTAACAAATCCTGAGCAAACCTTTTACTCAATCAAAAGACTTATTGGAAGAAGGTACGATGACGAAGCTGTTCAGAAAGATATAGATCTTTTACCTTTTGAGATTAGAAAAAGCGATAAGGGTGGTGTAGAAATTAAACTAGACGAAAAATGGGTTGCTCCAGAAGTAATATCAGCCAAAGTTCTTGCCAAGATAAAAGCAGATGCAGAAGCATTCTTAGGAGAGAAAGTTACAGAGGCTGTTATCACAGTGCCTGCTTATTTTGATGATGCACAAAGACAAGCTACAAAGAATGCAGGGAAAATAGCGGGTTTAGAAGTAAAAAGGATAATTAATGAACCTACAGCCGCAGCTATTGCGTATGGTTTGGATAAGAAAAATGATCAAACTATTGCTGTTTATGATTTAGGTGGAGGAACATTCGATATATCAGTATTAGAAATAGGTGATGGTGTATACGAGGTTAAATCAACATCAGGAGATACACACTTAGGAGGAGATGATTTTGACCAAGTATTAATTGACCACTTTGTAGAAAAGTTTAAAGCAGAACAAGGAATCAATCTTAAAGAAGATCCGGCTGCTTTGCAAAGATTAAAGGAAGCTGCGGAAAAAGCAAAAATTGCTCTATCTAGTTCCGAATCTACAGACGTTAACCTTCCTTATATTACAGCTGATGCTAAAGGGCCAAAGCATTTTAGAATGACTTTAACTAAGTCTGAGTTCGAAAAAATGGTAATGAATCTTGTAGAAAGAACTTTTGACGCTGTAGAAAAAGCATTAAAAGATGCAGGATTAAAAAAAGAAGTTATAGACGAAGTAATTCTGGTTGGTGGTATGACAAGAATGCCCTTAATTGTAAAAAAGGTAGAAGAGTATTTTGGAAAGAAACCTAACCAGTCAGTTAACCCGGACGAAGTTGTCGCAGTAGGTGCTGCATTGCAAGGTGCTGTGCTGGCAGGAGATTCAAGTGTTCAGGACATTACACTTTTGGATGTGACACCGCTTTCTTTAGGATTAGAAGTTAATGCTGGAGAAATGCACTTTTTAATTCCTCGAAATACCACAATTCCAGCAGAAAAAACAGAAGATAATTTCTCTACTGCGGTTGATAATCAAAGTGCAATAGATATAAAAATTTATCAAGGAGAGCGACCTATAGCTAAAGACAATAAATTATTAGGCGAGTTTAAACTAGAAGATATTCCACCAGCACCGAGAGGAGTACCTAGATTTGCCATTACTTTTAAACTAGATGCTAATGGAATTTTGAATGTAAAAGCTAAAGATTTAGGCACCGGCAAAGAGAAAGATATAACTATAACTGCATCTACTCACTTAGATCAGGCAGAAATAGATAAACTGGTCAAAGAAGCTGCAGAGAATGAAGCAAAAGATAAAGAAGTTCTAGAAAAACTTAAAATCCGAAATGAAGCAGATACTTTAGTTTTCCAGGCAGAGAAGACTTTGAAAGATTATGCAGACAAGATAGATGAAGAGTCTAAAAAGAAATTGGAAGAGAAAATTAAAGAAGTTAAAGAAGAACTTGATAAGAAAGATGATTATGATAAGGACAAGTTAAAAAGCCTAAGCGACGAGCTCATGAAACAACTCCAGGAAGTAGGAGCAAAAGTATATCAATCCACAGAAAAACCTGATGCAAGCTCAACTGCAGATAAGTCAGAAGAAAAAAAAGATGAACCTGAAGAAGGAGAAGTTATAGAGCCAGAAGATAAAAAATAATAAGACCATTAGGGTAACTACGAGGGATCCCGACAAAGTCGGGATCCCTCGATACACATTAATGAATAAGCCTCTCCTCTAAATAGATACAGATTATAGGTGATAAAGTTGCCAACTTATAGTAATCTATTACCTTATATTGTTTCTTGTAATGAGTGTCAACGAAACTAGACAAGTTAATTTACTAAATCAACAAATAACTTACGAAGTTATTCAAGCTGAAGACGAACTTGAATTCTGGTCTCAAAAATATGAGCATGGCAAAATTATATTGAATGGAGGGCATGCCCTGGCAATTTTTAATATTATTCCCGAGCTTGCACAAACATCAGACACACAATTTTATTATGTCGAATATGCAGGTTTCATATCACGACGACCAGAACTTGAAGGGAAAACTTTTAATCAAGTTGTATTCAGTTTAAAAGATCTTAAAGAAGCCTATCTTAAACTGCAAAGTGTTGACTCTGTTGGTGCCAACGAAATACTTAGAATGCTAGAAAACGAAAAAAGTAATAAAGCCATGACTGCAAAAGGTAAGATACTTAAATTAGCTACGGAACAGTTAATTAACTTTAAATTATCTATAGGCAAACTTACGGAAGAGGATGTTACCGACGAATTTTAAATAAATTTTGATATTTAATTTGAAGTTTAAACTTGAAAGATTTTATGAAACCAGAATCACTAATATCAGCGGACGAAATTAAAGCCTTAGACATAGTAGATGTGTATCAGGTTTTTGCAGGAAAGTTTGTAATATTTGGTCCTGGACATGCAAAATATCTTTCAGATTGTGGTGTCGAAGTTAAACTTCGGTCAGTAGTTATCGAAGGTGAACCATTAAAATTAGGATTTGTGCCGCTTGACTACAGATACACAATTGCCCAAAACCCAACTAAGTTAGAAACTTTCCGAAACGCTGTTCAACTAGAAATGAATAGTCTTAAGCAAGTCCTTTGCGTATTTCCAGAATCTGGAGCACGAAGATTAGAGCTTTTCGAGAAGAGTGCTCGTAATTTTTTATCACAGTTCTGAAAAAACTAATTTTACTCTAAGGAGAGTTGAAATAGTGCTGCCCGAATACTTAACCACATATCGTTTCGAGTAGAATATGCTCCAACCAAACCAGCCAGCGCATGTTGATAACCTTGTTTGTATACTGCCAGATTTCTATGGAATTTGATCTCACCTATATTCGAAAATAGTAGACTTTGACTTCCCAGAAGTACTGCGTTAATAGCATTTTCTACGCAAAACCTTTTTAGCTTTCCTTCAATACCTACTGTTTTTTTACTATTCTCTTTAAAGAATTCGTGGATGTTTTTACGGTCAAAAATCAGCAAAGCTTTTTCTACATAATCAAAAGAACATTCGTCCAGCAATCTAAGTGAAGTTCCAAAAAAAATAAAGTTTTTATCTATATAAGTTGTGAGCAAATACTTTACAAATGCAAGATTAACTATATTTTTATCTAAATAACCAACTATGATTGTATCTTGTTGCTCCAACTTTCTTTCCAAGTCACTTAGTAGCACAAAATCTTTATTTTTTGACTCATCAAAACTATAAAAGCTAAAGTTAGTAAAATAGTTTTTACTTGTAGATTTTACACATTCGATATTTTTATCTGTTTCCTCGATTAATATGATTGAGCCATTCTTTGTTTTATGTGTTTTTGATTTAGGTTTCCACAAAGCATTTAGCTCTCCAGGTCCTACTTGATGTAAAATATCTGCAGGAAAATCTATTTTTATTACCTCTGCCTTATCATTTTTGGGATAGTTAATAGAAATAGTTAGTTCCGGATTGTAGTGTGGTGTTGGAGCATCTAAAGCAATAATTGGTTTTACAAAATGACTAATTCTCTTTATAACGTCTCTAAATCTCTTATTAAGAGTTTCTCCTATAATTCCGGTGCCTACAAGTGCTTCTATTATTATATCGCCATTCTCTATATCTGGGGCATAGACTTCTTGTTTTACTACCAAATTAGTTAATTCTTTTTCTGATTCTTTTAATTTTTTATACAATGTTTTCCCCACTTCATCTTCAATGCTATTCCATCTGCCTATCAAATACACATTTACTTTTTTAGATTCCAGACGTGCAAGTTCGTAGGCGGTAGCAAGTCCATCTGCACCATTTCCTCCCAAACCACATACGATTACATACTCTTTATTCTTGCCAAATTTTTTTAAAATGATTTGAGCAAATTTTTGACCAGCATCATGGTAGTACGTTTCTACGTCTACTCCATAAAACTTAAAATTGTCGTACTGAATTTTTGAGTTTGTTGGATTAAAAATCATACACTAATATTATAGAAATTTTATAGAGAAAGATATAGATTTTGATGTAGAAAAAAATGAAGACGGGAAGCATATCCCGCCTTCGATAAACTTAATACTAATTATTTTAAGTTAGAAAATTTATTGTTTAAAATTGCCCCTAGTCCAATACAAATTAGTACTAATTTTGCTAAGAATCCAACTATTGGAATAAATCCAACAACAAGTAGAACAAACGATCCTAGAAATAAGGGCAATAATCTTCCTGTTTTATTCTTTTCTAATTTTTGCAGAATTATTCTTCCAATTAAATAGCTACTTAAGTATTTAGAAATCATTAATGCTAACAATCCAAGAACTGCAAGCAAGAAAAACAGATTAATTCCTACCACCGACACTAACAATATAAGTGCTAAAAATGGAGCTGCAATTAGTGCAGATAGGCCCAATAGCCCAGATTTTAATTTCTCCTTTTTCATTGTTGCCAATGTTTTCTCTGTGAATGTCGGGAATAATCTTATAAAGAAATATGCTGCTACTATACCTCCAATGAAGAAGACAATCTCTAGTACAAATCGAATTACAGTAAATCCTGCAAACAAATCTCTGGCAGAAAATTCAAGGTTATTAAAATAAGTGTTGCCGGCATCTTTAAGGTCTGTAGGATTATCAGAGACATTTCTTTGTATTTCTCCAGCTCTTATGGACTCTTCGCCTTCAATCTGAGTATTTTCGGAAATAGAAATTTTGCTGGCAGCTGCATCTACATCGCCTCTAACTACATTGGAATTGATATAAACTTCGCCTGCAAGTACTCGAAGGTCTCCGTAAATATTTCCGTTGATTACCACATAGCCCCCTAGAATCACAGCATCTCCATTAATATCGGATTCTAATAGTACTTTACCCCCAGCCAGATAAAGGTTATCGCCGATTACTGCATTTACTTCTATAGTTTCTGCACCGGTCACAAGATCACCTTGTATATCTTCTTCTATTTCCACACTTGATCCGCCAATGTATTTATTGCCAGATTTAGTGTCTCTGCTTTCTACATCGTCGCTGTTTTTGGCATATGCGATTGTTGCAGAATTAAAGAATAGCAACATACCTGAGAAGATTGCTGTTGCTGTAAGCAGTAGTGTTCTACGTTTAATCATAATAGATAATTAATAATAAGTATTTATTACAGTATAGCCTTGGTAGATTAGAATTGATAGGTCTTTTGCATATGGTAAATAGGGGTTTTCTTTAATAATTAAGTTAAAGTGTTTCATGTAATTTTAAAATGACAAAGAAAAGAGGCTTGAAAATCAAGCCTCTACAGTTTAGATTCTTATATTTAAAATTCCCTTGATTGAATATTACCAATAGCTTTATCTAAATTAAGTATAGCTGGGAACACAACATCATCTCTATATTTATCCCCAGACTTTCGTGTTGCCTCTGTAAAAAATCTAGTGATAATTGCAGGGTTAATCCAGTCCATAGCTGTAAATGCTAACTGTCCTGCTCCTGTCAAGAGACTAACAGCTGGTTGAGTTAATTGATTTGGTAATTCTACAGATGGTACAAGATCTTTTAGCTTTTGAACTGCTCTAAATAACACGGTATTTTTTAATATGTCTGCTTGAGTAGGCTCCCCATTAATTGGTGCATTTGCAAAAAAGTTTGACCATGTCAAATCACAGCCATTTATAGATGGGTTAAAGGCTGGATCCTTAAATGGAGCGGATGCCGGACCACCTGTAGGTAAACCATCACCAGCTTCTATAGCGGCATTATATATTCTTTCTATACCAGAGAAATACTGCGCATGATCTATTGTGCCTTCCAAATATAGCGAATGTAGAATTGAGGTACCAACATTCACTACAAGTCCATTGTCGGACAAAGGACTTGTGGCTGCCATAAGTAACATTTTGTGAATAACAGCATCAAAGTTAATAACCTGTCCATGCTGTTCGACTTGATTATTTATTTCAGGATCGACTATGAACTTTCTAAATGCATGTGCAACCATTGGTCCAGCTAAGAATTGAAGTGTAACTAATGATGCAATTTCTTGTGTTCCGTGACCAAATGCATGGTGAACAGTAGGAAATATTTCTTGCGCTAACATTGCATTTGAATACACAAAATCAAATTTCTCTATCGCTGCCCAGAGATTGTAGTTTGGTTCTGTAGTTCTTCTAACAACCCTACTAAACAAACCGTTATTTTTTTTAGCTTCTTCTATTTGCCTTGCTAATGAAACTCTTATTAAAAAATCTTCTCCAGCTTCGAAATCCCTAAAAATGCGTAATAAATCTTCCTCAATAGAATCTTGCTCAGTAGTACTTAATTCTCCATCTGTGGTAAAAGAGCTTAAAATCTTAACTAAAGTTGGTATTTCATGTCCGTTGTTCTCTGAGACCAAATCAATGAGTTGCTCTACATCTTCCTGCGTAGATTTGCTTAGAGCATTTAGAAATCTATACATCAAAACTCTACTGGTATGTAGATGTTCCTGACCTTCGAGATTTATTAGCTTTTCCCTAAATTTGTCGGCAGCCATTGTTCTTAAATAGTTGCTGTCAAATGTTAATTCTTCATTTCCTAAGTCAAAAATAGTTTCCAAAATTTCTGAATTGTTTGGCTTTGTAGTGCCAAATAGCTCTATTGATTTTCGTGATTTCATTCTGGCTATTTCGGTATAAAGCTCTAGTGCTCCTCCTTTCATATTTCCTAAAGTTTCTCTTATTAATCCTCTATTTGAATCAGTAGCATCTTCTCCTTGCATTTGAACAACTCCTTCTATAAAATCTTTATCAATAATATTTTGGGCAGCTTGGTAAATACGTTTAATAGTACCAGGCACTTTTTCTTGCATTAAGCTTCTCAACTGAATTAATACACCTCGAGTTGGTGTTTCCTGATCATCTAAATTCTTTCCAAAGACTCTCATCATTCTCTTTTCGGATTCTATAATACTCTCGGTTAGAGAATCCCAGTTTTTTAGTAAGCCTGTAAGTTGCATTTGAGTCAGTTCAGCAACATTCATATCTAAATCACCTATTGCCATTTTAATAGCTATAACTGCATTTGGTGGATCACCTGCTGGACCGATTGCCTTGCCTAATATATTAGCAACAGATCTAAACGATTGAACATAATCTCCTATAGCATTCCATTTTTCGCTATCTAGTAATTCATTCTTATACATTTCGTTGGTTTGTATAATATTTTCTATACTTCCTTTTAAGCCAGTTAAATAGTCACTTTCTTCTCTAGTTAAACCATTTGAAAGTTTCAAATTTATCTCAGTAAGAATACTTATGGCCAAACTATCAATTTCTTGAAAATTTTCTTGCTTTAAAATTGCTTTAATATCATCTGGTCTCATTGTTTTTCCAGAAAGTGGGATTACCTCTTGTAGCTCCCGATCAAAGATTAATTTCAACCTTCCAGTTTCGTTCACTATTCTGTTAATGGCGTCAGACGTGTTGGGAAGTTTTCTTTCAAATTGTTCCAATTCAGTGTTTAAGGTATCTAAAGCTTGCTGTGCTATTGCAATAGGTTCTCTAAATACTAATCTTTCGGTTACTGCCCTAAGATTTTCATCAAAAATGATAGCTGCTGCTCCTGTAGATGCAATATTAACTGGAGCATTGTCGATAATGAGTTTAGACATACTTTCCAGCATTCCCATTAACTGTTCATTGTGCAAAACAACACCTTCTGGAATTTCTATTGTTTGAGGAAGGCCAAGTTTACCTTTGGTTTCTACTAACTTATCACCAAAAGCTCCACCAACTATGATCGCAGAAAGGATAGACATATCTCTAATTATTGCTTGTACCTCATGAGCTGTTTTTTCTGATCCTTCCTCTATTGTTAGGGCTGTTAAAAAACCACCAAGATTTGTACATATAGATGACCAGTCATTGCCCTCAAAATGTCCTTTTAGCAGACCATTCTTTAGTGCTACACCTAATGCAGCAGAACCAGTCAAGGAAAACATATCTGTCAAAGGTGTATCATGGTGTTCTTCATGTTGTTCGAAATCAGCGACTTCGATTTCGTTCAAATTCTCATTATTACTTCCAATAACAGAAGGAACCATAGCACTAGCTGCAAGAAATCCTGTTCCTCTAATAAAATCCTTTCTATATAAAGATTTTCTCGGATCTGCTACTGCTTCAATAAATTGGCTAGCTGATGCTGTTAAATCATCAAATATGTCATCCATTTTTAATAACACTAAAATTTAAAACATGCACTCGTATAATAGCAAGTATTGCTAGTTTCTGTCAACAACAAGTAGACGTTGGTCAACATAATATATTGACAAAATAAAGAGTCATCTAATCTTTATCTGCAAAGCAAAAGTGCTAATACTCTAGAAGCTGGCAGCAGCAAAATATACGTTTAAATATTTATTTTTTAAAAAATAAGAAGATCTTTAGAATTAAAAATAGTACAAAGATAATTTATTTTTAATTTCGATGCCTAAAATAGATAGCGTAAACTAATGGATTTAGCTAATCAAAGAAGTTGAATCTATTCAAAAAGACAGGTAGTTTAATTGTCTGTTATTACGAATCTAAGTCTATAATTGAATTCTGGCTAACTGTGCCTTCGCCAACCATTTTTCTGTACTCGTCTTTGGTAAACCAATCAAAATCATCATGCTTATCTTCAGATTCACCATACGAATTTAGTAGCGAACTTAAAATTACAGCTGGCTTGATTTTTAGTATTAAACTAAAATAAAATATCTCTCTAGCCTTAGTTTTGCCTTTATACTCAAAAGTAATTTTTTGAGAGTTTGCTATTCTGTGTAAATTAGATTGATCAATATTAATTCCAGTCTCCTCCTTGAGTTCTCTAACAGCAGATTCCCTCAAGTAATCTTCCGAATCAAGATCTTTTTCTATCTTTCCACCAGGAAACTCCCACGCACCTGGGTTATTTGAATCCAAAGATTTTTTTAACATCAAAATTCTGTCTTGAAAAAATACTATACATCTTACGGTTTTTAAATATTTCATAGTGTACTTTGATATTTTTATATTAGAATAAATATTAAATATTGTTTGTATTAACTTACTAATATCTCCTATAATTATAAAGGAATTAGTAAAAATTGTCGCATTAGCAACGATATTTGCTGATTCTAAATAAATATGAAACACTTTGAATCAAAAGACGTAACTTCCTTCAAAGAACTTTTAGATGTTTTGCTTAACAGCGAAATTGACTACGACCTTGAATTAATAAGATCTGCTTACGAGTATGCAGCAACAAAGCATTTAGGACAAATTCGACTTTCTGGAAGCCCTGTAGAACATCATTTATTAACAGTAGCCAAATATATTATTGATCTAAAATTAGATACAGTGTCTGTCTGCGCAGCTTTGCTGCACGATGTAATAGACAAAGCAGAAATTTCTATAGACGAAATAGATGCTAAATTTGGTACAGAGATTGCATATATTGTAAGCGGTTTAAGCGATATTAGAAATTTATCCAAAAATTTTAAAGAAGAAGACAAGAATCTAGAAGAATTCAAAAACTTGATCTTTAAATCTTCGGAAGATATTAGAATTATAATCATTCGACTTGCAGAAAAACTGCACAATATTCAACACATCGACCAGCTAGAAGAATCTATTCAACAAAAAGCTGCAAAAAAAATACTTAATATTTATGCACCTATAGCAAGTTATCTTGGTTTAGGTTCCATACAAAGAAAGCTCGAAGACACATCTTTTAGAATCTTGCATCCTAAAGAATACGAAATTCTTAAAAGCAAAATGGAAAGCCTTACCAAGGGATCGGAAGAGCTGGTAGACAAATTTATAGAGAATGTGGAAGAAATCTTCAAGAAATACAAGTTTAAATATGAATCTTTTTATGGAAGAGAGAAAGGAATTTATAGTGCATACAAGAAAATCAAAAATAAATATTTAAAAGGAAAAGATTTAGAGCAATATGAATTTAAAGATCTAAAGGATGCTTTGGCCTTTAGAATTATAGTAGATAATGTAGAGAAGTGCTACATTGGCTTAGGACTTTTGCATTCAAAACTTAAGTATTCTAAAGACGATTTTAGAGATTACATTTCAAATCCAAAAGAAAATGGTTATAAATCAATACATACAATTTTGGAATTTGAAGATACGTTTGTAGAAGTGCAGATTAGAACAACAGCAATGCACGAATATAATGAATTTGGACCTGCTTCACATATTGCATACAAGTTAATGGGTGAGTCTAAAAGCAAAGGATCTTTTACCTGGACGAAGGATTTAGTTGGATGGAAACAAAAAAATGTGTTGTCGAAGGAAGACTTTAAAGTCATGGCATTCAAAGAAAGCATTTTTGTGTTTACACCCAAAGGTCTTGTTATCCAATTGTGTAAAGATGCAACACCACTAGATTTTGCTTTCAGAATTCATACAGATATAGGCTACAGATACCAAGGTGCATTGGTTAATGGCGAGATGAAAAGCATGAATTTTAGATTAAAAACAGGTGATATTGTGGAAATACTTACTTCGAAAAAACCTAATGTATCTGCTGATTGGGTCAAAAATTGTTCGTCTGAATATACTAAGTCTAGAATAAGAAGATGGTTTAGGTAAAGATTATTCTTCTTGCGTAAAGAATACCGAAGGATCCAAAAAATCAAACTTCCTTTGCAATGCTTTTAATTGGCTTTTATTTAAAGATAGTGCGTATTCTCCAGGATTTTGAGCAACAAGTATTGGACTTTCTAGTTTAAGGTCTTGAATTCTATAGGTTCGCTCTAGAAGTATTTTAATTTCTGTTGGTAGTACTAGACCCTCTGACATGTTAAAAATTGGAAAAGTGTAAGACGTTTCATCTGGATCAAAACGACTTAGAGTACCTTTTCTGCAAATATCATCAACTACATTACTATTAATCTTTAAAGCCTGATACCTTATCATAGAAACTAAGCACTTTTGCATTTTATAATTTGGTAGCTGATGTTGGCCTATTTCTTCAAATTCCCAATAAAAAATGGGAATTCGTTGCAGGGTACTGTCTAAAAATAAAATTATTTCTATAGACTTCTTTAATGAATCCCCATCTGGTATATGTCTAAAAAAAGGCTGTTTTTGCCTATATTGTTCTATTACGCTATTTAGTCTGTTAACCTCGGTATTGTCCAAATATCTCTGCGTTTCTCGTTTTACTGCTTCGGCTATACTTTTATCGTATAAAGCTTGGAGGCTTCTACTTAACTGATGAAAATAATCAAAATTATCTGTATTAATACCAAGTGAATCAAAAACTCTAGGTTTTACATTTTCCGAGTTTCGAACTAAGTAGCATCTAGCATACAAAATAGCTAGATCTGTCCTTTTTAGTGTAAGTGCTTTTAGAAAATTTTGTCTAAATGTTTTTGTTTCTGTTTTTGCGCTCTCGGTATCGATACTAGCATAGAAAGCTATATTCACAGCTCCTCTCAGTTCACTTTGGGCTTCGGGAAATTCATTATCTAGGATTGTTTTGATTTGCTCATTAATTAGTTTTATGTAGCCCAGATAAAATGCAATCCCAGGTTTATCTTTATTGCCAAGTAATTTATGTTTCCAAAATTCTTCATTCCTAGTTGGTGGAAAAATTTTAGTATTTGGATCAAAAAATTTTTCGAGTTCTAAATGTAGATGGCTATACGCCTGACCCGATAATCTAGTAAGGAAAACTAATGCAGCTAATTGATTATTTTCTTCGACTAAAAAATTGTTTTCGTTCAAAATTCCTGCATTTTTTAAATCATCCTCTAGTATTTTCCAACTTACTTTTGCCTCCATCATATTATTATCTCCAAATATGTTTCTTGCAAAGACAGGGTATATGGGTTTTCGATCAATTTTATTGAAGGCTGCATGCATTAATTTAACTTTAGATGGCATGCTAGCTGTAGATTGATTTGAGTATTCATAGCCTTGATTAAATAAGTTTTTATATTCATTTGATTTGAATAAACTTTCCAGGAATTCTAAAGATGATTCGCCCGACTGTAGATCAAAATTTCTAGCTATAAGGCAAAAACCAGTTTTGATAAATTCGTCTATGGCTAACACTCCTGCTGCTTCAGCGACTCGTAAATCTCTATATGCTTTTTTAATTTCTTCTTCAGTTGTTAAATTTTTAATTGAAGGTTGATCTAAACGAGAATTATATTCACTTGCAGGGAAAGTATAAGTCGGGTCATTCATATAGCTTGTATTTACTAATCTAGTAAAGTCAGTTTAAGGCACTATATACTTTTGCAGTATTAAGACATTTTCTTCTAGATCTATATTCACATTTTTGATAATACTTTTTCTGGTTCCATTGCCACCATAGATAACTTCAACTTCTACCTCTCCACCTTTGGCGAAGCAGTCTTTAATTCGATTAAGTTGATCCATAGAATCTATGCCTCTAATATCTATCTTGATTTTTTTTGGTTTAATAAGTATGTTTGCAGGCTCTATATTATCTATAATTAAGGATTTGCGATCATCTCGTTCGTTGATAGTTCCACTTATTAAAAAGGGTCTTCCATCTTCAATTAAATTCATTTTGGAAAGCTTTTCGTAGGCCTTTGGGAAAATTACCGCATCACAATTACCATGCATATCTTCCACTCGTGCAATTGCCATTTTGCTTTGATCTTTCTTTGTAAGAGTTAACTTAATGTTACCAAGCATTCCTACTATTTTTATTTGAGATTGATGGCTTAGATGTTCTACTTGGTCGGTGTAGACTGTACCAGGTATAACTCCAGTCCAAATATATTTTTCTAGCGGATGAATAGAAATATAAAGACCCATTAACTCCTTTTCCCATTCCATTCTTTGTTTTTCAGTACAGGGCTCGTAGGCAGGAAAAAGAGTTGCGTCAATTCTTTTAATCCCATCATGCTCTTCCATAATACTAAATAAGCCTGATTGACCTAAAGCCTCGGCCTTTTCTTGTTTGCTTGCTTTTTCTACAACTTCAGGAATAATTTTGAGTAAGGCATTTCGGTCACCGAATTCATCCATAGCGCCAGCCATAATAAGGCATTCAAGCGATTTTTTGTTCAGATTTTTTGTTCCTACACGATTTACTAGCTCGTCAAAGTTTCTAAATTCACCGTTCTTTTTTCTTTCTGCGATTATTTGTTCGCAAGCTTTAGCTCCTACATTTTTAATTGCCCCGAGGCCAAATCTGATACCTGTTTCGTTCTCTGGCGTAAAATATACATCTGATTTATTCACACTAGGTGGAAGAATTTGATACCCCATTCTTCTAGCTTCTTTTATATCCACAACTACCCGATCCAGATTCTCTAGATCTGAATGCATAAGAGCAGTTATGAATTCGAGCGGATAGTGCGCTTTAAGATACGCGCACCAATAAGCAACAACTGCATAACTTGCGGAATGGGCTTTGTTAAATCCGTAGTCAGAAAATGGCTTTAATTGTGACCAAAGTTCTTTTGCTTTACTTTCTCCATGTTGAGGATAGTTTTCTTTAAAGTATTTAACAAAATCAGGCTCTTTCGTTTGAAGAATATCTAGTTGCTTCTTTTTTAAAGCATTACGAATGACATCACCTTCTCCAAGGCTGAACCCTCCAAATTGCATACATATTGCTAGTAACTGCTCCTGATATATTGGAAATCCAAATGTTTTTTGGAGCACAGGTTCTAGCTCGGGAATTAAATATTCTGCATCTTTTTCACTATGCTTGCATTTGATATAGTCAGGAATAAATTTCATTGGTCCAGGACGATAGGCAGCTGCAAGAAAGCAAATATCTTCTATATCGTGCGGTTGCAACTCTTTTAAGTATTGTTGCATTGGTGGCGATTCAAATTGAAACACACCAACTGTTTCTCCTCTAGAAAATAGTTCGAATGTTTTTTGATCGTCTTGAGCAAGTTTTTGCAAATCTATATCTACGCCATTTATCTTTTTAATGTACTCAAGGGCGTTTTTAATTATTGTGAGTGTTCTTAAACCTAGAAAATCAAATTTCATAAAATCAAGCTTGTCTATCCAATTGCCATCCATTTGTGTCACATAACTTTCAGGCTCTTTTGTATCTCTCTGAAAAGCCATATATTCATCCATTGGCTCTGGTGTGATTAGGTATCCGGCAGCATGAACTCCAGAGTGTCTATTAAGACCCTCTATTTTTTTGACAGCTTCGCCAAGCTTTTGCAGTTGAGGATCAGAGTCAACCATTTGTTTAAATTCCGGATCGGTTTCCATCATCTGATCAAATTTGAATGGTTTCCCAAAAAGAACAGTTACTTTTTTTGATAATTTATCTGCGGTGCTTAGATCTATTCCCATAACTCTGGCGACGTCTCTAATGGCTGCTTTTGTTGCCATTTTTCCAAATGTAATAATTGCACCTACATTTTTTTCTCCATACTTTTCTTTTGCGTATTTTATAATTTCGTCTCTTCTATCGTCTTGAATATCCATATCAATATCTGGAGGCGAAGCTCTTTCTAAGTTTAAAAATCTTTCAAAGTATAGCTCCCATTTAATTGGCTCTACGTTTGTAATTCCCAAACAATAAGCTACTACTGAACCAGCAGCAGATCCTCTTACCCCTATAACAATTCCGCTTTTACGGGCAAACTGCATCAAATCTCCCACTACCAGGAAATAATCGTTATAGCCCATTTTATCTATAACCATAAGTTCGTAATCAATACGTTCTTGAAGTTCTTTAGTCATTTTGCCGTATTTATCTTTTGATCCTTCGTATGTCTGTCTTCTTAGCTCATCTTTGGCGGTTGTTCCTTTTGGTAAGTTCCAATACTTCGGCTGGACTCTTTCAAATTTTATGGAATAGTTTTCAATCTTTTCGTCTATTTTTAATGTATTCTCCAAAGCTTCAGGCATGTCTGAAAATATAGTTTTGAGTTCTTCGGGAGTTTTTATATAAGTTTCTATGTATCCTTTTCTTGTATTAGGATCATTCACATTTGTACCATCCTTTATACAAAAAAGTATTTTTTGAACCTCCTTATCCTGCTCATTAAGATAGTGAGCGTCTGTGGTAGTAATTATAGGAATTTTATATTGATCAGAAAATTTATATAATTGCTTGTTTACTTTAATCTGTTGCTTAAGAAGGTCTAGCTGTTCTTCTTGTTCATCTAATGGCAATTTATTTATAAGGTCGTCTTTTATTTTATCTTCACAAATAAGACCGTTTCTCTGGATCTCTAAATAAAAATCTTCTTTAAAGATTGAATGAAGTTTTTTTAGCCATTCTTCAGCTTTTGGTAACTCATCTCGAACTATGTGTCTCGAAATTGGACCAGCTAAGCACGCAGAAGTACATATTAACCCTTCAGAATGTTTGGACAGAGTTTCTATATCTACTCGTGGTTTATAATACATTCCATCTAGGTGACTTTTCGTTACTAATTTGGCAAGGTTTTTATAGCCAGCCAGATTCTTGGCTAATAGTAAAAGATGATAATACCTAATTCCTTCTATTTCCTGCTTAATAGTCATAGAACTCGGCGAAAGATACATTTCGCAGCCAATGATTGGTTTGATACCAAAGTCTTTTGAGAATTTCCAAAATTCAGGAACTCCATAAAGAACTCCATGATCAGTTATAGCTACAGATTTCATGCCAGATTCTTTAACCTTCTCGAACAATTTTATAGTTGTGTTCATCCCATCTAGCAGAGAGTATTGTGTGTGAACATGTAGGTGAACAAAATCGGACATAATTTAGAATATTAAACAAAAATCATGAATAATTTGAGTTAATTTCTCAACTTTAATTTAAATAGTCTTAAGACTGATAATGTCATTATTATAGTATAAAATTTTACTTTTGATTTAATATTTTGCGATAATTCTGTCGTTTAATTGCGATGACTATGGATAAATGCCCAATTAATTACGAAAACATAGATTTGGAATCCAGATTTGAACTTGAGAATAGCAGTAGAGTTGCGAATTGGCGAGCACTTTTCGACAGTTCAATAGTGCATAGTCTACATAGAAACTCTTTAAGTCCTTCTAATGGTATTAGGCAAGAAGATTTACAAAAACTGCTAGAAATATCCGAAGCTTACACTCAATGTAGGCTAGCAAGTGGTTACTTTAGCAATTATTCTCCTTTTGGGCTTAGTAATTTTTTTACAAGTTTAGGATCTTTTGTCAGACATACTATTAGAGTTCCTAACATCTCCGAAAAAGCTAGAGCAGGATTTATTTGTCAGGTAAATCAACGAGCCTTATACTGGGAGTCAAAGGACGAAATTATTGATCCATTTTTCTTGTCTCTTGCTATAAAACAAGCAAACTTACAAAAAGATTTTCTGGAAGCACAAGAGTTTTTGAATTATTTGGAATCAGAAAAAATACTATGCTTGAGCTTTTTAGAACAACTAGATAATAATCCTTACTTAAGTGCATTAAAATCGGTAGTAGCAGGCGTTCGTCATGAACTCCTAGATATTACTCATTCAATATTTAAAAGCTTTATAGCGAATGTTAATAATGGAAATTTTGAAATAATAACCAAAGATCTATGGCTAGAGGAGTTAGTAGCAAAATTTGCGAACGCTAGTCTACATGTTTCTGGCTATTTTGAGATGGACTATGGTTGCGAGAAGTTTTACTTCCCCAAAGTAGATGTAATACAGGCAGAGCTTGAACCTACTGTAAACACACTTAACCTAAGAACTTCTCTAATTTTTGGACTTCATGATTCTGAAAGCGAAAAGTTATTCCAAAGTTGGAATGATTACGATGAGTTTACAAGGATACTTAAAATAAGAAAACAAAAATTTGCACAAAACGGCTTATTAATTTACCGACCACAAGTTGGACCAAGCTTAAGATTTTTTAAGGATTGTCCTGCTTACAATCCAACTATTCAATTTTTTAGATATTTACAAAAAAAATTTGAAATTACCTACGATCTGAAGCATGCTCAAAAAGTTCTTGTAAAAAGAAATTAAAAATTATCTGCATAATGCTCGTGTTCCTCGTACGTAAGCGGGTGATCAATATCTTTTATTCTTGCAGTAATTTTCATTAATCTTTCTACACTTTCAAATGGTTTGACAAAGTATTTTTCGAGTGCAGATTCTTTTACCCACTCAAATAATCCTTCATTGTTGCAAATAAGTTTGCCTTTAGGATTTATATATCTATGAAAATAAAAATACTTATCTTCGAGTAATTCGTGAGAATTTTTATCGTATACAATGTGATGTTCAATCATAAACAGTTCACCTTTGCCTTCTAAGTTAGTTTCTTCTTTAAGTTCTCTTTGAGAACACTCAACAGTTTTTTCGCCGTAATCTACTTTACCGGAAGCGTAACCTTGAGAGCCATAAAATGGATGTTTTAGCCTAGTGTAGATTAAAAATTCTGGCTCTAGTCCTGTTGTTTTGATACAACATTGAATACAGCCAATCTTCCCCTGCAGTTTAATTTGAGTTTTCTCTGTAGTCATTCTGTTTGCATATTCTTTACCCGAAGAAGTTAGCTTGTAAAGATCTTTGTCTTTTATAACAAATCCAGCAGCAATTATTTTGTCTAAATGGAAATCCAATTTATTATTTTCTATATAGTCAAAAGGTTTTAATTCAGAAAATTTTAGTCCCTCCGAAAAAAGTAATTTTTTTAGAATCGCAAGTTGGATGTAGTGTAGTTGATTCATTTATTTAATAAATATTAAGCTAAAGAAATTTAACTTAAAGATATAATTTTGTTAAGTCAAGTTGACTTGACTTAATCAAACTTGAAACTTTCTTACGTATTCAAATAAATATTGCCCTGCCCAGGCAGAGTATTGTCCAAATTTGTTTTTGAACCAGTTGCGTTGATCTGCATATGACTTTGCTGAATTGTCGGCGTAAAGATTTGTTATTACTCGTTGTCCCCACACATCTACTGGTGTAACAGTGTCGAATTTTAGGGCAAAACTTAATACGCAATCAGCAACTTTATCGCCAACGCCATAAATTTGCTTGAGCAATTCTCTAGCTTTGTCTTCGTTGGCTCTCTTAATACTTTCTTTTAAATTGGTCTCGACTAATTTACAAACTGCATCTTTTAAATATTTATATCTAAATCCAATGCCAACTGATTTTAAATCTTCTTCTTTGACATACATCAGTTGTTCTGCTTTGGGGAATAAGTAGACTTGTTTGTTATTAATATTTAGCTTTGTACCAAATTTGTATCTTAACAAATCAAAGCATTTCTGTATTGCTTTAATATTCTTGTGCTGAGAAAGTATAAAAGAAAGCAAAGTTAATTCAAAATCTTGTTGCAGTAAACGTAAATTGGGATAATGCTGCAAAGCATTTTTTATATGATTATCTACCGAAATTGCTTTTTTAATCTCAGAAAAATCTACATCTAGTCTTAAATATTTTTTTATATATTCAAAGTCATCTTTTTGTGGATAGGTTTGCCAGAATAATTTATCGCCATCTTGTTTAAGAAGAATGTATTTATCTTGAGTAAAACCTTCAAATAAATTAGTGGTAGGATCAAACGACCAAGAAAATGTTTGTCCACTCAGAAGTGTTAATTTTAAGTTATAGTCTGAGATATTTATTTGATTCACAAATTATTATAACCTGATAGCTTTGGTTATTAATAATTTACAAATTTGTATATTAAAATTCCTCTGTAGGAATTCTCAATTTGCCTCTCGTACCTAGCAGTCTTGCTTGAGCTATCTCTTCTTGAGAAAACAGTTTATAAATTTTTCCAATTCCATGAGTATCTAAAAGACTAGCCGAATTCATTTGAGCCATAGCTTCCAAACAAATATAAATTGCTAAAGGACCTTTTGTTTGTACTGCTGCTTCTACTAATTTCGCATAAAGATTACTAGCATCATCTCTATTTCCTTGCTGAATACTAGTAACAATTTCTTCAAATATACCTTGAGGAGATACGGAGCTAAAACTTGAATCCATTTTTTGACAACATAACTAACTAACAATAAAACAATTAGTTAAATTCTGTCAACTATTTTTGGAGATAGGTTTTATTCATCCTCGCTTCCTTTTCTAAAGTAGTAACCAAGTATGAATCCGAGGGTTCCAAGAAAGACACCGGAAATAAGCGGAATAATTGTAGATAGATTATCTATAATACTAGCATCTCTTAATACTCCGTCCAGTACAGCTATGCACATGCCGAATGCAAAGATTAAAAAAGTTGCGATTGTATAAATTATTGCAAGTCTACTTCTGGTATCTTCGCGTTTTGTAAGTACAGCATCTTGTTTGACTTCGGCAATTTCTGAGCCCAAGCTAAATCCATCTTCAAGTCCTTCGTCGTAACTTAGATCAGCCTCGTCTTCTAAATCCTCTGAAAGATCTGCATCAATGCTTTGATCTTCGACAGTTTCTGAAGTTAGCTCGCCCTTTTCGAAACTTGCATTAGTTGATTCCTTGCTTAATTTTTCATCTACTAAATCCATCGGATCAAATAGAAGAGTCGGCATTTGTTTGTTGGAACTACTCATGTTTTATTCGTCTAGGTCAGATACTTCTTTATACTTTTTAAAGTGATTAATTTGCAGATTTATGCTGCTATCTTCAGATTTAACAACAACTGTTCTACCCAAAGATTTTTCCAGTACTTGAATTGCTGCACTTATAATAGCCCACGGACTCTGCCCAGTAGCCTTGGAGATTTTTTTGATACGCTTTGCCGTATGTTTATCTACTGGCGCTAGTTCGATTTCTTTTTCCTTAAGTTTTTTTGCCAATTGCCTAGTCATTTAGTTTACAGTAATGACTAAATTACTTATACTAATAATATCATATTATTTAACTCATGAAAAAAGACCAGCCGTTATATTTTAGAAAAAGGCATAAGTATCTATATTTCTTAACATTGGGGGTAACTATTATTCTCTTTTTTATTTTTACAAGCTTGATCGTTTTAGACGGAATTCCTGTGGATTTTGATAGCGAGAAAACGCAAACTGATCAAGATACGAATAACGTATCTTCACCAGAATCAGACTCTGACTTGATTAATCTGAATGGAACAAAATTTACTTTCGATACAACTCAGTTTGTTGCAACACTTAAATATAATCAAAAATCAAACGAATTATTTACCTGCGAAACAGAAAATGCTACCTGTGCAGTCCTACAGTTAGAAACGATAACAGGTAATCCAGCCATCGTTATGTATATTTCCCACACAGATAAGGTTATATCTAACTCTTCCGCGCAAACAAAAGAATTAGTGCAAAAAATTAATTATAAAGGTGTAGAAAAAGACTTTGTTTTTTATAATCTGGAAGTATTTGATGAACAAGGAAAACCTTTAACAGACAAAATAATTACAGAGCAAATTGTAGGATGTGTTTCCAGAACATTGTGTATTAATTCGGGAATACTTAGTCTGAATTACGAAGAAAATGCTAGACAAGTAGACCTGTTTAAAAACTTCATAAATTCAATAGATATTAAATAATATGGAAGAGGAAGTTGTAAGCAACACATCTATACCAACATATGCAGTTTTATTGGCTGTAAGTGCGATCGTGATTCTAGCACTGCTAATTGTAGTATTTTTTCAATATAGAAAGATTCAGGAGGCATCTCGACCCAAATTTGGATTTCTAGGAAAACCCTTAGCAATTATTATGATAGCATCACTAGCTCTGAGCGTTTATGGATTTGATTACTACTCTAGAAATAATTTATCTGAGGTTGACCAAATTAGTGCTGATACAAAATTAGAACTTAGGGTTGATTATTTGCAACAGAATCAAACAAAGTATTTGTTTGCTGCAACAATGCTGATTGATGGTAGAGAGTGGGGTAATAGCAACGAATATGCATTCGACATATACTGGACTTTCTCAAACCAAAATATTTCTACACAAATAGAATTTGATGTAAGCAGAGATAACCCTAGCGGCATAACCCAAATTCTTGCTCCAGGAAGAAATATTGTTAATGCAAAGGTATACTACGAAACACGAGTAATAGAAAAAGAATTAGTAATAAATATCTAATTCTATACTAAATTAAGCTATATTAAAAAATTTATGCCTACTATGAATTCACAAATCCGAGATGCCGCATCATGGTTAGAAAAATACCATAGATATACTAATTATATATCGGCTGCAATGCTATATCTAAAAGACAACTACTTACTGGAGGCAGAATTGAGTCCAGAACATATTAAACCAAGAATTTTGGGACACTGGGGAACCGTTCCGGGTTTAAATCTAATTTATGGCGGCATAAATCACTTAATTAAAAAACATAAGCAAGAATCTATGTTAATAGTAGGGCCAGGTCACGGCGCACCTGCGATTCTAAGTGGAATATGGTTGGAAGGAACCTTATTGGACTTTGATGAAAAAGCTACAGTTGATAGACAAGGAATGGAATACATAATTAAGCAGTTTAGCTGGCCAAAAGGTTACCCAAGCCATACATTTCCAGGCTTGCCAGGATCAATACACGAAGGTGGAGAATTAGGTTATTCACTGGGTACAGCTTATGGAACAGTATTGGATAATCCTGAATTATTAACTATTTGCATTGTAGGAGATGGAGAAGCAGAAACTGGTCCATTGGCAGCTGCTTGGCAGGCTAATAAATTTATTAATCCTAAAACTGATGGTGTGGTGTTGCCAATTTTGCATCTAAATGGATATAGAATTTCGGGACCAACGTTTTTTGGAACAATGTCGGATGAAGAAATAAGAGATTATTTTTATGGCTTAAGTTACGAGCCAATCATAATTGATCAATACAAATCAGAAAATATATACGCTGATTTTTTGATCAGCCTTGAAGATGCATACGCAAAAATTCAAAATACCAGAACTATGTGGGATTCTGGTGAGAAAACAATGTGGCCACTAATAATTCTGAGAACTAAGAAGGGTTGGACAGGACCTAAGTACAATGGTGATTTAAGAATAGAAGATAATAATTTAAGCCACGGAATTCCTCTTAAAAATCCCAAGAAAGATAAATCTGAACTTAAATTATTAAATGATTGGTTAAGCTCGTATAGAATTAAGGAATTAATAAAAATTAGCGGTAGCCCTAAAGAAGAGGTTACTGAATATCTTGCAGAGGGAAAATTAAGACTCGGAGCTACAAAATATGCTAATGGTGGAATATTAAGAAGAGAATTAAATTTGCCCGATTTGGCAGATCATGAACTAGATGTTAATCAAAGAGGTTTTAGAGAAGAAAGCCGAATGGAGCAATTTGGACAATATATTAGAGATATATATGATTTGAATACAGGCAATAGAAATTTTAGATTATTTTCTCCCGATGAATCTGAATCTAATCTTTTGGAGGCTCCATTAGTCGAAACTGATCGAGGTTATTTGTGGCCTGTTAGACCACATGATCACAATATTTCTCCATCGGGTAGGGTAGTCGAAATACTCAGCGAACATGTTTTGCAAGAAATGATGACAGGATACCTTTTAACAGGAAGGCATGCGGTCCTAGTATCTTACGAAGCATTTTTAGGCATTGTAACTAACCAAGTAGAGCAATACATTAAATTTTTAAAACAATCGACAGAGTTTAAATGGAGAAAACCAGTCTCTGGCATGAACCTTATCGCAACAAGCACTGTCTGGCGACAAGAACACAATGGCTTTAGCCATCAAAATCCTACTTTAATAAATGCATTGCTTACCAAAAAACCTGAATACGTTAATATATACTTTCCTAGCGACGTTAATACACTTTTGGTAACTCTAGATGAATGTTTTAAAAGTAAAAACTGCGTAAACTTGATTATTGCCTGCAAAAGAGAGTTGCCACAATGGCTTAAACTATCTGAAGCAAAAGAACATGTCAAAAAAGGTATCTCTATATGGCATTTTTCTGATTCTACTCACGAAGACGATATTCCAGATGTAGTCCTTGCATCTGCAGGCGATTATCAAACTTTAGAAACATTGGCGGCAGTGCAGATACTAAATGACTTGATTCCAGAAATCAAAATTAGGTATATAAATGTAAATGAGCTAACATCTAAAGGATTTGGTAGATTGCACGAAGCAGTCGATACCGAAAAAGAATTTATCGAGTACTTTACCGATGATCGAGATGTAATTTTCAATTTTCATGGCTATCCTGCTGCAATAAAACAAATTACCTGGGGGCACGAAGTTGCGAGCCGTATGAAAGTCCTTGGCTACATAGAAGAAGGAAGTACAACAACACCTTTTGATATGCAAGTTGTAAACAAAGCAAGTAGATTCCATGTGTGTATGGAGGCCATAAAGTCAGCTGCAAAATTTAACAAGATGGTTAGGGAGAGGGAGGCAGAGCTTTTAGATTATTTCGAAACTAAACTTGCCACTCACGAAAAATATATTGTTGAAAATGGTGATGATATGCCAGAAGTTAAACATGTCGATTTTAAATTAGGATGAAACAGTATGCCGAAAGAAGTTTATAGACAAGGTGCTTTAGGTGTAATAATTATTCTCTCTAATTTATGCAAACAATTTATAAGTTAGACTATCCAATATTCTAAGTGTCTAATACGTATTTTAGTATCTCTCTTATTTAATAGATGAATTTATAAATTAATACTTAGGAATATGTTTCATAGCAAAGTTAAAGTCTGAAGGATCCTGTCAAATGGTATATAGCTGTGCTATAATTGGATATATAAAATTCAAGATATGATAGATGATGTGGGTTGTCATGGAGATAATAAGCCAAGAATTAATTTAAATAGGAAAGAAATAAATTGGCCTGAAAACATTCAGGATTTAAAATTTGAAACTATTTTGCTAGATTCTTTACGGGCAGATTTAGAGAAAACTAGGCTTGATTACGAGGAAGCACGAAGACTACTGGATTTGGATATTGAAATATATGGACCTGAAGGGATATTAACCTCTGAAGAAGAGTATGGTTTTCGGGATGGTCCCAATTATACGTTAGATATAGAAATCACACCTAAGGAGATTAACTGGTATGTTGAATTTATGTTAAGAAATGCATTTTCATATCCACACCAACCTTGCTTTTCTGAACAAGTGTTAGCAGATACTGTGACAAAGAGTAAGCAAACTTTTGATGACGCAAGAAAGAGGTATGAACAAGCTAGAGATAATTATAATAAAGCACTGCTTTTATATCACGGCTTTAAGCCAGAGCAATTCACCACTAACCTTACAGGAGATTTAACTGAATGTTCAAAATTTATAAAGGCTACGATTACAATTAGTATGGAGCCAAAAAGATTCTTAGTGAATCCCCAAAAACAAGATGGGATTATGTCTATTCTTAGTACATTAGGGATTACAGAAGAAGAGCAATTGCATGGACTATATGGTAAGTTATTACTACAAGGAATACTTCCTGTTGAGGCTATAGAATATTTTATTGCTATCGCTAGAGACAGATTAACTTACAAAGGAGACCTGCCATTTAGGTGGCCTAGAGGTATATCCGCACGTTATACTCAAGATAGAATTCAGCCCGATGATGAAGTTTGAAACTTAATGATATGAAGTGTTGTCATGTGGACTTTTTAATAACAAATGCTTTTTGGCTTTAGACGCAGTTTGTAAAAGTATATATATTGTAGATATATTCTGTTACAAGCTTCTAATGCCATTAACAAAGTTGGAATCTAATATCTTACTAAACCCAATTCTTTTAGCTTCTTTGACCCTTTTATCTTGCAAAGGAACTTTTCTAACTTCTCCTGTTAAGCCAACTTCTCCAAAAAATATACTTTCTGAATCCACAGGTTGATTTTTGATAGAAGAAACCACAGCCTTAATTACTGCTAAATCTATAGCTGGGTCTTTTATGTTTAATCCACCTGTAATATTTACATAAATATCGTACTCATAAGTTTTTAGTTTAAGCTGTTTATCTATAATTGCCAGTAAGATAAATAACCTGGAAAGATCAAAACCCGAAGTAGCTCTTCTTGGATTAGTAAAAAATGTTTTGGTCGCCAGGGCTTGAACTTCAACTACTATTGGTCTTGAGCCTTCTAGTACCATAGAATAAACAGAACCAATCTCGGATTCTTTCTTTATAGACAACAGCTCCTTGGTATCCTTAACTTCGACTAGACCCTTTTCTGTCATTCTAAAAATCCCTGCCTCGTCTGTTGGGCCAAATCTATTTTTTTCAACCCTCAAAATTCTTAAATCATTCCTTTTATCGCCTTCAAAATACAAAACTGTATCTACCATATGCTCTAATATTTTTGGACCGGCAATATCTCCAGATTTAGTAACATGACCTATAATAATTGTAGTGATCCCAAAACCTTTTGCTAGGCCTACTAACCTATTGGTAGATTCCGAAATTTGTGATACAGATCCAGATATAGATGTGATTTCCGGAGAGTAGATCGTTTGGATTGAATCAATTACAACAAAATTAATACTCTGCGCGTGACTTGCTATAAATTTTTCAATTTCTGACACATTATACTCCGGATAAAAACTTACATTTTCAAGCTTAAGTCTGAGGCGATCAGATCTATGTTTAATTTGCTCTGGAGACTCTTCACCAGCTATATATAAAATATTCAAATTTTGATTAGATAAATTATCTATAATTTTTAAAGAAAGAGTACTTTTGCCAATTCCCGGAGCCCCGGCTAACAATAATACTTGACCTCTAATCAATCTCCCGCCCAAGGCATTATCAAACTCTGTAAAATTAGTTTTCAGAAAAGTATCATTTTCTGTCCTTACAATGTCCTTTATTTTTACTGGTTGATTACTAGAATAAGTCGTCTTACTTTTGCAATTTTGTTTTGAAGGTTTTCTTGCAAATTTAGTAACAGTAGCGTTTTCTACAAGTGTTCCCCATTTACCACATTTTGTGCATTGGCCTTGCCATTTTGTATATTCTGCATTGCAATTTGAGCAAATAAACATGTCAATTTCATATTAACGATTACAACAGTTTAACAGATCGGGGAATCAAAACACTACTCTAGATATTTGATTGAAGGAGTTTATTGTAAACTAATCTTAAAACCAAAACAAAAAAGGTTAATTTTAAATTATAGATTCCGCTTTCCACTGATACCATTTTATTTTATTTTTTAACTCTTTTGCTGCATAGCTGTATCCTCCATTAGAACCATCCATAAAGTAAACCTGTTTACCTTTTCGCGAAAATATTACACATGTTAATTCTACGCTATCACTTACGTAAATCCCGTAAGCTAAATATCCTTTCCTATACTTATCTTCTAAATAACTTCTCAACTTATATCTTTGAGCTTTAGTTCCTGTAATTACCATTCTAAGCATGTCGTCTAGTTTTTCCGAATCTACTGCATCTATTATTATTTTTTTCTTCGGTTTAAACGTTATTATTTTAATCAATAAATTTAGTTTATAAACCAAACCACTAAAAAGATTTTTAGCAAAAATCTGTAAAGCTAATAAGCTTCTACTTTGATTATATTGATAAGCAAGTATTCTTGCTTCTAAGTTAATTTTGGTCAGGTTAGTTTTGATGCGAATAGAATCCTGACTAACTGGAAATCGTACCTCTCTTTCACCATAAATTTCTCTAATTGCTCTTAAAACATTGTTATAAACTTGTTTTTGGTACTCATCTTTAACTAATGGTTTTATTAATAGACTAACAACTTCCTCGCTTTTACTGGGAATGTTCTGCCAAATACACTCAATGCCCGAAAAATTTGCTCTAAATGGAATATTTTTGACAACAACTGAGTATTTAGGATCTTTTTTTGCTAAGTATTCAGCATAGTGTAGTCCTTCTCCATTAAAAATAGCTTGATAATAATTTGAAGCAACTTTCAGTTTTAGTACTTTAATTGTTCTTTTTTCTCGTAGAATATCTATTACAGGAATAATAGCAGTTCTTAAATGAAAGCCAAATTCCCTTCTGCAAAACCGTTGAGTATCTGCAAGCACACTCTTTACTTTATTTACGAATTCTGGAGGAATCAAAATAGTTCCGCCGTCACCACCAAAAGTAAAAGGTAAATCAGTATATTTATCTATATTTAAAACAGCTGTAATGGTTGCCGCCGATACAAAATTCACTTCTTTAAATCGACCTTCTTCTATTGCAACAGTAGAGCCTTTTATGTCTGTCACCACCACATGCCAATCGATGGGCACATCTTTATACAGACTTAAATCCGTTGACTCTAAAATATTTTCTAGGTATGGCAAGTCCTTATAAAAGTATTTTGTGCTCATTTGGCGACAGAATTCTAAGTCCATGATGCCACAGTTTTGCAACAAAGTAAATATTTGTTATACTCCCTATCACTATTTTTTAAATAATATTTATGAAAACTAGCGATCTTTTTGAAGAAGCACTAAAAGACAATGCAGTAAGTAGATATGGAAACTTCATCGACTTATGTGATTTAACACAACAAGAAATTAATCTAAGAGCGAACGATTTAATGCATAAAACAATTGCCATATATACAGAAGAAGTAGAACCACAGGATGCAATTATAGCTGTTTTGGTAACTATAAAATCTAAAACACCGGATTGGATAAATTTAGCGTTACAACAGTTAAGTAATTCTTTACGAGATGATATGACATTATGCAATTGTACAAATGCATATAATCCTGAAACTTTAATGTACGAAGTTTTTTTTACAGTTAATTTTGATTAGTAGATTTTCTTTCTAAAATTTTAAAGTAAACTAATAATTTTTGATGATTGAGTACTGTTGGAGTCTTTTCTATACTTTTAACTATCCACTCACTCTCATTAATTTGAGGAAAGAAGGTATCCCCATCAATATTTTTATCAATTAAAGTTAAATATATTCTATTTGTCAAATGTAAGGTTTGTTCATAAATACTTGCTCCGCCAAAAATAAAAATTTCTTCCGCGCCAGGAGCTTTTTTAGCTTTGTTTATTGCTTCCTTAATAGAATTAACAACTACAGCATTTTCAACTTTGTAATTTTTATCGGAAGTTACAATTATATTTGTCCTCTTAGGCAATACTTTATGCTCTACATTATGGTAGGCCGAAATTGCCTCGTGATTTTTTCGGCCCATAATAATCGGATGCCCCAAAGTGATTTTCTTGGTTCTTTTTAAATCTTCCGGAATATACCAGGGCAAAGTATTATTTTTACCGATAACTCTATTTTTTGCCATTGCTACTATTATAGAAATCATACTGCCATTTCCGCCTTTATTGCCGGATGTGATTTATAACCGATTAATTTAATATCATTCATCGTAAATTTATCTATATCTTTTACTTCAGGATTCAACCAAAGCTTGGGTAAAGGATAGTGATTACGATTAAGCTGCTCTTTTACGTGCTCAATATGATTTAAATAAATATGCGAATCTCCTAGAGAATGAATAAATTCCCCAGGTTCCAAATGTGTAACTTGTGCTACCATTGCCAATAATAGAGAGTATGAAGCAATGTTGAATGGAACACCTAAAAACATATCTGCACTTCTTTGATACATATGTAAAGACAGTTTTCCTTCGGATACGTAGAACTGAAAAAGAATATGGCATGGTGGCAAAGCCATCTGGTCTAATTCACCTGGGTTCCATGCAGTAACTATAAGTCTTCGATCGTATGGATTAGTTTTGATTTTCTCGATAACATTTTTGAGCTGATCAATAGTTTGTCCATTTGGCGCTCTCCAACTTCTCCACTGTACTCCGTAAATTCTTCCAACATCCCCTTCAAATTTTGCTTTTGGTTTCCAATAATCAGCTTCTCCATTTGCATCCCATATTTTGCTACCTAGCTCGTTTAATCTTTTATAATTATTACTACCTTCTATAAACCACAACAATTCAGCAACCACAGATTTAAAGTATAATTTTTTTGTGGTAATTGCCGGAAATCCTTTCGATAAGTCATATCTGGCTTGAAGTCCAAATACTGATTTTGTGCCTACACCTGTTCTTTCGATCCTTTCGTTACCGTTATCCAGTACATATTTTAATTGATCGTGGTACTGTTCCATATATTTTGGGTTGAATTTATATTGATTTAAATATTCTAGCATTTGAGTTTTTACTTTTGATACTCTATCATATAGAAAATTAAAGCAAAACATCTCTTGGGCCTTATTTAACAATTTGTATTTTAAAAAATTACCACTATGATTCTTTCCGACAAAACAATAAAGCAATTGATTAAAGACAAAAAATTGATTTTAGAGCCTCTAACAGAGGAATCTATTCAAGGTGCATCAGTAGACTGTAGACTGGGCAATCATTTCTTGGTTGCAGACGAAAACCAAATGAGTACTATTACACTAGACTCAGAAATTAAGTATAGAGAAATTACATCCGATACAATAATTATTCCCCCTAAATCTTTTATATTAGGCACAACTATAGAATATCTTGAACTACCGGATGATCTTACCGTCTTCATAGAAGGAAGGAGTTCGATCGGAAGAATGGGATTATTTATAGAAAATGCAGGTTGGGTTGATCCAGGCTTTAAAGGAAAATTAACACTAGAACTCTATAATGCTAATTCCTTGCCTATTGAACTAAAAGCTGGCAGAAGAATTTGCCAGTTTGTTTTTTGTAGAATGGATAATGTTGCAGAAAATCCATATGGAAATCATAAATTTAGTGGAAAATATCAAGGTCAGATGACAGTTGTAGGAAGTAGAGTATTTAAAGATATAGAAAACAAAAGTTAATCCTGACTGTGTTAATTAAAATGCTTGCAGAATTTTATCTATTCCAAATATAAAAAATATGAAAACAATTCTTGTTACAGGAGCAGCTGGTTTTATCGGAAGTAGTCTGGTCGATGAATTGCTCAAGTCAAATCAATATGAAATTATAGGAATCGATAATTTTGATCCATATTATTCGAAGGAAATAAAAGAAAGTAATTTAAAAGAAAGTTTGAAGAATAATAGCTATAAATTTATCAATCTAGATTTTACAAATTTTGAAGATCTAAATAATAAATTAGATAGTAAAATTGATTTAATAATTCATCTCGGAGCTAAGGCAGGAGTAAGGCCAAGTATTGAAGATCCTATTGCTTACCAAGTTGCGAATGTGTTGGGTACACAAAATCTTTTAGAATTTGCTAAAAATAAAAATATAAAAAAATTTATTTTTGCATCTTCCAGTAGTGTATACGGAATAAATCCAAATTATCCATGGAGTGAATCTGATAGCGATTTAAAGCCAATTAGTCCATATGCGCAAACAAAGCTTTCTGGAGAATTTCTAGGCTCGGTTTATTCGCATTTGTTTGGAATTTCGTTTGTGGCATTAAGATTTTTTACTGTGTATGGACCAAGGCAAAGACCAGACTTAGCAATAAACAAATTTTTTAGATTAATAGAAGAAGGTAAGGAAATAACGATATTTGGAGATGGATCTACTTCGCGTGATTATACTTATATATCGGATATTATTAAAGGTATTATTAGTTTAATTGACCAAGACTATAAATTTGAAATTTTTAATCTTGGAAATGAGTTTCCGGTAAAACTTCTTGATTTAGTTAAGACTATTGAAGAAGTTACTGGTAAAGAAGCAAAAATCAAATTTGAATCGGATCAAAAGGGGGATGTGCCCATTACGTATGCGAATATTTCTAAGGCAAAAAATTTATTAGGCTATGAACCTAAAGTTATGATCAAGGAAGGCCTTGCAAAATATTATCAGTGGCTAAAATCAAATTCCTAAAGCGATTTTAGTGCTTCTAGCTTATAGCTAGATTGCATAATGGCACAACTATTCTCACATATTTAAGATAACACTCATGCCACTTGAAATCTGCATGGATACAGTTTACGATAGTGGAAATGAAAGATTATTTTAAAATAATTAAATTTCTTAGACTGCTTCAGCCACTTTTAAACCAAGGGCACAATCTTAATTTTCAAGATCTGAAAAATAAAAGCATACAACTAAGAGAAACTATTCAGGATTTAGGTACAACATACATTAAGTTAGGACAAATGTTGAGCGTGCGATATGATTTGTTACATAAATTTACTTGTACAGAACTACAAAAATTACTTGACTCAGGTATTCCTGTCCCTTATAAAGTTATCAAAACAATAATTAAAGAGGAACTTGACACAGAAGCAACAGAAATCTTAGCTCATATGTACCATCTTCCAGTTGCGGTTGCTTCTCTTGGTCAGGTTCATGTTAGCTATTATAAAAAACAAAAAATTGCAGTAAAAATACAAAAACCAGGTGTAGAAGTAGATTTAAGAAGAGACTTGAGGATTTTGAGCTTTATAACGAAATTAATAAATCTAATACCTAAAGCAAAAACTGTGCAATTAGAAGACATTTTCGAAGAATTTAAAGCTTGGACACTAAAAGAAGTCGATTACAGCATTGAAGCTACAAATCTAGAAAAGTTTCGCGAAAAGTTTGTTTCTTATCCACAAGTCTATGCCCCTAAAGTTTACAGGGAATTGACCACAGATAAGATTCTTGTTACAGAGTATATTGAAGGTGTTCCACTAAAGGAGCTATTAGTTCAATTTTCTCAGACAAGCAACTCCACTGTTAGGTATAAGAATAAATTATATGTTCGAAATAAATTGACCAAGCTAATTTCGGATGTGGTATCCATGCAGATTTTTAAAGAGGGCTTTATTCATGGTGATCCACATCCGTCCAATGTGTTGCTTAAATCCCCAAAACAAGTAGCCTTTATAGACTTTGGCATTACTGCATCAATTACGAACAGCCAGTTAATGATATTCAAACAAATCATTTTAGATCTTTTCTCCAATAGATATGATCAAATGGCAGAAGGTATTTTGATGTTAGACCAATCTCCAGGTGACGCAGATGAAGATAAGTTAAAAAGCGAACTAAAGTTGATATTAGAGAAATATAAAAGTTCTTTAGCAGAAGAATATAGTCCCACCAGGGCATTTACAGATGTAGTATTTTTATCTACAAAAGTAGGCATAAAGTACCCACTTTTTCTAGTACTGTTGGCCAAGGTACTCGCGACTTACGATGGAATGTTGCAAATGATTGACCCCAAGACAGACATATTAGACCTTATGAGTAGCTCATTCGAAGAAGAAATTATGTTAGATAAATTCAATCCGAAGAAAATAAAAGAAAATACTCTACAGCTAATCGATAGAGCGATAAGTCTAAAAGATCTACTAGTTGCTTTACCTGAAGATACACTAAATTTTATTCATGATGTTCAAGTTAATGGTATAAAACTTAATACAGATACTTATTCCAAATCCGACAAGATGAATATTAAATACAATAATTACAACTTTAAAGTAAAGATGATTTTAATTTTGAATGTATTCAGCCTAGTTGCTTCAATTCTCTCTCTTTTGTATGTTGATCGCTTGTCTTATAAGTACGAAATAGTTAATTTCCTCTTGCTTACTTTCAGTATTACATTTATATTATTTATATATTTTTTATTTAAACAACCTAATGAATGATCTAATAAGAAAAGCAATTTTAGTTGGGATAGGTTCTGTATATTATCCTACAAAAGTTGCTGAAGATAAGATTAAAACTTTCTTGAAGGAAAATGATATTAATTTAAAAGAAAGTGAAAAATTTGCAAAAGAAGTTATGAACAGCGCGGATGAATATCGAAAAGAACAACAAAAAAATATTGTTGATACAGTAAGTAGATTATTAAAACAAGCTAATTTAGCAACAAAAGAAGATATAGAAAAATTAGAGAAATCTCTTAAGCCTAAGACTAAGAAGGGAACAACAAAAACAAAGAAATAGATAAGTTGATAGTCTTTGCTATATAAAATCTTTTATCTGATTACACATTTCCAGTTCCTCGTCTGTTGGAATTACAAATATTTTCGCATTGGAATTTTTTGCCGAGATATCTAGATTAATATCTACATCTATTTTACCGGCATTCTTGCCATTATCTATTTTTATTCCTAAAAATTCTAAATTGTCGCAAATCATTTTTCGTACTGCATCTGATCCCGCACCAACACCTCCTGTAAAAGTCAAACAATCAACACCTTTCAACTTAATTATAAAACTACCTATAAATTTCATAATTGTATTAATATACATATCTACCGCGAGTTTTGCTCTTTCTTTAGAATCGTAATCAGCTAACAATTGCTTCATATCGTTTGTATAGCCAGAAATACCCAATAAACCACTCTCTTTATTTAATAGCTCTTCTACCTCATCATCGTTTAGTCCTAGTTTTTTCTTAATAAATATAATTGCATCATAATCAATCTCGCCAGAGCGCGTAGCCATAATTAAATTTTCGTTTGGTGTAAAACCAAAGCTGTTGTCTATTACCTTGCCATTTAGCAATGCACATATACTTGATCCAGAACCAAGATGACAGGAGATGTGTTTTAAATTATCTTTCTTAATGATATTTTTTATTTGTTTAGATACATACTCATGTGATATTCCATGGAATCCGTATCTTCTTACCTTTAAATTTTCGTAATAACCCAAAGGTAAGCCATATAAATAATCTTCTTTTGCAACTGCTAGATTGAAAGAAGTATCAAAAACCCCATACTGTTTTAAATAACCATAATCCTTTTTAATATCTTTCACTTTTTCAATAGCAAAGGGATTGTGTAGGGGAGCGAAGTCGTTAAATTTTACTATCTTTGCAATATTACTATCAGTAAGTTCTACAGGTTCTGGAAAAACTTCACCACCGTGTACTATTCTATGAACCACACACCTTATATCTTCAATTTCTTCTATTAAATTTTTTTGTAGAAGAAAGTTAAAAAGGTAATCCTGGGAGTAAACATAATCCTTTTCTTTAATATTTAACTTTTCTCTAAAATCTCCAATAAAATATTCAAAGGTAAAAGAATCCTCAGCATAGTTTTTAAATATTCCCCTGACTTTGATCTTACCTTCAGGTTGTTTAACCAATTTAAACTTTACTGTAGATGAACCTACATTTAATGCTAAAAAGTACATAGTGGCTTATTAAATATATATTTAGCATATCAAAGTATTAACATTCGAATCAAACATTATTTCCTTATGATTCATCTAAATGGTGTAATAGGTCAGCTAATGAATAAATTCTTACTAATTTATCATCGCATTGCTGCTGTCTATTCCATGGCTTGTCTAAAAGTAAAACTTTAGAGTTAGAGGTACGAACAATTTGAGTAGCGTATACTGGTGCATCTTCTACAAATAAGCTTATACCATATTGTTTGCAAATATCTCCCTTAGTTATCTTACTAGTATTACCTCCAAAAGATTGTCCTGTAAGGATTATATCTGCAAACAGTTTAGGAAAATTAGCATCTAACCAGGTTATTGTTTTATCTTTAATATATTCTGGTCGTGAAGTTACAACATACAGAGTATGCTTATCTCGTAATTGTGATAAAACATCTAATGCATTTTCAGGAGGCAAAATATTCATAAATTCCTCTGTTGCATAAAACTCGGCAACAAGTCTATCAGCTTCTTCGGGAGTAATATTAAAAACCTTGCAATAACTGTAGTCAAATATATCCTCGAAGGTAGCTTTCCTCCCTAAAGTTGAATTGAAAAATTCTATAAATCCAGATTGAAAGTTGGCTAGAACTTCATCCATGTCGAAACCAATTTTCATACAATAGTTGTAAATTATTAATCCAAAATATCTAGAATAATCCTAGACCAGTAAGTTAATTTATCCTTATGTTCAAGCAAGAACTTTTTGTCAACAAATCCCACATCTTCTAACACATCTGTTTCTTTAATTTTTACATCGGTTGAATCAATGTCAAATACGTATGCTAAACCAACATGCACATGATTTACAAAGTTACCATCTTCTATATAAATTAGACCTAAAAACTCTTTTTTAATTATATTTGCATTTAAAAAGACCTCTTCGTCAAGTTCTCTATCTATTGCTGCCTCTACTAAATCTTTGCCTTTTACAGCATCAAATTTTTCTATATGGCCACCCAAAAAAAGAGGCATCATTTGTTGTAATCTGGCTTCTGAAGCATTTACTTGTTTATATAAAAAATACCTATCTTGATGGCGTAAAATAATTTGGGCGATAATTTGTTTATAATTATCGTCTTCTTCTAATGGTCCTCTAACTTTAAATTCAGATTCGTTAAGGAGTAGTTGATAATAATAATCAAGATCATTTTTCTGTAAGCCTTGCCACTTACCCTTAGCAAAAAGTTTTTCTGTTTTTATGCACAGCACTTCTTGATCCATCTTACCCATAGAATTAAGTTTAATGTTTAATTTCTGATCGAACCAGCAAAATATATCTTCATAAATTTAATATAAACAAAATATTTTAGCAGATAATCATAGTAAGATTTAATTTAGAAATCTATATGTTTCCTAAATTTGTTAAAAAAGTTTTACAACTTAAAACACTTAATCTCGCTTGCTGGTCATAATTACCAGCTGATTTGCAATCCTACAAACTTTCGCCTTATAATTAAAGATGATTTACACAAAAAAAATATGTCAACAGACAAAGTGGGCGCAATTGCGCGGCTGAGCTTGCAGTCAGTCTATAAATTCAGAATTACCTTACTTATGCTTTTCCTAATAATTATAGTGGGGTTAGTTTCTTATACAACACTACTCCCTAGGAAGGGATTCCCAGAATTGGCTTTTCCAACAGTTATACTTCAAACACAGTATCCAGGTGGCTCTGTAGAAGATGTAGATAAAAATGTTACGGAACCTATGGAGAAGGCATTGGAAAATGTAGAAGGAATAGAATCAGTAGCTTCAAAAACATTTCCAGGATTTAGTTCTATTATTGTGAGTTTTGAAACAGATATAGATGTAGAAGTTGGTGTAGAAGATATTAAAAATGTTTTCGAGAAAAGTTTAAGGTTAGAGCAAGGTGTAGAGCCTCAGATTATTGCTTTAGAACCAAACTCGATAGATGGCGAGAACGAAATACTACTAGCAATCAGTTCTGACGAAAAGTCTACTTTAGAATTGCAGACTAAAGCTTTTGAGGTAGCTAATGAACTTGAAGAACTTGATGAAATTGCTGAAGTGTCGGTGATTGAATTATACGAAGATGTATTTAACCCTAAAACCGGAAAAATATCTACGGAACAAGTGACATTTAATAGAATAGGTGTAAGTGAAGGGGGTGCTATAAAATTTTATAACTCAATACTAATCGGTGTTAAGGCAAACGATAAATTCAATATTACAGACATTACAGATGCAATTGACGAAGAGATTAATAACTTAGAAAAATTGGGTCAACTTAACGATTATGAGTTCCATTCGGTTTACGATCCTGGCACTGATTTAAAATTACAAATTAATTCTTTAGAGCTTAATGCTCGAGACGGAGTTATTGCTGTTGTAATTGTATTGCTGCTTTTAGTTAGCTGGAGAGCCTCGGTTGTGATATCTCTGTTTATTCCTACAGTAATGCTGTCTACTTTTATTATTCTTTATCTTTTGGGTGTATCGCTTAACACAATTTCTCTTTTTGGATTGGTGTTAGTACTTGGATTACTTGTAGACGATGCCATTGTTGTTATAGAAAATATAGATTATCAAAAAAAGCATGGAAAACATGGAATTGAAGCAGTAAAAGTAGCAATTCAAACAATAGGTAGAGCAGATGTAGTAGGTACAATTACCATTATTTTGGCATTTTTACCAATGTTGCTAATTACAGGTTTTTTGGGAGATATTATTCGAGATGTACCTATAACTGTAGTAACAGCATTAATCATGTCGTTAACAATCTCTTTAACTATAATTCCATTGCTATCTTATATTATTTTTCCTGACAACGATAAAAAAGCAAGACTAAGATTTCTAGACAAAACTTTAAATATTCTTGGAAATTTAGTACTCAAAGTAGCTACTCAAGTTTCTAAGTTTATTGGTTTCTATTTATCTAAAAAGATTTATACTTTCTTTGTGATTTTGGTCAGCATTGTACTTATTTTGATAGGTTTGTATTTTTCAAGTACCTTGAAATTCGTAAATTTTCCTTCACAAAAAGATTCAGATGCAATACAAATCAACTTTGCTTTTGATCCAACTTTGACCCTTGAACAAAGGGTTGCCGTAGCAACTAAAGTAGAAAAGCTAGTTACAGATGAGTACGCTGAACTATTCGAAAAATATTTATATATCCAGGTAGGTAGAAGCTTCTTTGGAGACCAAGTGGCTACGGTTTTGATTGATTTAGTACCAATGAATGAAAGAGAAATCAAATCTCCGGCACTTGCAAATGCAATTTCTACCATAGTACAAAACAGTAATATTGAAGGTGCTAGTATTGTAGTCTCGGAGCTACAGGTTGGAGGGCCACCTACAGAAGAATATGCATCTAAAGTTCAAGTATATGGAAATAATCTAGGAGCTCTCGTGAAGGGTTCGGAAAGTATTGCTGACTTTATTAAAAATGACATAGATTTAGGAGAGTACAGAGTACTTGATACAAAAATTGATAATACAGAAGTATTGGCAAAATTTAATGGTAGAAGATATGTAGAAGTAGCTTCCAAACTTTCAAAAGGAGCAGACGACAGAACAATTGCAATAATTGAGCAGGAAGTAACAAAAGAGTTTGACTCAGATAAATTATTGAGTTTAGGACTAGAAAGTAACGCACTCGAAACTGATCGAGGTTTTGCCACAGAGATTACTAGATCTGTGATTTCTGCTGGTGTAGCTCTTCTTGTTTCGTTTGGAATAATGTATTTCTTCCTGGTTACTCAATTTAACTCTTTTGGTAAAGCTGCCTTAATAATGATGGGCATACCTTTTAGCTTTTTCGGATTATTTGTTGGGCTTAGTGCAACAAATAATGCTATCAGCTTTTTTGTGATAATCGGAGTAATAGCGTTAATCGGAATTGTTGCAAACAATACGATTATGCTTTTAGATTTTGCAAATCAGGAAAGAGAAAAAGGTAATTCTATAAAAGAATCGATTGTAAATGCTGTAAGAATGAGGTTCAGACCTTTAATAACAACCACATTTACAACCATTGCTGGGTCACTGCCATTAGCATTACACGATCCATTCTGGGAATCCTTAGCATTCACAATTATTTTTGGCTTGGTTTCTAGTACAACAATGGTGATTTTTGTTTTCCCAGCTTACTATTATTTAGTAGAAAATATCAGACTAAAAACACATAAGTTGGCAAGGAGGCTTTTTAAGTAAACACATAAAAATTACCACTAGCTGGGAGTTGGACAGGTTTGTCCAACTCCCAGCTAAATGTTACAATTCTTTATTCAATCTAGTTTTATGTTGGGGTATTCGATAATAACTTGGATTTTATTTACAGTAATACTAGCAATATTTGCTATATTTTTTCTTTATAGAAAAATAATTACTTGCGCATTTATAATTTTGACTATAATTTTTTATATTTCTTTTGCTGCGGCAATCACGACTCTGTTCACTCCTAGAATATACACAGATGTTACAGAAATAGTTTTCGAAAAGACCGAATTAGGAAATCAGCTATTGAATCTAGACAAAGTTGTAACTACAGTTGGGCAAACACCAGGAGATATTAAAAATAAAATAGAAGATTTGATCAGTTCGGATGAAGAAGAGAAAGGAGAAACCGGATTTAAATCTAATGTTTATCCACAGTTTATAAAGTTTTTGGGGTCAATATTGCGTTTATTTGTATTTACAATTTCTTTAATCTTGATGCTGGTAATCACATACATTAAATACTCTTATGCAGGGTTAATGGAAAATATTAATCTACACAAGAGAATAGATGATTTAGAACAAGAAATAATCAAAATAAAAAATGGAAGTTCAATTGTTCTTTAAAATGTGAGCAAAACTAAAAACTTACTTTCTAATCAACTTAATATTTTAAGCTAATCAAAAGATTAATAATGCTCCTGCTACAACCTCAAAAAGTAAGAAAGCAAATGTATTGTTTACCTCGAGCTGTTTTTTAGCCAAAACAATGGTAAGTATTCTACTTAACCCAAGTCCTAGATATAAAGCCCCGAGCATTTTATAGGCTGTAACATCATTAAGAATCATTGCCGCTAGCCCCATTGCAAAGAATCCTCCACCATATGTTGCTTTAATTTCTATGTAACCACTCCAGTTTTCTATGGAGAGACCGACTATTTTTATAACCTTTCTAGGAAATAAGTATCCAAAGAGTCCTAATCCACAAGTAATTAAAGCTATAACATTTTGAATATCGTCCATGGTATATTTAATAAAATTTACATTCACATTATAGCAGTCTCTAAAGTTTAGAAGTAGATTCTAATTCTATTCATTCAAAGACAGCCATTGATTAAAGTTAGCGTAATTTAATTCCTCATTAAAAATTTCACGAAAAAGCTTTTCTAGGTCCACATAATTTGTTGAAAGATTAGCGCTTTTTATAAAAGAAAAAAGCTTATCTTTTCCAAACTTCTTAATAATACAATCAACTGCAAAACCTGCTTCGCTGTAAAGTTCCTCAGTGTTTTTACTATAGCAATCAATAAAATTGATGAATTTGGTTGGTTTATGTTTGATAGTATTCTGACCAGAAGCAAATATAGCAAATCCTTCCCATAACCACGTGGGCTTATAATAATAACCAGACATTTCTTGGAAAAAAATATGGCTCAGTTCATGTTTTATTAACATATAATAAGTATCAGCCTTTGGTGGAAACCAGTTTTTGGTAGATAAAGTGTATAATTCTTTAGAAACTACGAAAACGTAATCTCCATTGATCCATCCGAATATGTTATTACTTCTACTATTTGTATACCACAATTTATCAACAGTATTCCAATGATTAATAATAAACAAACTAGGCTTACGTTGAAGTTCAAATCCACAGAACAATTCGAGTTCAGTCAGAGCTTTTTGTAATAAATCATCATTTTCGCTAGTAGTATGAGTTACTTCGAACATACACAAGCTAATTAACTATAAGTATATTAAAGTAATGTCACTAAATTATCTAGCACTATATGGACAGAAAGCTCTATTTTCTGTGTTCAATAGGCCTGATTTAATATTTAGTGATGGTAGAAGTAAAAGTATAAGTGCAAATCCAATCATCAAAGAAAAATTTTTAATCATTGCAATATGATTACTATTGATTTTAATGTTAAACCTATTATTTAAGTTAAAAACATAAAGTGTAGGTTTACTCCAATCACAAACCCCGGTTATTATTTTTGAATACTCTCTTATAGCATAAATCATCAATAAAATCGTAAGTGCTTTTACTTCTAAACCTCCAAATGGCAAATTTACTAAACTTACACCAATACCTATTGTCGGTAATAAAACTGTACCGCAAACATAGCAACCTGTAGTTGCAAGAGAGAAAAATAATGATAACAAGGTTTGAACATTATTAAAATTGTTGGCAGACTTTTTTGCTTTAAATACGTATACTAGCATTGCTATTGCAATACCTGCCAGAATGGCATTGGTTAGACTTAAGATTATTTGTAAAAAAATATAAATATTAGAATTAGAATTTACGAAATTATTCCAGCCGCCGGTAAATTCGATTGCCAAATAATATGCTAAAAGCATTACAAAAAAACTGATTAGCATTACTAAAATGTATTCAGTTTGTGTAAATATTTTTCTAAGAGATTTAATAATCATAAATTTACTACTACACAAGTAGTATATATTTTTACAAAAGTAATATCAAGCTTCATTCAACATAAAGCAAAAAGCTTTTTAGATAATTAAGCTCTGGATGGAACACATTAATTGTATGATCAGAAGCTATTCTATGGCTCGAAATAATTTTCACATTTCTCTTAGCTTCATGTGCAGACTTAGATATAACTTGCTTAAAACTTTCTTCGTCTACATGATAAGAACAAGAGCAGGTTAGCAGAAAAGATTTAGGTTTGATTTTCTGCATTGCAAGTCTATTAATTTGACCATAGCCTCTTAGTGCGTTATAGTAATCAGATTTCTTCTTAGCAAACGCCGGAGGGTCTAAAATTACAAAATCATAATTAAGCTCCTGTTGTTCGCTAAGATATTTAAAAACGTCTTGAGTTAAGAATTCATAACTACTTGGTTTTAACCCATTAATATCAAAATTCTCTTTTGCTTGATCAATTACTTCACGCGAAATATCTATAGAGCAGACAGCTTTCGCACCGTTCACAGCAGCATACAAAGAAAATCCACCTGTATAACTAAAACAATTAAGTACTTTTTTATCCAAACTCATTTCGCCAACTAGTTTTCGCATCTCACGCTGATCCAAATAAAAACCAGTCTTATGTGAGTTTTGCAAATCTATATTAAACAAAATATTATTTTCCCTCATTTGAACTTGCATGGATGATTTGGGTTGCTTTTCATACAATGTTCCTTCTGAACTACTCAAGCCTTCATTCTTTCTTGCTGGCATATTAGATTTTTCGAAAATAATATCAGGTTTTATTACACTAACTAATATATCTACTATCTTATGTTTAATTCTTTCTAGTCCAAGGGAGCTGATTTGTATTACTAAAGCATTACTATATTTATCTATTGTCAATCCAGAAATGCCATCTCCCTCAGAATTGACTAGTCTATAAGAATTCGTTATTTCTTCTTTAAACAATTTCTTTCTTAACTCATAAGCGTTAACTATTTTATTTTTAATATGTTCAAAGGGATCTATATTTTCAAAATCTATCATTCGTCCAATAATTTGCGATTTAGTATTAATGAATGCATAGCCTAAGAATTGCTGTTTCGAACTATATACACTAACTATTTCTCCATCTGACACTTTAGGAAAACTTTGTACTGCACCGGAAAATATCCAGTGATGTTTTTGCCTGATTGGATAATCTTTATCTTTTTTAAGTACAAGTTTTGGATAGTTCATCATCTTGGGCAATTGTATGTAAAAAGTAAATGTTTAGTAGCTGGCGCTTCTTTGTAATCTGGTAATGACATAATCTCCATAAAGTAGATTTCTATATAATTAATATCTTTATTCAAATTGAATCTTTCGCATAAATATTGTGCATAACCGTTTCGGTAATAAGTAAAACTGTTTGTTGTTAGATTACTTAAATATTTTCTCCATCTTGAATTAATATATGTAGCTGAAATATTATCTGGCTTACTAAAAGTTGTATATTGATTAATATCATAGTTAAAAATAAATTGTCTTTGCTGGTTATCTTTGACTGCTTCGACCACGTACCATCCGTCTTGTCTACTAGGAAAGGGTGCAAACATATCCCATTTTTGATCTAGTCTTAATAAAGTTGCTAGTTTTTGGGCAGGTTTTGGCAAAGCATAACCACTATCGATTGTACTTAAATTCCAAGAAAATACAATAATTAGACTGAAAGAACAAATAATGCTCATTACCAAAAATATATAAAAATGGTCACGTATATAAGTTCTACCTTCGGGATAAATGATTTTGAGGAAAATTTTTAAATTAATTCGATTAGTGATAATTTTTTTGTAAATAATTGAACGAAGATTCTGTAGTTTTTGCTGTGATATATTCCACACCTCTGTTGGGATCAAAGCAATTGTGGAAGCAATGCTAATAAACGGGAAAATCCCCAAATGCATACTGCTAAAAAATCCGATATGCATAAAAAATAATAATATTATGGCTGTAGTTCTAAATAGCCAGTTTTTTATAGGAAACAAGATTAAGAATGCTACTATTGCCTCAAAAATATAAGTAGAAATTGTTAAAAACCACATTAAATTTTTATATTTAAATAATGTTTCTCCAAGTAGCGTGGTAAACATTTCTAAATTTAGTGCATAATAAACAGCTGTAAATTCTGTTCTCCACTCAACTCCATTTTTTAAAATAACTGTAAAAAAATACACAAAGCAAACCTGAAGAATAAGAGCCAAACCTCCAATTTCCACTATTCTGTTATTTTTTGGTTTAGTACCTTGATTAAGTGAGTCTAAAGAAAAATATCTATTTAACGGAACGAAAAGTGCCCAAAATAAAGACATTCTAAGTAAAACATCTGCACCAGAAAGTATTAAAAAATTTCGATTTTGAAGAGAGATGTTTAACAGCCATGTCATTAGAATCATAAACTTAGTTCGATAGCCCAAAAGCATTCCGATCGCAAAAAAGATAGCCAAAAGAAAAAGTATTATTTGAAAATCTAAATTATTGCTCAATCTATGTATTGATAAATAATTCGAAAATATAATTTTTCCCTTTTCGTTTTCCGTAAGCGACAAAACACCTTCTCCTGTGTAAAAAGCTTTTAAATCTGGAAGTCGTGCTATCAAATCGGCTATTACAACTAATGCGAGGCAAATTCTAAATAGGGCTAAAGACCTTAGATCGACAGAAATTGTTTTTCTAAGCTCATTTACTACCAGATTTTTGGCATTGAATCTACTAATTATTTTTTTCAAATTGGTTATCGAATTGAATTATGAAGAAATTTTAACAGAAACTTTCTAGGTAAAAGATTTAAAAATGGCAAAAGTAATTTCTGTTTTCTTCCTGGTATAACTTTGAATTTATTTTTAAACAATCCATCTATAGCTTTTTCTGCAACAAATTCTGCACTGAGCATATTACCCTTTCTAAATAACCTCGAGCTCTGCATACCTGCCCTTTGTGCAAAACCTGTATCTACAGCAGATGGGCATAACAGTGTAATTTTTAAATTAGTATTCTGATGTTCATACCTAATAGCTTCTGTAAAACTGTTTACAAAAGCTTTAGATGCTGCATAATTAGCCATTTCCGGAATTGGAAAAAATCCAGCAGTAGAGCCTACATTTAATATCATTCCTTCGTTTCGTTGTAGCATATCTTTGATAAATAGTTTTGTAAGGTGCACCAAAGCCTTAATATTTACATCTACTAAAGCTAGTTCCTTATCTAGATCTGTAGTCCCAAATTTGCCCCAAGTTCCAAAGCCCGCATTGTTCACTAAAATATCTATCATTATATTTTCAGTAATCAAAAGTTCGTATACTTGTTTTGCAGATTCTTGCAAACACAGGTCCTTAGCTATCACCTTCACGCTTATATTGTTAAATTCTTTTGTTAACCTATCTTTGGCCGCTACGAGTTTGTCAATATTAGAAGAAACTAAGATTAAGTTATAACCTCTTTTGCCTAACGATCTGGCTATTTCAAAACCTATTCCACTAGACCCTCCAGTTATTAACGCATAAAGATTATTCATTAAGTGACTATAACTAAATAATACTAGCAAAGATAATTGTAGATATTAATACCAAATTACTGAAATTTAATATTGTATTTTACAATTATATACTTTAAAACATCTTTTAGAGATACTAATCCCCAAATTGTATTCAAAACAATAAAAGGATAACCTTTTACCGAAATAGCATATGCAATCAAAAATATACTGGCTATTAAATTCAATAAATCATAAAGAGCTGAATCATTTTTCAGTTTATTAAATTGATTACCCAGAAAAGCTGCTAAAGTAAGTGTTGCACCAATCGTACCTATTATAATCATATGTTTTGATTAAAAATTATTATTAATTAATATCTGCAAAATTTATAGCCGTAGCTTCTAAAGAACATGCATTATAGTGTAATTTTAAGATATGAATCTTTTGTATCATTTTTCCAGAGCTATATCCACGATTTGCGCATTAGAAATTTTTAATAATTCACTAGGTTTGATTTGGAATAATGAATTTAAAGTCCCTGCAGACGGCCAGATTTTATCGAAAGAAAGCAGATCTTGATCCATCAAAATAACTGCATGTTCTTTAAATCCAATGGGGGCAACTCCTCCTGGTTCATACCCGGACTTGGTTTTTACCTCTTTGCTACTCGCTTTTTCTATAGTAGTTTTCAGTATTCTTGATACTTTATCTAGATCAACTCTATTTGCTCCGCTAGTAATCACTATTACTAAGGAGTCGGTTTGCCTGTCTATTAGTACTATAGATTTAGCAATTTGCCCAATATTGCAATTCAGAATATTGGCTGCGTCTTGTGAAGTTCGCGTATGATTATCAAATTCCTGGATTTTAATATTTAAGGCTAGATTGTTTATATAGTTCTTGAACCTGTTATTCATAATTATCTTCTGTTAAATCTTTAAATCGATAATATTTTTTGCCAATCAAATTTTGGGGCATATATTCTTGATCAATTATATTTCCATTTTTAGCTTCTAACCACGGATATCTAGTATGATCTTTAGCATATCCGTGATCTTTCATTACTTGGTTAGGTGCATTTCTTAAATGTAAGGGGATGGGATCGAGGCTTTTTCCTTCGACATCCGCAAGTGCTTCCGAAATGCCGGTATAAGAAGCAATAGATTTAGGACATGTTGCCAAATAAGTAGCACACTGAGCTAAGATTATTTTTGCCTCGGGCAGCCCTATCATTTGGCAGGCTTGCATTGTAGAGACAGCCAATACTAAAGCATTTGGCTTTGCATTTCCTATATCTTCAGATGCAAAAATTACCATTCTACGAGCAATAAACACTGGATCTTCTCCTGCATTTATCATCCTAGCTAAGTAGTGTAAAGTTGCATTAGGTTGGCCTCCTCGCATAGACTTTATGAATGCCGAAATTGTATCGTAGTGCGCATCGCCTTTTTTGTCGTATTTAACAGTTTTCTTCTGCAAAATTGATTCTAAGTCCTTTGCATCTATTTCTTTAGCCATAGAATTTGCTACTTTTATTATGTTTATCGTCTTTCTTGCATCTCCGTCTACAAAATTTACTAAATACTGTATAGCATCTTCAGTCCATTTATGATTAGGATAACTCTTAAAGACTTTTGTAATTGTTAGCCTAATTTCGTCATCCGAAAGTTGGTTAAATTTGAAAACTTGAGATCTCGAAAGTAGAGGAGCATTAACTTCAAATCCTGGATTTTCCGTAGTCGCACCCACCAAAATTATTGTTCCATCCTCCACATGTGGCAAAAAGGCATCTTGCTGAGCTTTGTTAAATCTATGTATTTCGTCTACAAATAGTACTGTATCTTTGTTAAAAGCTTTTTTGTTGTCTTTTGCTGCTTTTACTATGTCCTTAATGTCCTTCACACTCCCACCAACAGCAGAAAATGTAATAAAGTTTGCATTTACATAGTTAGGTATAAGTCTTGCAAAAGTGGTCTTTCCACAACCTGGAGGTCCCCACAGAATCATAGACGATATTTGTCCTGATTCAAGCATGTTTCTTAAAGGCATACCCTTTCCTATTAAGTGTTGTTGGCCAATCATTTCTTCTAGGTTTTTGGGTCTAAGGTCTTCTGTTAGCATATTTTAAAATTTAAGTGTGCTCATTTTGTAAAGCTAATCTATAATTTTCTAGATCATTCATCCATATATCTATCATTTTATCTTTGATTTTTAAAAATTCTTCTTTTGACCAATCATAATAAAAAGTTTTAGTAGATTTTTTCTTTAAAAATAAATGCCAGTAAACTAGACCCATATAGTAGATTCTTCGGTTGATATTCTCGGGATTAAATACTTGATGCCTTATAGATTCGGATCTCTCGGGACTAAATTCATCCAGTCTATCTATGTCATTCATTACTTTTGCTTCTATAGTGTTCCTTTTTAAAAATTGTATTTTTGCATGTTTCCGAATTACATATTTTATTGAATCAATAGTTTTTTTATTTAGACCGAGCTCTTTTGCTCTTCGCTCAAATAGTTTCATAGAACCTAGTCCATCCCACAATTGATCTACTATTACAGAGAATGGACCTGTAGGCACTCGTCTAGATTTCCATGTATCATGCCAACAAAGTGCAGGTATAAGTATATTCCAGTTGATCTCTTGCTTTTTTACCTGTAAAGAAGAATTTATTAGTGAATCTAGTAACTTAAATAGTCTAAATACATGGTTTTGATCATGTAAAGGGTCTATGCTACTACTCATTAATTCGATACCCTCATAGCAAATATTTGTAATTTGTAGATCTAACTGAATTTCGTTTTTTTTAAGAAACTCAGCAAGAGTAATCATGTTTGTTTTGCTTTTAAAACTTTTAAATTTGTCCACAATTTATACTAATATACTTTTAAAACTTTCAATCTCAGCCCAACAAAAGTTTTTGTCTGTTATTTTTTAATTATATCAAAATTAGTTAATAGAATTACTGCTGGAATTTGTAACAGTATTGCTGTATTTTTTATTAGATGAATTATATAAAAATTGGCACTGATCAGTTACCTAACTTATCAGAATCAACCCCAACTGGATTATTAGTAGAGGTAGCTGATTCTTTAATTGAATCAGGAGCAAACTTCGGGGTGCGTGGGCTACATATAGAAGTGCTAAAAACACAATTCGTTACGGATGGTGAGCCGATTATAAGGCAACAGCTTTCTTTAAGTCGTGGTGTATTAAGTGAATTTCCTGGAGTTAAAAATATTTTTGAGTACAAATTAGGTGTAAGTTCTCAAAAGAACAAGTTTTACCAGGTAGATTATTATATTACCGAAATTGCCCCTAGTTTAAACCAATGTTGGCTATATACAAAAGCCAGTTTAGGAGATTCACCAAATAGCAAGCTTTGGGCATCTGCATTAACCGACATTTCGTATAGCGGTTTAATGCCCGAAGAAATAAATTATATACTTAATCTGTTTAGTAAAAAAGGAGATATTACTATTGAAGAACTTTCGATGTTTAATGTGAATTCAAAGGCTATAGTTTTAAATAATATTAATACCTTTAAGAAGTTTTCTTATTCTCAAAATAATATTATAAGGGCGCCTGTCGATTTTGCTGCAGAAGTTGTACAAGCTATAAGAACACTTAAAGCGATTAACATTCAAGAATTATAAATTAATCAATCAAAGTTACTTCAAAAGCTCCTGTTTGGCCGTTAAAGTAACCAGCTTGCTTAAATTTTTCTACAAGCTTATGCCTCGAAAGTAGCTTATTAATCAAAGGTCTCACCACATTACCTTTACCTGTAATTACTAGAACTTGTTTATAGCCAGCAATGCTAGAATCTTCTAAAAATTCGTTTAGTATTTTTTCTACGTCGTAGGGTAGCAATATCCCAAAATTGTGGTAGTCTAATTCAGCTTCTGAGATGAACATAATTTTGTAAATTATTGACTATATAAGTCTAAAATATCAGAGGGTTTTCCATCAATAAATTTATTATATTTGTCAATAAGAAGTTGGAATTGAACCTCGGTTGTTTCATGTACATGATCGCCAATGAAGGCTACAATAGCTGGGAATGCCATTTTTTTTGAATACCTCTCAAACTCAGCTTGTCCTAACCACTCAAGTCTTTTGTACCAAGTTGGTAATAAGCTACTTTCTTTCTCATAGTGGTAAATATATAAATATGAAGTAACAGCACCTACAAAATAAGAAGAGGCTTGAAAAAGACTTAGTTTCAGATCATCAGTTTGATATAAAGTTCCAGGAAATTTAAAATCAAGTGGATTTTTAATTTGATAATACATACTAGCTGAAAACCGGGCAACTATAGAGATTTGATTTGGATTTTCTACCTCTTTAGAATTGAACCTGAGTTGGGAACCATCTTTTGCAAATTCATCTGTTTCAGATAAATATATCAAATGTGTACGGGGATTAGAATCATCGTGGCTTAACAGGTTAGATCCCATAGAGTCTAACATTATACATAAATTATTTACATATTTATGAAAGCGAGAAACCATCAGGTTTGCATCTGTGCCACACAAAATATAATTTAGATTTGTGTGTAAATTTGTGTAATTAAAAAAATTCGCGCCGTATTGTACAGAACTTGGATTGATTATTTCTACAGTCGGGTGCATTTGGTGTGTACGCCTATCACTCATTTTTTAGTTTCTTACCAGTGTTAACACTTATAGAATATTTTATTTATTTTGACATTGCAAGAGAGAAACAATATTCAATTTGCGAATTGCCATTAGCACTAAATAGAACAAGAAAACAGCTTTCTGTATAAGTATACACAAACCACCACTAATTTGCTTCTGCATATTGATAACAAAATAATAAATAACAAAATTATTCAAGAATTTGTTATATTTATTTATACAAAAAGAAATAAGTGAACAATTTAAAAATAATTAACTACATAGAACCTTTAAAGTTGAAGGAAATTAAGCTTGAAGCTTTTGACAAAGAACCTTATGCATTTAACGCATCTAAGGAAGATGCGATTTTCTGGCCAGATAGCTATTGGTTTAATATGTCTGAGCAGTATAGACTTCAACAATCAAAATTTGCTAGATTTGCCGAAATAAATAATCAGATTGTGGGAATAGTTACTGCAGAAATCATGCTTCTGCCAAAAAATAGGCATACTGCAGAAATCTATGATGTGTATGTAAAAAAAGAATACAGAGGCCAAGGAATTTCAAAAAAACTTATAGGAAATATAATAGAAGCTGTTTTGCAAAATAGTGAAGTTACAAAATTGAGACTTGCAGTTATAGAAACACAGAAATCTGCCATAAAAATATACAAAGAATTAGGTTTTGAACAGGTAGGCACTTTTAAAAAAGATATTAAAGTGAATGACGAATATTTCGATAAAATATGGATGGAAAAATTTATTAGCAAAACCAACTCATGATTTACTTCGGTACAATTGTAATAATCTACATAACTAACCCAGAGCTTAAAGTATTAATCGTAGAAAATACCAAAACTGGAAATATTTCTTTTGTAGGTGGCGCATCTCAAGGTAAAGAAACATTAAAAGAGACTGCAATTAGAGAAATAAAAGAGGAAATTAGTGTAGATGTACAGGTAAAAGATTTAGTAAAAACTGAATTTGTACATGAATTTAAATATGGACCAAGTAAACCTGAAAGATATGGTTCAAAAGGACAAAACACGGTGTTTTTGCTAGAATTGAAGAACGCAGAGGATCCAAAAATAACATCAGAGATAAAAAATTTTGAATGGGTCAAACCATACGAAGCTTTGGACAGAATTAGATTTGAAGATCTAAAAGAAATTATCCAAAAAGTTTTTTTAAAATATAATTTTTCTATTAAACAATAATGAGAAAATTAAAATTCAACTGGCCAGAAATTAAAGCCAGGTTTGCCTTTCCTGCAGTCTTAAGCATTCTTTCAACAATAATTAGCCTTATACTAGTTGCCAGGGAATCTGATCCAGATTCGATAAACTTTGAAATAAAATTATTACTCAGCTTGGGCTTTGGAATTATTCTGACTTTAGTAATTCAACTTGTTTCGGAAAGGTATAAGTTATCTGCTACAAGTATTACAGTAGCAAATGCACTTGGCGTAGTGGCTTCTTTTGCCTATATATTTGGATTTATAGCTTACGGTTTAGAAGAAAATGAAGATATATCTTTATATAGATTGGCACACTATGTTGCCGTAGCAACTATACTAACAATTGCAGTTTTTGTAGCACCGTACTTATCTCTTAAAAGAGGTAACGACGAGAGCAGAGAACTGTGGCACTTTGCAACTGAGGTTTTAAAAAGATTGATTGGAACTTATTTCTTTTCCTTTGTTCTTTTTGCAGGATTAAGCTTTGCTTTGTTAATAATTGAAAATCTTTTAGAAGTAAACGTTGACTCCAAACTTTATGCCTATTTAAGTATATTATTATTTTCTTTATTTAGTCCATTATACTTTTTAGGAGATATACCAAAAAACTTTCAAGTTAGTACAGATAACACTAAGTTTTCGAAATATTCTAAATTCTTTGGAATTTACGTACTTATACCTCTTGTAACTATCTATACAATTATACTTTACATTTACGAGATTAAACTTTTGTTTGAAGGAGAATTACCCGAAAATCAGATCGTTTATATTATAATTTCCTTCTTAACTCCAGGATTTTTAGCCATACTAGTTATATTCCCATTAAAATATGTAGAGGAAACAAGATGGGTTGCTAAATATATCAGATTTTTTAGCATAAGTGCGTTGCCTTTACTAGGACTTTACTTCTACTCGCTTTACTTGCGAATAGACACCTACGGATTCACAGTTTCTAGAACATTGGGAATCTATCTTGGACTAGCAATACTTACAGTCTGTTTAATTTATGTTTTTTCCAAGAAAGCGTATCTTAGAGTAATTCCTATTACATACATGGTATTTATTTTCCTCGCAATTTGTATGCCATTTTTTAATGCTTTTACAATTGGGGAATATAGCCAAAAAAAGATTCTAGAACAGTTATTCGAAAAATATAACATTCTAGAAGACGGTAAATACAAACAAACCGAAGAAATAAAAGTGAATAACGAAGATTATTATAGGATGGAATCTATTTTACAGTACCTAGAGAATACACACGGCTTGAACTCTCTAAAAGACTGGTTTACCGAAAGCCAATGGGAAGATTTTGATTTGGATAATAATGGAAAAGATACTTACCGATTAAGATCCGAATTCTTAAATAAAATCAATGTTGTGCAATCCGAGAGCAATTTGCCCTACAATAATTATTCGTTCGATAAAAATAATATATCATTCCTTATAAGCGTAGGTTATGAACAACAAAATAATCCTATAAGCATAAAAGGATACGATCAATATTTTGATTTAAGTTTGGCTCGATATAATAGAAATCCTCAAATTACCTTAGAAATCGATGAATCTGAATACAATGTTGATATGAGTTTAGAAGATACTAAACTTATTATAAATATTGATGGGAAGGAAATTTCAACAGATTTATCTGACGAGATTAGTGACATTATAGAAGATAATGGTTCTGATTATGAATACGACTTTTTAGATATAGAACTTGCCACAAGAGATGCCCTTAAGTTTGAACAAAAAGCTGGTAAACTTAAGTTTTTGATAGTAGTAGATCAAGTATCGGGTAAATTAAAAATTAATAATGAAGGTAGTACTACTATCGATGAGGTAGAAATGTTGAAGGCAAATGTGTTCGTTACTAAGAAGTAGTCTCAAGCAATAGTTTTAACTAGGGGATTTATTTTTCTTTAGAAAAATAAATCCCCTAGAGTAATATTTACAAACTAATTACTCAGTCCACTTAAAAATCTTTAAAGCTACTAAGTAAGTAATTACTATAGCAAATATGAGCGCAGAGATTTCTGTTTGCAACTCCCAGATACGCACTCCATCAAAAGAAACTTTTCTAAGAGCCTCATTTAGATAAGTTAGAGGTATTAGTTTACTCAATAATTGTACCCATTCTGGAAAATAATCAAGCGGGAAAAAAGTGCCCGACAAAACTAGTTGAGGCAATGTAATAATATTAGTCAATGGAGGCAAAGTCTTTTCGTCGCTGGCAAGATTGGAAACAACAAAACCAAATCCTAGAAATACTATTAAGCTTAGAAAGCACAATACGAGAATTTCTATAAGGGTTGCAACTCCATTTACCAAAGTAAAATCAAAAATGACAACACCTAACAAAATTATAATTAAGATTTGTAATCCAGAAAATAATAGTCTTGCTATTGTTTCTCCTAAAATAATTGTTAATTTATTTAAAGGTGTTGCATAAAATCTTTTTAAAACCAGATTTTGTCTTAAGTTTAGAAATAAAAATGCAGTTCCAAAAACTCCTGTGCTAAGCAGTGAGAACCCCAGTTGGCCTGGTAGAATAAAGTCTATACTTTTGTATTCTCTTGCCTTTACTTCTCTTGTAGTCAATTGGATAGGTGCAACATCAATGTTTGATTCACTTTTTAAAATCTCTATATTTTTCTTGTCTATTATTCCTTCCAAAATTTTTTGTATAACTATTCCATTCTGTGGCTGCGCAGCTGTAGTTTGTAGACTAGCAACTATCTTATCTTCCTTGAATTCCACTATTGTTAAAAGAGCATCCACACGACCTTTTTTGAACATGTCGTCAAGATTTTCTACTTGATCTTCTCTATATATTTCTAATACAGAAGAATTCTTCAATTCTTCATAAATAAAATTATCTGTACTGGATTCATCTAGCAAAACGAGCTTTACAGAAACATAGTTGCTATCAAAAAAACCAAAGGCAAGTATAAATGCAACTGGAAATAAGATTCCCAATACAATATTTAAAGGGTTTTGTAATATTGATGTTATGCTTGCTTTTGCGATTGCAAAAGTAGAATTATATTTGTAATTGGTTGGCTTAATTCTCAAACGCATGACCTGTTAAATCTAAAAATACGTCTTCAAGATTAGCATCATTCAATTTTCTTGCACGCTTGAAACCTTTTTTTACCAAATCAATAATTAAATTTTCTGGTGTATCAATCTTTTTAATTTTGCCTTTATCTATAATTGCAACTCGATCGCATAACTCTTCCGCTTCGTCCATGTAGTGGGTTGTTAATACAACTGTAACTCCGTTTTTTCGAATTTGTTTTATCAGGTTCCACAAATTTCTTCTCGATAATGGATCCAACCCAGTAGTTGGTTCATCTAGAAAGATAACTTTAGGATTGTTAATAAGTGTTGTGCATAAAGAAAATCTTTGTTTCTGTCCGCCCGAAAGGTTTTTATAAAATGAATTCTTTTTATCCACAAGATTAAATTTTTCGAGCAACTCAATAGCTGATATATCAATATTATATATATCTGCAAAAAGAGTCAAAATTTGTTCCAATGTTAACCCTGGGTAAAATCCCGATTGCTGAAGCTGAATACCAATAATTTGCTTTATTTTATCTTTTTGATTCTTGATCGAATAATTGCCTACTAAAACTTCACCCGAAGTTGGTTGCTTTATAGTTTCTATGATCTCTAGAGTAGTTGTTTTGCCTGCACCATTAGGTCCTAGTAGACCAAAGATTTCCCCTTTGTACACTTCGAAGCTTATATTGTCTACTGCTGTAAAACTTTTGTATGTTTTTATCAGATTTTTAACCTCTATTATCTCTTCCATTGCAAGAAAATTGTAGCATAAGATGCATAACAGTTAGGTAACTTTTTGATTAAAGAGAAAGATAGTAATTGTTAAAAATAGTGTATAAGTTGGGATTTGCCAAACTAGTCTACTAACTGTTCGTTACAGAAATCTGTTAATTCCTTTTCTAGCTCATCGTATTGAAATCGAATTTCAGCGTCAGGAGAAATAACATCAACTCTTACAGTAACAGGTTTCATTTCTGGAACAAATATGTTTATATAATGATATGGTGATTTGGGATTAAGAAAATTATCCCATGATTCAAGTGCAATAAATTTATTCCCTTTTTCATCAACTGAAGTAAGTAGTATTTGTTTGATCCCTTTGGTTACCACTGGATCGAAGCTATAATTATTTTGGTCGTAAATCTGGTATTCAATGGTACAATTTGTTTGAGAAAATTCGTAATCCCCTAAAACAAGTGTTCCATTTGGTCCTTTGTCTAAACGTATGTCTACTGTGTAATCAACTAAAGTTAAAGTCTCAAAGTTTTCTAAAGCAAATATTTCACCTAGCTCTTCTGTAAAGTCCTCGTCTTCTAAATCAATGTTGACTATTTGTTCGCCATTAAAATATGTTATTCCACCAATCAAATCCTTCTTTTGAGAATCTGTTTTAATTTCTATTTCAACAATTTCGCCTTCTTTATTTTTTGCTGTCCACTTGAAGTTTATTTCACCATCTTTTAAAATTGCATCTAAGGTGTTGGGTTGCAGTAAATGAATAAGTGCCGCTGACCCTCCTTCGCCACGAATTAGCTTATCTAATGTTTTTTGGTAGTCTTCTTGATTTAATCTATCATTTCTGATATGTCCAATTATTGAACTTGCTAAAATACCAGTAGCTATAACTGGCATAAGCATTCTGAAAACACAACCAGCGTTTTGATTTTTATTCATGGGCTAATTATATCATATCCAAGAGAATGCTGCTACAATATAGTGACAAATCTAAATCTGCTTTACGAACTTTTCCAAAAAAGATCAGAAACATTGTCAAAATTTACTTAGTACTTTAAAACAATGCTTGCTATAATCTATTGCCACTTCATTTAAATAGTTATAGGTGCGAATTAAAAAGATTCTTGAAAATTAGATTATCGGTGAGTCTAGAAGATTGAGTCTGAGAAGCAAGACATAGTTGGGAAATAGACTATTTATAAAGAGGGGTGCAAGCTCCAGATTGTGTTAATGAGTAAAACGAATTTACACTATCTTAGTCATGTGGAGTGAAATGTAACGGGAAGTGTTTTAAAGAAATGGAGAGGTGCAAGAGTGGTTTAATTGGCACCCCTGGAAAGGGTGTGTTCCGGTTTCGGGACCGCAGGTTCGAATCCTGTCCTCTCCGTACAAAGATACCGTCCCAAAAATGTCAGTTGAGATACTCTCTTAAAAGTTTACTTAACCT